>JAEUSB010000017.1 GCA_016788865.1 Leptospirales bacterium
CATGGGATACACGGGAGGGGATCGCTTAATTCCCTCACGACCACTTCCATTTCGAAGCAACTTCAAACCGCCCCGGGCACCGAGTTCCCATTCGAACTCCGTAGGCAACCGCTTTCCAGTCCATCTCGCGTATTGCTGTGCGTCTTCAAAGGAAGCCAGGACAAACGGATGGTCTGCCGTTCCTTCAGGATACTGACCCGTTAGCCGCCATTCTTCGGGCAATGCGTGGCCGGCTCGTTTGCAGAAGAACAGGTACTCACGATTGGTCACCTCATATTGATCCATATAGAAGGTTTCAATTCGCGGTGTAACCTGAGGTGAACGATCAAAGAAATGCAGATTGTAGTTGTCGGCGGCAGGATCTTCGCCCTGGCCGTAGACTAGAAAGTCCCATTCAACCCGGAGCATTATCTTTTTGTCGACTTCATTGCGTACGCGAGCCGGCGGGAGCACCGGTGCCGGTCCCGTCGTACTTTGTGGCTTGTAAACTGTGGGAGAGAGTTCCACACCTACCCGGTCGCCAGGGCTAACTATATGTGGTTCGCTTAGTTCAAATGATCCACACAGGGTTGTCATTCCATTGACGGCGACTCTATCGATCTTGAAGGTTCCGACTTCTTCGCCGTCCGGGGACATGAGGATCATATCATTTTCTTTCTCAAAAAAGAAGGCTCGAACTTGGGCTTCATCAGCCCTCCGTAGCGAAGGAACCTCGCTGGCCTGGGCGCAAAGGGCCTGCTTCTCAGGCTGGACTGATTCCACGACGCCCCGCTGGACGAACTTTCCCGGTCTGCGTTCAGAACGATCGCGGCCTGAAACTCCGACCTGACTCAGGCAGAATACCAATAATAGAGGAAAGAGAATGCGTTTCATCGTGATTTCCTTTTAAAAATCGGTCAAAAACCGGGCGTGTGGGGCCATCTTTTTGAATTTTCAGACATTTTCCACGAAATCGGGACCTTTTCTGTCACAGGGGGCTGGTATGCTGTCTCTTGTTGAAACGATTCAGTTTTTTTTGCTAACGATCTAAAATATACTTGTCGTTTGTATAGGTATCAGTTGTTTAGTCGTATGCGAGAAAAATCTGTTGTTTTTTCACGCAAATCGAAGTATTTTTGAAATGAGACATAAACTTTGGCGGCGGAATGGTCGTCAGAGAGTATGTGAGGAGGCCAGCATGATCGTCAAAAAACTCGAAAGTCCCCTCTATTACCGCCAGAAGCGGGAAGGCCTGCCAGGCCGTGGCTTTGAAGCCCCGGTTGCGGCTAACCGCAAGAGTTTCGATCAGTATCTGTTGGAGGCCTTTCAGGGTGAAGTAGTGCAAGAGGGAAAGAGATTTTCTTCTCGGGTTAGCCCCGTTCAGCGCGAAAACCTGATCAGGCTCGGGCAGATTTAGCACTGCGCTTCCTGGGGGAGGTTTCCTCCTCCGGGTGAAGCTCGGGCAGCAACCTTCCCTGGAACCGTTCAGGATGGATTGTTGTCTCAGAAAGCGCCTGACCAGCAAGGACAGCCAGACCGGCCAGTGTCAGCCCGTATAGATACGTCCAGAAACGCACGTGAAAGTCCCCGCTGTGCATGCTCGTATGAATCGGATTGGGCCAGATCAAACCAGCCACATAGATTAAGGCAGTCAGGACGAGGATGACGCGGTACACCGTTTGCCGGAAGGGAATGTTGAACGTTGCAAGCAATAGACCAAAAAGGGACGGAAGAAGAAAAACCAGCTTTGTCTTGGATCCAACATCGGCGTATTCTTCAGACGCAAACGTTATGCGATAGTCTATCCAGGGAAACATGGCTATGAAGAAAGCCGCAACGCAAATCGCATAGAATCCAAGCTGCGTGAACTTCAGTTCACGGGCGATTGTAGCAAACTCAGCCGCCATGCCACGCGTCATCCGCTCAACTCCAATTCGAGTAACGCGTACAAACTCCAGTTCAAATTGCAAAACCGATTTGAAGATTTCCTTCAGCCGCTGACGATCAGGAAACACTGAAACTCACCTCTAATTCAACAGTTGCATTCAAGGGGAGGGAGCTTACGCCGACCGCCGCGCGTGCGTGAATGCCTGCGTCCCCAAAGACCTCGCGAGCCAGGTCAGACGCACCATTGGCAACCTTGTGCTGTTCGGTAAATTCGGCAGAGCTAGCAACGAAGGCGCCCAATCGCAGAACACGTTTCAGTTCGTTTTCATTGCAGACCAGGAGAGCGGCCGCGACTGCGTTGAGAAAGCATTGTCGCATGGCGGCCTGCGCTTCTTCCACGGACCGTCCTGGAATCATCTGTCCGGTTAACAGGAGTTGGCCCTCTTTCAAAGGGAGTTGACCGCTGACATAAACGATGCCATTCTCCCGAACTGATGGCACGTAAGATGCAATGGGTGGATTCACCGCGGGCAGACTGAGGCCCAATTCACTCAAGCGCTTCCGAATCACACGGAATCTTTTTTTCAACCGCGTGGTACGGAAAGTGTTTTTATTGGCCGAAAACGGTCCTTGCGCCAGCATACCGCTGCTTCCAGTAGGAAATGCGCATGTCGGCAAAACTCACTTTCTTCCCCGTGGACGGAGCATGTATAAACGTGAGATTGCCCACGTAGATACCCACATGGCTGACTTTCTGGTCATCAATCTTAAAGAAGACCAGATCGCCCACACGAGGAACCTTGATGGGTTTCATTTCGTTGTATTGCACACTGGCATCGCGGGCTAGTTTGTAACCGGCCTTTTTATAGACGTACCCTGTAAAGCCAGAGCAGTCAAATCCTTCGGGTGTCTGACCGCCAAACTTATAAGGGACGCCCAGGTATTTCTTTGCAATCTCCACTATGCCCCCGCCGTCGTAAACGGTGGTGCGGCGATCGGCGATCTCTGTGGTCTCAGCCTGCAAGGCAACAGCCAGAAGCAGGATGGTGAGAACGGTGCAAAATCTCATATTCTCAGTATCGGCTAAAAAGGATATAGAATAACCTCCTCCGGAGTCGCAAACCGGTCTTTGTCCACCTCCATGGAAGCCGACCTGCGCAGCAGACAAGACGTTGGACCTTTCCGAGCGCGATTCAGTTGCCAAAAAAAGCACGCTGTTGAAAGTCGAGCCCATGCATTTTCGCTGGCTCGCGCTGCTACTCCTTGCTGCAGCCTGCAGCAATAATCCTTACGGCGAGTTCCCCAGGGGAAAAGTACTCATGACGGCATTGTCGGATGACATTCGCACGCTTGATCCGGCGCGCGTGGGGGACACAACGTCCAACAGCGTGGCGTCAAACATTCACGACACACCGTACGAATACCATTATCTCAAACGTCCTTTGGAAATCAAAACATCCATGGCAACTGCATTGCCCAGAACAGGGAGCGCCGTTCACAATGGTCGCACCTATGAAACGTTTGAATTCTCAATTCGCAAGGGCCTGCGTTATGCAGACGACGCCTGCTTTGCGGGTGGGCTAGGACGAGAAATCAAAATCGACGACATCATCTTTGGAATCAAACGCTCGGCCGACAATGCCATTGATCCTTACGGCTTTGGAATCTTGCAGGGTCATATCGTGGGTTACGACGACTACTCAAAGCAACTCGAACTGGCGCATAAGGCAGACGACGGCAAACAAGATACGAACATCCAGCGCGCCTACGAAGAATCAATTCCAGGTGTGCGAAAGTTGGACGACTACACTCTACAAGTTCTTTTGACCGATTCGTTTCCTCAGATAGTCTATTTCTTTACGATGGTGTCCGGCAGCCCGCAACCGCGCGAATGTGTGGAGTACTACAATGGGCAAAACGGGAGACCACCGTACGATCGCAAAGTGGCTGCCTCAGGGCCCTTCATCATTAAGGAATGGCATAGCAACTACAAAATAGTCCTGGCAAGAAATCCAAATTATAGGAAGGACGATTTCTACCCTTCAGAAGGCCAGCCTGGTGACAGAGCAGAAGGTTTGCTGGATCGGGCGGGGAAGCCATTGCCCCTGCTTGATGAAGTCAACATGCAGATCATTAAAACGGTGCCGCCGCTATGGACGTTATTCGATCAGGGGTATCTTGACCGGGCAGGGATTCCAAAAGAAGTTTACAATCAGGTCGTAGCAAATCAAGATCTGACCCCTGATTACCGTGCGCGCGGTGTGCGACTTGATATTGAAGTTGATGTCGCGTCCTATTACTGGGTTTTCAATTTTGCTGATCCGGTTCTAAAAAACAAGAAACTGAGACAAGCGCTGAGTCTGGTCCTCGATCGAAACGAAATGCTGGGCAGATTCTTGAATGGCCGCGGCGTAATCGCGCACTCGATCATACCGCCCGGAATTGAAGGTTACTCCGAGACATACAGGAATCCATACTCGGTTGTCGATTTAAATCGTGCGAAACAACTATTGGCCGAGGCGGGTTACCCGGGTGGAATCGATCCTGCTACAAAAAAGCCACTCAAGTTACTATTTACCACTGTTGCCTCTCCAGGATCTACAAGTACGTACAAATTCTACGCCGATAGCTTCGCGCAGGTAAACGTGGAGCTCAAGGTAGAGCAACTCGATTGGCCGACGGTGATTCAGAAAAAGAACAAAAAGGACTTTCAGATCATCGCAGGTGGATGGCACGCTGACTATCCGGATCCCCAGAATTTTCTGCAGTTACTTTATGGACCCAATAGCAACAACTCCTTCAACGAGGGCAATTATCAGAATCCAGCTTACGATGCGCTTTATGTTCAAATGAAGAACATGCGCCCGGGCCCTGAGCGCCAACGTTTGATTCGGTCCATGCTGGACATCCTTTCCGAGGATGCTCCAATCATTACCCAGTTCTTCCCCATTACGTACGGGCTTTCGCACAAGTGGTTTGCTCCGTTTCGCCCGCATCCAACCAATCTAAATCAGCTCAAGTTTCGCGATCTGGATCCATCCGAGCGTCAAGAACTTGTGCAGAAATGGAATCGAACACCGTGGGCCGGATACGTTCTGCTCATTGCAGTAATCCTGGCGATATTGATTCCTGGTTTCCTTGCATACAAGAGTTATAGCAAGAGGTTAAGTTGATGGGCCTGTACGTCGTTCGCAGAATTCTCTACACTATTCCGGTCTTTCTCGGAGTGTATGCCATCACGTTCGCGCTTTTTCATATGCGCGATCCTATTGCGATTGCGAAGGTCCATAAACCTCAGGCCAGCATCAAAGTGCTTCAGGCCTGGGTGCGAAACAACAATCTGCATCTACCACGATTCCTGAACCTTCCGTCTGACGCCGAGGTGGAGCTAGCGGATGGAGAGAAGCATCCTGAACTCAAAACCAAAAGCGTCTTCTATTCGCAGTTTTTCCTGGGGCTAAGCGACCTGATTCGCCTTGACCTGGGTGTGGACAAGAGCAAGGAGCCAATAGGCGCGGCCATCCGGCAGCGGGCGCCGTACTCATTCGCAGTTGCTGCGCCAACCTTCCTGTTATCACTCATATTTTCTGTTTCTATGGCATTATTCATTGCTTACTTTCGCGAATCCGCGCTCGATATTTCCACTTTGTTCGTAACTGTTGCGATGATGAGCATTCCGATTCCCGTGTATTTGTTGGGGTGCAATCTGCTATTTGGAAAGGTGTTGAAGTTCGTCCCGGTGTACAATCATGCGCTGCTGCCGATTCTTGTTGCGTTTCTAGCCGGTCTCGGCGGCCACATTAGATTCTACCGAACTGTTTTCCTGGAACAAATGGAACAGGACTACATCCGAACAGCCCGGGCCAAGGGCGTAAGCGAAGCGGGTGTCCTCTTCAAGCACGTCCTTCCCAACTCTTTAATACCAATCTTAACGTCTGTCGTAATGTCATTGCCGTTTCTCATCACCGGCTCCTTAATCCTCGAAAACTTTTTTGGAATTCCCGGAATGGGCGACATGATGTATTCTGCCATTCTGGCGCAGGATTTCCAGGTAATTAAAGTGATCGTGTACCTGGGATCAATTCTCTATATGCTGGGCAGCTTGCTGACTGACATATCTTACATACTGGCAGATCCTCGCGTGGTGCTCGAATGATCGTCATCCTTTTCGATCTGTTCTGGATTTGCGTTGCTGTTGCAATTGCGCTGGGACTGCGCACCTTCCTGAAGACGGAAACGCTCAAGGATGCAAGACGGGAGCTCTGGGGCAAGCGACGCGTGCGTGTCGCTTTCTTCGCGATTTCCGTCTACGTGGTGGTTGGCCTGTTAAGCCAGATCAAGATTCCGGGAACGGGAAAGATTGCTGATCCAAGCTTGCTCGATCTTGCATTTTCGAGCATGCCCAGGGAGCGGACCTATAGTGCACCCTTTGCCGCCGAAGTTACGGGCATCAAGCTGCGAAAAGAGGAATACCAGCAGAATCAGGTAAAGGGAATTCATTTGCTTGGGACAGATATAAACGGCGGCGACATCCTCTATTCAGTCATGCAGGGAGCGGGAACGGCATTGATCCTCTCCTTCGGAACTGCTGCTGTTGCTTTTCCGATTGGAATTGCATTTGGAATTATTTCGGGTTGGTTTGGGGGTAAGTTGGACGACTTAATTCAGTGGGTAATGGCAACCATTGCCAGCATTCCCTGGCTTCTGTTTGTCATTGCGTTCCTTATGGTTTTTGGTCGCGGGATCTTCTGGATCTGTCTCGCAATTGGTCTGACATCATGGGTGGGTACAGCCAGGTTGATACGTGGCGAGACCATGAAGCAAAAGAACCTGGATTACATTACTGCCGCGCGTGCAACGGGTATTTCTATCTTCAGGATTCTCACAAAGCATTTGTTGCCCAACGTCCGATACCTCATCATCATAGACTTCACGTTGTTTTGTTCCTCTGTAATACTTGCGGAAAGTATACTTACTTTCATCGGGATTGGTGTGGAGCAAGGGACGGCATCCTGGGGAGCCATGCTTGTTGAGGCTGAAAAAGAGCTTATGCGTTCACCTTCTATCTGGTGGGTGTTTGTTGGCAGCGCCTTTGTTGGCATTTTTCCCCTTGTGCTTTCGCTCAACATTGTTGGAGACGCGCTGCGCGACGCGCTCGATCCCAGGACAAGCAGTTCCAGGTAGACTGTAGTGTTTTAAGGGACTAGATCTGAAAGCGGGCAACTGTCTTCAGTAGTTCCTCTGAGCTTTCGCGCAATGTTGCCGCGAGTCCCTGAAGTTCCTGTGTGCTCGAGCTTACGGACTGCGCTGTGCTCGATACATTGCCGATTGTTGTTTCAATTTCACGCGTGGCACGTTTTTGTTCTGCCAAACTTGTTATGATTTCTGATGAAGTTGAAACAAGCCCGCTCGCATTGTCTGAAATGTTCTGCGCGTCAATGGTTTGAAGGCTGATCTTCTCCATCACAGTTTCAGAGAAACGATCGATCTTCTTAACGTCCTGTACAATTCCACCGAGGTTGCTTGCAACCGAATCTACCTGGACCGTTCCCTTCTTGATGGAGTCCAATGACGCATGAATGAGTGCCGTAACTTCTTTTGCACTTGCAAGCGTCCGATCTGCGAGTTTGGTAATTTCTTGCGCCACAACGGCAAAGCCGCGTCCAGCATCACCGGCCCTTGCCGCTTCGATCGCCGCATTCAGTGAAAGCAAATTCGTGCGGTCGGAAATTTCAGTGATGATTCCAACGAATTCTGTAATTTTGCTCGCAGTGGATTGGATTCGCGCCATTGCTTCCGTTGCGGCCTTGATCTGTTCTTCTCCACCCTTGGCCTTTTCCGATGCCGAGCGCGACAACCCGGTCAGTTCTTGCATCGATCCTCTGACTTCCATGTTTGATTTGGATAACAGCATTAGACTTTGATTAATCGCTTCCATCGATTGGACGGATGTGCTCACACGATCGCTCACGCTTTCTGCGGATGCTGCCATCTCCTCCATCGCGGCCGATGCTTGCTCAGCCGCTGCGGCCTGATCCTGCGCGCCTGCTGCAAATTGTCCTGAAAATGAAACCAGATTCTCTGCTGACTCCTGTGTCCGCACGCCGGTTTGTTTTATCAGTAGAATCATTTGTCGAATGTTGACGATCATCTCCTTCAGTGACGACGAGACCTCACCAACTTCACCGCGAATAACTGTTCCACCTTCAAAACGCGCGTTGAGTTCTCCACCGGAAATCTTGCGTGTCCAATCGATAAGTCGATGCAGCGGTGCCAGTGTATAACTCACCAGCAACCAGATGGCAGGAACAGTGAGTACGAGCAAGATACCGGCGAGAACAGAAATACGAAATCGGAGTTTGCTTAACTCGGCACCGTGCTCGGCCGGATCGCGGCCTACGTACAACATTCCGATTGTCTTGCCGTCGGCGCCCTTGATCGGCTCATAAACCGACTCAAGAATTTTACCGGCGACATCCGCCGCGCCCATGAACGACTCACCCTTTACCAGGGTAATGTCTTCAACCTTTTGTGAGACCTTTGTGCCAACGGCACGGGAACCGTCCGGGAGGCGAATGGTTGTCGCGACGCGAATGTTCTTTTTGAAAATCGTAACTTCTGAACCGGTAATTCGGCTGATCTTATCGACAAGGGCAAGATTCCCATCGATCAGCAATTGACCGCGATAGAGTTTTCCATTGTCCTCGTCGATTCTCCAGTCCCCATCGCCGCGTGCGTCAAGGTAGGCCGCCATGGCCATGACATTCGCCTGAAGCTCCTCGTGGATCATATGAACCATCAGGCGCTCGATAGAAATTGCAATGAAACCAACGATAATTGAGGTACTGACGAGAAAAGCCGCCAGGAACAAGGCGATAAATCGGACTTTAAGACTGGAGAATCCGCTCGCTACATTGCTCATACTAGATATAACTTCGGAGTTGGCAGGCTGGCTCTTAATTTCAATTGCCAAAAGTCCGAAAACCCGGACCACTGGACGGGTGTCACTCGTCTCAGTTCGGGATCTTAAAGTTCGCTTTCATAGCCGGCATGGGCTAGCCCGGGCCGTCGACGGCGTCGGTTTCCAGATCAAAACGGGACAAACGCACGCCCTGGTCGGAGAATCAGGTTGTGGCAAATCGGTCACATCTCTTGCCCTTGCCGGGCTTCTGCCGCGCGTCGGGGTAGAAATGGAGGCTGCCGAACTTCGCTTTCGAGATACAAACCTTCTCGAGCTGAATCCATTCCAGTATCGCGAGATTCGGGGACGCCATATTGCCATGATATTCCAGGAGCCGATGACGGCACTGAATCCAGTTATGCGTGTGGGCAATCAGATACTGGAGGCTATCTTACTGCATGAGTCACCGGACGGTCAGAATCTCAAGAAACGGGTCATTGACCTCATGGCGAATACGGGTTTAGCCGAGCCGGATCTGGTTTTTGAAAAATATCCTCACCAGCTCTCCGGTGGTATGCGGCAGCGCATAATGATTGCGATGGCTCTCGCCCTCAAACCTGCGTTGCTCATAGCGGATGAACCAACGACTGCGCTCGACGTTACTGTCCAGGCACAAATTCTCTCTCTAATGAATCAGTTACAAACCGAACTCGGAACTGCGATTCTGCTGATCACGCACGACCTTGGTGTCGTTGCAAGCACAGCGCATACAATGTCTGTTCTGTATGCTGGCCAGGTTGTGGAGGCCGGGCGGGTCCGGGATGTATTTGCCAATCCAACGCATCCTTACACGGAGGCGCTGTTTGCGGCGTTGCCCGCACGTGCCAGAGAGGGGGAGCTGAAGCCAATCCCCGGATCCGTTCCCTCTGCCACCGAATATTCCCGGCTTTCACCTTGCCGATTCTTCGAGCGCTGCCAGTATAAGAATGATACGTGCTTTCGCAAGCCACTTGCCAGCGGCCATACCTCATGGTGCGGGAGGCAGAGCGGAACCGGGGAATCTGCAGCGTGACATCTCGACGAATACTGGCGTCGGTAGCATTCGGCAGTGTGATCTTCGTTTTCTTCCTGATCTTTCTCCAGGGTGACCGGACAACTCAGTTCGGCGACTTTGGAATTATGTATGTGCAGATGACAGATGTTATCAGCACGAAATATTCAACGTTTGAGTTTCAATATCGCGGCCGAGATATTGATCCAACCTTAGAGTTCGTTCCATTCCGAAAACCATTCCTTGGAATAGTCCGAGGATCGGCGTATATTGATTTCCCTCCATACTTTCCCGCCGTGGCGGCACCATTTTATCAAATCCTCGGTACGGGTGGAATGTACATTCCGGGATTCATTTCCGTTATCGGTGTGATCTTTTTATTGATTCGCATTGGGAGAGTTTGCGGCCTGAACAGCGGGGCAATTGCATTTGCAATTCCATTGTACCTGCTGGGAACGCGAGTGCTGCTTTACAACATTGTATTTCACGAATATCCAATCGCTATCTTTCTCTCAACACTCTCGATCTATCTACTGTTGCGTTACGCTGATCGCGGCGCAGCAATCGATTTGATCCTGTTCGGCTTTGTGTCAGCGTTGGCGTTGTACTTCCGACTCGAAGTGATTTTCGTAACGATAGGATTCGCCCTGGCCGTTCTGTTTGCAGACCGTGCCTGGTTCAGGATTCCGGGCTTTTCTATTCTTGGATTCTTTTTGCCGTTTTGCATTCTGATGGGGCTGAATCAGTACATTCACGGGCACCCGCTTGGACTACGCTTCGCTCTGACGCTGGATGACAGTGCATCGCTGAGTCGTCTCTACATTATCCAGGAAACCCTTTTCTCGAAGCTCCGTGGCCTGGTTCCCCAGTCTCCTTTCTTGCTTCTGGCATTTGTGGTTGGACTGATTGAAAAGAAACGGACAATTCGGATCGCCTGGGTTGGACTGTGCGTTAGCGCGATTCTCATCTTACTGACCTCTCCCAACCATGGTGACCATATGGCACCACGTTATCTCTTTGGACTGTTCCCGCTGGCTGTAATCCTCAGCTTGAAATCAATCGATGGCTTTCGCAAGTTTGGTAACTGGCCGCAGCGAGTGGCACTGGTGATCTTGATACTCCTTTCGGGCTATTCGGTGAGGCAAACCTGGAGCGCTTTTGCGTTCTACGCGCAAGTAACTGAGGAAGTCCGCAGTTTGAATGCGTTCGCATCAAAGCATGCCGAGGATGTTCTGGTCTTGCGTGAATATGCGCTGGCGCTAAATCTCCAGAACAGTTTCGGGAGCCGGAAAGTATTCCTGGCGGATTCGGAGCATAGCATTTCGCGCTTGCAGAGGTTGTTGCGCGAGCGAGGCGTTTCCAGTTTTACCGTCGTTGGCAAGAACCCCGAGATGCCCGGTCAAGGCATGGAGCATTGTGGGGGCCAGCGAGTTGATTTTCAGCCCGACGGTTTTGTAGCGGCTCGCGTATGTACGGCTGGAAAAATTTATGTGGCTCAGATGACGCGACCTCAATAGGCCTCGGCATGTTTAATTCCTTGCCCGGTTTCTCCGGAAACGATGGAATGCCCTATGATTCAAGGAAACTACTACACCGACAACGAAGACCTTCAAAACCATTTTAAGCATTTCATAGATTGGAAAGAAATCATCGACCTGTACGAAGACGGATTTCGAGACGCTCAAGAGTACAAGTCCACCGGCAATGAAAGGTTAGCTATGGCACCCTCTTCGCATGAAGAGGCGCTGACGTTTTACGAACAGATTCTGGACGCATATGGCGATCTCTGTGGAAACGAAATGTCGCAGTTGGCAGCACCCATGGACCGCCAGGGGCTCAAGTTCGAGAACGGCAAAGTCACTCACCCGCCAGAAATCGAAAAATTCTTTGAGAAGTTCAACGACGCAGGACTGCGCCCCCTCGCATTCCAGAAGCGCTACGGTGGCATTGGGGTGCCTAACGTGGTTAAAGCGTTGGGGCATGAGATGAGTTACCGCGCGGATGGGGCGATTAGCATCTCTGTTGCGTCGGTCAATCTGGCCGCGATCCTGGAAGCGTATGCGGACAAGGAAATGCGTGATCACTGGATTCCAAAGCTTATCAACGACCGTTATTCGGTAACTATGGGCTTGAGCGAAGCGGACTTTGGTTCCGACCTGCCTTCAATTAGAACACGTGCCGAGAAAATTGACGGCAAATGGCGTCTCACTGGTACCAAGCGGTTCCAGACAATGGCCTGTGGCCTAAACAAGTACCCGGCCGCGTTGCTCGCGCTGGCTCGTACAGGCGGAGTCGACAGCGGAGCGCGCGGGTTGTCGTTCTTCCTGGTGGAAGGAAAGGACATAGAAGTTACCGGAATCGAAAAGAAACTTGGAATCAAAGCATCGCCCACATGTGAGGTGGCTTTTGAAAATGCTGAGGGTCATTTGATTGGAGAGGAAGGGCATGGGCTTTCGCGTTACGTGATAGGAATGTTGAACGGAGCAAGGCTGAGCGTTGCATCGCAAGGAACGGGACTTGCAACCGCAGCCTGGTTTGAAGCAAAGAAATACGCGCGCGAGCGGATTCAATTTGGAAAGCCAATCGATCAAATTCCTGCTGTAGCAAAAATGCTGCGCCGCATGGAGCGCGAATCAAAGGCAATGCGCTGCTTGATGATTGAAGCTGCATCGGCTGTGGATCACTATCATTGGCGTTCCCTTCGCGCAATCAACGCGAATGAAAAACAGCCAAAAGACGAATCCATGCGCAAGTGGGAGAAACTCGCAAGTACCATTACGCCAATGGCAAAATACTACATTTCGGAAATGTGCAATTCAATCGCCTATGATGCTATTCAGGTGTTTGGAGGAGCAGGTTTTATCGAAGAATACGATGTGGCTCGCCTTTACAGAGACGCCCGCATCACCAATATCTATGACGGCACCACTCAGATTCAGGTGAATGCAGCAATTGGAGGCGTTGTCAGTGGAATGGCGGAAACCGGCGGGCTGCGTTCGCATCTCCAGGGAATGCTCGATCTGGTTGCCCGGGAGGCTGCTCCGGAATCAAAAATTCAGACGGAACTGTTCGCTGAGCTTGAGTCGCTCGTGACCATCTACAAAGGACTGGAAGGAGAGAAAAAAGATTTTTCTTCGTTCGAGGTAGTAGAAACGGCAACTCGCACGCTCAACTCCCTTGCTCTCGCCAAAACAAGCCTGAAGCTTTCAGGTGAGGCCAGGAAGGAGCGGTTTAAGCTTGCAGAAGAGTACGCAGTCGAAAGCCTCGGGACAGCCCTCTCTTCAAAGCTCAAAATGACGCGCTGAGCCCCCTCTGCTGATGTTTGAAAAACCCTTGCACGCCCGGGGGTTGTTTTAAACATGGCTATATCTAACAGAGTTAGATATAGCAAGGAGGCCTGTTCTATGGAATACTACATACTCTGCGCGGTGATTTTTGCCGTCGCTTATGCGATCAACGCTACCTATATTTCAGTTTTTTACCATCGCGGACTCACCCACGGAGCGGTTACCCTGCCGTCCCGCGTGCGGGATTTCGTTGTGGCCAGCGGGCCCTGGGTTATGGGCATCGATGCAAAGACCTGGTGCACCATGCATCGCCTTCATCATCGCCATTCTGACGATGAAAAGGATCCTCACAGCCCGCTGAATTCCAGCATCCCTCGGGTGATTGTGGAGCAGCTCCGTTCCTATGAGCGCATCATGCGCGGTCTCGCGGCTGGAAAGAAGCAGTACACTTCGGAAGTACCGGATCTGGATTTCCAGGTTCATTGGATATACAGAAAGAAGCTCTGGTGGGTGCCGTACGCGCTGCACCTGGCGATTTCAGTGGCGCTGTCGGTTGCTTTCGGTGGATGGTTAATCGGTTTTGCTTTCTATTCTGGCATGGTTACTCATCCAATCCAGGGTTGGATGGTGAACGCCTTTGGACATTCCATGGGCTACCAGACGTTTGATAACCAGGATAATTCAAGAAACAACAACATTGTCTCCTGGCTGGTTATGGGTGAGGGCTATCAGAATAACCACCACAAGCACCCACGATCTCCAAAATTTTCTTATCGCTGGTTCGAAGTAGACTATGGTTACACTGTTTGCCAGGTGTTGCAATTGCTGGGAGTCCTTAAAATAGAAAAGGAACACATTATCCACGTTGCGGAAAAACGCGAAGCAACGTTAGTCGAGAACGTAGCCTGAGTTCATTGTAAACAGGTTCCCGATAGTGATCAGTCCGGTGCAGGCGCATCGGACTGTTTTGTTTATAAGCTTCGCGTCCTCCAGACAGTGGCAGGCGGCTTTTTGCGAACTAGAATTGAGTCAAGGAAAGCAAGTTTCCGTCCGGGTCCTTGAACCATGCTATCAAGGAGCCGTCTGGTGTTTGCCAGATTCCATCGTTGTCCTGCTTCAGGAAATCATACACCTCGAAGCGGATTCCCAGGTTTTTCAGTTCCTTGATCCGATTTCTAATAACCCCAACCTTCCAACCAAGTGATGTAAATGGGTGGGGAGAAAGTGATTCTACTTTTTGAATGCGGATCATCGTGGATTCATTCTCGAAAACCAGGGCGAACGGCTCATCCGCAACGAACGTGAGTCCGATTATATCCCGATAAAAGATCAGCGCCCGAGAAGGATTGGTGGTCGCAAGGAATGCGATGAGGGCGCCAGTTTTAGTCAATTGCTCAGCCTGCGGCCAGGATGAAATCCTTGAAGCCCTTTAAGAGTTCTTCGGAACCAGTGAAGAGCAATTCAACGTCATTGGTTTCAAGGTTCAGAATTACCGGAGTCCGTAGGCATCGTGAGAAATCGTCCGGAGTCAATTTGTCAGCTTGATCCTGTAAGAACTTATACCAGGTAGCCAGGATAACTTTAAGGTCTGTGATCTCGCGAACGGGCATCGATATTACTTTTTCGTTAGTCATTTGTTTCCACCTGGAGTCCGAATCAGCTTATCCAGGCTCTACTGTTCGGCGGACAGGCAGTTATTGTAAATCAAAATCTGAGTCCGACGCTGACGAAGATTTGTGTCACGCCCAGGGAAAGTTCGGTTTGCTTGCGAATGAGGGAAACCTGGGTGGGTCCCAGGATAGGATCCCGGTCAATTGCGAACGTTTGAAGGAACTGCGATGCGGAAAGCGGAAACAAGCCACCATTGCGCAAGTTAACCCAGTAGCCATCGCTGCCATTGACGTTGCCAGTAAATCGGCCCAAATACATGAAGGTGTGCGAAAGCCCACCGCGTAAGAAGACATAATCATTCAAACTCTTGAGTGCTGCGCCCTCTATGCGAAGGAGGCTACCGTACGCGGCGCGGTGGCTTGTGTGCTGTCGACTGAGCTGGAACTGACTTTGAAAGTAACCATCTGTTCTCCAGCGTGGTTCGGTCACGAAGCCGAGCGTTCCTCCAACTTCGTAGGACCATCGTCGTGATTCCAGGGGTCTAAAGCGATAATGATATGTCAGCCCGAAGTACGGGATGAGGAAATTCCATTTTGAAGTGAAATATACGCCATCCGTACGGAGTTGCCTCACGGAAATGTCAGGTGCATAGGTTCGGCCCACCATCAATCCGAAGAGACTCTGATCCGAGATCACGTCGCCAATCCGGATCCAACCTTCCGCAGACGGCATGCTATTGAAATCCGAGTGCCTTGTTACGCTAAATACACTCGGACTCAGGCTTGTCCTGAAATTGTTGAGACCCGTGTCAAGAGTGCTGGCTGAACGGTAACCGACACTCCCGCTCATTCCTATTTCAAACGGAAATGCAGAAAGTGGATTAGAACTCCCGATCGTCGCCAGCACAAGCACGATCCGGCAAAATGCCTTGACCTGAGATGATCGAATATCAGACAAAGTGGAAGCCGAGCCAATCATGATTTCAGAGACATACCAGCAAATAGCAATCCCACTGGTTTCGTTCACAATTCTTGTGGGCGTTTTTCTGACCATTCGATTCCGCCTGGTTCAATTTCTAAAATTTCCCCTCGCGATTAAGGTCGCTTCAGGAATGCTGGACCAGCCTCCGGGCCCGCAAACGCTTACTCAGTTTCAAGCTCTTGCACTTTCACTCTCAGCAAGTGCCGCTGTTGGTGCCGTCATCTATATGAGCATGTTTGGTCGTGGTGTGCTCCTCTGGTTCTTTGCGTTTTCCTGGATTCTCGCCGCCATTCAGTACGGAGCAACCGTCTCTCTCCATGCGCGATCTCGCGCCAGTAAGCTCTCAAGATCGATAATCCTCCTGGCGGTCCTGGCCCTTTGTGTTCAGGGGTTTTCACAGGGAGTTTCTTTTGCTGGTATCCAGACCGGTCTGACTGGTGGTCGTATGCCCATCTGGGTGGTACTTGTCAGCGCACTCGCTGGCCTCATTGGCCTATCCGGCTTGCGAACTGCCGGTACACTGGCCTCGATCCTTGCCGGGTTCGCTGCTTTGCTTCTGCTTCTGGCTTGGTTCTGGCACGGAAGTGAAGAGGGGATCTTCTCCCGGATATGGACCGGGTTCACAAATCCTGGTGATCCGGCGGCAATTGCCGCAGGGCTCCTGTTTGCACTAACGTTAAGCGAAATAGCAAAGACTCCGTTCCTGTTCTCAGCAGTTCGAACCGAGCCCGCTAAAGCCGGACTTACAGCGTTGCTTTCGGCAATCCTGGCACCGATAGTTGCGTTTCTTAGCGCCGCCATAGCGCATCGAATTGGTGGTTCAACGGACACGGCAACAGATCTATACCGGACTGCGTTATTTTTTCTGACGGCACTCTGGGTACTTTCATGGGTTATCTCGCTTCAAATAGCATTGCCTGCTTCGGGAAGAATTGTTACTATCGTCTACGTACTTCTTTTGCCTGTTTCGATACTATTTCCTGCAACGCCGGCAATCCTAACGATGGGTCTCTGGTCCGGCTTGCTACTGATTGTTCTTCTACCTGTTCTCGCGGTCACTGGTTCCGGGATAGCTGCGCGCGAACTCGATGATCTGTCTGTCTCGCACCAATGGGAGATAAGCAAGGATATATACCTCATATTTTTGACGATTCTACCGCAGAATCTTCTTTCGAGAATGTTTGGTTGGATCGCTTCCACACCCCTGCCGCGAGCAGTACGCGAGCCGGTGCTCATGGCGTACTCTCGAGCCTTTGGCGTGACTGTTGAGGAGGCAGCCAAAGAAATCAAAGAGTATGGCTCACTGAATTTGTTCTTTATTCGCAATCTGAAGCCGGGAGCGCGGCCAATAGAGGGAAATGAAAAGACAATTGTTTCGCCAGTGGACGGAACCGTTCTGCGCTTTGGCGATATCACTGACGGGAAGCTGATTCAAGCAAAAGCAATTCACTATTCACTTGAGGATTTGCTCGATGCGCCGGAGTACCTGGAACGTTTCCAGGGCGGGCGTTTCCTGGTAATTTATCTTTCTCCTCGCGACTACCACCGCATACATTTTCCTGTAGCCGGTGAGGTGCCAGGATTTACGTATTTGCCGGGTGATTTATTCACCGTGAATCCAATTGCTGTCAATCGGCTGCATGCGCTTTTTCCCAAAAACGAACGGTTGACGACTTATATTCACAACCCAAATGGTTGGTTGGCACTTATCAAAGTTGGCGCGACTAACGTCGGTAGAATCTACCTTGAGTACGATCGCTTTGTGACTAATCGCTGGATCAGAACGCGCAAAGATCAGAAGTATGCCACACCACTTCAAGCTAAACGTGGTGATGAGCTTGGACGATTTGAAATGGGATCCACCGTGGTTCTCCTATTTGAGAAAGATACAATGAAATTCCTTCCGCTTGTGGCTGAAGAAAACAAAGTAAAATTTGGGCAGGCAATTGGTTTATGGAAATAGGTGCACTGATACTCACCGTAGCTGGACTTTGTCTCTTCGAGACAGTCTCGAGTATAGACAATGCGATCATTAATGCAGAAGTGCTCGGGACTATGCAGCCTAAGTACAGGCGATGGTTTCTGATCTATGGAATCATTCTCGCGGTCTTTGTGGTTCGCGGCGTACTTCCGTGGCTCATTGTCTGGGCGGTGAATCCATCGCTTGGGGCCTGGGGTGCCCTGACCGCCTCATTCTCAAATGATCCGCGTGTGCACGAAGCAATTCAGGCGTCTGCACCTCTGCTTCTCGTGGGTGGTGGAACGTTCCTGGTCTTGCTTTTTCTCCACTGGCTGTTCATTGAACCAAAGAACTACGGATTGTTTGGTGAGCCGTTTTTCGAAAAACATGGCGTCTGGTTCTATGCGTTTGCATCCATTGCCCTGCTGATCATCGTTTGGTTTTGCTTGAAGCGCGATCCTATGATGGCGCTCGGCGCGGTGATTGGCTCCACAGCCTTCTTCATAACCCACGGATTCAAGGAGAATGCCGAGGAAGCAGAGCGGGATTTGCTTACATCCAACAAATCCGATATTTCCAAGATTCTGTATCTCGAAGTTCTTGATGCAACATTCTCTATCGATGGAGTGCTTGGGGCGTTTGCGTTTACGCTCTCTGTGCCATTGATCTTGCTCGGAAACGGTCTGGGTGCCATTGTGGTTCGCCAATTAACTGTGGGCAATATTGATAGAATCAAAAAATATAAGTATCTGAAAAACGGTGCGATGTATTCAATATTTGTCCTGGGAATGGTCATGGTGCTCGATTCATTCGATGTGCATATTCCACATTGGGTCTCGCCGGTGGTCACTTTCGTAATAGTAGGGTTCTTCTTCATCAAGTCGAGAATTGCAATCAGTCAAGAAGAGGCCGGAAGCGGCTCCTAGACTCGGTGCTTTTCGAGACGCGCCCGATACACCTTCAGGTTTCTGAAGTCATTGTCAATGGTGCGGCGTGTGATGTCTTTGCACTCCGCGCCTACTATGGCGGTTGTTTCCATTTTGAATGTTCTGAGATTTGTTGAGAAGTAGATTACTCCGCCTGGTCTGGTAACTCGCAGAACTTTGCGCAGCAGCTCAACGTGGTCCCTTTGGACGTCAAAGGTCCCTTCCATTCGCTTGCTATTGGAAAAGCTCGGGGGGTCAACCACCGTCAGATCAAATATTCCGGCCGGCATATCATCAAGTAGATCAATCACGTCCCCCTGGACCACCTGGTGTCCCTTATCGTTCTTCCATTGTTGTGGTCGAGCTTCGCGTTCGGCCAACAGTTTGGATGGAAAACCATTCAACAACAGATTCTCATGGCACCAGGCAGTGTAAGTCCTTGAAAGATCTACAGAAATGGTCGTGGCTCCTGCGGAGGCAGCATAGACAGAAAACGACCCCGTGTAAGAAAAAAGATTCAGAAAGAATTTTCCCTCAGCCTCTTCCCTCACCATACGGCGTGTAATGCGATGATCCAGGAAGAGGCCCGTATCCAGGTAGCTTGACATATTCAGCTTGAACTTGAGACCATTTTCATTGGCTACTATTGTTCGATCAGATACGTCTTGCTTTGTATACTGGCTGCTACCTTTCTGTCTTTCTCGTTCACGCAAGAAGATATTCTCATCTGATATCTCTGTGACTCGCGCCAGGATTTCCATGCAAGCCTCTAGCCAGACCTTTTGGTCCGCTCCCTCGAGGCTACGCGAGGTTTTGTATTCGGAAACGCTGAGGCAATCTTCAAAGCGTTCAATCACAAATGGAAACTGTGGTATGTCTCGATCGTAAATCCGATAGCACGATATGCCTTGTCTGCGCGCCCATTTTGAAATGTGTCGGTTCATCTTGATGAGCCGATTCTCAAACATTTCGAAGGGAGCCACGATTTGTCCTAAAAAAATATGAAGACAACAAGGGCGTATAACGGGCCCAGAACAATGGCTCCGTACAGCATGTACGTGAAAAAGCCAGGCATTTTGACGCCGCGCTCTTCTGCGATTGCCCGCACCATGAAGTTTGGCCCGTTGCCAATGTAGGAATTGGCTCCCATAAAGACGGCGCCGCAAGATATGGCCGCAAGTAAGGCGGAGCTCACGTGTCCACCGTCGCGGAAGACGAAGCCAAGGTCATTGATTGGATTCAGGGCCTTGGCCAGTGACAGGGAGGTGAGGTATGTGGGGGCATTGTCAAGCACGGAGGAGAGAACTCCGGTTGCCAGGAAGAAATGCCAGGCCTCTCTGATGGCCAATCCGGACCCGCGAAGTTCCAGGACGTGTAACGCCGGAATCATGGTGCTGAAGATTGCCGCAAAAAGAAGGATTACTTCCACGATCGGTTTCCAGCTGAAGCCGTTCCGTAGCCTTATCGGGTGTTTTACCGGCATGAGAAGAAGAGAAATCCCGGTCAGGAGTAACATGGCCGCTTCCTGCGGGCCAAAGTGCGGCCAGCCCGGGACGCTTGTCAGAAAGTGTCCTTGAAAATAAATCGCCAGGACAATTCCAATTAGTAGCAGGATGTTAAATGTACCGCTGATTTGAAACGGCTCTGCTTCGTCGTGTTTGTGGAGAATTCCCTCTCCGTCCTTGCGGTAGATATACGAATCGACAAAATAGAAAATCAAAATGGTGAGTCCGCTTACCAATAGCCAGTGTTTCCAGAGATTTTGCAGGGTCCAGAGGAACGGAACTCCTTGAAGATATCCAAGAAATAGTGGCGGGTCACCGAGCGGTGTTAAGAGGCCACCAATGTTGCTGACGATAAAAATGAAAAAGACGACCACGTGGGCGTTGCGTTTGCGACCGGCGTTTGCTCGGAGCAATGGTCGAATCAGCAGCATGGACGCTCCCGTGGTTCCTATTAAGCTTGCGATTAAATTTCCAATGATCAAGATGCTGGTGTTAACGATGGGCTTACCCCGAAAATGCCCGTGGATGAAAATCCCTCCTGATATGACATAAAGAGAAGCGAGTAACGTTATGAAAGAAAGGTACTCAAGAACCTTCTCGACAGTTTTGTGAAATAAGGCTTCGCCGAGGAAGAATGTAAGAGCAACCAGCATGGGGGCGGTGAAAACGCCCAGCGCGATCCACCAGAGGTTTTTTTCCCAGAAATGTGGACCAACCAGCGGTGCAATGGCTATGCAAAGGAGGAAGATTGCGAAGGGAAGTACCCATAATATGGAAATTCCCTCGCCGTTCATGAAAATAAGAGTTGTCATTTTACAAGCATCGCTCAGTCAATCTTAAAATGCACTTAGTGCATCCGTGGGACCTTAATGGTCCCGTTTAAACTTCAATGAGGTACCCAATGAAGAAAGTCTCTGGCTCAAAAGGAGCAGGCTCTTCTTTCCACGAGTGGAAAGTCTCTTCCGCACTGCGGAAGTATATGCCCCTGATCCTTATCGTAGCGTTCTTTGCTCCCCTCTCCATTTTCGCAAGCGAGGCTGAGCTTAAAATCCCGGATCTCTCATCCGTAAACTTCGCAATCGGAAACGGTAGAACCCTGCTGTTTATCGGTATGGGCGTTTGCGTATTGGGCATGCTGTTCGGGTTGGTTCAATTTACTCAGATTAAGAATCTTCCAGTTCACATCGCAATGCGCGAGATATCAGAACTGATCTATGAAACTTGTAAGACATACCTGTTCCAGCAAGGTAAACTCCTTCTGGTCCTGGAATTGTTCATCGGTATCATCATGGTCATTTACTTTGGTGTGCTGCAGCATTATCCGGCCAGTACAGTTGCAATCATTCTGATCTGCAGCTTGATCGGTATTGCCGGTTCCTATGGCGTAGCCTGGTTTGGAATTCGCATTAACACGTTTGCAAACTCTCGCACAGCGTTTGCTGCTCTGCGTGGAAAGCCATTTCCAAACTACCAGATTCCTCTGAAAGCAGGGATGAGCATTGGTCTCCTCCTCATTTCAATCGAACTCTTCCTGATGCTCGCAATCCTCTTGTTCGTTCCTTCTGAATTCGCGGGAGCTTGCTTCATTGGTTTTGCAATCGGTGAATCACTCGGTGCATCTGCACTGCGTATCGCCGGTGGTATCTTTACCAAGATTGCTGATATTGGATCCGACCTCATGAAGATCGTGTTCAAGATCAAAGAAGATGACGCTAGAAACCCTGGGGTAATCGCGGATTGCACCGGTGACAACGCTGGTGACTCGGTTGGTCCAACCGCTGACGGCTTTGAAACATATGGTGTAACGGGTGTTGCACTTATCTCTTTCATCCTGCTGGCTGTTAAAGAGCCTTCAATTCAAGTAGCTCTTCTTGTTTGGATTTTCGTAATGCGCATTGTTATGATTCTCGCAAGTTCTGGTTCTTACGGAATCAACGCGATCATCTCAAATGCTCTCTACTCCAAGAAAGACTCAATGAATTATGAGCATCCGCTGACCGTTCTGGTATGGCTGACATCTTTTGTTTCTGTAATCTTGACTTATGTTGTTTCATATGTCTTGATTCCAAATCTTGGCGGCGATTCATCGCTCTGGTGGAAACTTTCAACGATCATTACCTGCGGAACTCTTGCAGGGGCCATCATTCCTGAGCTCGTAAAAGTATTCACTTCTACCGAATCCGGGCATGTGCGCGAAGTTGTATCTGCTTCAAAAGAAGGTGGAGCATCGCTGAACATTCTCTCCGGTCTGACTGCTGGTAACTTCAGCGCATACTGGATGGGCCTGACAATCGCGGCCCTCATGGCTGCCGCTTACGGAATCGCATCACTTGGACTGGCTGAACCACTTGGAATGCTTGCTCCAACTGTATTCGCATTCGGTCTGGTCGCGTTTGGATTCCTTGGAATGGGTCCGGTTACGATTGCTGTGGATTCATATGGTCCGGTAACGGACAACGCGCAGTCTGTATTTGAACTTTCATTGATCGAAACCCGCAAGGGCGCGCGCGAAGAAATCAAGAAAGACTTTGGATTCGATCCTCATTTTATCAAAGGGAAGGAATTCCTGGAACAAAATGATGGTGCAGGAAACACATTCAAAGCTACTGCAAAGCCAGTTCTGATTGGAACTGCTGTTGTGGGCGCAACTACAATGATTTTCTCAATCATCGTGATTCTGACTCACGGTCTGACTGTTAATCTTGAAAAACTCTCCCTCCTCCACGCTCCATTCCTCCTTGGTTTGATTGCTGGTGGTGCTGTGATTTACTGGTTCTCTGGTGCTTCAACGCAAGCAGTAACAACCGGTGCATATCGCGCTGTGGAGTTCATCAAGAAGAACATCAAACTCGAGGGTGTTGAAAAAGCATCAGTTGAAGATTCAAAGAAAGTTGTAGAGATCTGTACAATCTACGCTCAGAAAGGTATGTTCAATATCTTCCTGGTTGTCTTCTTCAGCACGCTTGCTTTCGCATTCATCGAAGAGTATTTCTTTATTGGATATCTGATTTCCATTGCAGTGTTTGGTCTGTATCAGGCAATCTTCATGGCTAACGCCGGTGGAGCCTGGGACAATGCCAAGAAGCTCGTTGAAACAGAACTGAAAGCCAAAGGAACTCCGCTTCACGATGCATCCGTAGTTGGGGACACAGTTGGTGACCCGTTCAAGGATACTTCTTCAGTTGCAATGAACCCGATCATTAAGTTCACCACCCTGTTTGGTCTTCTGGCGGTGGAACTTGCAATTGAGATTCCAGCCGCAATGTCTAACGTTCGTCTGGGCCTCGCATGCGTGTTCTTCCTGATCTCAACTGTATTCGTGTGGAGATCCTTCTACGCGATGCGAATCAAGGTCGAAGAGTAAGGAGCTGAGGCATCACTCCGCCGGGCAAGGGTCCTTCCATGGACCCGGCACCCGGACACTGCCCTCCTGGCAGCTCGGCGTGAGGCCTCCGGTCCCGATTAGAAACGAAAGGCATCCTTCGGGGTGCCTTTTTTTTTTGACCGCCCAAAGCGATCAAACGGACGGCCGGATTTCGGAATGGTCGCAGGGCGCGGTTTCCAAATGCTGGATTGTTGCCACTTTAGCTAATTTGGACTGGTTTTAGGCCCATTAACCCGATACCAGGCCCTGGAAGGCCTGTGCGACGACGGATTTTGAAGAAAAACTAGAAAAACTAGAAAAAATTACAAAAAAAGCTCTCTAGAGACAAAAGACTACTGGACCAAACAGTGTTCGCTGGCCATAGCGGATACGTGAAACTACTAGTAGTGTTTTGCATTGTCTTTTATATGGCGTGTACTCCGCCCCCTTCTCCGGGGACGGAACAGCTGGGCACGGACGGTATGGTCATACTCCTGACCTCCCTTCAGCGCACTACCGCAGCCCCCTCGGGCCTCTCCTACTCGGGTGGGCCCTTTTCCTTCACTCAGAACGTGGCCATCATAAGTCAAACCCCCATGTTCTCGGGTACAATTACCTCCTGTACATCTAGCCCTGCATTGCCCTCCGGTCTTAGCCTTTCGTCCTCGACCTGCGCCCTTAGCGGTACGCCTACCGGGTTACAGGGTGCAACCATGTATGCCATTACTGCAATGAACGAGCTTGGTAGTGCAACTGCCACGATCACTATCAGCGTAGTGGTGTCTGGTCATAAGATTTACGTCCCCTCGGGTCCGGCCTGGCCCCACAATGCCAACCTCGGTGGACCAACCGGGGCAGATGCTCTCTGTAATAATTCTGCTCAGTCGACCAACAAGCCCAGTGGAACGTACAAAGCCATGGTTGTCGATTCCTCCACGCGAAGACCCTGTGCGACACCGACAGATCCAAATTGCAGCGGGGGTATGGATCCGTCATGGATCATGCAGCCGAGTACTACTTACTATCGGGCTGACGGAACGACCGTCGTTTTCACCACGAACGCAAATGGCATAGTTGTGTTTGGTACCATCACCCAGATTACAACTTCGAGCTTTGGGGTCTGGACGGGACTCAATGCGGATTGGACAAATCACGGCAACGATTGTAGTGCGTGGACTTCCAGTTCGGGCGGAGCTCCGGGTCCTTCAACGCGCGGGAAGCAGGGCCAGAGCGATCAGACGAACGGCAGTACCCTCGCTGTGGCCCCTGCGGCCGGACAAAACTGCGCAACCACTGGTTACGTTTATTGCGTTGAGCAGTGAGTGATTGAAGTCACGAGAATAGTTTGCGAATCTTTTGATTCAGAAACCAGCCATGTTGCTCTAGATGCCAGGTGGCGTACTCCAGCACCGTTCGTAGCGTCTGCTCGCCGCGTTCCGGATGCTGGCCTGTGCGCGCAAACGCAGAATCGGGAAGCGTCTTTAGCCAGGACGCGGTCCATTTGCGTGTAGCCTGAAGAGTCTCGAGAAACTCACGAACCGGAAAGCTCCGGCGATTTCCGGCATTCCCGTACAAACCTGCTTCAATGAACGCATTCTCATCCCAGACTGCAAACAATGGCCTTTCCTCTGCCACAATTCTGCGCATCCTGTGCACAAAGGCCAGCTCCGCGTCTGCCAGATGCCCCACCAAGACCCTGCAGGGCCATTCTCCGACTCCATCCCCCGTTGTGAACGCCTGGTCCAGCTGAGGATCACCAAGGGTCCAGATCCGCTGGTCCAGATTCTCCAGTCCATTTGAGAAGCGCTGCACCAGGTCCGCTATGCCAATTGGTTTCAGTTCTGTTATGTCTGGTTTCCGGGTTAACAAAGCCCTCACAGATTTGTTTCCCGCAGGGGTTCGTCAAGCCTTCATGGCAAACGTCGCTTGACAGAACAGGGTGGGAACCTCAGTATCAGGGAATGAATGCAAGCGAATTTGAAGATTCTTTTGAAGATGAAAAGATTATCCGCGGGGAGATTCTTTCTATGTCGCTTGGTAGGCTCCCGCAACGTCCGGTGGTTGCGTTGCCAACAACAGCTTCGATTGCCGAGGTGATCGCTTCAATGAATGAAAAGCGTGTGGGTGCGGCAGTTATTACGCATAACGGCAAGTTGGTCGGTATTTTTACAGAGCGCGACGTCCTGACCCGAGTGGTTGGCAAGTCCATCGATATCAAGTCCGTTTCCGTAGAAACGGTCATGACACGCAATCCGGATACTCTCTCTCCCGATGCCGGCGTGGCCTACGCTCTCCGCAAAATGAGCGAAGAGGGTTATCGACACATTCCAATGGTCGACGCACAGGGAGTGCCAGCCGGGATTATTGCCGTCCGGGATATAGTCCGGTGGTTGGTAGACCTATTTCCGGATGCAATGAACCTTCCGCCAAACCCATCGCTTGAATCACGATCGGTTGACGGCGGCTGAAATCATTTCAATTTCCCGTTCCCCGACCAATTACCGCATGACGGCGATAAAGCCTGTGCGGCATTTGTCGAATGCCAAGGATCTGCATCATTGGCGCGGGTCCATCGGGACTTGCGGCAGCCAAGAATGTCATAACATCAGGTTTGGCGGAGAGTCTTGTAATATTCGAGAAGAGCGGTGAGGTAGGCGGCAATTGGGTTTATCGCGAGAAGCCGGGCCATTCCAGTGTTTACGAAACCACACATATAATCAGCTCAAAGACTCTCTCTGCGTACGAGGACTTTCCTTTTCCCGCTGGTTTTCCTGACTATCCTTCGCACAGACAGTTGAGGGAGTACTTTGAAAGTTATGCTGTCAACTTTGACATTCCGTCTCGCATCCGGTTTCACACCGAGGTAACGCATGCAGAGTTAGATCACACCGGAGTCTGGAAGATAACCTCTCGGGGGCCGCGCGGCAAGAGGGTCGAGTACTTTGACTATCTGATGGTGGCCAATGGACATCACTGGGATCCGGCTCCTCCAAAATACGAGGGATCATTCACGGGAAAATTTATTCATTCGCACGATTACAAACGATCCGAACCGTTTCGCGGTAAGCGCGTACTCATAGTTGGTGGCGGGAATTCCGCGGCTGACATTGCAATGGAATGTGCGCGTGTCGCCGACCGAACGACGATCTCGATGCGTCGAGGACACTGGTTCCTTCCAAAATTCATGTTTGGCACTCCGGTAGATGTGCTGTATCACCGTAGTCTCTGGATGCCGCGCCCCATTCGTCAGTGGATATTGCGCCTAACGGTATTGCTCTGGCAAGGTAGCAACCGCAAATACGGCATGGCCAATCCTGACTATGGAGTCCTGGAAGGGCATCCAACCGTCAATTCTGAACTTTTCTACGCTATCCGCCACGGTCAGATTGCAACGAAGCCGGGCGTTTCAAGGCTCGATGGTAGGACCGTCTACTTTACCGACGGCAGTTCTGAAACATTCGACGTCATTATCGCCGCAACGGGATATCATATCTCATTTCCGTTCTTTGACAAGAGCTTCATTGACTTCAAAGGCAGGACGGAAATCCCACTGTGGCGTAAAATGTTTCATGGTGAGATCCACAATCTCTATTTCATTGGATTGTTCCAACCACTGGGTTGTATATGGCCTCTGGCCGACTTCCAGGCGAAGCTGGCATGTCTTGAAATTGAGGGACGCTACACAAGACCCGCAGACATTGCAGTAAGGATTGAACAGGAAATGAGAAAACCCCATTTCCGCTTCCTGAAGACACCCCGACATTCCACTGAAGTAGACTATCCAGCGTTTCGCAAGGAGCTCAGGAAGGAGATTCGCAAGGCCGCTCGCATACAATAGCTATCCTTGAAAGCACATGGGAGAGCGGGAACAAAAGGTTTCACGCCGTCGATCTTCAAAAAGACTATGCAATACTAGAATATCTTCGATTTCTAAACCATGACTCGCTCAAGGAAAGCCATCATTGTCATAGTAGCGATCCTTTCAGTCTTATGGATTGGAAAGATTGCCCTTTTCGATAGATCGCCCGTACCAGAAAAATCTGACTTCACACTTAATCTAAAAACAATTCGCGCTCTGGCTCGTGAATCAAAAGGATCTCTCCCTGAGAGTCTTCACGCGCTTGTAGTCGGGGAAGGGGCTTTCCCTGCATCCGCCGTTATCGCGGGCGAAGGCCTGACCAGAAAGGTGCCATTGGTGTTCGCATCGTTCCAGGTTGTGTATCCAGAAAAAAAGACGGTCATCATCGATACCGCTTTTTCACAGAAAGCCCACAAAGACATGGCCAGTGATGCTCCATACTATGTGGAACGCTTTGATGCAATGCAGGAAGCCATGCTGAAAGCATCGCAGATTCTGTTGACCCATGAACACCCTGATCATATTGGTGGAATTGCAATATCGCCTAACGTGGAAAGGCTCAAAGAGAAACTTCTTCTCACGGCGGAGCAGGTTAACGATCCGTATCGCGATGTGACAACGTTCACCCCGGAGGCTTTGAAAGTGATTAAGTCACTCAAGCCATTGGAGTTTGATCTTTATTTCTCTCCGTCCCCGGGCATTGTCTTAATTAAAACGCCCAGCCATAGTCCGGGCACACAGTTCATCTACATTGCTCTCAACAACGGAAATGAGTACCTGCTCGTCGGAGACATTGTTTGGAGCATGGAAAACATTAGAAAGCTCAAGGGCAAGGCGGCGCTATTGAATCTGTTGTTTCTGCAAGAAAACAGGGCTCTTGTGGCCTCACAAATTCGAATGCTTTACAACCTGATGAATGATCCTGCGAACAAGATTCAGATTGTACCAGCCCACGACGCAGACAGGTTCAAGGAGCTTTTTGCCAGCAAGGCTATGATAGAAGGATTCTTGTAGTGCGCTATTTGTTATTACTGTGCCTGCTCATGGCCAGCTGTGCGGGTGCAAATTACCTGGACTATGATCCCTCTATGAAGGACAAGACCCTTCCAGAAATCATCAACGATTTCAGGGTTTCGCGCGGCCTGAAACCCATCCCTGTCTCAAAATCATTAACACTCGTGGCGTTGACGCATGTTCAGGATATGCAAATCTACGCCAACAGCCGGGAAAGCAAATGCAATCTGCACAGCTGGTCGCGTAACGGACGATGGACTCCTTGTTGCTACACCGATGATCAAAAAGAAGCAAAATGCATGTGGAACAAACCCCGAGAACTTTCGAACTACAAAGGGAACGGGTACGAGATCGCCGCGGCCGCATTCGATTCTGAGAAACGCAAGGCCATGACTCCATGGTTGGCCGTGGATCGCTGGGCCAGAAGTCCAGGACACCGCGCTGTTATGCTAAACGAAGGGCCCTGGGCCGGGATGGAATGGCGCTCGATAGGTGGAACACTGTCTGACAACTATGCTTCTGCATGGTTCGGCGCGGAGCCCGAATGAGTGGCTGAAGGTTCGAGACCTGCACGCCAACTCATAGAAGTCGGCGCTTAACCCCGGTTTTTGGTCTCAAGTGGATCACTTTCGCGATAGATGCGAATAAAGTTCTGATCGATATCTGTCAGCCGTTCCGTTCCGCAAAGATTCATGGTGCGAGCCAGCTCATCGCGCATCCTGGAATAGAGGAACTTTACGGCCGCCAGGTCACCGCCCACAGCGGCAATGGCCAGAGGACGGCCCACAAGGACCCCGTTTGCGCCCAGTGCAAGCATCTTGAATACATCCTGGCCCGTCCGGATGCCCCCATCCACCAGCACAGGAATTCTGCCTGCAACCACTGAGACAATTTCTGGAAGTACGCGCGCGGTGCCTGGCATATCGTCCAGCACACGTCCTCCATGGTTGCTCACCACCAGTGCTGAAACGCCTGCTCGAATTGCCTCTTCGGCATCCTCTGGTGACATGATTCCTTTCAGGATAAAAGGCAAATTCACCGAATCGCGGAGCATACGCAGCGCTTCAAAGTTTCTCGCCGTGCTGCCAAGCCGCTTGAGTTCCATTGTTCGAAATGAAATTGCATCGATGTCCATTCCAATGGCTGTCAATCCAAGCTCTTCTGCTACGCGGAATCTTTCGAGGAGTGCTGCCTCGTCTGAGCGTGGCTTGCAGATTGCAATACCCACGCCATCCGCTTCGGCCAACGCTTTGAAAATGGTCTTATAA
The DNA here is from genome assembly GCA_016788865.1 of Leptospirales bacterium. Classification (GTDB taxonomy): domain Bacteria; phylum Spirochaetota; class Leptospiria; order Leptospirales; family Leptonemataceae; genus JAEUSB01. Next base: position 29,594 of record JAEUSB010000017.1, read on the forward strand.
CGATCAGGTGTGGCTCCATCGCCTACCCAGGCAATGCTTCCTGCTTCGCGGCTTGAATGAACTAGAATGCGGGCCAGGTCGTACTCGCCAATCGCGTTACGCATGTTAGTTGCCGTTCCTGTCATGGGCGCTGCCATGATCGGTGTTTCAAACTTACGACCCAGAAATTCCAGTGTTGTGTCCGGCTGCACGTTTGTGCGGATGTAACGCGGAATAATTCTGATCTCCGCAAGGGCCGCAGCGTTGTCCTTGAAAGTATTCATACTTCCCAGGCCGCCCATTCCCGGGACTCCGCTGGCGCAATGCCCGGCGCAGCTCTTGCAAACCCAGCAAACCTGATCCCCGAAACGTTCGCGTGCCTTATCTTCCACGGATTTCCAATCCACGCTGAAAGTATCATCTACTGATATCTGAACGCGCTTCAAGCATTCCTGTGCCGCTGCTTCAGCTTCTTCAAGAGTCGGGGCGCATGCTATGATGTGCCCGATCTTGTCAAGATTGCTTGTCGCTTCGACAACTACATCTCCTGGCTTGCGCGTAAATACTATGTGCTCGATCTTTGGAACCTGGTTCATCTCAGCAACTCCGTTGAGTTCCAGGATTTTTCCAGGTCTGGAAAGAATTCCACGTTCAATAGCCACAAAATTCTTGGTCTCTTCCAAAGAAGAAGGTTCGTCGCCCAGTGCAATCTGAACCGCAGCTTTATGTAAGTTTACGCCACTGTGCAAAGGATAAGTGTGCGAGGACATGTAACCACCGGACAGTCGGGCAGCGATTTCTCCAACCTTAATGGAATAGTTGTCGTATGGCGCCGCATGACGGGGGTTCTTCTGACCCGGTGGCAATTTTGCGAGTTTGATATCGCCTTTCCCGGCGCCAGTATGAATGCCGAGAGCCCGCATCCCGGCTTTCATAACGTCCGCCGCCTCTTCAATCACTGATGCGGGCAGAGACGATGGCATGTTGTGTCCAAGCTCGACGAAGTAGGGTTCGCGAGCGATGATGCGATCTGCGATTCCAGTCATTCGGATCTGACCATTCCAGGCCAGCGCATCAATCGACAATTCTGGTCCTTCCATATATTCTTCAAGGATCATTTCGCCCGTGGGACTGTGCTTCTTTGCGTGCTTGAAAGCAGCATAAATTTCTTCGCGGGCTGAAATCTTAATAACGCCGCGAGCACCCATGTTATCAGCCGGCTTTAGAACCAGCGGGAATGTCATTTCATCCATAGCTTCGCGGGCTTCTTTGATGGACCAAACGGATCGGAAATCTGGAATTGGAACGCCATGCTGGCGAAGTCGCTTTCGCATTAGGACTTTGTTTGAAGCGGCCTCGGAGTCCGCATAACGGATACCGGGAAGATCCAGGGATCCTGCTATGGCTGCGACGGCCCTGCTGGCGTCCGTTCCTGCCGTTACTACTCCGTGGATTTGCATTGTCTCGCGGAGGCGTCGTGCTTCGCGTACGCACCCATCGATGTCGCGCGTACTCATAATGACTGGCATATGGGCTGCTTTCATACCCGGGGCATCAGCGGTCATATCAAACACAATGGTGAAGAGGCCCATGGCTTTTGCCGTGTCGATCAGGGGCATTTGCAGCGTACCGCCGCCAATAATAATGAGATTTCTAGCCATGACTCCTCCGTAGTTTCAAGGTCGGCAAAATGGAAAAATAGCTAAGGATATTTGTCGATTGAGACGACCGGTCGGCAGCGAGGTTGACAGGGTCCTGTGGGGGGATTTGATCCGGTATGAGCGGGCGAAGTAGGTCGACACTGTTTCGCGTTCTAACGAATCCAGCTTCCCTTGCTTACTTTCGTGGTCTGGGCATCAACGCTGGCACTATTTTGCTGATCGCCTTGTTCGATCCGGTTTATGGCACTCGCGTGCAACTTGTCCCTTTTGCCGCCTTTGTTCTATATTATTCCGGTACCGGGCTCTACCTGTCGTACCGCCTGGTTCGCGGCAAACACACGCTGGAATCGTGGTTTGATTTGGCCCTGATCGTAAGCCTGCCAGTTGCCGTTTACTACGGCTATTTATCAATCGAGCTACCACCCTATGCTGTCGTATTCTGGATATGGGGAACCACCGTTGGCATGCCGGGGTTCGGCTTTATTCGTCGGCGGTTCTGGTTGATCTGGATGCTGGTCTTATTTGGCTCGAGCTCTCCTGGTTTCTTCCTGGGCACCCTTGAGCCCAGAAACGCCCTCTGGATGGTGTGGATGCTGATCCTGACCTACTACATGACGGAAACGTCGAATCATCTGAAGAAGAATCGCCGCAATCTGTCACAAAACCTGGCACAGACTAAGAAGAATCGGCGCGACCTGGACCAGGCACATCGGAAGCTCCGCGCCGCCTCGGATCGGTTTACCGACGAGCTGAAAATTGCTGGAAAAATGCAGCAACAGCTCCTGCCGCCCCTGATTGGTGTCCATTCGAGACTGGAGTTTGTGGGACGTTATCTGGCAATGGAAAATGTGGGAGGTGATTTCTACGACGTTATCAAGATCGAAGGAGGCGTTGCTGTCCTAATCGCTGACGTAACAGGCCACGGGGTTGCTGCATCACTGATTACCACAATGACCAAGGCCGCGTTTCACAATCACAAACTCAAAAGAAGTGCCGCAGCAATTCTCAAGGGAATGAACACAGACCTGTGCCAGTACCTCGGCGGGGGGCAGCACTTTGTGAGCGCGGCCTGCGCAATCTTTGAACCTGATTTGAACCGAATGCATTTTGCGAATGCCGGCCATCCACCCCCCATACGCATCAGACAATCAAACCTCAATTACCTGGGAGATGAGAGCCTGATACTGGGAGTTGACGTGGGACAATCCTGGAGCGATCATGTATTGGATATGGTGAAAGGGGACCGCTTTCTTTTTTACACTGATGGTGTGACCGAAACCAGATCGGATGATTTTCAGATGTATGAGGACCGCTTTAAGGAGCAGTGTCTTGCCCTTCGTGCAAATCATCCGGAACAGTTTGTCGATGCGTTACTTCGCGACTTGACATTGTTTCGAGGGAGCGGTCCACAAACGGACGATATCGCACTTTTGTGTCTGGATGTAGTCTAGGTGAAAGCGTGACAGAACCCGGCTTAGAGAACCTCGAAATTGCGCGTGGCCAGATTCGTAAGGCCCGGCGCCTGGCAGTAATCACGGGGGCTGGTGTTTCCGCAGAAAGTGGAATTCCTACGTTCCGGGGCAGCGGCGGTCTCTGGCGGAACTTTCGGGCGGAGGATCTTGCAACACCGTCGGCGTTCCAACGTGATCCAAAGCTGGTCTGGGAGTGGTACGATTGGCGTCGTGGGATTTGCAAGGCAGCAGAACCCAATCCGGGTCATTTAAGCATCGCTAAATTAGAAAGTCTTCTACCAGAGTTCCTGCTGATCACGCAGAACGTTGATGGGCTCCACAATCGGTCCGGGAGTCGTAACATTGCCGAGATTCATGGCAACATATGGCGCGCCCGGTGCACGTTATGCGGCAATCAATTCGACTTACTCGAGACACCGCTTTCCCGGATTCCACCGCGTTGTAATTGTGGAGGGCTTGCGCGGCCCCACATCGTTTGGTTTGGGGAAACCTATGACGAAGAATTGTTGGAGGACGTACTGGATTTTCTCAGTGCGGCGGACACTCTCCTGGTCGTAGGAACGTCGGGCATGGTGCCAATGCCCGTCTACCTGACGCGACATGCTATGTCGCATGGGGCATTTGCAATCGATGTGAATCCCGAGGACTCCGAGCTGACCCATGTTGTGAATATTTCACTTCGAGGCAAGGCCGGGGAGGTCCTGCCACAGATCGTCCCTTAGCCGTTCGGGAAATTGCTCCCGTTCGATTTTTTTGAGCAGCCGGAGGAGGGTTTTACCCCTTCTTTCTATTGACCTCCGGGCCCCAAGGATTTCATTCACATGGCATTTCTACAAATGGAAGCCACAAACGCAGCGCACAGTTTCCCAACGTCTCGCACCAGGCTTTTTGCCCTGCTTGTGTCGGAGTACGGGAGGATTCTCCGTCGTGAACTGTCAAAGACACCTGAGACCCTTGCCCGAGCTATGCGGGAAGGTTTTTCCTATGAATCATTCTTACGCGACCAGATGGACTTTGTCCAGGCGACCGTTGGTGAATTCGATGACGGGCCTTCCATTCTGGAAAAGATCTATATCAGGTTCGTAGACGCAAAGGTACTGGATCATCAGGATTTCGACCATATCACGGCAAAAAATTACCTGCTTTCCCTGCGGGCCCGTATTGAAGCCATCCTGGCCACAGAAACAGCGGAGGAGGAAGCGCTCAGACGTTCTGTGAATATCCTAATGAAAGTGGTTAACGCTCAGAACTCAACCTTTACGGAGTTCAATCTACGCGAAAACGCAATTCGCATTGAGCTCTTGCTAGCGCTGAAGCGGGATCTTGGCGGAGAGAATGAATTGTATAAGGAGGCACGGAACATTCTCGATCGGCATTCGCTGATTCTGATAAACTACATGCATGAAATCTTCCTTGAACGTTTGAACGCATCACTTCAAGAAGAAAAGCGTCTTCGTGAAGAATTGGAAAAGAAGCGCCAACAAACCGAACAAGAACTACGCATGGCTCAGAAGATTCAGGAGAGCCTGTTACCCACTTCCTTTCCGGAACACGTGGGTCTGAGGTTCTCTGCACGTTATCTGCCAATGTCCAGTGTTGGAGGTGACTTCTATGACGTGGCATCCGTTTCTCTCAAGGATGGGAGTCGGGCCGTCGGTGTAATTATCGCTGATGCTTCCGGTCATGGTGTTCCAGCAGCCTTTATTGCTGCAATGACAAAGATGGTCTGGCAAAGTAGCCTCGATGCTTGCATTGACCCTGCTGACGCACTGGGTAGAATCAACAGACAGCTCCTGGAAAGGATTTCTGGAAACTTCATTACTGTGGGTCTTGGCGTCTTTCAACAGACCTCGGAGAATCCGCGGAAGGGACTCTTTCATTTTGCCAACGGTGGGCATCCGCCGTGTATCCTGTTGCGCCACGGTGAACCACCTAGGATGCTTGAGGCTCGAGGTCGAATTATTGGGATTTTTCCTGATGTACAGGTGGAGAAAAAGGCCGTCGAATACAGGTCGGGTGATCGCTTTGTGTTTTACACGGATGGGCTAATAGAGGCGCGCATGGAAGACGGGGAGATTATTGGCGAAGAGCGATTTTTAGCTCATATCCAATCGGTTCAGCGGTTGTCTGGCGAAGCCTTTTGCGATCAGGTGATATCCTTTGTCAAGGAAAGTGCCATTGACTGTTCGCAGGACGACGACCTGACGCTCTTCGTTGTTGACGTTCCCTGACGGGCAAGTCCTTCTATTTCTTAGGTTTCTTTTCCGCGTACGGGAGCGGGACTACATATTGCGTATAACGTTCCCGATCCTGTCCTTGCAACTCCAGGTTCCTCATTAACATGGAAGGTGCAACGGTGGACACGGGCACAACGCCGGATTCTGCACCGCAATAACTGTTGTCCAGCGCCGGATCATCTCCCATACAGACCACGGCGTCGAGGGAAGAAAGGGGAGTTCCCACAAAATCTACTCCGCGGATTGGTTCTTCTTTGCCGTCAGGATATACTCGACTGGCATCGAGTATTTCGCCCTTGAAAGCCTGAAAATCATAGCTGTTAGTCCCGGTTTCTCCACCCAGGGTATCTTTTACATAAATGCCGTACGGTTTCTTCTGGCGCTTAATTTCTTCTATAAATCGCTCCCGCATTTCATCAGAATCGACTGGTTTGCGGTTCACTACAAGCAGGTTGCCCATCCGCGAAATGGGACGTTCATGTTTCTGACTGCGTGCATGTCCGTTGGTCTCTCTTTGTCCCGGGATTGGCGTTGCGGTTGTCAGGAACTGTTTCAGAACCCCTTTCTCAACCAGCACGGCCTTTTGTGCCGGTGTGCCTTCGTCATCGTAGAGGAAATGACCAATCATATGACGATCACCATAATGTGTAAGAGTGGGATCATCAATGATGTCGATATAGTCCGGTGCAATTTTCTTTCCACGGAGGCTGCGGAAGGTTCCACCCTCGTCAGGCGAAAGCAGTCTGGAACCCTCCAGACGATGGCCGACCACTTCATGAAAGAAGAGACCAGATGCACCACCTGAAAGCAAAACGGGTCCGGAAAAGGAGTCCAGGCGGGGAGCCTTTTCCAGAGCAAGGAGCGAATCGATCTTTTGCTGAATGACAGCCATGAACTCTTTTTCACCTGGCAAATCATCCAGTGCGCCTTCTGTGAAGTGAATCTCCTGGACAATGCCTTCGCCTTTCTTGTTCAAAAGCCAGAGGGATCCGCGCAATTCAAAAATGGATTGTTGTTGGAGGATCTCGCTCCCTTCAGAATTCACAAGAACGCTCTGGCGGTGATGGCAGCTGAATTCAAATCGCGAGTTTTTGATGTTTGTGTATTTCTTTAGTAGCTGGCCGGCGCGGCGAATTCTATACATCCAGAATTCGCGATCTACTTCTGGAAGCTTGGTGTACTTCCACGACTTGACAGCATTCCTTTTGTGTCGAGAAGGCAGCCCCCGGTTTGGATCCACATAGTGAAGTTCTTTGGACTTGCGCTCGTAGTATTGCTCCGCGGCTTCGCGGAACTTTGCGTCGGTAAGTTTCCAGAGGCTGAAGCGAAAGGGATCCCGCTCGATTTCTGCGGGCATGTTGATATATTCAATCGATTCATCGCGATCAGAATTGTCTTCCAGGCCACCATTGATCAAATTGTCAAACCGAGGTGAGCCAACTCGCACATCGCAATAGACGGTGTTCTGCGAGCCGATGGTGTGATCCGTGATTCCGCCAAGGCGTCCGGAGATTTTTTCTGTTCTATAATTTCGAAACAGGTATGAGGCGTAATGCGGCCTTGGGCTTGTCTTTTTTCTGAAATGCTGAAACGAGCGAGTCAACTCCTCGCGCATGTAATCCTTTACTTTTTCAAGCTCAACCTTTGTGTAGAGGCCGCGGTAGGGATCGTAGAGCGATGGTTCATGGGCCAGAATCCTTTTTTGTCTCGTTCTTGTTGGCATCTACATTTCCTCGAACCGGATCGGGTCCGGATTGACGGACCTTACCGTTGTTCTGGATGAAATACGCAAAGTCAGCACTGCTCCGGGCCAGGGCCTGGAAGTCAGCGTTCTTCTTAGCATAGTCCCAGTACTCAGGATTTTTTTCCACTGCGCGCTGTAAATAATCCATTGCATTTTTTTCATCAGCTTTTCTGGCAAAGGCCGCGGCCATATAATAGCGGGCAATAGGCAGATCCTGAACCCTTCTGAGGCGGTTCAGGGCTGCATCCGTTCTATTACGGTCCAGAAGGGCCTTTCCGTAATAAAAATCAAATTCACGGTAAATATCCCCTGCATTTCTTTTTTCCATGGGAAAAGAGATTCTGACATGATCTCCGATTTTTTGCTGGTCGGACTCCGGAATTCTCTCAAGGGCATTCAGGCCAAGTTCCGGGTCGCTCAGGATACAGGCCTGCTTGCCCAGCAAGAAGAGACTGGCCGAATAGGAAGGTTGGAAGGTCTCATCAGACTTGATGGATGCCATCCACTTTACAAAAGCTTCGCGCCCCGCTTTGCGGTCTTCCGCTTTCTGATCGGAATTGAAATAGAGCAGAGCTTGCAATAGATCTCGCTCGCGATCTCCGGTCTCTAGCTTAGCGGCATAACCTTCTGCAAGTTTACGATTTCCAGTCGCCAATTCGATCCGTGCAAGCCCTGCCAGTGCGACTGGTGACTTTCTTAACTTGGAGGCCTCTATCAGTTTCGCGCGAGATTCGTTCTGCTTTCCGCTTTCAAGTAGCGAAAGACCTTCTCCGATTGATAAGTAGTACCTAAAGCCTGCATCGGGCTTCTTGTTCAGGCTTCTTGCCCGACTAAAATCAGCGAGCGACTCTTCATAGTTCCTGAGGCTGTAATGCGCCACGCCGCGTTTGTAATGGTATTCCCAGCTCGGTTTTTGTTCAATGAGTCTGTCATAATAACCTAAGGCCTCGCTGTAGTTCTTGAGTTGCATCTCAAGCGCCGCAAGATTCCAGGCTGTATGTTCATCCCATTTGTTCGCAAGAATCGATTTGTAATCTGCCTCCGCGCCCTTCAGGTCTCCCGCTTCTTTCTTCTTCTCCGCACTGGCGGTGAGTTCGCGGGTTCTTGCAAGCGCCGGATCACGTTTCTCTTTTGCTTCTTCCAGGAAATCCTTTACCTGCTGAATGTCGCGGTAGCGAAGGAACTTCTCCGAATAGATGGCGAGGTTATCCCAGTCCTGGACGTATTTATAGTAGAGCACAATCTTCCAGAAGGCTTTATCGCGGAGGTCTGCGTCCATGTTTGAATCAACACCGCGCCTGTACTGGTTAACCGCCAGATCGCGTCGATTTGCATTGTCGAGCATGTATCCGAGATAGAAGCATGGATTTCCGTTGGAAGGGTTTGTTTCAAGGGAACGCTCGAAGAGTTGACGGGCTTTCTCGTAGTTGCGCTGTCCATATGCAACTTTCCCCTGATGATAGTAATCCTGTGCCGCAAGCGGTAGAACCGTGATCGCAAAAAAGGCAATCAGGCAAAGCTTGAAGGAGACTGAGGCCGGCAAAAGTACCGACAATCGAGACGACTGCGAGACCATACTGTTGGACACCTCTGTTGGACGTGCGTACCAGTGCAAATGATTTGTTATACATGAAGAAAGTGACCATGTTTTGTCACGGAAACGCATTTCTGCGCCAAAAATGATTGCCTCCTTTTCAGGCAAGCGGCAGAGTCTGCAATAGTGAAGGCTGGCCAATGCTTGCGGCTTCTTGTAAAGCCCGCGTTTTATTTTCTCTCCTGCCTCCTCATCTGCGGTGGATTCAGCTCAGTGGTAGCGGAGCCATTGCGGCTCCTCGATGAAGCCAGAATTGCTCCGGGTCTGTATCTAAGTGAACTCAGAAACGCCACTACGTTTGAAGAGGCATTCAAATCTGAAGACTGGCTGCCGGTGAGGAACCAGTCACCCAACTATGGTTTCGCGGATCGGAAAGTCTGGCTCCGGCTGGAAGTTGAATCCCAATCCGTCAGCGATCGTCTAATCCATGTGGATGCGACTAACACAAATCTGCTGGTCTACGTTGTTCAGTCCGGTCGCACCCAGATCATTGATCAAACTCTGGCGGCCAGAGACAAAGAAACCCACAACCGCTATCGAGCCATACTGTTTCCGGTGCGCTTTGAACCCGGATTGACTACAATCTATTTCCAGTGCACAAGTGAGGACACACTCTACTTCCCGTTGCAGATCTGGAAACCGGATGCGTTTCAGCAGCATCGCGATATTTCAACCGCTATCTACTTCGCGTACTTCGGTGCGATGCTCGTCATGGCCGCATTCAACCTACTGGTGTTCCTTTCCACTCGGGAGCGGTCATACGTTCCGTATGTGCTCTACACGATTTCCGCGCTCGCATATTTCTCAAGTCAGGCCGGATTCCTGATGCAATTCATTCCGGAGCTAACTCCCTACTGGATTGTCAAGATCAACGCCGTCATTGCTGGTTTCTATATCGCTGCGGCAGTGGCTTTCACCAGGAGCTTCTTGCGAACCATTCGTTTTCCGCGCCTTGACAAATTTTTGCTGGCTTTGCTTTTCCTGGGGGTACTGTGCGGAATAGCTGCGATGCTTCCTTTTGTGAAGTTTTCGTACGTCGCGATCTCAGAGATCGTTCTCGGGCAAACGGTCGTCGTTACCATGCTGGTGGCCGGCGTCCATGCCTGGCGGACTGGCTACAGGCCTGCTCGAAATTTTGTCTTTGCGTTTGCATTCTTTGCTGCTGGCTGCAGCGTCTACTTGTTGCGACTGATTGGAATATTGCCGTATAACGTCTTTTCGGCCTATGGAATCCAGATGGGGAATATTGCGGAGATGTTGCTCCTGTCTCTGGCCTTGTCCGACCGCATTAACTTTTTGCGCAGGGCCCTGGAGCGAAACATTCGGCAGCTTGAGACGGCGCACGAAAAGCTGACCCTCTCAGAAGGAAAGTATCGCACTATTGTTGAAGACACACGTGATTTTATTTTTACCCTCGATTTGAATCAAAAGGTTGTCACGGCGAACCATGCTGCTCTGCGTCTGCTTGGGTCGCATCCGGACGCGCTGGTAGGAAAGTATTTCCCGGATTTGTTGTACCAGGGCCCTGGATCGTCCATGCCGTTTGAAACCGTTCTGCTCAGCAATGCAATCGATAATCTGAGTGAAACCCCTGCGCAATTTCGGGCCCACTTTCTGGCCAGGCATGGCGAGCCGCTGGAGCTCGCCCTTAGATTGGAGAAGATTGGAACGGGTTCTGATGCGTTGATCCTGGGTAAGGCGGCAATGACCACCGAAGACTCACTGCTGAGGTTCCTCGAAACCGACCGCGGCAGCTACAACATAGATAACTATCTTACAACCTCAGAGTTGATCAATCAGCGCATAACGCGAAATCTTCCGCGATACTTTTCCGCTGAAGCCGTGGAAGAGATGCAACTCTGTCTCCGCGAAATGATCGTAAATGCGATTGAGCATGGAAATCTTGAAATTTCGTACGAAGAGAAGACACGTGCCCAGGCTCAAGGGGACTATCTCGAGTACCTACTGGACCGACAAAAAGTCCCCCGGTATCAGAATCGCCGCGTTAAGATTGAATATTCGCTCCGCGCAGACCGAGCCTGGTTCAGGATCACGGATGAGGGCTCTGGATTTGATCATCGCGGGTTTTCGGCTACGGAGCGCGCGCGTTTGCTGGACCCCCGGAGTAGCCATGGACGCGGTGTTGCAATTGCCCGTCGATTTTTCGACGTATTGCGCTTCAATGAAGTGGGCAACCAGGTCGTGCTTGTGCGCTTTGTCAATCCGGTCGAAAGCGCGAGCGCGAATTCCATTTGACGCCTGGGCACCCTGTAACGCACCCTTGCTCCAATGATTGAGGTAAAGAATCTCAGCCGATATTACGGCGATTTTCTCGCGTTGGATCAGGTTAGTTTCACTATTCCATCCGGTGAAGTGGCGGGCTTGCTCGGACTGAACGGTGCTGGCAAAACTACCTGCTTGCGCATTCTAACGGGCTTTCTCTTCCCCAGCACGGGTGAAGTTCTTCTCGATGGCACGGACGTATTTGCAAATCCCATGGAGAGCAAGCGCAAGATCGGCTATCTTCCAGAGCATCCGCCTCTCTACCCGGAGCTGCTGGTTTATGACTACCTTGAGTTTGTGGGCAGGCTTCGGGGCGTGGATGAGGCCGGACTCCGCCAGGAAATAGAGAGAGTGGCCGGGCTAACGGAGGTCAGCGAGTATCTGTATGCCCCTATTCGGACCCTGTCGCTTGGATATCGTAAGCGCGTTGGAATTGCTCAGGCTCTCATGGGGTCACCTCAGTTTCTGATTTTTGATGAGCCGATTTCCGGACTGGATCCGCGGCAAATTGTCGAGATGCGTGAACTACTCAGAAAATTGGCCAGGAGTCATACTGTTCTGGTTTCAAGCCACATTCTCACTGAAGTTCGTCATACATGTGATCGCGTCTTCATCTTGCATCACGGGAAACTTGTGCGCGAAGCCCTTGGGCCAGATCTCGAAAACATCGAAGACATTTTCTTAAAGTATACAGCGGGAAAATAAATGGAAAATCGCATAACGTCTGGACTTACCAGAATTCGCTGGATTTTTATCAAGGAGCTAAAATCGTTTTTTGGCTCCAACTTTCCTCCCATTTCGCTCGGGATCCTGGCGTTGCTCTGCGGAATGGTGAGCGTGCTGCTGCCTACATCGCCGGGAACAACGTATGAAGACGTGAGTCGAGCGTTGTTCTACCTCTATTACGTCTTTACTTTGATAGCTGGCATTCTGATTTCAATTGGAGCATTTGTCCAGGAGCGTCGCCAGGGTACGCTTGAGCTTTTGTATACTCTTCCAGTGACAGACCTCGAACTTGTGCTGGGAAAATTTCTTCCCGGTGCAATGATCATGACGTTGCTCTCAATTCTCATCACGCTGGTGTATGTTCTTGGAATCGCAGAAGCTCCGTACTACATAGTGCTTTCGGGGATGCTCGGCCTGATCCTCACGGGTCTTTACGTAACGAGTGTTGCAGTGTTTGCGTCTGCTCTGACCGGAAGTTATCTGGTGTCATTGCTGGTGTCCCTGGCATTCGTGATCGTGGTGGATGTGGGAGGCTATTTTGGCGGAATACTTCCCTCGCCAGCCAAAGAGATTGTAACCTTTTTGCACGGATTGAATCAGTTCGCGCCTTTTGCAAAGGGCGTAATCTCCTTAAAAGCATGCGTATTCTTTCTCAGTCTGACAGCGCTATTCTTATTCCTAACGGTGAAAGTTCTTGAGTCGCGCAGATGGAGACTCCAGGCAGGAGCAAACTGATGGTTTCAAGACTTTTGCCCATCGTTTCAGATGTATATGCAAAGGCCGGGGTCTGGATTCAGACCGCCGCAAGTCTCACGCTATTCGTTTCCAGCTCGTTTCTCGATGGAGTAACTGGCTGGATCTTCTTTGTATTGTCCATCCTCGTTTTAATTTCCGATCCACTGGTTATTGTCTCTGAGTCGCGCCGGAGGAACATTCCGGTGCAATCCGGCTATGTTTGGTCCGTTGGTCTGCTGGTCCTTGCAATCGTTGTCTATTTTGTTCGCACGAAGATGAACCTGACATTGGATACTATTGGAGATGCGGACGACTCATGGCTTACCCGCCTGCGCCGCTTGATGCTCGCCGTTTTTTTCCTGGCATATGTGGGCTTCTTCGTGTATCGTCTGTTCATCTGCCTGGGCGAAGGAGTGGCTCGTGCTCCTGGAGCTGCTGACGTTAAGCGCCGAGCAGTTCTGCAGAAGTCGCTCATTTCAATCTTTGCTGCGCTGCCGATGTTTGTTCTTGCAAACTATTTGCCTCAACTTAGAAATCCATCCGTCGATCTGACTCCGGGGTTCTATTCGTTTGGTGAAGCCTCGCGCACAATTTTGAAAAGCATTCCAGCTGACGTGCAAGTGACTGTGTTTTTGCCAGATCAGCAAGCCATGAAGGACGCCTCTGCTTCCAAGACGCAGCCCGAACTATTTCGCATATCGGAAGACATCCGGGTGATGGCGGAACAACTGCCTGTAATCAACTCAAAACTCAAACTCACATTTAAGAATGCGGATCTGGATCTGGCTGCGGCCCAGGATTTTGGATCAGTAAACAATGGTACATTTGTATTTCGAGTTCTAAAAACCGGCGTGGTGACGGGTACGGATAAGCCATACATTGAGAGACGCGTCTATGTTTTCAATGAATCGGACATGGAGCGCCTGGAGCGCGAGGTTGTGCGCGCGGCCATTCAGGTCTCTACGCCGGAACGCAGTGTCTACTTTACGGCTTCCAATGGCGAGCGCTGGGAAATGGGCGGGCGCGGTCGTTCTCCCGGAGCAATTGAGAGTCTGAAAGATGCACTGCGATTCATGAACTATCAGCTGAAGCCGCTCGATACACAGAACAAATGGCCCGGCCCCATTCCGGACGATGCGGCAGTCGTAATTATCGCAGGCCCGCAGGTTCCACTCGCGCCGGAAGCCAGAACGGCAATTGCGGATTATATGCGCAAAGGTGGCAAGGTCCTGGCTGCAATCGATCCGGCGGGAACAGAAGACCTTACCTGGCTTCTGGAGCTAGCCGATTCTCGTTTTCGCCTGAAGCGCGCGACCCTTACCAGTGAGCCGATGTGGCCCGGTGTTCCCGTCACGGATTCGCTTGAGAGTCATCGCATTACTGAGAACCTGACGTTAGCCGGCAGAGCCTTTATTGTTTTTCCAGAAAGCGGGTATTTTGCTGAATCGCTGCAACCCACTCTGCCCGGAACCGTCATTCTACAACAGGGTGATCAAAAACTGAAGCAGTCTGTTTTCCTTTACACCAAATTCAATACCATTCTCGATACTAACCGGAACGGAAAGAAAGATGTAACCGAGGAACAGGGACGATATCCGCTCGGGCTGGCATTTGAGTACCCAGACCACACGGGAGCTCGCCTTGTGATATTCTCTGGCATTGGCTGGATGACTGAGCTGGGACTCAGATTTCCAATTGATCAGAGAAACATCATCATGGCGCAGGACAGTATTTCCTTTCTGCTAGAAAGCCCGCTTGCGGCCGGCCTGATTCCCGAGCAACGCAAGAGCAGAAGCATTCCCGTCACGGATAGTTTGAAGTTCAAAAATATCCTGCTCGGCATGATACTCTTTCCTCTGGCAACGGGTGCATTAACTGGTTTCGGCGTCTGGTTCTACCGTAAGCGTCGTGCAGCAAGACAATGAATCGGCGAATCGGACTCATCCTTGGAGGAACGGCCATAGTCGTTTTCCTGGCGCTTTTGCTGATTGGTCCTGGAACTGAGAAGCAACAACCGGATCAGATTATTTGGAAGAAAGAATTTGAAAAGATAGAGTACATTCCTGCCGGCGCGAACAGAAAAGTAACGCTGAGCATGGTGCGCCATGGAAGTCTCACTCGCGACGACTTTACTGTCGAAGCGCCAGGGCAGTACCAGTCGAGGCGCGGTGGCTTTAACGTTAAGAACACTTTCTCTGACTTTGCAAAACCCAGAAACATGGGACAGTATAAAATCAAACCAGAGCAAGAAACCGAGTTGGGACTTTCACCTGAGTGTGCTGAAGTCCTTTTGTATCCGACACTGAACTCGGAACCCATCCGCCTGCAAATCGGGAAGAAGAACTCGGCCGGGAATTCGTTTGTTCGCATTGATCCTGAATCAAAGAAAGACGAGGTCGTTCTAATTCCTGCCTACCTGTTCGATCGCTTTACCAGGCCAATCAAGGAATTTCGCGAGCAGCGGCTACTCGTCTATCCAACGGATACTTACACACAAGAACTGAGCGTGAAGGTGAAGACTCCTGCCGGAGAGAAATCGTATTCCATGCGGCAGGTACGTGAGAAGAACAAAGAGGGCGTTGAGATGCCACGCTGGCTGGACTCCAGTGGGCAGGAGATTCCGGTCAATCAAGCGAATGGTCTTGAAAACGTGGTACGCGAAGTTCAAATCCTGGAATACAGAGACACAATCGGCGTGGGCAACGCAGACGAGTTATGGAATCGCGCGGGCGAAGACACTACTGTCATTAAAGCAAAGATTAAGGGCCAGGATGAGACAATCATTCGATTGAGATCACGTTATGCGGTGCAAGCTGGAACCGATAGCGCAATCCCAGTTCAATCTTCAATCGAACCTGGAACTGATTTTGTTCGTGCAACAATTGAGAAAGATATTCTGGATAGAATGGAAACAATATTCGAAGCTCTGGAAAGAAAGAAGGCGGAAGCAAATAAGCCCAAGCCCGTACAGCCTGAGATTCGGGAAATAGCTCCAAAATGAAACTTCTGGTTGGAATCTGTTTGATCCTTATCGGATCCTGCAGGCTCTTTCAAGTCACTGACTTGTCCGGACGCGATCCTGCAACCCGGACAATCTTCGTTCACAATTTCACGAATCAAACATTTGAACCTGATGTCAATGCAGAGCTTACGGAATGGCTGAAGCGCGAGATCGGCCGCCGGGATAATTTCAAACTGGCAAAGACTCGTGAGGAGGCCCGGCTCTGGCTTTACGGGGACATTGTCGTCTTCTCGAAAGAGGGCCGCATGTACGACAACTTTCGTAACCCTGTGCGCTATGAAGTTGTGTCAACCGTTCGGGTAAAATTCCGGGAGAATCCGGCCAAAGCTCCACCGGATCACCTCATGGACAAAGCCGGAGAAGTCTCGGGCAGCATCCAGTATTCAGAGAAGGAAGGCTATACGGAGCCCGAGTTCCAGGCCCGGCAACGCCTGGGTAGAATTCTTGCTTCCAGGATTTCCGATGCCCTTGAATCTGAGTACCTTGCCTGGAATCCCTGAGGTGTGCTATGGACGTAGTTCAAATTGAAAAAGATCTGGAAGATTTGATTCCGGGTTACATTGCCAACCTGAAGACCTACGTGAAAGATATGACTGCCCAGCTCAGCGCCGCTCAGTTTGAGCCAATTGCCCGCACCGCACACAATATCAAGGGATCCGGTGGCGGTTACGGATTCATGAAGATTACGGAAATTGGTGCGCAGCTGGAAGCGGCAGCAAAAGCGAATAACGTGGATCAGGCCAAGGTTCTGCTGGGCCAACTGGATTCCTATATTAACAATGTGAAGATTGAGTACGTTTAGTCATTGAACTGCCGATCGTTAGTAATCCTAGCGCAAAGTCCCCAGGAACTCAGACACCTGCTTTTCAAACGTAGCAGCATCCGCGTTCCAGAGTGAAGCATGCTCGCCTTGCTCTGTGATCCATACACGTTTGGGTCCGGCGTACAGGGCGGAGAGCTCCTCCGTATGCTGGTACGGAATGAGCTTATCACCCTTGCTGTGCAGGAAGAAAATCGGTGGCCCTTTGACGATTCGGACAGAAGTCTCTGCATTGGCTGTTGCGTCGAATCGGCCACGCCGCATTGCCAATCGAATCACGAGACCCTTAAACCATTGCGGGACGATTGTCGGAGATGCGGGCGTTTCTAATACGAAACGCCTGAAGCTAAACATTGGATTCTCTGCGATGATGCCTGCTGCGTCACGCAATGCTGGCAATGCAATCAAGATCGATGTTGCGCCGACTGACGTTCCCATTGCGACTACTGTCTTGTATTTCTGCGTGAGATACAAATAGGCAGACGTAACATCACGCGACTCACGATGGCCAAAAGTCATCCCGGGAACGGGACAGGGAGTCTCGACGCTGCAGCCCATATCAAATAGTAGAACATCGAAATGATTATTCAGTAGGAGCTTGATATAGCGAGCCCCTTCGCGCCTGTCAGAGCCGCCGCCATGAGCGAAAAGTACCGCACCGCGGGCCGGGCCCATACCGTTTTCCGTGGTAGTCACGAGCCATCCCGCCATATCATACCCGTTGATTGACGGAATCTGAACTTCCTGGAACTTATAGGCCTGGCTCATCCGGAGATTGCCGCAGGCCGGGCCCCAGTAGTTCAGGGTTCGCTCATCGCAAACACTCAAATCTTTGGCGCGCCAGGCCGGGAAGAGCAATTGGCCGGAATAATACCACAGGCCACCGCCCAGGGCTGCGCCAAGAATCACTAAAGTCCACTTCAGTTTGCGTTTCATAGGTATGCCAGGGCTTTACTAACCTGCATTCCGGGGTCAATGGAAAATTGGAACCACCCGGCGATTCTGGTTGCCGCCCCCAAACCACTCGCCCAAATGCATTGTATGTACTCGTATGATACGGAAATCATCGAAAAAGAGGCCAGCTCGATTGTAATGAACGTGGGCCCTTCGCATCCGGCCACGCATGGAACACTACGCCTGAAAATGCATGTGCAGGGGGAACGCGTCGTCCAGTGCGAACAGGAAATTGGTTATTTGCATACAGGCTTTGAGAAGCTGGGTGAGTACAGATCATATAATCAGTTCGTTACCATCACGGATCGAATGAACTATATTTCCCCGTTGAATAACAACATTGGCTACGCACTTGCGGCAGAAGAACTACTTGGCATTGAAGTGCCGGAGCGCTGCCAGCTCATTCGAGTGATCCTGGCTGAGATGTCGCGCGTCGCTGATCATATATTCGCTCTTGGAGCTATGACCATGGATCTTGGAGCGTTCAGCTCCATCCTCTGGTCTTTTGTTGAGCGGGAAAAGCTATATGATGTATTTGAGTCTGTGACCGGAACTCGCCTAACAACCAGTTATACGCGCGTCGGGGGTCTGGCCTTTGATATTCCGGCGGGATTCGAAGCGCGCAGTCTCAAGATTCTTGACGAAACGGAAGAAACAATTAAGAAAATGCGCGATAGTTTTCTGGAGAATCCAATTTTCATTGAGCGGACCCGCGGCGTTGGAGTTATCACGGAGCAAGACGTTTATGATTTTGGCATTACCGGGCCTATTGCCAGGGCAAGTGGTGTTGCTTATGATGTCAGAAAGTTCAAGCCTTACCTTGGCTATGAAAAGTACGATTTCAAAATCCCAGTATTCACGGAAGGTGATAGCTACGCACGTTATGCGATCAGACTGGACGAAATGTTGGAAAGCTGCAAGATTGTTCGCCAGGCAATTGCCCAATTGAAACCAGGCCCAATCAACTACGAAGATCAAAAGCATGTCCTTCCGGACAAAGGCAGCGTCTATCATGATATGGAATCTTTGATCCATCACTTCAAAGTGATTATGCCAGGCGGAAAGCATGGAATCCAGCCGCCCAAAAAGACAATTTACTCAGCAACGGAGGCGCCAAACGGCGAGCTTGGATTCTATTTGATTTCCGATGGAGGGGCCAGTCCTTATAAAGTGCGTGTGCGGCCACCCTCGCTTTTCAACTATCAGATCTACAGCAAGCTCATGACCGGTGCTAACTTGTCGGATCTGGTTACGATTCTGGCTTCGTTTAACGTAATTGCAGGTGAGCTGGATCGATAATGAATTTGACAAATCAGCCTGCAGCCGCTCCCATAAATTCAAATCACTTACATGCTAAAGGCGCATCATGACTCGTAAATTTTCTGCCGCAGCAGAGACTGAACTCAAAGACATTCTCGATGATTTCCCCAATAAGAAGTCTGCGTTGCTCATGGTTCTACGTCTGGTGGAGCGTGAGTTCGGGATGATAGACGATGGTGGAATGGAGCTGGCGGCCGCAACATGTGAAGTGAGTGTTGCGCACGTACTGGGCATGGTCAGCTTCTATACACACTTTAAGCGGCCATTCCACGGCAAACATCGGTTTATGGTCTGTGCTACTTTGATGTGTTCCATTGGCGGACCAAGCGGAAAGTGTGATCAGTCGCTTGCCGTGATTCACCGCAGGCTGGGAATTGCCCCCGGCGAATGCACTGAAGATGGGTTGTTTTCCGTGGAGAAGGTGGAATGCCTTGCGGACTGCAATCGTCCACCGGTGATTCAAAAAGACAATGATCATCATGTTAACATTACCGATGCGCTCCTTGAAGAGTTAATAGATTCCCTGCTCACCCGCGAGGGAAGATCAAAGGAGCATTACGCAGGTCAAAAAGGAATCGCAATGAATGCGAGGATTCCCAGTATTTCGGTAAAGCAGACTGTCCCCGGCCCGCAGGGAATTCGGTAGCTCATCCATCCACTGCTTTGAATTTTAGATTCACCGCAAACGGGCATTTTAGAGTTCCTCAATCCAGGCCAATTCTTCTTGCAACGAATGTTGCGCTCCAGGGATCCTTCAGTTCATGCGGAATTCCTCTGGCTTGAGTGACCGTGCAGGGAAGCTCAAACACTCGATCTGTCTAATTGCAAAGCTGGTTATGCTGGCCAGTCTTCCGGCGTTTCCCGGCAGCGTTATTGCTGTCGAACCGGTCAGCCTGCAAGCGATTGTTAAGCGCAGCAGCATTGGGAGGCAGATTGAATTTCTAGAGGACAGGACAACTGCCCTCACAATCGACCAGGTCAGGAAGGAGGCTGGTTGGAAGCAGTCTGCGGCAATCTCTCTGAATTCAGGATTCACAAAGTCGGCCTACTGGTATCGCTTTGCAGTTCGCAACGACAGCAAATCTGCCTCGCCGCTGCTGTTTGAGATTTCTTACCCTTTGCTCAACCATATAGACTTCTATTCGCCAGCGGAAGAGGGTTACACGGTTGTGAAAACCGGAAATCGATATCCGTTCAAACAACGCGACGTGGTGGACAAGAACTTTCTTTTCAAGCTGAATCCCGATCCGGGAGTAACAACTTATTACTTTAGAATTGAGACAAACGGTTCGCTGAACTTCACGCCCTCACTTCTAACTCCGGATGGCCTACTCGAACAGATTGAGACCAGGCTACCGATTGTCTGGATTCATTATGGTCTTATGATCATGATGATTGTTTACAACCTTTTCATCTTCTTTGCAATCCGGGATCGCAGCTATCTTTACCTGGTTCTGTTTATTTCCTCGTACGTGCTCTTTCAAATGACCCTGGATGGATATTCCTTTCAATATCTGTGGCCCAATTCCGTTACCTGGGGCAGTATCTCGCTTCCATTGTTCATCTGCACCTCTCAGTTATCTGTAGCCATCTTTATTGCATCTATCATTGAAATGTCGCAGAAGTTTCGATTCTTAAACGGACTTTTAATGTATGTGATTGTTCCTGTCACTCTGGTGGGTGCGGTGCTCACGCTTTTCGTTCCTTACTCGCTGGCTATTCGCGGGGCGGTAGTTCATACGAGTGTTGTTTCATTGCTTGTCTTCATGACTTCGATCTACGCAGCTCTGCGCGGATCAAGACCGGCGCGCTTTATCGTGGGCGGGTTTCTTGGCCTGGTTGCAGGCATTGCTGCTTACATTCTGAAGACCGTAGGCATCCTTCCGCCGGTTTTCCTGACTGAATGGGGCGTACAAATTGGATCCTCTCTGGTGGTACTTGCTTTGTCGCTGGCGCTGGCAGACAAGATTAACGTTATGCGCGTTGATCTGACTGCGCTACTCCGCAAACAGACTGACAATGAGAAGGTGGCAAGCGAAAGGGCGCGGTACCTGGAAGGAATTGTGCGTACCGCCACCGTCATTTCTGAAGAATTCCTGAAAGTAGGAGGGCAGTTGCAGGAAATTGCAAATCGATTTGCGAGTTTGTCCATGGACCAGGCGGCCCAGAGTGAAGAAATGTCTTCCACCTTTGAGCAGATTTCGGCGGCGGTTGAAACCATCCACGAATCGACGACCACTCAGAGTCTAGAAGGCGAAAAAGCCAGGCGACTCGTTGATACGCTCAACACAATGCAGAAGGGGTTACTGGAAGAAAGCCAGAGAGTAGAAACTACAATAAAATCGATTCTGGATTCTGCATCAGAAACAGGAAGCAATTTGGAGAGGATGACGGATACGATTGCGCTAATTGGCAGAGGCGGTCAGGCAATCAACAAGTTCAGCGGTCTCATCGACAGCATTTCCGGACGCATCAACCTCCTTTCCCTGAACGCTGCAATTGAAGCGGCGCGGGCCGGGGAATACGGACGCGGATTCGCCGTTGTTGCCGATGAAATTGGAAAACTGGCAGACGGTACGGCAGAAAACTCACGCCAGATTGGTAAGCAAATGTCAGAGATTATTTCTGATATTGAAACGGGAACAGCGATTGTGTCCGGAAGCAAAGAATCAACAGACGTGATTTTCCAGATGGTAAGCCAGATTGGCGTCGGAATGGTTTCAGTGCGAGACATGATGGTAAAGCAGAATAATGCACTGCAAATGGTAATTCGTGAAAGTGAACTCATAGAGAATCTCTCAAAGGAGATTGCGGGCTCCACGAACGAACAAAGACTTTCCATTGCAGAAACACAGAAAACAATCGATCGGCTTTCCGAAATGGCTATGGAAATCTCTGAAGCGAACAACCTGATCATGGATTTTGCCAGATTGATCCGAGACAAGGCCGGCGAACTGAATCGCGTAATTCAATCTGTTTAAGGGGAGTTCACCTTGCGAATCACAATCAGCCTGTTCCTTCTGTTCATTTCGGTAGGTCTTCTCGCGGAAGAATCGGACTCGGGCAAACACCCTGAGACCCCGCGATCACGCGAAGCAGAAGACTACAAAGATATTCCTGACGCCGAATTGCGAACCAGGATAGATCACCTCCAGGGTGTTTTCGATGAAACGTCTGCTCATTCCCGCATTTGGTACCACGGCTGGATCGGAGTCTATGGAATCTCCGCCCTGGCCAGCGCTGCCCAGGCTGGAACTACGGAAATGCCCGCGTCGCGCAGGAAGGAAATACTGACTGCCTATATGGTCGGGGTAGATCCCAGGTTTGTTGCCTTCATCGCCGCATCTGCTGCAAACACTCAGCGAATCTCGGATTCAGCACAGGTTGCATCGTACGCAATGGGTGGACGTGACGGAATAATACTCACTTCAACAATGCGAGAGTCTTTTTCGCGTGCAGAGAAGATTCGTCATGCCAAACAAAGCGCAATCGTTAATGCGTGGACCTCCGCCCTCGCGTTTGGCGCCACACTTGCGACCCCCTATCCTGCTGCGTACGCATCACGCGACTTTCGCGAAATGGCTGGTTCCAGTTCCATGGATCTCAGAATGAAGATTGCTCGGGGCGAATCATGGTTAGAGCAAAGTGCCGAGAGTGAAGCGTTTGGTCGATCAGCACTGTCGCACTTTTTGAACTTTGCAGTAGCCGCTGCTTCCGGGCTCGCGCTGACTTCTGGCTATGGGAGGTCATCGCACGACGGATGGGCTATGTTTGGCTCCAATCTTCTCGTTGGTGAGATCGCAATTTTTACCCAACCCACACACTCGACTAGCTCCTGGAAGACTTATCGCGCAAAATTTTTCCCCGGTGACCAGGCTGCCCTTGCGGCCGACGTCAATGAGCCGTTGCAAATCCGGGGGTGGTCCTCACACCTCGCGGATTCGCAATTTCACTGGCATTTTGATGTCAGGGAACAAATACCGGGTTTTGTTCGTCTAAAATGAAATGACAAAAGGGAGAATCCTGAAACTTATTCCTATGGCTTCAATTTCCATTCGCAAATTCATCTTCTTATCTATGCTGGTACTGAGCGCGGGGCCAGCTTTCGCATTTGGGACGTACTCGGAAGGTCAAACAGTCATGACCATAAAACGTTTCGAAAGCAGCGGAGTAATCATCGAATCCTGGGAAGGATCGGCGGAAATAGTAACATTTAGCAAAGACGAAAAGTGTGCGGAAACAGAGAATCAATGCTATACACCCGTGCGTACGCTCATTCTCTTCAGCGTGCGCCCGGAAGCGGATGGGGGAAAACTGGCCGCGGAACTGCAGAAGAACATCAACAAAGAGATTCTCGTTTCCTACACAATACATCGCATCGAGTCTCTGGCATTGAGCACAGATTTTGAAGTGACCGGAATCATTGAGGTTCAGGACAGACTGGGCCCGGATCTACCGGCCAAGAAAGTGACTCGAAAGACCGGAGGAAAAAGAAATTTCTCGGTTCTTGGAAAAATCCTGAGACTGGAATATGCGGGAACCATAGTCGGAACGTATGAAGGCCTCTATCTGGATACACAGAGTGGAAAGGTGCATCCGTTCTCCATTACTGCTCAAGATATGGCGGCACATGCAATGAAGGTAATGTCGCTCCGCCGCGAATACAACATCGGTGTAAGCCAGGCATATGCAACGGGATTTCGAAAATCAGATTGTGATATATTTGAGATCAACATGAACGAACCTGCCGGCACCCTTGATTCTGCCAAAGAAAGCGAATCGAAGTAGTTGATTGATGCTGAGTTCTGGAAAGGCCCGATTACTCGGGCTTCTTCAGAATGAGCATGTTCGTTGTAGCCGTCGCAATAACCTTGCCCGCCTTGTTTACAGCCTCGGCGGTCATGTAGATAATCGAAAAACCGCGGAGCATTACTTTTGCTGTTACCGTTAAGCGGTCACCCGGTTGAATTGGCCGAATATACTGTGTGTCAAGATCGATCGTCGTCGTTGGATTTCTTGCGGCAACGAAACTGAGCGGGCCGAATGTATTGTCGAATGCAGCGGTGATAAAACCACCTTGCATGTTGCCAAGTGGATTGCAGTATCTTGGAAGAACAGGAAAAGAAACTGTGATTTCCTTTCGGGTTACGTAAGCCTCGAACTTTCCCTCCATATCAATGAAGGAAGGCGGTGGCAGATTGCTGGCCACCTCAGCTGGAACTTTTAGGGCACGAAGTTCCTGATCAAAAAGACTGATGCCATTGTCGTTGCTCATTGACCAATGAAACGCCTACGTACATTCAGCGCTTGCATTTTTTCTCAGGGCAATGTCTTAACCACACGTATGAGATCTTCTGAACTTTCGCGTGGCGTGTGGAATCGATTCAGTTGGCTATCAGGTTTTGGAAAACCCAGACTGATTCCGCAGGCGACCCTGTGTTCTGGAGAAAGCTTCAACGCGTCTCTGACCACATCCGGGAATGCAGACAGCGCAGCCTGTGGACAAGATCCCAGACCATTCTCCCGCGCAAGCAGCATCACCGTGTTTAGATAGCATCCTATATCAAGGCCAACATAGAAATTCAAATCGAATCGAGTTGTGATGAACGCTGCCACGGGCGCGTCAAAGAAAGAGAAATTGCGAAGCATAAAAGAATCGCGCGCTTCTTTATCCTTACGATCAATTCCTGCGACTCCGTAAATCTTCATCCCAAGGTCAAACATGCGACGTTTTGCATCTGCCGGGCCGGCAGCGGGCCAGGCTGTGTCTGGCTTTGGCTCGCCGGACTGTGCTGCCTCTACTAGCCGCTTCGAGATTTCATTTCGAGCCGCGCCAGTTACAACGTGAACTTCCCATGGTTGACTGTTCTTCCAGCTCGCAGCCCGAAGCGCATCCCCGAAGACCTTGTGAATGACTGCTTCAGGAACTTCCCTGGCCTCAAATTCCCGAATGCTGTGCCGTGTGTGGATTGCTTCGCTAACCGTTGAGGCCTGGCCATCGACCGCAATGAAGTCCGATGCCGTGGTTTCGAATGTATTCATGGTCCCTCCAAAAAATCGCTTGCAAGGCCATCTGGAAGAACGAACCTGATTTTCAGATCCAGATGCAGACAGAACGATCTGTCTGCCAGGAGAAACGCGAGGTATAAAATGTCAAGCGAAGGAGCAAATCCCAGGGACCGAATTCTTGCAACGGCAGCTAGATTGTTCAATACGCATGGCTACCCGAACACGGGCGTGAATCTAATCGTTGCGGAGGCTTCAGCCGCTCGAGCCAGCTTCTATGACTATTTTCCCTCAAAGGAAGCGCTGGGCGTGGCATACCTCAGGTCCTATGGTGAAGAGAATCTGACTCTCTTGAAGACACTCATGCAGCGCCATCCAGAACCCCAGGAATTCCTTCGGGCCTGGACCATGATTCTGAAACGGCAGGCAAGGCAGGGGATGACGGGTTGCCCAATGGCGAACCTTGTAGCGCAGGTAGGAGACACAGCGCCGACACTGACTTCTGATGCTCAGAGCATGGCCACGCGGACCATTGTCACGTTGACGGAATACCTGGACCGTGCCCAGGAAAACGGGCAGTGGAAGACAAAGAGACCTACTTCATCCATAGCCAGACAATTGTTTGCAGCCTATGAGGGTGTGATGCAATTGTGGCGACTGACAGGGAAGGCCGCTGCTCTTGATGATTTACTGGAAATGGGCACTTCTATTTTGGATCGGAATTAAAGAACGCCTCGCCTCGGAGGCGATACACCACTAATGGGGCCGAGTAAAAACTAAATGCATAGCCTGATATTCGACATTGGCCTATCTGTGATCGTCGCAACGGTCATTGGCGTGATTACACATCGGCTCAAGCAGCCAAGTATCCTGGGATATCTGGTGGCTGGAGTGATTGTTGGCCCGCAGATAGGTCCACAACTGGTTCACGATCCAGCAAACATCGAAACCATTTCAGAGATTGGATTGGTTTTGCTTTTGTTTATCATTGGTCTGGAAATAAACCCTCAGCATTTGATTTCAGGGGGAAGAGCAATCCTGTTCGGCGGGCTGGGGCAGTTTCCACTCTCTGTTGCATTGGGCCTTGGCATCTTTGTTGCCATGGGCTTCTCTCAAAAGTCGAGCCTTGGACCTTTGTATCTGGCAATTGCATGTGGGCTCTCCAGTACGGCCATCGTGGTCAAAGCCCTCTCTGATAATTTTTCAATCGATTCAATTCAAGGTCGCTTAACGGTGGGGATTCTGATTTTCCAGGATTTGTGGGCCATCCTGGTTCTGGCATTGCAACCGGGGTTTGAGAATCCGGAAATCCTGCCCGTGTTTTGGGCGGTATTCAAGAGTGTCGCCTTGCTCGCCTTTGGTTATTTCTTTAGCAAATATATACTGAAACGTGTTTTCAGATGGTTGACACGAGCTCCTGAAATGGTCGTGGCTGTGTCAATCGGCTGGTGTGCGCTCGTCGCGGGGCTGGCGCACAAGATTGGTTTATCATTTGAGATGGGTGCGCTGGTTGCAGGTGTCTCGCTGTCTTCCTTCCCATATAGCGAGCATGTTACAGAGAAAGTACTACCGCTCCGCGATTTCTTTTTGACTCTATTTTTCATTTCGCTCGGCATGAAGATTCCATTCCCTGACGCCGCGCTCCTGTTGCCGGTGCTGGCGATTGTAGGATTCGTCCTGGTGTCTCGCTTTCTGGTAATCTTTCCGTTGCTCCGGCTTGGCGGATCTGCCAAGCGTTCTGCATTCCTCAGCTCGCTCAATCTTGCACAGATCAGTGAATTCTCACTTGTGATAGTGTCCCTTGGGGTCTCGCGCGGTCACATAGGTGGTGACATTCTCGCCGTCGTTCTTTACGCCCTGGCCATCACTTCAATTGGTTCGTCCTATCTGTTGAAGTACAACACCGATATTTATCGTTTCGCGTATGAAAAGGCGGGCAAGTTTCTCCGCCTGCATGAATCCGTGCCAGCAGAAGAGAAGGGCCATCGAGCGGAAATTATTGTTCTGGGATTTCACCGGGGCGCACGGGCGTTTGTTGATCATTTGCACTCCCTGAACCCTGACCTGATGCAGAAGGTTTTGATCGTGGACTATAGCGCAGAAGTCCTTCAATCAATCAAAGCAACTATGCCAGTTCATATTCTCTTTGGGGATATTTCCTCGGCTGACACGCTCGAGCGGGCGCATGCGCGAGAAGCGCGATTCATTGTATCAACCATTCCAGATATGCTCCTGCGAGGAACGACCAACCTGAAGATAGTCAAGACGATTCGGAGTCTCTCGCCAGACGGGACGATCATTGCCACAGCTGAATCTAAGTCACATGTTGATGCGTTGAAGGCGGCAGGCGCCAACCAGGTTCTCTTGCCGTACGGCCTGGCCGGTGAGACCCTGGCCGAAATCGTTGCCGGTTCCCCATGGAATTGACCGCAGTGGCCAACATTCCAAATATGGCTTCAGTATGAAAATCCTTCTGCGTACTCTGTTTCTTCCAATGTTACTGGTTGTGGCCTGTTCGGACAAACCTTCTGCAGAACCCAAGCCCAGCGTACTGACTGAGCGCCCACAGGAAGGCCTTCCTGAATTAACTCTCTTCCTGGCCGGAAAACATCCAGTTGACGAGTCTCGTTACGGGAAACTGGCAAAGACTCCAGGCTACGCGCAATACAAGAAACAAATCGAGGGGATCTGGAGTACGTACTCTAAAGATTTTACCGCTCCGCTGACGGATTGGCGCAATCAGAACGTTCGCGAAGTGAATTGGGATGTGGTCTTTTATCCTTTTGCCGGCCCTGATTTCCCAAACGCCAACACGATCTATCCAAGAGGCAAGACATATATCATGGTGGGCCTTGAACCGGCCGGCACCATCCCCGATTTTGAGAAGATGTCGGACAAGAAAGTCATGGCAGAGCTCAATCGTATGCTGGCCAGCGTTGACTACGTTTCCAGACGCACTTACTTCATCACAAGCTTCATGAACCAGGGTTACATCATCACAGAAGGTGTCGCACCCGTTCTACTCATGTATCTTGGGATGCTTGATTACATTCCATATTCCGTGAAATCAATTGATCTGAACGAAAAGGGAGAGATCAAGTATCTAACCCCGGAAGATCTCAAACAATACAAAGCTGCCAAGAAATGGCCAAGCGTTGAAGTTAAATACCAGGCGGCGGTCGGGGAGCCGTTGAAGACAATCTATTACTTCAAACAGGACGTCGGGGATGAGGCGCTCGAGAAGGACCCACGACTTCTTACCTACCTGAACTCGTTGCCTGATTATGCTTCCGTCTTCAAAGCTGCTTCCTATTTGATTCACTACGAGACTTTCAGCAAGATTGCCGGCCTTGTTCTCAACAAATCCCAGATCATTGTAATGGACGATACCGGACCCCGAGTCAAGACGCTTGCGCCGCGCTTTGACCTGCAAGTGTTTGGCCGCTACGGGCGCCCCATTTATCCGTTCCAGAGCCAGTACCAGAACGATCTCGTAAAACTATACAAAGAGCAGAAACCGGAGCCAATCAAGTTCAGATATGGCTACGGAGGCGCTGACGGCAGTCGCGGGATCATACTGGCCACGCGAAAATCCGCGCCTGCCAATCTGAAACCGGAAGCGAAAGCAGAGTAATTCGCCCATTCGTCGTTTTTAGTTGTCATGAATTCGGGCCAGGAAATCAATTCGATTGATGCTTGGCCAGGTAAACTTTCGCAACGCACATAGCCTGCATCATGGTGTCCTGCCGGACTTCCCGCCAGAAGAAATCGCAACCTTTCTGGCAAAGGCCGGCGTAAAGGATGCCTACGTAGCCGCCCCCTCGAATAGCCCGGAATCTAACAAGGCTCTCAAGGAGGCTCTGCAACGGCGCTTCATCAAACTGCGGGTCTTTGACGTCAACAAGGCCGTTAGCAGTCATCGCCAGCACCTCAAAGCAATCAATACCATTCATGCAAGTTTACGCAGCTACGAAACCGCGGTGCTCTATCACCCGGGCCTGCGCGAAGATCTTCAATTCTTTCTTTCAACGCTATTGCTGAATCCCGAAGACACCAGGATTACAGCGGCGCATGCTGTACAGATCATTTGTGGTCACGACTATTCGCTCCACGTTCTCAAACGAACAGACGCATTCGCATCAAGCATTAGACGTCCCGAGGTGCCCGCGACGGGCCAGGAAGGGGCTCCTGGTTTGCGGACTACCATTTCGCACGTTAAGCCCACATTTACTATTCGCACCAAGCTATTTCTACTTACCGGTGCCGTAATCATATCCTCGCTCACTGCAATTACATTGCTCGCAACGTATTTCTTCAAGAAGACAACCGAGACAATGATCCAGGAATACAACTTGAGTCTGGCACGATTAATTGGAATCAAAGTTGAATCGGATCTGAAGAACATGGTTTACCGCGCTGATGCTTTTGCTGCGGATGGATTCAAGGACTCGACTGGCTTTTTCGAGGCAAATCATGGAATCGTTTTTGTTCGAACCCGGACCAGCGCCCGCCCAGAAGCCGTAAATGCCGAATTTCTGGCAGACCACAAAACCAATCCAGAAGAATTGAGCACCGATGTCGAAGTGAGTTCTGGTCGTGTGCACATTCAGAAAGGTCAGGCCGGAAACGTACCGCTCCTGCTGGTTGCGTTTGAATCCGCTCGCACCCCAGGAAAATCGCTAATCCTGGGAGTCCATTCCAGTGAATTGCTCGAAGCATTTCGAACCACACGACAGACCAATCTATTCCAGCTCTTTTTGCTCGATGACCAGGGGAACTTTCTACTGTCAACGGGTGAACCGCCTGGCAAGCAGGGGCGCGATCTACCGATTGTGAAGCAGATGCTTGAAAGCGTGATAGATAACGGATCACAGCGATTTGCTTTTCAAGGGACAGAATACCTGGGTGCATTCCAGAGTCTGAAGTATGCAGGGCTAGGCATTGTTTCAACGGTTGAATCGGATCGTGTTTTTGAAGCTGTATATAAGATTCAGAGTCAGAACATAAAGATCACGCTGATTATCCTTTGCCTTGCGTTTCTCGGCGTATTCTATTTCGCGCGCGGGCTGACTGTGCCCATTGTGCGCCTTGTGGCTGCAATGCGCAAAGTTGAGCGAGGTGATTATCGTACTAACATTCGGCCGGCCAGCAGCGATGAGGTCGGCATTCTCACATCATCTTTTCTTTCGATGTCACGTGGCCTGGAAGAACGCGAGAAGATCAAGGAAGCATTCGGAAAGTTCGTCCACGAAGAAGTTGCTGAGATTGCGCTCCGCGGCGAGATAAAACTGGGAGGAGAAACAAGAAAGGTCGCGATTTTATTCTCTGATTTGCGTAACTTTACCGGAATCTCGGAAAACCTGCCACCCGAACGGGTCGTGGAACTGATGAATCACTATTTTTCAGAAATGGTAGAATGTGTTTATCATGCGCATGGCGTTGTAGATAAATTCATTGGCGACGCAATCATGGCCCATTGGGGTGCCTTCAGACAGAGCGCGAATGACACCATGAGTGCCATTGATGCGGCTTTGATGATGCGTGAGCGGTTACTCAAACTCAACGCAGACTTGAGCGAACACGGTTACTCGGCCCTGCGATTCGGTGTTGGGATTAATTCGGGTGAGGTGATCGCCGGGCAGATTGGTTCGAGGAAGCGCCTTGAGTACACCGTGATTGGCGATGCAGTCAATCTGGCGTCGCGAATTGAATACCTGAACAAAGGATTTGGGACGGACATTCTGATTTCAGAGGCCGCCATGCAAGAAGCAGGGGCCCCCTTCAGGCTGGTGAAGATGCCAGCCACTCAAATTCGCGGAAAAGCAGAACCACAGATTGTGTACGCGGTTCTCGGTCGCCTGGACGATTCGGTTGCACCAAAGACTCTGGATGAATTGAGAACACTTGTGGGAATTCCAAAGCCGTCTTCTGATCCGGTGGATGATGCTTAAGATCAAGTTGAATGAACTGCTGATTCCTGGCATTTGCGGGCTAATCGCAGTCCTGATCTCCGTTTCCTTATATGCGGACTTGACGGGGCGCAGCGGGTCAAGCACGGAAGAGGCCGTCGGGTTCATAACCTATCGTTATCGAGTGGCCCAACGGCGCTACGCTTCTCGTGTCATCTGGGAAGACGTGGAGCAAAAGGACCGGGTATTCAATCAGGATTCGATTCGCACTGATGACCGTTCCGAGGCAATCATAACGTTAAGCGACGGTGCAAAGATTGAAATGGACCCTCAGAGCATGATTGTTCTCATTGTCCGGGACAAAGAAACAATTATTGAAACCAGGCAGGGTTCGGTACTGGTACGTGATGCCGCGGGCGTACAATTGAAAGCGGACATTGACGGCAAAACTACCACGGTTCGCCCGGAGGGCGACGTGCGATTTACATTGCATGGGTCGTTCGTCGAGGTCCAGGGCTCAGCCATTAGAGCGGACGGCAGTCGGATCAAAGGAACTACGCAGATTCGCGATGCGAAGGCATCAGAGATTCAGAATCCATTTCGCATGGACTCACCGGGAGATAACTTTCGCGTTTTTGTTACAGATTCAGCTGAGATTTCCTTTTCGTGGGAAGGGCCACCCGGCCAACACACGCTGGAAATATCGAATGATCGCAACGGCCAGGACGTAATCAGGACGGAGAAGACGCGTGGGAACACAAGCGTCAAGTTGCCGGAAGGCATCTACTACTGGCGCCTGAAGGCAAACGATCAGACCAGCCCGGTTCACAAATTTCGAATCATCAAAAAGATCGGTATCGAAACGATCACGCCAGCTCCCGGTTCACTCATCAGGCTAAGCGACGCGGCGCCGTACGTGCCCCTGAGGTGGACTGACAGCAGGCTGGCCGTACGGTACAGAGTACGCGTCAGTCATAAGGCTGACTTGAGCGAGCCGCTGATTGAAAAGGATTTGCTTCGGACGGGGTTCAGTGCGCCGCTGGGAGCCGGGAAGTATTACTGGAAGGTGGAAGCCGTCGGGGCGCTGACCGGCTCGAACACAGAGACGGCGCTTCAGGATTTCACTGTGGAAGACACGCGAAATTCGCGGGTCGAAGAGAAGGCAGCAGCCGATGATTCTCAGAAAGACAAGGCAGCTGCCAATGCCAACCAGGATGAAAAACCCACCATAGTTCCGCCTGCTCTACTCTTTCCGGCAAACGGTCAGCAACTCGACATGGCCCTGCTCGACGCAATTCCGTTTCAGTGGCGGCCTGTTCCCGATGCGGAACGATACACAATCGTGTTATACAACGGTACAGCCGGTCGAACCGAAGTCTTTAGAACGGAAACAACTCAACCCGGTTTTGCGCTGCGCGATTTGTCGGTCCTGGACACGGGGACGTTCTATTGGGAAGTTGAAGCAAGAGGCAAGGGCCTGTCTGCAAAATCCCAGGGGGTATTCACAATCGTCCTGTCTGCTCAACCGGACAAACCGACACTGCGACCGCAATAAACAGGGTCAAATTTCCACAGCGCCTTGACGCGGCCAGAGGCTCATTCAATGTATCCGAATGGCAATCGAAACTCTGGTTCAATCCTTTATTCTGGTCCTGGCGCTCTGGTCTGACAAAGGTGTCGCACTTCAGACAATAACGTATTACAAAGACGAGCAGTCTTGCCTTGATGAAGCAGCAAAACTCGAAAAGACATACAGCACTCGCGGTCTGAAAGCGCAGGCGTCCTGTGTACCTTCGCATGAAGGGATCTAGACGCAGCGGGCATTGATCCTGGAGCCCCGGTGAGTTCAGGAAAAAACTGAGTTGTCTCTGAAGTCCCCCCGGCAAGGGATCAAGCGGGGGGAGCAGTCCCCTGGAAGTTTATTCAAGAGCAACTAACGTCAAGTATCTCAGGTAAAGCCCTCCAGCCCGCGCGGGCCTCCATGCCCTCCGCGGCACCTGTGCATCCTTGCACAATGAGCGCGGTCCGCGCGTATTCACCAGTCAAGCCGAGGGAGAAGCCGCGCGTCTGGGTTCCGTGAAAGCGCGATTCCGGTCCGACATGTGGAGCTGGATGCGCAGCGTCCGAGGCTCGGAACACCGTGCCGAGGATCGGGCCGGAGCGCGGTTTCGCGGATCGGTAACTCGCGCGGATGCCTCCCGAGGCGCCAGGAATTCCTATCTGAATACTTCTATGTCTGAATTTTTTCAGATATTTGTAATGCCGAATAACGGAGGTGTGTCTTGGCTGTAGGTAAGCACTCAAGGAGGTGGGATTTATGACTGAGATAACTGTCTTTGCTCTGGCCCTACTGGCAGTGCCTGTATTTGCTCGCTTTGCAAAGGTGTCAAGTCCTGTTGTTCACATCTATCACTTGATAGGTTTGAGCGGCATGTTCATGCTGCTGGGCGAGGCCACGAGAATAACAGCCGGGAAGATCGGATTGGTAGCTGCCATGCTGCCCGCGATTGATGTAGTAACGGCAATCCTAGCGTTCGCACTGATATTGTGCTCGACGCTGTGGGTTTCTTTCTATTACATTCGGCACCTGAAAGAGGTCTAGAACCCCTCAAAGACCGCGGCGGGGAGTCGGTTCCCCGCCTTTTTCTTATGGAGGTTAACATGGATTATCTGATACCTGCCGTTGCTGGACTCGTTGCGACCATCTTTATGAGCGCATTCATGAGCGGTGTGACACGCTTTCGCCTGGCAAACGCTGATATGATTCACGCAATAGGAAGTCTCTTCACCAAAGAGAAGGCGAACGCGACTGTGCCAGGATTGCTAGTTCATCTCTTCTCCGGAATGGGTTTCGCGTACCTGTATGCCGCAGCCATTAGCATTTTTCCAATCTCCTTACTGGCGTCGTTGTGCGTTGGAGCGATGATGGGAGGCTTTCATGGGATTGCGGTTGCCTTTGTCCTTGTTGCGCTTGTGGCAGAGAATCATCCGCTCCAGGAGTTTCGGGATGCGGGAGGTCAGGTGTCCGTATCGCATTTCCTGGGTCACGTAATCTATGGCGCAATCCTCGGTTCAGTCATTGGATTTACGGGATTCGATTTGCTAGCTCGCCTGCGTTAGGCGATTTTTGACTCAGTCTAGACCGGCTGCAACGTCGGTCTAGATACAAGTGAGTAACTCTCCCAACCATTTCTAACAAAACTCTTTGCCGCGAAACAAATTGTGTTTCACCGGAATCGGGTACGTTTAAGTTGGATTCATGAAGCGATTCGTTTGCGCCTTCACGCTTTCGCTCCTGTTGCCAATGGGAGCGTTTGAGTTAACCGCACAGACAACGCCAATGCGCCTGGCCTGGGACACGGTGACGGAGGCGCGGGGTTATGTCGTGCAGGTGCGAAGCAAAGCCGATGCCTCAAAACTTCAAGAATTCAAAGTTACCGAAAACAAACTCGAAACGCCCCTGCCCGCGGGGCTATACGACGTTCGCGTGGCCGCCCTTAATAAGTTTGGGAAGCCTGCGGCTTTTACGGAATGGATTCCAGTGAAATTGGAGGTGAAGAGTGCTGCTCCAGTCAACCTGAGTCGCAAAGAACAACCAAAACCGGAAAGCAAGCCAGAGCCTGCTAGGCAGGAGCCAGCCCGAATGGAAACAGGCAAGCTGCCGCTCTGGAATGCATTTGTGCCGGGAATGATACGCATTCGCCGGGGCAATTATGCGATTGGCGGTGCCTATATCGCGGGCCTTGCCGGGATCGGCTATCTGTTCTATACTCAGAAAGTTGCCGGTGATCGGATTGCGGAGGCACCGCTCAATGATCCGATCTTGCTCGCTCCCGTAATTCTTACCACCCAGCCACTGTCAGGGTATTTATTGATCAATCAACGCGACTCGCAGAAGGCAGTTCATGCCAGGCATCAGAACAATCAGAAGGGACTGGCAGGCCTGGGTATGGCCCTCTATGCGTTCCAGTGCGTGGATGCAATCCTCTGGGCCGACACAGGCAAGAGCATCTCATTCAAACCAGGTTCTACAGGTTCCGGATCATCGATAGCCTTTAGTGTGAGGTTTTGACGTTATGCGACCAATACCATTGTCTCTTCTTTCTGTCCTGCTACCGGGATTATTGTTCTGTTCCAAACCTTTCCCGGATGGTGAATTCCTAACATTGCTGCTGCTACAGAGCGCCCTGGCCTCTGACAACAACAGGTATATCTTTGTAACGCAGGGAACCCACAACGGCAACTTCGCAGCCGGATTTGCGAACGGTATTGCCGGCGCTGATTCCATGTGTGCCAGTGAGAAGGCGTCGAATTTTGGAGGCTTGCCCGGAGCATCGGGGGATTACAAAGCGATTTTGGTGGATGGGGTGAACCGCAATGCCTCTAACACTGCAAATGCCGGCGATGGACAACTAGACTGGGTGCTCAAGCCAAACACCTCGTACTATTTGCAAGATGGCAGTCTTATCATGACCACAAATGCTAGCGCAATTGTTGTCTTTGGAACACTTACTGCGGCGTTTTCACCTGATGCCGGTGTGCGATGGTGGACCGGGTTTAGTGCCACTGCATGGGTCTCGTCGGTCGCACCTTGCACGGATTGGAGCGCATCCGGAGCAACTAACGTTCGAACAGGGATGAGTCAGGCCACTAATTACGCCTCACTTTCCGCGGACAATACCATTCAGTGTAATAGTGTAACTACGCGCCTCCTCTGCGTACGGCGCTGACGCCGCATTTAGGCTTGCCCGCCCAAGCCCCGCTTGCATACAAGCTCAAGCCCGCCGGGCCAATTCCTTTGTTAAAGAGAGCGACATGAGCCAGTTCCTAGAGTACGCAAAAACCAGACTCGTTGTAGATAAGTCACTGATCTTAGTCTATGTAACAGTCTATTTTTCTTTTGGAATGATCATGAACCAGTTTGGTGCTGCCGTAGAAATCGCCAGATTCACATACTGGTGGCAGGTCATTACATGCTACATTTTGTACATGGTACCGATTTCGCTTTTATTGCGGGATCTGCCGTTCCATGGTCAGTATGCGTACGGTTTGATTGCCATGGGAGTACTTGAGTTCCTGGGTTACGCGCTGCATACATCTTACGCGTATCCCAACAATCTGCTCGATAAGTTCTTCGATGTGCGAAATTTCAGCCTCGGAATGGCTCTCTTCTTCGCACTTTACTTCCATTAGGAAATCTGGTCGTCGGTAAGTTGCACGAATTGCTTCCATCAAGAAAGCTAACGTCTGAATCTGAAGGCTGATTGAAATCCGGGCTCAGGTTTCTACAAGCCCGGTTTTAATCGCATACTTCACTAGATCTGCGACTTTGTGAACGTCCAGCTTCTTCATAATATTGGCCCGATGAACTTTCACTGTCTTGGCAGAAATCCAGAGACTCTGTCCAATCTTCTCGTTGGATTTTCCTTCCGCGATGAGCTTCAATATCTCGCGCTCACGATTTGAGAGTAGCTTGAACGGATCCATTGTTTTGCTCTGGCGCTTTCCTTCCAGGCCCGTCATGAGTTGCGTTGTTATGCGCGGGCTAAGATAGGTTTCACCCTTGCGAATAACTTCTACGGCCTTGAGTAAATCACTTCCGGCATCCTCTTTCAAGACGTAGGCATGAATCCCTTGCTTGAGAAGTTCATCCACGTATTCCGGGTTGTCATGTCTTGAAAGGATCAAGATCTTCATATCAGGATGAAACTTGCGCAAACGTCTTGAGATCTCAACGCCGGACATGGAAGGTAGAGAAATATCCAGGACCGCTAGATCTGGCTTAAGGCTTTCAATTTGCTCCATGGCCGTTTGACCATCTCCGGATTCACCAACCACTTCGCAGTTTGGTGCCTGGGACAGGATCATGCGGACCCCTTCCCGGAGAATTGCGTGATCATCGGCGAGGTAGATTCTAAGCGGCTTCATTTGCGTGCAGTATCCTGGGGCTTTGCTGGAAGTTCAATCCTGAAATGCGATCCTTTGCCGGGTTTCGACTCAATCTTGACGCTGCCGCCGAGGTCCTCCGATCTCCGTCTGATATTCTCAAGACCAAACCCACGGGATTCCTGCGCCTGGCCGGGTGAGAATCCTGCTCCGTTGTCCTTGATAGACAGGGTGATCGATTTTTCCCCGTGTCCCAGCTCAAGTGACACCCGGGTGGCTCTTGAATGTTTGAGAATGTTGGCAAAGACTTCTTGTACTATCCGGAAGAGGTTGATCTCTGTTTCAGAGTTGAACTGAAGATGCGTATCGAGCCCCAGCTTAACCCGCATTCCCCGAACTTCCAGTACGTTTCGCGCATACCACCGAATCGTGGAGGCCAGACCCAGATCCCGTAGGGTGCTCGGATATAGATTTGTATAGATATCTCTGAGGTCCTGACTGGCCCTGTCGATCAAATCCAGGCCGGCTTCAAAACGATCGTCAAACTGAGCCGGGTCTTTCTGGAATGCTACCAGATTGATCTTGGCAGCAAGAATGGTCTGGCCCACACCATCATGCAATTCGGAAGCGATCTTTTGACGCTCGGATTCCTGGGTGTGAATCAACTGCGAGTGGAGCCGCGCCACTTTGCGTTCAAGCCGCCGGGTCTCTGTAAGTTCTCTAAGAATGATCCCGCAACTTTCACCGAAGCGGAAGATTGAATAACCAAATATGCGATTACCGCTTTTGAATTCGCGACCGCTGACATCCTCAGCTGACGATTTCTTGATATTCTCGCGAAGCAGTCGCTTCTCAAGCGGAGAGAGTTTCAACAAAGTGGCCGGATCTTTTCCCAGGGCCTGTTCTCGCCGGAGTTTAAACGTGCTGAGCAGCGAATCGTTCACGAACTGAATTTTCCCCCGGGCATCGAGGGTGAGTAGCGGAGAGAGACTTGCGACGAGACGATTGGTGTAGTTGTAGATATTCAGGAACTCACGCTGAGCCTCCTTTTGCGCCGTAGCATTGATCACTACAGCCTGGACACCGGCGATCCGCCGTTTGTCATCCCGAAATGGTGTTAAGTAGTACTGAATAAATACACTGTAGCTGCCGGATGTCTTCAGATCACACTCAGAGATAACCGGTTCCGCACGGTTCATGCAGTATCTGAAGTGTTCTGCAATTCCTGCTTTCTTGAGCCTTTGATTTGTTAGTACATTCAGTTTGGAAGCTGTTCTGCCGGGAGCAAGCAAGCTCTTTAGCATTGCGTTGATTGCAGTTACGTTGCCATTGCGGTCAGTAACAAGGAACCCAAGTGGCGCCCGCTCAAAGAGAGATCTGTATCGTTCTTCCGGAAGGCCTCGCATGCGGGAAGTTGGCCGCATGCGTGCCCCGTTTGCAAGGCAAATTCAGTGGCTACCTCTGGAAGACTTTGTCGGCTAACGGACTGAGGTACCAATCTACGCTTGCCGTTCCGGCCGACTCGTACCAGGTCTTGAAGGCAGGATACGCTATGTGAGTATTCTGTGTTTCCAAAGGCCAGAGCCAGGTGCCCGGAACAAGGATGGCCCAGGGGAAGCCTGCTGGATCAAGATAGAGGTCCTTTCCGTTGGCGTCAAAGTAGCGGCCAGCAAAATGGATCTTGTGACCGGTATTGATGACATTCAAATGAAGATCAAACGGCATGGTTCCAAGCGAGTCAGCAGCCACCGGCGTAGCCAGGCTCACTTCGAATTCAGCGCGCTTGCCTGGTTTGTAAGTCTGTCCCTTCTTAGAATTGTCAGCCTGAATTGTGGTTCCGCTATTGGGCATGATCTCTACATGTTCGAACACTGGCACAACCGAAGTCGATTCGGCTTCGACGGTCGTATTATCGAAACCGAAACGTTTCATAGCCAGCGTGGCGTTGCTCACCCCGGGCAGGGTCAGTTGAAGCGTGTGTCTGTACCCAGCACCGCGCGCAATGTGGCGGACGTAACCCCTGATATTCTTGATCTTCCCTGCTGCGTTCAGATCTTCTTCATAGCGAAGCTCTACAACATAGTCGTTGAAATCGGCATCACC
The DNA here is from genome assembly GCA_016788865.1 of Leptospirales bacterium. Lineage (GTDB taxonomy): Bacteria > Spirochaetota > Leptospiria > Leptospirales > Leptonemataceae > JAEUSB01. The sequence continues at coordinate 68,045 of JAEUSB010000017.1, forward strand.
CTGTTTTGGAAACAGATCCTCGTACGCCACGGTGTAGTATCCATCCGTTGGTAGTCTCACGATGGCTGACCGCGTTGCATCGTTTGGATATGCATCGTTTTCATCAGCGATTCCGTCCCGATCGGAGTCTACTATAGTAATGGGTGCAATTTGTGCGGTGATCAAGAGATAGCGGCGGATCTCTTCTACGTTTGAAATGTCAACCAACCATGTATAGAGCTGGCCACCTATCGTTACGCGCAGTGTAACCTGGTTGACGGTTTGATTTACGGTGAAAGAACCCTGGACATTCCCCTCAGGGGAAACTACTGCCTGGAAAATCACGTCCCCGGTTGCACTCCCGGAGGTTTCGAGAATCTGAACCAATGAACCGCTGGCCGGGGCGACGGGGTCCCGGACCGTAATATAGATTCCAATATTGCGGGTGGTATCGAATATGAAGGACGGGTCGCCGGTAACATCTGAAATATTGACTTCCACCGGGATCTCACCTTGCACGGTGCTCCCCCCTCCGTTAGCCATAGCCAGAAGAGCCACAAGAGCCGGATCCTCTTTGTTTGCGCATGCAGCGGTCATGATCAAAAGGGCCAATAACGCTGGTATTAAAGTCTTCATGTGTCTCACCCCGACAGGGAGCAGTAGACCGTACTTTTCTGGCCTGTGCAATATGGTGAAGGGTATAGATTAGGGGTTTTCACTGACTAGATGTAGCGAGCTTTTTGTATTGATCGTCACCACATATATGTCTCCTTTGTCGCATGCAAAAACGTCACATTGCAATTGCGCCGATTCTTATCGCGATAGGTTTGATTGCCTTTAAATTCTTCACAGCCGAGAAGGCCGTTAACCCCGAAACCGGCAAAGAGGTCCGCGTTTCTTTAAGTAAGCAAGAAGAGGCTGCGCTCGGTTTACAGGGCTATAGAGAAGTACTGGCCAAATCCCAGGTTGTTGAATCCGGTCCTGAGTATGAACAGGTGGTTCGTGTAGCGCGTAGACTTGCGGCTGCAACAGGCGAGGGCGGGCGCGACTTTAAATGGGAAGTCAGCGTGGTCAAAAGCAATGAGTTGAACGCATTCTGTTTGCCCGGGGGAAAGATTGTCGTGTATACAGGAATCTTACCAGCCACTCGTACAGACGCAGGACTTGCGGCAGTAATGGGTCATGAGATGGCGCATGCGACGGCGCGTCATGGTGCGCAGAGATTGTTCCAGGACGATATCATGCAAACTGCCATGAATGGCGCGCAGCAATCTATAGCGGAACTGGATCCAGAGCAACAAAAGACAATCATGGGAATGATTGGGGCTGGCGCAAAATTTGGTGTTGTACTTCCGTTCAGCCGCGATCACGAAACTGAAGCAGACGAAATGGGAATTCTCTACATGGCCAGGGCCGGGTACGATCCTCGCGAGAGCATCGCATTCTGGCAAAGAATGGAAAAGCTCGGTGGACAACAGCCTCCAGAAATCATGTCAACGCATCCGTCGCACGGTTCGCGCATTCAACGCCTGAAAGAGTTTATGCCAAAAGCTATGAAAGAGTATGAAAAATCTGATAAGGCGACGGCGTCCGATCCTGCGACTGGCGAAGATCAATGAGCATTGCTTCGACGCTTGTTGAACAGCACAGGTACGCACGTAGTCGTTTACTGGGAACGTTAGCCGATATAGAAAAATCAGAAAAGGCCACCGAAGCGCTGGGTTGGATGATGCCCTTTGGCAAAGGAAGAGCGCACATCGCATGGCAGATGATGCATTGTGCTGCAACGCTGGATCGCTACCTCAACGTCCGCGTCCTGGGGAAAGAGCCAGCGTTTCCAGATCTCGTGGCGAAGTTTGCCGGTGGGAGCGAGAGTTCAGCTGAGCGCGTTCCCACGTTTGCGGAGATTCGCGAGGCTCTGGACCAGACTGCAGAGCCATATTTCAAATACTTTGAAACGCTTTCAGATGAGAAGTTGAATCAGAAGGCTAACGAAGCGGCGGATCGGACTCAGCTTCAGGTCATGCTCCTTTTGAACTGGCACGAGTCGCACCATCAAGGACAATGTCATCTGATCTGGAACTCGTTCAAAGCCAGGGAACAGACGTGAGTTTGACATTTCTGGTTACCGGCGGCAACGCCGGAATTGGTAAGGCCACAGTGGAAGGTCTGGCCAAAATTGGAGCGCGCGTAATCGTTGGAGGGCGATCAGAGGAAAAGACAAAGGCAGTTATTGCAGAAATCTCTGCCAGGTACAAGAATGCTGAACTGCATTTCTTCAAGCTTGATCTTGCTGATCTCAAGTCGGTCAAGAACTCTGTGGAAGGCCTGCTCGCATCGGGTCTTTTTTCGTCCAGGCCGCTTGATGTTTTAATCAATAACGCCGGACTGGCAGGCGCGTCAGGACTGACGGCAGACGGCTTTGAACTTACGATTGGAACCAATCACCTTGGCCCCTACTACCTGACCAAGCTTCTTCTGCCTGAAATTAGCCGGGCAAAGCAGGGTAGAATTGTAAATGTCGCCAGCGGCGCGCATCTGCGTGTCACAAAGATCGACTGGGATCTCTTAAGAGAATCTGCGGCCAATACGGCAGCGGCACTGAATCGATACGGCATTTCAAAACTCATGAACGTTCTGCATGCAAAGGAACTGGCACGGCAATTGGCGGGAACATCGACTACGACCTACTCACTCCACCCGGGAGTAGTGGCATCAGAAATCTGGCGCGAGGTTCCAATCATCATTCGTTGGCCTCTTAAACTATTCATGGTTTCAAATGAAGAAGGGGCAAAGACCTCGCTCTACTGCGCGACCGATCCGGGGCTAAGCAATGCTTCGGGGCGCTATTACGATAACATGCGCGAAACAGCATGCAATCCGCTTGCTGAAGACCAGGACCTTGCGCGGCGTTTGTTTGAATGGAGCGACGAGGCAATTTCAAAGAGTGTTTAGGGCTGTGCGTTCCCCGGCCAGTGCAAACGCAAACGATTGACGAATCGCGCATACGTGCCCCACTAGCGCAATGCGCAAGTTGATCATAATTCTCTCATTTTTGTTGGCTGTTCCCGTTCTGGCGCAGCAACGCCATCCTCGTAAACCAGTCGGTGTTGTCAGTCCAACGCCTGCAAAAAGATCCGATCTCCCACCTGCCACCGTTAAAATCCAGGGCCTGCGTGCTGTCATGCTCGGTGGAAACGTCGACGGCCCGAACGGCAATGATACCGTTAGCTATCGCGATTATTTGAAGCGCGTAGCAAAGGTACTGGAGGATCGCGGTGTAACCGTTCAGGAGATCTATTCGCCGACATCGGCAGAGAATATCCGTAGCGCCGTGAAAGGCGCACATTTCATTTTCTATGCAGGACATGGAATTGGATCAAGCGATCCGCCATCTTATATTGGCAAGGTTTCGCCAGCAGGCATGCTTGTTGTGGACAAGGTCTGGAGCGACGAAGACGACGTTAAGAAATGGGAGCCTGCGCCGGGCGCAATCGTATTTTACCTGGGAGCTTGTTTTACGGCAGGAAATTCTGGCGATGATATAGGTAAGATCCAGGACGCTGAGGCTAAGCGACGTGTAAGCGCATACTCTGCTCCTTTCTTTCGAAATAAGTTTGGCGGTTACTATGCAGCCTGGTCGGATTACCAGGCCCAGTCCGTAATGGGTCAGTTGTTCGCTGGCAAGACGCTGGGTGAGGCCTACGCCCTTTCTGGTGGTGAGAAGGATGTTTTCAAATCAGCGCATCCGCTTGTTGCGGGGAATGATCTCTGGTATCATCGCTCAAATCGCGGCGGAGGCTACGCATTCGATTTTTCATTTGTTGGTAAGCCTTCCAGTACGCTGGTTTCGCTGTTCAAATCAAGTAATACAACCGACACAAACCCTACCACGATTCCCGAAGATCAGATTCAACCTACCAATCCCAACCAGACTGAGCCTGAAACTGAACCGAACAAACCTCAGATTTCTGCCGAGCAGGCCAGGGAATTTGGAATGCTGATGATCGCCGCGATTTACGATGGCAACGACGGAGAGGCGCTGCAGCACCTGAAGGCAGGCGCAGACACAAGCGTTCGGCATAGCGGTTGGACTCCCCTGATGCTCGCAACCTATTACGACAGACCTGCGATCGTCCAGGCTTTGATCAAGGCAAAAGCTGACCTGAATGCCAATCTCGATGGCTGGACAGCCCTTGCTCTTGCGAATGCGTACAACAAAACTGCGATTGCCCAGCTGCTGCAAAAAGCCGGAGCTCGAACCGATCGGGCCCTTCCGGGTAATAAGCCTGGCCTCCCTTCGCGGCCAAAGTGAGACGGTGGCATGGGGAAACTTCTCCGTATTTCTGCTTGCCTGGTCTTGCGCGGCGATTTGTTCTGATTTCAGTCCACCTGGGCCCTGGGGATTAAATGGCAACGTTCGAACCTGTCTTAACCAAGCATATCTATGAAGCTGGTTCAGACACAATGGATCACTATCTGGCGCGCGGCGGTTACGAAACGGCGCGGAATTGGGTCGGACAGGATCCCGCTGAAGTCGCAAAGGTAATAACGGAGTCCGGTCTGCGAGGGCGCGGCGGGGCCGGATTTCCAACGGGCAAGAAATGGAGTCTCCTCGCACGAGGAACCGGCAAACCGATTTATCTGGCAATCAACGGCGATGAGTCGGAGCCAGGAACATTTAAAGATCGCTATTTAATAGAGAAAGACCCGCATCAGATCATTGAGGGAATGATTCTCGCAGCTTACGCAATTGGCTCACACCATGCGTTCTTATACCTTAGAGGTGAGTTCATAAAAGGTTATGAGGCAGCGCGAAAGGCGGTGCAAGACGCGAACAAGAAGGGTTTCCTCGGGAGCAATATCTTTGGAAAAGGATATGATCTAAAGATCACTCTCGTCCGCGGAGCCGGCGCGTACATCTGTGGCGAAGAGACCGGGATGCTTACTTCTATAGAAGGCAATCGCGGTTATCCCAAAGTAAAACCACCATTCCCTGCTGTTGCAGGATTGTTTGGATGTCCTACAATCATTAACAATGTTGAGACGATATGCGACGTTGGTCAGATTCTAAAGCACGGTGCCGCCTGGCACAGGCAATGGGGCACGGAGCAAAGTCCAGGATTCAAACTATTTTGCCTTTCCGGACACGTGAATAAGCCAGGATTGTATGAACTTCCATTGGGCACGCCGCTTTCAGAAATTATTGAGGTGCATGGTGGCGGTGTGCTTCCCGGAAAAAAAATTAAGGCCGTAATCCCGGGTGGATCGAGTACGCCGCTCCTTACAGGAGACCGGGTCATGCAGGCCAGGATGGACTACGAAAGCATTGCTGCACTCGGATCGTTTCTAGGCTCTGGTGCCATTACTGTCCTCGGCGATGAGGTTGACATGGTTAAGTCCATCTTCAACTTGATGCGCTTCTATCACCACGAATCGTGCGGGCAGTGTACTCCGTGCCGGGAAGGAACCGGCTGGCTTGAGAAATTGGTTCACAAGGTTTATGGCGGCCATGCAACCAGAGCGGATCTCGATCTAATCAACGACGTGTGCAACAACATGAGGGGAAGAACCATTTGCGCGCTCGCGGATGCTGCCGTTATGCCCATGGTGAGCTATTTGAAAGAGTTCCGCTCGGAGTTTGAAGCGCGCGTTCACGTCGCCACCTGATCGATCTACCCGGACGAAGTTCCGTGAAGTTCATCCGGGTTTTGAAATCAATCGTCGTCTGTTTCCGCCCCTTTGGCGGTGTCCGCCGCTTGAGTGTCGCTAGGTTGCACTACGGCACTCGAAACCGAAACTTCCGTATGGCGAATCGCGCCACCCCTTTGCGCCGCAACTCCGATCAGACAGACTGAAACAACCAGGGCTATCAGAAGTCCGTGTCGTGCCAGGACCGAGACGCGCTCCATTCGGTCAATCCACAGGCCAACAACCAAAACAATCGCCAGGAAGCCTGCAAACAGTACGGAAACAAGGGCCGCATATGCTGCCGCTTCATGGGACTCAATCGCGGACTCAGACGTTCCTATTTTCTCCAGGATATGCTCGGCGCCTTCTCCGGTTGCGAATGCTCCGATTGCCGTTAAAGTGACAAGCAACGTGGCAATTGCCGCAACGCTGAACGATTCCCGGGAACGCACAAAATACGCACGGACCAGTAACCCCAATGCCGCAACGCTGCCAACAACTGGAAAATGCACCAGTATCAGATGTAAATGAGCTAGATTCATGATATACCTCACAGAAAGATTTCTGTCTCCATGATACACTATTGGCATAGCTCATGCCATAGGGCATATGTCCCGCGGAGGCGCTTTTGAGACGAGGTTTACGAATCACTTTCGCTGTGATCCTGCTTGTGATTGCATCGCTGGGGTGCGTCGATTTAGCCCTGGACTGGGGAAAAACCGGCATGGTCCATGCTTCGATTGAAGCAATAGCGATTCTGCTCTGTCTGTTGCTGTTGGTCCTGGGTTGGATGCATGTAGAGAGAACAGTGAAAGTTTCAGAAGACGATCGGCTGCGAACGGAACAGGCCTTTCAGGATTTTAAAGCCCGCAACAAGGATACCCTACGACAATTTCACGAAGCTATGTGCGAACAATTTGCCCGTTGGGGCTTTACTGAATCTGAAAGCAGGGTCGCGGAAGGCCTGATTCGTGGGTACTCTCTGCGCGAAATTGCCGCGCGCGCGGGTCGGAGCGTGAAAACGGTTCGAAACCAGAGCACAGCAATTTACGCCAGGGCCGGTATGACGGGACGTGCGGATCTAGCCGCATTTTTCCTTTCAGACTTAATGCAAGATGATTCTGAGGATTGAACCTTGGATCGCTAGACATCACAAATGAGCAGGCTTTCCTCATCCGCACCCAGCGAGGCAAGCACGCGACTGTATTTGAGATCCAGTACGCAGCTGCATCCTGCGAACTTGATTCCACGCTCCGTGCCGGTTCGATTGGCAATGATTGCAATGCATGGTTGGCCGCGCAAAGGATATAGCCGGAGCTTCCAGTATGCCAGAAGTTCTTCCTTCAAATTGTCCGTTTCGTGCGCAATCCAGTTCATCGAGAGAAGTAAGACTCCCGGGCGGGCTTTTCGCATTGCAGTTGCGAATTCAAAATCCTCAAACGGTGTTTGAAAGCGATACGGATTGAGATCCATGCAGATTCCTGATCCGACCTTGCCAACCCCGGTGAGCTCATAGGTTTCAAAGGCAGACCCCTCGTCTGCCCAGGCCTCATCGGTTTCGTAAAGAAAGTGTTTTCGGTAGACGTGCTCAATTTTTCCCTCAGGCGAAACAACAACCTGACTGTTAAATGCTCGCTGTCCTGCTCTTTCCGGAAAACCACAGGCTACGTTAGCTCCGAGTTTGCGCGCCGACTCCTGCACAAACTCAATGGTTGGACTTGCCGGGTCCAGAGGATCTTCGAGGAAAGGTTCGATTTCGCCTCTGCTCTTAAAGACATATCCGGAAAAAAACATTTCAGGCATGACCAGCAGATCTAGATTCGCAAGCGAGTCTGCTTGATCATGTAGGATGGTCCGGGCTTTCTCAATGTTCCGGTGAACTTCCCCCAGAATCGAATTCATTTGTAAAGCGGCGACTTTCACATTAGTTCTGAAAGATGGGGCCGGAGATTAGAAGGGATTGAATGCGTCGCAGGATTGTCGGTGGGGCGGGGAAGGTTGGACTGGCCTTGTAGATGGCGGCAAGACGCTCGGTCTGGGAAATCTTTTCTGAAAATTGTTCTTCACGCAATGCAAACTGCCCTTCCATTTTTAGCGATGTAATGAGTTTCACGTAAGGTTCGATCGATCCATTGTTCATGCACGGTTTGACACGAAACTTGCAATGGCAAGCGGCAGACTTATTCATGAGCCCGCAACGCTGCCCAAGAAACTCCTCCATCCTTTCCCTGGCACGCGAAAGCCGCTTCCTGTAGGCTTCGCGTGAAATCCCTAGAATGCTAGCCGCGTCCTCGCTCGTTGTTTCAAAAACGACCCCAAGTGTGAAGGCGATTCGCGCGTCACGATCGAGGCACATCAGCATGGCATGTGTGCACGCTACCTTGACTTGTCCTGCGAGCTCTGCGGACTGGAACTCAACCGTAAAATCAGGTTGGACGCTTGCTAGCTCGCGGCCAACAGATTCAAACGAAACCTCGCGCCGCTCCATGCGGGTTCTTTTGATATTGATCAAATGATTTGCAGCAATCCGGTAAACCCAGGTAGAAAATGCACTCTCGCCTCGAAATGTGCTCAAGTGAGTGATAGCCCGAATGAGTATCTCCTGGGTTGCATCCTCTGCGTCTTCCGGATGCCAGAGAAAGCGCAGGGCCAGGTGGTAAACCTGGTCCTGACACTTTCTCACCAACGATTCAATTGCCGCGGCTTCACCCTTAAGGGCCAGCGCAATCAGATTGGAATCATCCGATTGCGTTTTGCTCATGATGCGGACCTGGAAAGGCGGGTAAACAGCAGAGCGAGCGCGGCCGGTGTGGCTTGCGTGAATAGAATCGAAAGCTTGGCAGTAGCAGCTCCAAAGCCACCGGCTATCACAATCATTGTGAGAATGGCAGTACGCAGAACCAGTTTGGCATTCTCGTTTTTCGTGATGAACGACCAGACCAGACCACCGGCAAGGAGGCCGTTGTATAGACCTTGATTCATTGCAAGTACAGCTGAGTTGGCCGCAATTTCCGGTGTCATACCGAATGTTTTCAGACCAAAATCACTTTGCCAGAGGAACATCTCAATGTACATGAATCCGAAATGCAGGAAGGCCACGAGGCCTGTTAAGATTGTCGCAGCAGTTTTCATAGTATCTCCCAAATGTTTCCTGTTTGGACAAGCGCTGGCGGCAAGCTGTGACAGGTTTCGTAAAAAAAATCAACCCGAAATATCCATGACGACTGATCCAACCTGGCCAAATCCGGTGCATGCGAGCCCTCAAGATCAATTTCTACATTGTGGACATCGGATTCATAGTCTACTGGATTATAACTTACTTTCATTTGATTCCAGCCGAGTTGCTTTTTCCGGACTACGAGAACAGGCTCCTCGTCATCTGGAATTGGTCTTTTCTGCCTTTGGACGCACTAATTACCATTTCAGGAATTACAGCCCTGGCTCTGGAGCGAAACGGCAATCTCCTCTGGAAGAACTTTGCTCTTATGAGTCTCTGTTTTACAATGGCCTCGGGTTTGATGGCAATAGCGTTCTGGTCATTCCAGGGTTGGTTCGATATTTCCTGGTGGTTGCCCAACCTGTACTTGATGCTTTACCCTCTTGCATTCTTGAAGAGATTCTTGAAACCTGAGTCCCCTGCTGCCGGGACTACGGTTGTTTAGTAGAAGGATATGACGCAGGATTTAGACGCAGGCCGTCCACCGGTGCACGTGGCTCTGGCAATTCTCGAGCGCGATGGAAAGTATCTGTTTCAGTTGCGTGACAACATTCCGGGTATTGTGGCGCCAGGCCAGTGGGCTCTATTTGGCGGACATCTAGAACAGGGGGAAAAGCCGGAAGCCGGGCTGCGACGAGAGTTGGTCGAGGAGCTCGAATTTGCCGTGGGGAATGTGCGTTTCTTCGGCGAGTTTGAGTATGACAACGTTATGCGGCATATTTTCGTTTCAAACCTGCACGTACCTGTTTCTGAATTGGTGTTGAATGAGGGTCAGGATATGAAATTGCTCACGCGTGCGGAGATATTGTCCGGAGAAGCTTTCAGTCAGATCACAGGTGTCGACCACGCGATTGCGCCGCACATTTGCAATATCTTCCGCGAGTTTCTTGCGGCCGTTTAGCGAGCCGGATTAACTTTTACGCAGCGAACATAGTTTGCGTAACCTTTTGGGTCAATCTGAGTCTTTCCAAACTTTGTGAGCACGGTATAAGCGACGGACGGATCTTCGTCGTCAGTTGAGGTCCAGTACCATCCCTGCGGTTGCCAGGTTTTCATCAGCTTTGCATCAAAAGCCATGATCAAATCGTATGTACTGGGCAAAGTCATTTTCTTCTGGGCGCAATGGGCCAGGGCTGCCCGCCAGCCCATGCGTCCTTCAAAGTCGCCAAAATCCGGTAGAATCTTTGGTCCGGCAGGCAACGGAGCAGTCTCCCTTGGCATTTCGACCTCGGGTGCCGGGGTTTGCGCCGTTATTGAAACAGCCGCAACAATAAGAAGCATGCCAACCCAGCAGGCGCGAATCATGCGAATTGAATACCAGTACAGGAATCCGGGTCAAGCCGGAAAATAATCTTGCAAGGCTGGGTACAGGCCCAACTGCTGTGATAGCCGCCATGTCTGAGACAAAGACAGTGAAGATCAAAATCAACCAGGTTGAATGCGAAGTTCCCGCGGGAGTTTCGGTGATTCAAGCCTGCCACCAGAATGGTGTGGAAGTGCCCCATTACTGCTATCACCAAGACCTCTCTGTTGCCGGAAACTGCCGGATGTGCCTGGTCAAAGTTAACACAGCCCCGCGGCCAGTGATTGCCTGCGCCACTCCTGTCTCAGAGAACATGGAGGTTGATACAATTTCCGATGATGTTGTGAATGCTCGGAAATCTATCATGGAATTCTTGCTGATTAATCATCCATTGGACTGCCCCGAGTGCGATCAAGCCGGTGAGTGCAGGCTGCAAGACTATAGTTACGAGTACGGTCGCGATCACGGCAGATTTCGCGAAGACAAGAATATTCGCACCAAGTCTACTCTGGGCACTCATGTTAAATACTGGGGCTCACGTTGCATAGTCTGTACGCGTTGCGTTCGCTTCACGGATGAAGTCAGTGGTACCGGTGAACTAACCGTTGCAATGCGCGGAGACAGAAGTGAAATTACGGTGTTTCCCGGTAAGACACTTGAGAATCCGTTGTCTCTAAACACGGTAGACGTCTGTCCCGTGGGTGCGCTCGTTTCTGCAGACTTCCTGTATTCTTCCCGTGTCTGGAACATGCATTCCAACCCATCGATCTGTCCTGATTGTTCACTGGGTTGCAATTCGCGCGTGGATGCGGATCGCAAGAACAAGATCAAGCGAATTGTACCTCGCCGCAACAATGACGTGAACAAAGAATGGATGTGTGATCCAGGTCGTCTCAGTTTTCCCTACGTCTATGAAAATCGAGTGAATCTTCCTCTTCGCGGCACCCAGGAAATTCCCTGGGCAGATGCTCTTCGTCACGCCTCAGAGGCGCTCGCGGAGAAAGACGTTGCATTCCTTGTGAGTCTGTGGACTTCGCTCGAATCCATGGAGAAAATCAAGGCGCTCGCGGCTACTAAGAACGCCCGCGTGTTTGGTTTTGGCAATGAAACAGTGCCGGATCAGAAGTTTCCGGGCTTCACAATCTACGGTGACAAGAATCCAAATCGGGCAGGTTATCTCCAGACGTTTGGCGGGCTGATCGAAGCGGGAGCGCAGGACTTCATCGGCAAGACCGTCTTCGTCTTCGCAAACATTCCAGGATTTGCTCCCAACCCCGTCCTCAACTCAGCTCTAGCGAGCGCAAAGCGCCTGATTGTCATTGACTTTGCGCGGAGCGCGCTCGCTACAAATCCTAAAACAGAATTGGTACTTTCTGGTTTGACGCATTTTGAAAAATCCGGTTCCTTTGTGAACAACAAAGGAATTCGTCAAGGGTTCTCAGCTGCAATCGAGCCAGTCGCGTTTGGTCGGGGAGAAAGTGAAATTCTGGATTCTTTGAGCAAAGCTGCTCCATCGGTACGGGTTTAGCCTGCATGAGAGAGCGCGAATAGTCATATGGAAGATCTGATAATTGTTTCGATCAAATGCGTTGCGGCTATTGCACTGGTACTGGGTGCAGTACCGCACATGATATGGATGGAGCGGAAGGTAAGCGCTGATTTTCAACTGCGCATTGGCCCAAACCGAATGGGGCCTGCGGGCCTGTTTCAATTGCCCATTGACGCTGTGAAGCTCTTCTTCAAAGAAGCGTTCGCACCTCGCGGTGTGGATACCTTCATGTACCTGGTTGCACCGGTGGCCGCCTTCATTCCGGGTCTTTTGACCTTTGCTGTTATTCCCGTGGGGGAAGTTACCCTGGCCGAGGGAAGTTTCAGGCTTGCCGTTGCGGATCTGGAACTGGGCATCATAACAATTCTGGCAATCTCTTCGCTAACGTCATACGGCATTGCCTATGCCGGTTGGTCCTCCGGGAATCAGTTTTCTCTCCTTGGCGGTGTCAGATCATGCGCGCAATTGATCAGCTATGAAATTGTCCTCGGGCTGTCTGTGCTGTCCGTTATCATGATGATGGGGACACTGAATTTAACTGAAATTGTACATGCGCAGAACCAACTCAAGTTTGGATGGCTGCCGGCATGGAACATCGTCCTTTTGCCGCTGACATTCATTCTATTCCTGATCGCAGCGTTTGCTGAAACCAATCGCGCTCCTTTTGATTTGCCAGAGGCGGAGCAGGAGCTTGTGGGCGGCTATCACACAGAATATACCGGGCTTCGCTACGCCTGGTTCATGTTTGGTGAGTACGCCGGTATGTTTACCATGTCATCGCTGATTACAATTCTATTTCTTGGTGGATGGACTTTGCCTGGACTAACATTGCCAAATGGAATCATTGGCGGCCTGCTCTCATTCGGGATCTTCATTGTCAAAGTAGTGGCCATGATTTTCTTTTTCATGTGGGTTCGCTGGACTTTGCCCCGTCTCCGGTGGGACCAATTGATGCGTTTCGGTTGGAAACGCCTTATTCCCCTGGGCCTTCTGAATCTACTTATTACCGCTGCGCTCGTTATGCTCTGGATATGATGGAACAAAAATGAAATCGGCACCCTACGCTACTACACTTGGCTCGATCAAGGCACTGATTCAGGGGCTTTACGTTTCAATGGGCCAATTCCTGAGGAAACCCGTAACAATTCAATATCCAGAAGTTCAGGGGCCAATCGATCCCCGTTTTCGTGGGGAGCACGCACTGACCAAAGACGAGCACGGGCACATGAAATGTGTAGCCTGTTACATGTGCGCAACCGCATGTCCCGCTGAATGTATTCACATTGAAGCCCAGCCAGCTCCGGAAGGAAAAGGATGGGAAGGTCGCGACAAAATTCCACGTAGCTTCGACATCGATATGTTGCGGTGCATCTACTGCGGCTTCTGCGTGGAAGCTTGCCCAAAAGATGCAATCATGATGACCAACAAGATTCCTGTTGTGCACGATAATAGAAAGGATTTCATCTACGGAATCGACAAGCTGCTCGGTCATTATGACGAGTTTGGTCGTGAGTTGCACAAGCAACAACTGCGCGAGCGCGAGGCCATTCATGAGCGGCACTGATATGGCGTTCCTTGTGACAGCATTCCTGCTGGTCTCCAGTTCGGTATTTGTCGTAGTAGTACGCAACCCGGTTCGCGCAACTTTCTTGTTGATCATGTCCTTTTTACCCACCACGGCCATCTACTTCTTCCTGCATGCGCCCTTCGTTGGAATTCTGCAGATTCTGGTCTACGCGGGGGCGATTCTGATTTTGTTTACGTTTGTCGTAATGATGGTGAACCCTTCTCCCGGTGACGGTGATTCAGATGGAAGAAAGACCGGGCGTAGTAAGCTGATTGCCTTGCTTGTTGTGCTGCTGCTAGGGGGCGTGATGCTTCCCGTATTCTTGACGACGAGTTTTGTGGGGGATCTCGATGTGCGGCGGGATTTTGGTGGCCTCAAATCCATCGGCCAGATGCTTTTCGCCGATCCACGGAACAATCCGTATATCCTTTCATTTGAACTCCTTTCATTCCTGGTCCTGGCCGGGATAGTCGCAGCGGTGAGCCTGGCGCGCGTTAGAAATCCCGAGAAAAAGAAACTGAATTGACCCATTCAGTGAAGCTTTAAAATAATTCAGAATGGCGGTTTTCTCGCTTCAATCCTGCCTCATCCTCTCCGCCATTCTGATCTTGATTGGCTGCTACGGACTCATCATGCGGCGCAGCTTGCTCTTGATATTTCTGTCCGTAGAGATTGTCTTGAATGGGGCACACATTGCCATTGTTGCTTTCAATTACTTCCGTTGGTCTGGCGTCGAGGCCGGCCATTACCTGTACATGATATCTATTGGAATTGCAGCAGTCGAGGCTGCGGTCGGTCTATCTATGATTATCGTGATCTTCAAGAACTACGGGACAATCCTCGCTGATAGTTTCACCAGTCTTCGTGCGAGCGATAAGGAAAAATCGTGAACTGGGGTTTGCTGCTTATCCCTGTACTCCCGGCTATCGGGGCCGCTCTGATTGCTCTTGGCGGGAGGCGCCTGGGTCTTCTGGGTTCGTCTCTAATTGCAATTCTTGCCACTGCCATATCGCTTGCCCTGGCCGTGATGATCGGATTTCAGGGTGTAATTGCGGGTAACGTTCAAACCGCCGGTCACGTGGAGTCGGCAGTCTTTCAGAATTTCAGTTTTATCTCGTTTGGAAATGATTGGCAAGCGGCTGCAGGTTTTCGTATGGACCTGCTTTCGGGCATGATGACGTTATTGGTAACGTTATTCGGCTTTTTGATCCTTTTGTTTTCCTATGATTACATGAAAGAGGACCCGGATCCTGTTCGCTACTTTGCCAGCATTTCCCTTTTCATTTCCGCGATGTTGATACTGGTCCTTTCGGAGAACCTTGTGCTTCTCTTTCTTGGCTGGGAAGGTGTTGGTCTTTGCAGTTATCTCTTGATTGGCCACTACTGGCGAGAGTCCGGTGTGCCTCTGGCCGCCTACCGAGCTTTCTTTGTGAATCGAGTTGGAGATCTCTTCTTCATTCTGGGTGTCTTCTTTCTCCTTCGCACCCTCGGGACTGTTTCGTTTGCAGAGATGGCGGAGAAGTTTTCAACAATGTCGGGGGCAATGCTACCGGAAACAAAGTCTGATTTGACGTTGGCGTCCTTCTTCTTGCTCGGTGGGGCATTTGGAAAATCCGCCCAGGTGCCTTTGCATGTGTGGTTGCCCGATGCCATGGCCGGTCCCACTCCCGTGAGCGCACTGATTCATGCTGCTACAATGGTCACGGCTGGCGTATTCCTGGTTGCTCGACTTGACTGGCTGTACACGGCCATTCCGGCTGCCCGCGGTTTGCTTTTATGCGCGGGTCTTCTTACCCTTATAGTCGGTGCAGTCCTGGCCTGCTTTCAAAACGATATCAAGAAAGTTCTTGCGTACTCGACGCTCTCACATCTGGGTCTGATGTTTACAGCATTGGCGGCTGGAGCTTCCTCGGCTGCGCTGTTTCATCTGTTTGGTCACGCTTCGTTCAAAGCGATTTCATTCCTGGCAGCCGGAAGTATCATTCTCGCTTCGCATCATGAGCAGGATCTAAGAAACCTTCGTGGAAGCCTCAAGCATTTGCCAGTGACCAGAATTGCACTCTGGATCGGGGCTATCGGTGGTGCGGGTCTCCTTCCGTATGCCTCGGCCGGTTTCTTTTCTAAGGAGGCTGTGCTTCATTCGGTTTCGCACGGTTCATTCATGCTCGGCAGTGTCGCCATTTCAGGTTCAATAATCCATTGGATTGTCTTTGCAGTGGAGTTAGTCGGTGTGGTGTACCTATTTCGCATGCTGGCCCTGCTTGAGACCGGTAAGTCAGAGCATTCGTATCATGAAAAAGGCATTTTGCTCCGATTGGTTTTGATTTTCCTTTGTCTTGTAGCCATTGCTTTTGGGGTCTTCTCAGCACCTGGAGTGCCTGGGGTTCAAGGGTTACTTTTCGCAAAGGTTTCACATCTCGAATTGACTGAGGTGTTGATCGCATCCGGGAGCGCTCTCATTGTGGCGATCGCTGTCTTTGTGCTGTATGGAAAGGATTCAGTGGAGCAGGCAACGGAGCGCGCCGCGGCCGCTGGACCCCTTGCAAAGCTGTTCTATTTCGATGCAATCTACAATGCGCTTCTGTTGAAGCCCCTAAATTTCATCGGGATGAAAACGAGCGCGTGGTTAGAGAATCCAGTTTTCGCAGGAATCATACGCACAGGTGGTCGCTTTGGAGACCGCCTTGGTGCGCGCTTTTCGAGAATACAGACGGGTCTAATCAACGATTATGCAATAGGCATCCTGGTCTCGGGTGCAATTTTGATTTTGTTCGCACTGATGGCATGACATGGAACTAGTTTTTATCCTCGCCTATCCGATTCTCGCTGCGGTGCTTGTGGCGATACGCCCCAATCCCAGGTTGTTCGCAGCTTCACTTATTGTGTTTGGCCTTGGAGTCACTGCTTCCGCTTTGCATGCACTTGTGGGTGCAGTGGGGTCTGCCGCAGGACTCCCCGGATCGTCGGAAGTCTCAACGCGCCTTTCCGGCCATTTGAATCTTCCTGCGCTTTCTGTTTGGGGAGATTTTGCCGTTGCCCCCGCATTCTATCTGACGGCGCTGAACGCGCCCATGATCCTGCTTCTTGGCCTGGCGATTTTGTTTGTTTCCCTGCTCCTGCATTCACACCATTCCAATCAACCTGGCTACATGGTATCCGCCTGGGTTTTTATCCTCGGGCTTTCTGGAACCTTTGTTTCGGATTCGCTGGTTCTGTTCTATGTATTCTTCGAACTCTCATTGATAGGAATATATTTCTGGATCGGGCTATTTGGTCAGAGTGATGCCAATGGGAAGAAACCAGCACTGACTCGATTTTTTCTTTTTACTCTGGTAGGAAGTCTTGCAATGCTCATCTCGATTGCAGCTCTTTCTTCGGGTGGTAAAGACGTTCGCTGGAGCGATCTGGCCGGGGTAATTGGGCAGTTCTCAGCAACTGCACGCTCCTGGATATTCCTTGGATTCTTACTGGCTTTCGCGATCAAGCTACCGTTATTCGGCCTTCATGGATGGCTCCGGGATACTTACAGTATTGCTCCACCGGTTGCACGGGCTCTGTTATCCGGCGTAATGTCCAAGCTCGGGGCGTTTGGTCTCTTGCTCCTGGCCGTGAATTTTGGATCAGAGTTCAGATCGCATGCCAACTTCCTGACCTTCCTTTTTACCGCCGGCGTTTTGTATGGGGCGCTTGTTAGCCTGGCACAGAAACGATTTCTGGACGTTATCATCTTCGCTTCGCTGTCACATTTGAACTTGATTGGTCTGGGTTTGGCGACAACCGTAGGGCAGGGTAGTGATTCAAGCGTTGTGGCTGCTTGCAGTTTGCAGATGCTCAACCATGGGCTGATCATGGCTGCAATTCTGGTCTTTGATGCTCGTTTGAAAAGTCCGGATGAGTCACGGACTGGCCTTCGCGAAAAATCGCGTCTGTTAGCCGCATTTCTGTTGGTGTCGTTGTTTGCCGCGGTGAGCCTGCCCGGATTGAGCAGTTTTCCGGCAGAACTAATCATTCTCTACTCAACTTTCCGCTGGTCTTTTGTTGCCGTGTTTGTTGCGGCTCTGGGCCTTTTGATTTCTGCTGGCGCGGTCATTCGCAGCTACCACAGAATTTTTCTAGGTCAGCATTCCGGTTACACGGAGGCAACAGCGGAACTCACGCCGCTCGAGACTCTGCCCCCCCTGGTTTTTGCATTGGTCTGGATTGTCCTTGGACTTGCTCCACAACTAATTCTTAGTCCCATAGTACGTGCACTTGGTCAGGTGAGTCCATGAACGAGTATTTGATTTCGCAGCTACCCCTGATTACCGCCATTTTCGCGGTACTGATTGTGGCTCCCTCCAATGCTTCGTGGCGGAACGTCGTCACTCTTGTTCTCTCTGTTGCGGGCGTGATTGGGACTCTGGTGCTCGTATTCTTTCTTCCGGCTGGAGGTAAGTTTTTTGGTGGGGCCATTGCGATTACCGTGGCTGGAAAGGTTCTTGCAGTTGCGACCTTGTTCCTGGTTGCTCTTGCACTAATCCTCACTGAGGGATACCTTTCCAAGATTCATGTGCCAATTCCGGAATGGCGCCTGACGGTATTGTTTATTGCTCAGGGTGGCGTGACCCTGTGTCTTGCAGACGATCTGGCTACGCTGTTCGTTGCTTTTGAGCTGTTATCAATTCCATCCTACGCGCTCGTAGGGTTTTCGCGCGGTGACGGCCGTTCTAACGAGGCGGGAATCAAGTATCTTGTGCTTGGTATCCTGGGCAGCGCCTTCTTGCTTCTAGGGATCGCTTTTCTTTACGGGGCTTCCGGGCAAATCGCACTCTCCGGTATCCGAGAGGATCTGGCCGCAGGTCTCGTGGCCTCCGTGAGAGACTCAGGCATCCGCGCGGAAATGGACTTTTATCGGATTGCCCTTGGCGCTATTCTTATAGCATTCTTCTTTAAAACGGCCGTTGCACCATTTCATGCGTGGCTACTCGACGTGTACGAAGGAGCCAGCTATGCTGCAATAAGTGTAGTAGGCGTGGTTGCCAAAGTTGCAGTCTTTGCGGCACTGTATCGGGTTCTTCACACCGCTTTTGAGCCCTTACGAGACACCTGGTCTTCCTTGCTGGCCATTGCCGCAGTAGTGTCCTTTGTCATGGGCGGCCTGCAGGGCGTAAGGCAAACCGGTATCAAGCGCATCCTGGCCTGCTCATCGGTACTCAACGCCGGATTCATTCTCCTGGCTATGACCGGTGAGTCAGCGCAATTTACATTCTATCTCATTGCTTACTCTCTTGCAACGTTAGGCGCTATTGCGCTGCTGATTAATTTTGGAACCAGATCGGCTGATGTGGATTCTGTCGATGATCTGGGCGGGCTTGGGCAGTCGCATCCTGTGGCTGCGCTGAGTCTTACAGTTTTGCTGATGAGTTCTGCCGGTGTCCCTCTAACCGCCGGCTTCGTGGGCAAGTTCGGTGTTTTGTATTCGGTCTTTCAAATTCCCGAGAGTCTGGCCCTGGTAGCCGCCATCATAGGGGTGTTTGCCTCTGTCCCCGCGTTCTATTTCTATTTCCGGCTAGTTAGAGCCATGTGGTTTGAAACTGGCACAACGATTGTCCGCGAGCCACGGTTAAACTACAAAGTTGTAGGTCTGTTCCTGGCTATTCTGCTTGTTGCCACAGGAATTGTTCCGAGTTTGCTTACCTGGCAATAGGCCTCAAAGCTTCCTACCTGCCAGGCTACCACTAAAAAAAGACTTTGTTTCGGGCCTTTCTCCCGATTTACTGTCCATACGATGGGAACAGAAGCGACTTACTATGAACCCGATCAATTTCCCCCGGGAATTACCCGCAGGGTCGTGGAATCCATCTCCCATATCAAGAACGAGCCGGGTTGGGTAACAGAATTCAGACTGAAAGCCCTTGAAGTGTATGAAAGCAAACCTATGCCCACCTGGGGCTTCATTCCGCAGTTCAAAATCGACATAGACTCTTACGTACATTATGTCGGATCGCGCCAGAAAAAGAAAAAATCTTGGGATGAAGTAGATCCTGAAGTATTACGTAGCTTTGAGCGCCTGGGAATTCCGGAACACGAAAGAAGATACCTGGCTGGTCTTGAGGCTATGAACGATTCAGAAACCGTCTATGCCAATGTTAAGAAAGAATTGGCGGATCTCGGGATTCTCTTCTGTGACATCGACACCGCAATTCGCGAGTACCCGGACATTGTTAAGAAATATTTAGGATCTGTTGTGACGGCAGAGGACAACAAGTTCTCTGCCTTGAATAGCGCCGTGTTTAGCGGCGGGTCGTTTGCTTATTGTCCGCGCGGAGTCAAAACCCCCATGCCATTGCAAGCCTACTTCAAGGTTACTGCGGCATCGTCTGGCCAATATGAAAGGACACTTCTGATAGCCGACGAAGATTCGGAGATTGTCTATTCTGAAGGTTGCAGTTCCGTTCAGGACTCAGGAACTAACTTTCACACGGCAGTTGTAGAGCTTGTGGCTCACGATCGCGCCAGGATTCACTATACAACAATCCAGAACTGGAAAAAGAACATGTACAATTGGACCGTGAAACGTGGCCTGTGTCACGAAGCGGCCCACATTACCTGGACAGACGTGAATATTGGTGCTCAGACCATCAAGTACCCCGGGATTATCCTCAAGGGCGACCGTTCAACAGGCGACGTGCTGTCGCTGGCGTTCGCGGGCGGTGGACAGATCCAGGATACGGGCGCGCGAATCATTCACGTAGGCAAGGATACTCGCTCCAACGTTCTGGCGAAGGGAATTTCTCTGGATGGAGGAATCAATTCTTATCGCGGGCTGGTCAAATTTGACAAAGGGGCCACCGGGGCAGTGAGCCACGTCAAGTGCGATGGTCTCATGATGGACAACCGTTCTGAATCCCACGCATATCCGTACAATGATGTCAGTGGCGAGCATGGGCAACTGAATTATGAAGCGACAGTTTCACGCATCAATGATGATCAATTGTTCTATCTTCAGAGCCGTGGACTCTCCGAGGACGAGGCCAAGCTCTTGATTGTAAGTGGATTCTGTGAGGGCGTCGTCAGGGATCTCAATATCGAGTATTCGGTTGAAATGACGCGATTGATCCGCATGATTCTAGAAGATGGTCGGGCTATTTCTGCTCCGGAAGAAACCAGGCCCGTCACAATGAATCCGTCTTAGAGGTTATTAATGGCTCTGCTAGAAATTCGCAATCTCCACGTCAGTGTGGAGGACAAAGAAATCTTGAAGGGTGTGAATCTCATCCTACCCGCCGGTGAGATTCATGCTATCATGGGACCAAACGGTTCCGGAAAAAGCACGTTATCCTACACCCTTATGGGCCACCCACGTTATCGCGTAACGTCTGGAGATATTCTGCTAAACGGGGAATCGATCGTAAACGACAGGCCGGATGAGCGTGCACGGAAGGGTGTTTTCCTTTGTTTTCAGTATCCTACATCCATACCTGGAGTCACATTGCCAAACTATCTGCGGACTGTCCTAAAGAATGTCCGCGGCCAGGAAGTGGTAATCAAGGAATTCAGAAAAGAGCTTAAAGACACCATGAGCAAGCTCGCTATGAATGAAGAGTTCCTTAAGCGCTACGTGAATGATGGCTTTTCCGGTGGCGAGAAGAAAAGAAATGAGATACTTCAGATGGCTCTAATGAAGCCACGCCTTTCAATTCTCGACGAAGTGGATTCGGGCCTGGACATTGATGCTCTCAGAATCATTGCTGAGAATTTGCAGGATATGCGTGCTTCAGATCGTTCCATGCTACTTATTACGCACTACCAGAGAATCTTGAACTATCTGACGCTTGATCGGGTGCACGTATTTGCCCAGGGTAGAATTCTAGTTTCCGGTGGACGTGAGCTCGCTGAGAAGCTCGAGAAAGAGGGGTATGAAGGCGTACTCGGCGCCAAAACCTGAGATGACCCTGGCACCAACCGAACCAATCCAACTACAGACGCTTTCGTTGCCGTCCAGAGATAGTGAATCCTGGAGAAAAGTAGCGTTGGCTGGACTTGATGTGGCCCGTTATGCGGCGACCCAATCGAGTTCAATCAAAATTCTGGAGAACTCGGAAGCAGAAATTGAAGAATTTCAAGGCCCGTTACCTTCGAATCAAGCAAAAATCATAACAACAACCCCGGAGGATTTGTTTGAATCGCTCTGTGCCACAAGTTCCGGGCGCTCCCTGCATATTTCCACTAAGAAGAAATGCATGGTCCGGATTCGTCACACCCGTGGCGAAGGATCGCTGATTCACAATGTTCTGGCGGAGGCTTCGGAAGGTGCTGAGCTTACGCTCATTGAAGAGTTTGACGGGGCGGAGTCGAGCGACCTCACGTTCTGGAATAGTCTGACTACCCTGATCTGCCGACCTGGCTCCATTGTTCGGTATCTGTCTATCAGGCGATATGTTGGGAACGAATGGAATTTCCATCGCCTCCGGACCAACCAGTATCGGGATTCAAACGTTCATGCGTCGCTTGTTCACAATGGCGGTCATATTGGAAAGACATTTGTACATGCCTCCATCCTGGCGCCGGGTGCAAGTTTCAGGGGCGTTGGAATTACAACGCTCGCCGGACGCGAGTTCCTGGATGTTGAAATGGTGGCCGAACACCGCGCGAGCGATACAACGAGTTCACTGCATTACAAGACGGTCTTAAAGAATCGCGCGCACAGCGTATTCAATGGAAACCTTGCTATCCCGCCTGGAACGGCTCGTGTACAGTCACATCAGATCAACAACAACATACTTCTGGACAAATCGGCCAGGGCAGAATCGCAACCCAGACTAGTGATTCAGGCGGACGATGTTTCAGCAGAACACGGTGCGACCGTGGGTGAGATTGACCCGGACGCTCTCTTTATGCTAATGTCGCGCGGCATTCCGGAGGCAGAATCCCGTCAGTTGCTTATGACGGGATTTCTAACTCAAATTGCAGAAGAGTTGCCGCTTTCAGAGGAAGAGAAAGGCCAGATTATTGGAGATTCCCTCCGGAGGCTATATGAGCTTCCATAAGGTTGCGCTCGTCGCAGATGTGAAAGAGAACGAAATTCTGGCCGTTGCCACGCGGATTGGCTCCATTGCACTAACGCGAATCGGGAGTGAGATTCTCGCATTTCAGAACGCTTGTTCGCACGACGACAATCCGCTCGACGATGGAATTCTCGATGGCAATCAGGTTGTTTGCCCCCGGCATGGTGCGCGTTTTGACATTCGTACCGGTGCGGTTCTCAAAATGCCGGCGACGGCAGACATCGAAGTCTACCCGGTGAAAATTTCCGGAGATGACGTAATGGTGGATTTTGGCTGATGGCTTTCGATTATCAAAACATCAAAAAGGACTTTCCGCTGCTTCAGACGAAGATGAACGGCAAGCCACTGGTATTTCTCGATAGCGCAGCCTCTTCTCAGAAACCCCGCCGCGTCATTGATGCGTTTGAAGACTACTATCGCTGCAGAAACGCCAACATTCATCGCGGTGCCTATCGTTTGTCCTACGAGGCAACCGACTTGTATGATACCACGCGCACAAAGATGGCAAGCTTCCTCAATGCGCCCGAATCTGAATCAATCATATTTACACGCAACACCACAGAAAGTCTCAACATAATTGCATATAGTTGGGCTATGAACAATCTGAAGGCTGGAGACGAAATACTCACATCTGAACTAGAACATCATTCTAATCTGGTTCCATGGATGATGGTGGCCAGACGAACCGGGGCTGTTTTGAAACATCTCCCGTTAACAGCAGATGGAAAGTATGACTATGCTCGACTGGATTCTGTCCTAACGTCGAAAACGAAACTTGTAACGCTCGCACACATGTCCAATGCGCTTGGCACGATTCACGATATTCAAACTCTCTCTGAAAGGGCCCATGCAGTTGGCGCATTGTTTTCCGTCGACGGAGCACAGGGCGCCTGTCACCTGCCTGTGGACGTGCAGAAGATCAACTGTGACTTCTATTCCCTGAGCGCCCATAAGATGCTTGGGCCAACGGGAGTGGGTGTCCTGTACGGCAGGCGCAGTCTGTTGGAGGGCATGGAGCCGTTTCTTGGCGGTGGGGACATGATCCTCACTGTGCAGAAGGATTCATTCAAGCCAGCTGAGCTTCCAATGAAGTTTGAAGCGGGCACGCCAAACATTGCAGGTGTTGTGGCCTTTGCCATCGCAATCGAGTACCTGAAATCGATTGGTCTTGAAAACATTCACCAGCATGAGCAGCAAGTTGTGAAGTACGCGATTGATGAGATGGGAAGGATCCCCGGAATAACGCTATTCGGGACAAATGATATGAATGCGCGGGGCGGTGTCGTCTCTTTCAACGTTGATGGAGTTCACCCGCACGATGTGGGGAGTATTCTCGATGAAGAAGGGATTGCAGTTCGCGCCGGTCATCATTGCTGCGAGCCTTTCATGCGCAGTCACGACATCAGCGGCACAGTCAGGGCCAGCTTTTATCTCGATAATGGGCCAGAGGACGTAGACGCGCTGGTGTCAGGCCTGAAACGCGTTAAACAGATTTTTCACAAATCATGATTCGCGCTGTTTTCTTCGACCTGGGGAAAGTCCTCGTCGATTTTAACCTGGATATCTGTGTTCAGAAGCTGGCCCGCACCAGCGGACGTGAGGTTGAGGAAATTAAATCTTTGCTGTTTACGCCGCGAATGCACGAATTCGAGCGCGGACGCTTGACTGGACAGGAGTTTCTCGGTGAGATCCACGCGGCCATAAAGTATCCGGATACACTTGAATCGATGATTCACGCATTCAATGATATCTTTTCAATAATGCCTGATAACGTGGCGCTTCTCGAAAGGATTAGCCAGAAGTTTCCCGTGGGCCTTGTTTCCAATACCAACCATTTGCATGCCGAGTTTGTGGAATCTAGATACTCGTTTCCGTCGCTTTTCACAAAGCGAATCTATTCGCAGGAAACAGGGTATAGAAAGCCCGAACCCGAAATATTCCAAGTCGCCTGTGAAGCATTGGGCACGGAGCCGGGTGAGAGTCTCTTCATTGACGATTTGCTCAGTAACATTCAGGGTGCGCGCAACCTTGGCTTCCACACAATTCACCTGGAGACGGGAAGATATCTGGCCGCTGAGCTCCGTCGTTTCCCCGAGTTAGCCCCGTTCGTTTGAAGTACTTGCAATCCTCTTGATGGTGGCTGTTTCTAGCCTGTGCGGTGGTTTCTGCGGTTTGCTCTCCTGCTCGTTATATTGGGAATTGGAACGGCGTATTACTTTGCTCATTCCCTCATGAATACAGGGACTTATGCGTGTTCCGTGGAGCATTTTGCATACTGTGGTAACCCGGATACTGTTGGCTTACCATTCCAGGATATCGAATTCAAAACCGCTGACAATTTCTTGATCAAAGGTTGGTTTATACCCGGCAATCAAGGTGCGCCGTTCGTGTTGCTGGTGCACGGGCGAGGCGCGGATCGACACGAAGGCTTGCGTTTTGGACCGCCTTTGCATGCGGCTGGTTTGAATCTGCTATACATTGACCTCAGAAACTGTGGACAGAGTCAGAAATCTTTCAGCTCAATGAGCTACTTTGAGCGACGTGATGTTCTTGCTGCAGTGGACTTCCTCGCTGTCCAGAAAGGGGCAAAGTCAATTGGTGTTTTTGGTTTCTCGATGGGTGCCGCCACATCTATCTACGCCATGTCTGTAGATCAACGTATCCGTGCCGGAATCTTCGAAGGAGGATTCTCTGACCTTCGGTCTATTCTTGCGGACACAGCCCGTAACGACTATTATATCCCTGAATATCCGCTCGTTCCGATAGTTGAATGGTTCTTCGAGAAGCGGGGGAATCTAAAGGTGGCTGATATTGCACCTGTAGAACGAATTGCATCTATTGCTCCGAGGCCAGTTTTCATTATCCACGGCACAGCCGATCGCAGAGTGCCCCCGGATCACGGCGCTAGACTGTACGCGGCCGCGGCAGACCCCAAATGGTTCTGGTCCGTGCCCGGAGGCAGACATACCAGAGCCTGGCAGGCAGATCAAGCCCGGGCGGAAGGTCTGGTAACAGAATTCTTCCTCAAGTATCTCTGAAAAATTATGACTCAGGGCACTAGATAGTGAGGACCGGAGTAAGGCTGAAATACGTCAAAGGGAAATGCTGGCGTAAGGAATACGAAGCGAAGCCAAACAATGGCGCTTAACGTTAAAATTGCAAATCCGAATATCGCAAGACTACGGTCCCAATTCTGTGAGCCAGATGTGTGGGAGGTTTCAATTCCACGCGCCAGGATGATTGCCGGGATGAGGGCCGTAAACATCCTGCCCACGTTCTCAAAGATTCCCCAGAAGTATTGAAAATCAGCAATCAGCACAGACAGGATGACGAGTAGTGCTCCGGCACGGAACGGTACTCCGGGCTCACGTAAGCGGGTCAAAATTCCGCGAAAATTGACGGGTAACTGGAGACGAGCGATAGCAGCCCAGATCCCCAACGGAAGAATGATAATGAGAAACAGTTTGGCCGCATGTCTTGCAAGCTCTCCCACCGAGGCATCGGTCCGGATCATTTCGATCGTCTGAGCCAGAACACCTCGAATGCCGGATAACGGTGATAGAAAGATGCTCAGAATGCTTGCCGGGACCATTCCATGAGCTCTGAACAAATAGAATTGCCAGGCGGCCATTGGGACCAATGCACCCAAAAGGAGAGCCGCAAGTCGAACGTCTCGGCGCAAGACCGCCCAGAGTCCCAATGGGAAGAGTAGGAAGAGCGATGACTCCTTGGTCAGGACGGCCAGTGAAAAGAAGAATAGCGAAAGAAACGTTCCTGGTCGGGTTCTCTTCTGAAAGAAAAACCAACCCAGTAGGAATAGGGAAACCATTACACTGTCGCTAACCAGGAAGAGCATGGATTGAAGAAGAAATGGAGAGAATGCAAACAGGGTTATCAAAGGGCGCCGTTCCGCCGGCAATAGCAGGAAGAGGCAGTAGATGGCTGCACTTGTGGCTCCGAGCTGAACCAGGATCATGCCGATTGCGACGCCGGAGTTTCCAAAGACAGAGAACGGTGCAGTAAGAACGGGGTAGCCCACACGGGGAGCGCGATACGCATTGCTAAATCCGTTAGGCCATGTTCGCGGTTCGAACAAAGTGCGAGCGTAGTAGTAGAATATCTGCCCATCGTATCCGTTTCCGCCAAACTTCTCATTTCCAAGGAGGCGCACGGCGCCCTCGGGCGTAAATCTGGTGTTTTGCTCAACATAACGGTGACCAAATCGGATGAGTGATGTGTAGTTCCAATCGTACCGAGCCATGATCGCAAGCGCCGGGACGGTCACAAAGATCCAGAAGGCCAGGAGGTAGAACAACGGCCCTCGGTTTTGAAAAACTTTCTGAATCAGGGTCACATTCTGGTCCTAACGAATTTACACTGGCCGCCGCATGTGAGACTGAGACTCATGCGGATCCCTGGATTGCCGGCGAAGAACGCTGTCCTTTGGTTGAGACAAGGTACAGGCCAAATTTCATGGCTTGTTTCAGTACTTTGCTATTGAAAGACGAATTGGAGAAAACATAAGTGATCGGGATTTCGCCGGCTTTCATACCCTCCCGGACACACATTGCGAGGGCTTCCATGTGAAAATCAAATGCCCTGGACTTTAGATTTGCGCCAGCAATCAGCACTGCGGCTCGCCTGGAATAGCGTCTGAATCCGCTGGTACAATCCGTTAGGCCTGGTCCCAGACTAAAATACGATGGAGTCAGAGCATAGTTTACCACGAGGGCAGCAAGCCTTGAAATGATCTTTCTGTACCAGGGGACATTCTGAACCTTTGCCCGCATCCCGATCACAACGTCGAGCGAAGGGTCAGCGCTCAGAAAAGTTGGCACCGCGTCCGGATCGTGTGACATTCCGGCATCCATTGTAATGAACGTTTCATAGCCTTTTGAAACGCCGTATTTGAATCCATCCTGTAATCCCTGAGGGATATGCGTGGACTTTTCGTGCGTGACGACGTTCAGATTGAAGGGATGCTTCTTATCTGCGCATTCTTGTTGGATGGTTCGTAGAATTTCTGGAGTGCGATCCCTGCTTCCGTCGTTTGTGACGGAAACATCTGAATGCTTCAATGTCCGCGTCACCACCTCGTAGATGGTCTGTTCTTCATTGTATGCTGGAATAATTACGAGCGATTTCATTTTGCTCCCGCGGAACCTGTCGCGTTCTGGACGTCCTCAATAAACCGCAAAGTTTCTTTTTCGATCAGTGCTTTGTCCGTATCAACCCACTTGCTCATGAGAATATGATCCCCGCGCTCTACGGCCACGCTCCGGTTCAACGGGTTTGGCTTTGCAAATTTTCCGAGTTGTTGAAAACCATCGAGCATGGCGGGAACACTCGCAGCAGTGTCCTGGTGCTTTTCATCCTTATAATAATAGAGCATCAGGACAGGACTGGTAATACGGCCAAATGTGGCTGGCTTCGAGACGGCTCGTTTTAGTTGAGCCAGACCTTTAACGGCCTGAAAATACTGCACATCGTACCAATAGTTTTGATAACCGTCAATTCTCGAATCATTCGGATCGCCTGGCTTCTTGCGTACATCCCGGATTTTACCCCCTCCGATCGCTTCCACGAGAACCATACCTCCGGGATAGCCTGCGACATTCGCATCCTTGCGATAGAACTCAAAGAAAGGTGAAGCGAGGATAAGCGCATGAACCTGATCCGGATGCGCGGCGGCCAGGTGGCTGGCCAGAAGTGCGCCCATGCTGGTTCCCACCACGATGATCCGTTTGCCCAGTTGCGGCATCATGCGAAGAGCTTCTTCCGATGTATCCAGGTAGTCCGAGAATTTAGCATTAGCGTGATCTTCTTTGTTCGTCCCGTGACCCGGCAACCGGACATAATATGTGTTTGCCTTCAGACGGGCCGCAATTGGATCGATGACTGCTTCGCCTTCCGCGCGCGAGGCTCCAAAGCCGTGTATGTAAAGAATTGCAAGTTCCGTTTGCCCCGGAGCAAAGCGCACCAGTCGCTCATCACATCCTGGCCGCGTGCCGGCGTCCGAGCTCTGCTTGAGCTTCATGGCGAGAAATTCATCAAAGTTAGCCGGAAGAGGATTGGCGGCATAGGTGTAATCGGGTGCGGGCAGTATCAGGAAGCCCAGACCAATAAAGGTAACAAGTGTTGTAACTAAAATGACCTTTCTGCGCATCTTTCAGGGGTTTGCCATCTCTGATCGCTGGCAATCGAAAAAGGGGGGGGAATCTCTTTTTGCCCACTCGCACGACCGAAAATGAAGGGACATGTACGCGCACACGCTCCTTGCAGCGCTCTTAAAGCAGGACGGATTCCGATTCCTGCTCCATCCGGACCTGGTTCAGGATTTTCCCGAAGGCAGGCCCCTGCAGTCGCTCGAACTTGAGCGGCTTCATATTCATAAAGACACCCAGGGTGTGATCCTGGCCCGCAAGCGCGACACTCGGTTCTACCTCGATCCAGTAACCGGTTCCTTTCAGCTTAACCTTACACCTACAGCTGCGCTGAGCGGCACTGTTCAAACCGGCAAATTCGGTCCGCCTTCCTTTCTCGTCAGGCTGCTGAAGGGCGATAGCGTCTATGGCTTTGGAGCGGCCACAGGCTCGTTGAACAAACTTGGAGCCAGGTTCTCCCTCAAGACAATCGATACAAACTTCTATTCAATTCCAGGCGGATCTTATTCTGCCTTTCCGTTCTTCATGATTCGCCGCGGGAGCGAATGCATGGGTGTTTTCTTGAATTGCACTTTGCCGGCAGAAGTGGAAGTGGATATTGAAGGATCAAGTCGCGCCGAGGGTCCCGAAGTCAGATTTGATATTCAAACTCCCGTACCGGTTCCAATCGATGTGTTTGTGACAAGCGGTTCCGCTGCCCGTGTGCTCCACACCTACGCCCGGATCACCGGGATGCCATTCTTACCACCAATCTGGTCACTGGGTTATCATCAATCGCGCTGGAGTTATCGTTCCCAGAAACGTGTTCTTGAAATAGCAGAGCGATTTCGAGCGGAGGACGTTCCTTGTGACGCCATTCACCTGGACATTCACCATATGGAGGCGTACAAAGTCTTCACGTGGAACAAGAAGAACTTCTCTGATCCCAAGGGTATGCACGAGTCTCTGGATCGGCTTGGTATGCGCACTGTCGCAATCGTAGATCCGGGCGTTGCAGTTGAAGAAGAATACGATACATACGAAAGCGGCCGCAATGAAGATGCCTTCTGTCGCGATGGAATGGGGAATTATTTCAAAGGAAAAGTCTGGCCAGGCGTAACGGTATTTCCTGATTTCACGCTTGAGAACGTGCGAAAGTGGTGGGCGCATCAGCATGCAGCGCTATTCCGCATGGGGGTATCCGGAATCTGGAACGACATGAACGAACCTTCATGGCGTCTTGGGAAAAAAGTGGATCCATTTGCCGAGGATGTAAAATTTAAGAATAACACGCAGCAAGAAGTTCGAAATCTCTACGCCAACCTGGAAGCTGAATCCACGCACCTCGCCTTTACAAAATTCAAACCGGACGAGCGCCCATTTATTCTTACGCGTTCCGCGTTTTGCGGGATTCAAAAATTTGCCGGCATGTGGACCGGCGACAACCATTCGTCCTGGGCTCAGCTTCGTGAAAACTTGAACATGGTTCTCAACCTGGGGCTAACCGGAGTTCCTTTCTGTGGCGCAGATGTCGGCGGATTTGGGAGCGGAACGGGCCTGCGGGCAATCTTTAAGTGGCGTAAAGATCCTGAATTATTTGCGCGTTGGATGGAAATGGGATCGCTCATGCCCTTCTTTCGCGCGCACACGGTTCTGTACTCTACAGACCAGGAGCCCTGGAGCTTTGGTGAGGAAACCCTGGGTATCTGCCGTAAGCACATCAAACGCAGATATCGCTTGCTTCACTATCTCTATAATCTATTCCACGAGGCTGCAGCAACCGGAGCACCTATCGTGCGTCCGCTGTTTTACGAGTTCCCGGATCTAGTTGAAAGCGGGTCTGAGGAAATGTTCATGTTGGGTCCTTCCATCCTGGCAGCCCCGGTTCTAACAAGGGGAGCCAAAGACAGGACTGTTACTCTTCCTGAATGTGGTGAAATGTGGTACGATTTTGAAACCGGTGAAACGTTTGCGTCCGGTCAGTACAGGATTCCAACGCGGCCCGGTACCTTTCCGGTTTTTGTTCGCGGCGGTTCTGCCCTGCCGATTGCAATCCCAGGCCGCAACGCAGAAGACACGGCAAAGAATCCAATCACAATCGAGATATTCCCTGGCGCGCATATTTCTGGCAGCTTTGTTCTGGACACCGGTAATGGGTTGGACGGACGTCAGGCGAGAATCACAATCGATGGAAAGCGCGATCGTACGGGCACACTGCAGCTTTCGATTTCAGTGCGCGAGGATGGCTTTACTCCTTTTCAGCGCACCGTTCGCCTGCGCTTGCCCAAGGGATATCGAACCGGCAGCGCTGGCAAAGGCAAGAGGCTCGAGGCCGAATCGTTTGACATGGTCGTTGAAGATAGATTGGGCACAATGATGCAATTTGAAATCCCATTGGAAGATCAAAAGCTGGAATTTGAGTACAGAACGCCCTGAGAGAAACGCTCGTCCAAAAAAATACTGCCTTTTAGTTTGACCCGTGGCCGAAGAAACAGCACAGCAGATTACCTTTAAGGAGCGTTTGCTGTTGGTTTTGTTGCCGTGGCTGGTTACGGTTATCCAACGCTTTGTCGGCATCACCTCTCGAAGAAAGGACCTTGGTCGCGAAAACTTTGAGAATCTGAGATCTGCGGGTAAATCCTGGATCTTTGCAATCTGGCATACAAACGTTCTCTATTCACCCTACCTGCTGCGAAACTTGAACACAGCGGTCTTGATCTCCGCTTCCAGGGACGGAACATATATTGATCGCGTTGTGCGAAAGTTTGGAAACACCAGCATACGGGGAAGCACTTCGCGCGGTGGCGGGAAGGCCTTCAAGGAATTGATCTTGCACCTCAGAAAGGGGCTTTCAGCTGCAATCACTCCAGATGGACCACGCGGACCCGCGTTCATTGTCCAGCCGGGTCTGATTGGGTCAGCCCAGATTTCGCAGGTCCCAATTATCCCATTTCATTACGAATGCACACGGCAAAAGGTTGCAAAGAAATCCTGGGACCAGCATCGAGTTCCCCTTCCGTTTACCACATTTGTTTGCTCGTTTGGACCACCCATCCACATACCACGCAATCTCTCGGAAGCTGAGTTCGAAGATCAACGCCTCCTGGTCCAAAATGCCATGCTGGCCAATCGCCAACGTTGCCTGGACGAGGCAGAGATTCTGCGTAAGAAGTAGTACGCAGTCAGGGCGCAAAATTTCGAAAAAATGTTGAGTACCCTGTCGCTCGGGCATGTCTGAACTATTGGGCATGGCCCATTGAGGTAATGAATGAAACTGAGACTTCTGTTCCTACTGGTCGGCATCACCTTTTCGACAACATTATTCGCGGGCAGACAGGATGTGAACGTGGTCAACTTGACCAGAAAATCCATTCACCACATCTACATTTCCGCAGCAAAGGTGGACGATTGGGAGGAGGATATTCTGGGCAGCGACGTGCTTGATCCCGGTGAAACGGTTAAGGTTACATTTGAAAATGAGCACAAAGCGTGCGTCTGGGATTTTAAGGCAGTCGATACAGACGGAAAAGAGTATCTCTTGATGAATGTAAATCTCTGCCAGACCGGCACCATCAACATCAAGTAATTACGGAGCCAATGGAGGAATCCATTGGCATGGTCTTCGCGGTGCGCTCCGAATTCTGGCTGCTTGCGGAATCAGTGAGCGATTTCTCTATTGAAAGAATGCAGAGAGTAAATCGCGCAGGCGAAGCCGCCCCATGTTAAACGAGAGGAGCGCCTGAAACAAACGAGTGCGCCGGGAAAGCAACAAAACGATCCAACGCGCCAGCCAGAATCTTTCGGACAGAAAAAGTAAAGCCCGCGTGGAAATCTTGTAGTTAAACGTTATCCGGCGATAATCGGCTGAATATCGGGCAAGGGCTGCCCGGGGAACAGGTTCTTTGGCCTGGTGCAGTACCGGCACAAGGCAGCGGAGAGCAAATGCCTGCTCAACAGCCAGACTGATCCCTTCTCCGGTGATGGCGTCAACGTAACCGGCTGCATCTCCAATCAAGACGCAACCGTCCGTAATAACATCGCTAGTCCGTTGTTCAAGGGGACCAACAGCGCGAATACTGGATGTTGTGTCCCCCCGAAGAAGGCTTTCTGGCAAATAGTCGCGAAGCGAATCGTACGAGTCGTCTCCCCCTGCGGGGCTAATCTTCTTACTATTCCAGAGGATTGCCTGGCCGGCCTCATTCCTGGCGACTGGCGTTATGTAGGCTTCGCAATTTTCGCCCAGGA
Source organism: Leptospirales bacterium (assembly GCA_016788865.1). Classification (GTDB taxonomy): domain Bacteria; phylum Spirochaetota; class Leptospiria; order Leptospirales; family Leptonemataceae; genus JAEUSB01. Next base: position 100,786 of record JAEUSB010000017.1, read on the forward strand.
TTACCTGAACGTAGTCGGAAACATGATCTGTTCGAAAATGTTGCCTGATTCCCCAACGATGATGGGTGCGTCCCGCGAGTTGCAAGCCCGCAAGCCGGCGAATGCGGGAGTGAAGGCCATCTGCAGCGATGAGCAAGTTGGTGCGAATGTCTGCCGTTCGAAGTCGAACCTCTCCTGTAAATGGAAACGCAGGTAGCCAGTCCTCCCGATAAAACGTGACGCCCAGGTCGGATGCCACTTCGCACAATGCTTTGATAAGTACGGGACGTCGCAATCCCAGCCCGGGCCCTTCTAAGAAATCTGCAACGGCTTGCGTGTTTCCGGCAGTATAGGAGATTCCTTTGATCGGATAGCCCAGCTTACCTATTCTCTCGGTTACACCGAGTTCGGCAAGTAACGCAAGCCCGGAGGGCATGATTCCCTCGCCACAGGCTTTATCCAGCGGATCGGAGTGCTTTTCGATTAACGCAACCTCAAGCCCTTCGCGTCTCAGTACGATCGCCGCAGAGAGTCCTGCGGGACCGCCGCCAACTACAACTGCGTGGAAGAATCGATGCATGCTGGCTAGCTCGAGGCGATTGGCTTAAGCTCACCGGCCAGGAACATCCTGCGTGCTTCTGCTCGCTTGACTTTGCCGCTTGTGGTTCTGGGAATTGCACCACTTTCCAGGATCAGGACTGTTTCAGCAATGATCCCGGTCTTTGCCGCAACAGCCTCCCTGACAAGCATGGCCAGTTCCGGAGGTTTCTGCGCATCTGCCTTATCACGTTCAACCACGATTACAACGCCCTCTGTCTCCCTGGAAGTTTCATTGGCAAATGCCGCAGTCCTTTCGTGTCTGAGACCGGCGACACCCTCCGTTGCAAACTCAATGTAAGATGGGTCGTGGTTTCGTCCGTTAATGATGATCAAGTCTTTACTACGGCCGTACAGATATAGACTTCCGCGAAAGAAAAATCCAATGTCGCCCGTGTTCAACCACTCTGGTGCCGGGGGATCATCGAAATATCCACGCATGATCGAATCTCCGCGAAGAAATATCTCTCCCAGTAAGTTTTCGCCCCGGGTTTTGCCGGATGGATCGCGTATCTCGATTGTGAATCCCGGAAGTGCTGACCCGACCGTAACGATCTCCGTACCCTCTGGCTTTTCTACAGCATGGCCCCGGCCCAATTGGTCCGTATCAAAGGACGTTGACTGCGGTGCGACACCGGGATCGGAGAAGGCAACGGCCAGTGTTGCCTCTGCAAGGCCATAGACAGGAGTAAAGGTTGTGAAGTTGAATGAAGCCTTTTGGAAGCGCGCGTGAAAGTCCTTCAGGGTTCTGAGATGAACGGTCTCTGCGCCTACGAGTGCGATCTGCCAATTGGAAAGATCCAGCGTCGTAAGTTCGTCGTCGGTAACTCGTTCCGTGCACAGCTTCAATGCAAAATTTGGACAGGGACTGATGGTTGATTTGGTTTCGCTCAGGGCACGCAACCAGAGTCCGGGCCGGAGGACGAAATCCTCCGGTCTCAGAAACGTCCCATTGCCCTTTCCCACTACTGCTGTAAACAATCCACCGATTAGCCCCATATCATGGTGCATTGGTAACCAGGAAAGACCGCTATGATTTGCCAGATCGCCCGGGAAGCGAGATAGAATGGCATTCGTATTTGCCAGGAGATTGCCGTGGGTGAGCAGAATCGGTTTTGGATCGACCGTTGTTCCGCTTGAAAACTGAATCAATGCGGGTGTGCTATGAGTGGCCTCGTGGATGTAAGTTTCAGGACTTTTGATCTCTGAGACCCCGACGAACGTGGTGCCAACGCTCGCAGAAACTTTTTGTAAGCTACCGAGGATTGCGTCTTCTGCAATGACCAGTTCCGCACGCGCTCGTGTAAGCATGCGAGCGGTGGTGGCGCTATAATCGGAGCCCCGGCCCAGCCTGGGAGGCGCAAGACAAAATGGAATACCTCCGGCAAGCAAGACACCGAATAACGTTTGAACAAAAGAATAGGAGGTGGAAAATATCAGGCCAACCGTATCCTGCGGTGAAATACCGCGCTCGCGGATCGCAGCCGCCGCATGCGAAGCATCAACGAGTAACTGGCTATAAGGATAAACAGTAAGTTGTCCCTGACGATCGAAAAACTGGATGCCGCGGTCTGTCTCCGCCGCAAGCCGGAGCGCTTCCACCAGGCTTGATGCCGGATTCAATTGCCCTTCTCTTTCAGCCGAATTGAAATCAGTTGGACAACGTCGGCGACTGTTCGTGGAGGTCTGTCGGGTTCATCTCCGAGGTTCATTCGATAGTGATTCTCGATTTCGAGCGCCATCGTCAACATTCCAACGGAATCCAATCGCAGATCTTCCGCCAGTCTGTCGCTCAATTGAACCTTCTTCTCAACCCTGCAATTCTCGCTGAGGACTTTGCGCACAAGTTCAAGAATATCTTCGTTGGACTCAGCCATACACAGCCTTTTCCTCGGCCTTGATTCTGAAGTAAAGGAAGCATGCGTTCAGAATGCTGAACACAATTGACGTCGCGAACGCCCCGTGTAGCAGGGGCACGCCAATGATCTCCAGGCAAACGCCCAGGTAATTGGGGTGCCTGATGTATCTGTAAAGCCCACCGCGAACAGGAGCTACAGGCCAGACGATGATACGCACACTCCACCTTTCTTTCAGGGTAGTAATTGCATGGTAGCGCAACGCCTGCCCTGTAACCAGTAGAAAAATCCCGACAGTAAAAGAGTACCAGCTGAAAGTCGTCCACAGATAGACCTCAGCGACCATGGAAATAAACCACAGTGTGTGGATTGATGTCATCCAGGGAACCTGACCGGGGGCAACTTCACGCGCACCCTGGCGCAATGCGTTTGCGGTATTCTTCTTACTTAATCTGAGCTCAAGGACGCGCTGTAATGCCAGCAAACCGACCACGATAAAGAATACGATCTTCGAGACGTCCATTATTACCAGCGGATTAGAATCAATTCGGACGCAAATGCCGGTCCCATTGCAATCAGCAGACCTAAACTGCCTGGCGGCGGATGGGTTGCCAGCGTCTCCTTCAAAATAAAAAGCACCGAAGCCGAGGAAAGGTTACCGTATTTCAGGAGACTTTCATTCGAAAGGCGAAGCGTTCCAGGCTTTAGCCCCAATCCTTCTTCCATTCCTGTTATCACTTTCGGCCCACCAGGGTGCGCGATCCAAACGGAAATGTCGTCCAGCGTCAGTCCTTCCTCCTTGAGGAAGTCGACCACGCCCGGCTTCAAGTGTTCCCGCGCAAATTCCGGAACACCCGGATCCAGTACAACCTTAAAGCCGGTTTCGCCAATATCCCAGCCCATCACATGCTCGGTGTTTGGAAAGAAGACGCTCCGATTCGCCAGAATCTGGGGGCCTGGCAACGTTTCTCGCCGTAGGTTCTCTTCCCCGAGCAACAAGACGGCAGCGGCACCATCGCCAAAAAGACCGCTGGAGACAATGTTTGCGATCGAAAGGTCTTCCCGCTGCAATGTTAGCGAGCAGAGCTCCACGGAAACAAACAGTACCGAATCCTTAGGATGGCCGCGCAAGTAATCAGCTGCCCTGGAAATCCCTGCGGCCCCACCCATGCAGCCCAGTCCAAAAATCGGTGTCCGCTTCAGCGAGGGGGCGAACGGTATCCGGTTCATTAGTCTTGCATCAAGCGAAGGGACGGCCAGCCCCGTTACACTTGTGCTGATCATTGCAGAAATCTGCTCCGCCGGAAAATCGTTTCTCTTAAGCAGGTCGCGGATAAGACGCTCAGATATCTCAAGGGCCGCAGAGATGTATGCGTCGTTTGACTGGCTGAAATTCTTGAGCTTCTGGTATGACTCGATCGGGAGCGCCAGGTGCCGGCTACCCACCATCACGTTTCGATGAAATTGTTCAATGCGATCAACGTTGAAATACTTTTCTGCCCAGAGGTTTCGGAACTCGGAAATGAGCTGGTCCTGAGTATACTCATACGGCGGAAGAGCTGTCTGCGTTGCGGCAATCGTACTGACGTTCTTATAAACGTTAGCCGACATTCAGATTGTTTTCCACATGAGTGTTGGTGCTTGTTCTTCCCGGAGGTTGCATTATTCTTTCATCTGCAGTTTCCGCAGCTTTGGGCGGATAACAACCTGACAATAACCCGCTGTGCGATTGTCGTTATAGTAATTCTGATGGTAGTCTTCTGCCGGATAGTATTTGGTCAATGGCACAATTTCTGTAACGATGGGATCTGAAAGCTCAGTCTGAGCTTTTTCGCGAGACTTTATGGCCGTTGCTTTCTGTTTGTCATCGTGAAAGAAGATTGCGGAGCGATATTGCGTGCCCGTGTCTGCTCCCTGGCGATTCAAGGTTGTTGGATCATGGCATGCCCAGAATGTTTCAAGCAGAGTCTCAAATGAGACAACAGCCGGATCGAACTCGATTTGAACGACCTCTGCGTGACCTGTGGTCCCTGCACAAACGTCCCGGTAGGTAGGATTTTCTGTTCTGCCACCGGTGTAACCGGATTCTACCCGACTTACTCCGGGTATACGCTGGAAGACTGCTTCAAGACACCAGAAACATCCGCCACCAAGTGTAGCCTTTTCACTTGCCATATAGGAAAGATAGCATCGTGCGCGAGAAAGTCAATCCGAAAGGGGAGAAGTATGCAGCCGAGGAATGAACGGTGTTTAGAGGGAATGGACGCCTTGTCGTCTAACTGTGCGTGAGACACGATCGCATTTGAGTATTTTGGATGGACTTGACTTGATGACGATTGATGTGAGTAAGGGCCGGGGAACGATCAAAATCCCATTTTCTTGATTTCGCGAATGAGTTCATGAATCTGCTGAAGACGATTCAAGCAGCGGCCCGTTAGAGAAGGGTGACGATTCATTCCGTCGCGAAAAAGCACCTGGACCTGCGTAAGTCCAAAAACGTAGTCCCGCGCCCATTGGCGTCGCGCGCGCTTCTTCTGTGCATCGAACTTCTGTACAACTTCGCGGAGGGCTGCTTCTGCCCGTTCATACACCTCGCGGGCTTTGCCGTTTGTAATACCGTCCGTGCGATTTTGCCACTTTACTTCACGGATGGGAACGTCTCTACCGTAGATCTCGGTCTCTTCCCCTTCTTCAAGGACGCTGCGATGCAGTGCGTCCCAGAAGTTTTCAACCGATCCAGCCAGGTCCACATTGTCAAAAACCGATTCAAAGATCCGGCGTCCTGCCTCGCGACCTGCTCTGTAGGTTGTGGCCTGCTCATGATATCGAACGTTAAAGCCTGGAGGACGCGGTGGTTCTGGTCGCGAGGATCGAATGGGCACTTCCTCGCGCGGTGGGCCTGAATAGCCTTTCTGAATCCCTTTGTACGCTTCGATTAGCTTGCGTGCGCGCTCGCCATCGCCGGGAACACGGTCCGGATGACATTGCTTGATTCTGGCGCGGAAGGCGTTCTTGACCTGCTCGGCGCTTGATCCGGGGGCTACGCCGAGTAAACTATAGTATTCCATACGTCAGTCCTGGATCCGGAGCTCTCCATCTTTCCTTTCAACTTCGACGGATTCTGCGAAATTCGAAAGAGCCCTCATGATCAGAAAGATAGCACCCGTGGCAGATACCATGAACATTAAAACGAGTGCCAGGAGCTGGCTTCCCGTAAGGAGCTTCAGTCCGACGTACAAGCTGCTCAGCATAAAGATGAAACTTGCGGCGCAGAATACGATTCCTGCAGCGAGGAAAACCAGCCCGCTCAGGAAGAGGCCGGACCTTCGACTCCACTCCGATCGGAGGCGGCTTAGAAAATCGGAGAGCAGACCTGACCACCAGCCTGAAGCTTTCTGAGGCTGCTGCTCCGCCTTTCTCTGGACGGGTTTGCGATGGCGCAAACGCCCGAGCGCCGGATAGGGACGCGACATCGAGTTAGTCGCGGCCGCGTTTTGTTATTCTGCCGAAAAGGAAGCCAAGCCCAATTCCCGATAGGATTGCGATAACTGCTGCGCGCTGTGGATTTTCTTTGATGTACAGGCCAACGGAATCTAGAAGCTCGCGTGCACCTTCCTGGTACGCAGCCGTGCTCTCATTGAGACGATTCAGCCCTTCCTTTGCCTTTCCGGCAATCTGGCCCGCCTGTTCCCTCAATTGATCCAACCTTGCGGATCCCTTTTCTGATTTTTCTTCGCCATTCATATCATGCTCCTCGCAACGCGAATCCGGGTTCGCTCCGGTCCAGAATGCGCGGTTTTACAAGGCTGTAAAGCACAGATTCAAGCGACAACAGGAATGGACGAAGGCACTACTTTGAAGTGAAATTCATGCGTGCGTAGATGATCCATATTGCGGATTTCACCGTCGATTTCCTGCGAAACCGTGCGTTCTGGAATCGCGATGATTTCTGTTGCCTGGAACTCCTGCACACCGGTCATGCTTGCTACCTGGCCGCTGTAAATCTTGTGCGATTCAGTGATCAGTTTTATCTTTGGGACATTGGAAACAAGGACGAGGTCAAGCAGTCCGTCCTCAATACTGGATTTGGGCGCCCAGCGCATTCCCCCTCCATTGAACTCCGCATTGCACACAAAGAAGTTCACCAGGCCTGTCTGAATTTCCTTTGTGGATCCGTCCGCACCCTTGAGTATGAACTTGCAGGCCGGCGGTGAATACTTAAATAGCGTGGTGAGCGAGTGGTAGAAGTAAGCCGGCATGCCCGCTTGAAAGGAGGACGCTTTCATTTGCCTATTCACATCTCCTCCCAGACCGATGGACGTAATGTTAATGAAATAATGTGGTTCCAGTCCCCGCTCCAGGGTCGTCAACCCGCAGTCGACCATGCGAAACTTGTTTTCCGCAAGTGCCGCGGTATACTCCGGATTCATTTTCAGCAGGGTTTTATAGAAATCCCCACCGGTTCCAAGGTTAATCACGCCAAGTGGAACATCCGTCCGAATGGGCTTCTGATCATGAAAGTAACCGTTCACACCCTCGTTGATCGAGCCGTCTCCGCCTGCCATGAGGATCTGATCGTACTGGTGGTGCTGAAGGGCAGCCTGGACGCGTGCGGTCGCATCCCGAGGCGCCGTAGTCTGATAAATGTCAAATGCACCCAGAAGCTTGTTGAGTTCCGGTTTGAGGCGATTAAATGCTTTCAGTGAGGCCCCATTCTTACTCTGTGGATTCAAAATGACGAGTCTACGCATTCTTCCAGTAGGACAGGGGAGCTTGAAAAAAGTCCAGCAAATTAGGGCGCGGTGCGGCTTTTTCGGACTTTACACCCCACGTTAGCCGCGCATTTCTTACGGGCGTGCGTGGCAAAATCCATATGCGAAACATAGCAATTTTAAGCGAAAATCCGGACATGAATCGCCGCATAGCCACAGCGTGTCTCAAGTTTGAGGATGAATTTTACCCGGTCTTTTTCTCAGATGAGAAATCGTTCGTTCAATACCTGAACTATGAACTGCCTGAAATTGATATTATAGACTTCTCACTTCAACAGACGGAAGCCGGCCGTGCTTTTACAGAGATAAAAGATGACCCATGGCTGCACTTTGGTGGCAGCATCATCATTTACGAACGGCAGAAAGAAGAAGAGCTAATGGACAAGCTGCGTGGCATCAACGTGATTGCGCAGATTCAGAAGAATAAGATTGAGGCTTACCTTCCGAGAGCTCTAAATGTACTCAGTCAACACCGCAGCATTCTGTTTCAACGTGACATCCACGCACTTCTACAATCCAATATTTCAGGCGAGTTTGAGATCGACACGGATCCCTTTGATGTTACCATCTACGCCAATCTGATCGCAAACTTCCTCTACAATTCAAACTTGATCAACATGGATCAAAAATACAATTGCAGCACGGCTCTCATGGAACTACTGTACAATGCAATTGAGCACGGGAATTGCAAGATCGGTTACGAGGAGAAGAAAGCGTGGCTCGAAGGTGGCAGCGATATCATGGATTTGATTCGCAGCAAAGCAAGTGCGCCGGAAGTATTAGGCAAGAAAGTCTTTTTGAACTACAGAATCACTCCGGATCGTTCTTATTTCACTATTCGCGATCAAGGGGAAGGCTTTGACTGGAAGAAGCATAGCAAGCTCGATTTGCAGCCAGAGGATTTGCATGGCCGCGGAATTCTGATTGCCCGCAACTATTTGCAAGACGTGAGCTATAATGAAAGTGGAAATGCTGTCTCGTTTGAGATTGAACACTTACATGAAAGCAACGTCATACCACGCGTATTTACGGACCAGGAAGAAGTTGTATTTAACAAGGGTGATGTTGTGTTCCGCCAGGGGGAAACCTCAAGCCACCTTTACTATATCATTTCGGGACAGTTTGATATCATAGCCAACGGCAGGAAAGTTTCAACTCTTAATCCGGCAGATATCTTCCTGGGTGAAATGTCTTTTCTATTAAACAATCACAGATCCGCTACGGTTGTATCCGTGGAACGCGGCGAGCTGGTCAAGATTTCCAAAGAAGCATTCATCAATGCAATTAAGGAGCATCCACACTACGGGATATTCCTGGCTCGTCTCCTGGCACAACGGTTGGACCAGGTCCACGAAATAACTCCGTAGCTTAGCTGCAATCGTGAGCATCATCCTGGATGAGCTTATTCTCCGGTCTGTGGCTTCTTCTGAACGGCCCGGAAAACCAGTTTGTCATAGCCCAGGAAATTGATTACGATGGCGATTGCCAGCGGGACCAGCGTGGCAACAACCCAATGGTAGCCAGCTTCTGATAGGAAATGAAACCCAATCTGGCGCAATATGATAGTAAGACCTGTCAGCAGGTGAAAATGCCAGAGTCGTTTCAGGTAATGTCCCTGCCGTTCCTTCCAGGTGAAGAAGGAATGGGCGTGGAAGCTGAATAAGATTGAGATTTCAGTGGATAGGAAGTGCGAGATGTTGCTTTCGAGATCCGTGGCATTGAGTTTCACCCATTCCATGAGCACGTACATGGCGCCCATGTTGACGGCGAACGTAGCGGAGCCCGCAATTCCGTATCGGAACAGCTTGGTGTCCAGTAGCTGCATCAATCGAGTCCACATGTCGGGGTAGTTTCCTGAGATTGCCCGATTGCGGCAACGAAAATAGCCTCAGCCAAAACGGAGTAGAATTCCGTTCCCGTGGGTCTTGAGCCACTTTCTGGCTGCCCGGAAGTCCGGCATGGCCCTCTCCACCACGGCCCAGAATCGTTTGGAGTGGTTTTGCTCGATGAGGTGCGCCAGTTCATGGACAACCAGGTAGTCGACTACGGATTGCGGGGATGCCAGGATCTTCCAGTTCAAACTGAGCGAACCCTTGCTTGAGCAGCTCCCCCACCGGCTGCGCATGCGGCGGACCGTGAATCGAGTTGGTTTTTTGCCGATCAACGGCGCATAACGTTCGATCGCAGTCTGGAAAATTGTTATGGCCTCCTTTCTGTACCATTTTTCGACAGTCTCGTAGGCTCCGCCTTTCCGGCTTTCCGGCAAGGCCAGGCTTCCGTCCGATTGTGTGGGGCGTCTCAGGCCTTTCTTGAAAGTCAGCCTGAGCTCTTGGCCCAGGAAAGGAATGGATTCTCCTTCAGAGTACAGGAGCGGCTCAATTCGAGGTCTGCTTGCATTCTTCTTGAGGCGTTTCTGAATCCAGGAAGTAGATTGCCTGAGGAAAGACTGAATTGAATACTCCGGCATGCGCATGGGAGCTCTGATTTCCATACGATTGTCAGGATAGACGATGATGCTGATCCGACGCCGACCTTTCTTGCGCACCAGCTCAGCTGAATAGTTGTCGCCAGCTACATTTAACGTATACGTCTTGAGGGATGACCGTTCTAGCTCCGGCACAACGCAATACCGCAGAGCTTTCTGTTTTATGCATCCATTTTATCTATTGGTAATACTCGGATTCCTGTTTCTGATTCTGGTTTCCATCCTGGCGCTCCTTCACGGCCGATCGATTCCCAATGGATCCCAGGCCCAGGCTGAAGGTGTATCCAGGGTTTCAACTCGCCGGCCTGGCTCGATTCAGCTGCGAACCCTCATCTATGACGAGGGGGACTGGGATGCAAATCGTGGCTCACTGGAAAATCTGGCTATTTTCGCCCGCATGCACCTGGCGTTAGCCATAGACATTCTGCCGCCCATACGCGGCCGAGACTTGCGTGAGCAGGATTCCTTGTTTCTCTACGCGACAGGCCATCGCGGTTTCAATCTGCAAGGTCCAGATCTTGAGCAGTGGATCTTATATATCGAGCGGGGTGGATTTTGTTTGATCGAAGACAACAATGGCATGGACATCGCGTTTCGTGCATTCGTGAACCGAAATTTTCCAGGCGCGCAAATGAGACCAATGTCCCGCGACCCGCAGATGTTTGCAAAACCATTCGCGCTGGATCAATATCCCAAGGTGATGGAGCACGATGGCCAGCCAGCACAGCTACTTCGCGTGGTAGATTCGCTGAATCTATTTTATAGTTTTAGTTCAGACCTTGGCGATGGATGGGAGAGTCCACGGAGCCACCGGATACCGCAGTCGCGTAGAATTCCAGCCCTCCGAATGGGTTGCAATTTGATTCAGTTTGCGGCGAATTTGGCCGGTCCCGCGACTTAAGGGAATGCCGCCCTCGGCCTGGAAACGCCGAGCCGAGGAGGCATTTTTGGTTTCAGCGCGCAAGGCGCTGGCGGCGAGACCGAATTACTTCTTAACGATTACCCAGACTGCGTGAATGATCCCTGGAACGTATCCAAAGAGTGTCAGCAGAATATTCAGCCAGAAATGCATTCCAATGCCTTCCTGTAAGAATACACCGAGTGGTGGAAGGAGGATTGCGATTAAGATTCTAACTACGTCCATTTGTTTGCTCCTTAATTTACTTCAAAAGTTGTTTCTGTAGTACTTGTGTTTCCTGATTGGTCGTGTGCGTTGATTGTGATCTTCCAGGTACCTACGAATTTGTCATCATGTTCCTTGGGAGTCATCCAAAAATAAACATAATCCCAATCGTCCTGTGTTTCAATATCGACGTTGATGGGTTTGTTTCGGCGAGTATTGTCCTGAAGCTCAAACCGGGCATTGATCTTGTAGATCCCCCGGGGTTTGATGGTTGAGAAAACATGCACCTTGTCCGAGGACTTGAACTTCTTCTTACAACCGGAAGGCTTCCCCTTCTCGGCATCGACTCGCAGGCAGGTTTTGGGGGCCGAGAGAACGTCAGCCATCAAGACTCCGGGGACAAAAAACAAGGTAAGTGTAACGAGCAACGCTTTCATGAAAGGACCTCCCTGATAGTTCTTAGGTGTACTTGCTTTCTAATTGTTCAACAAAAAAGCTAGAATCGCATTACCGGTACATCTACGACGATGGCCTGAGTGGGACATACATGAACGCATTGCCCGCAGCCGGTGCAATTCTTTGCAAAGGCAGGCAGGCCGTCCTTCCCGAGTGAGATGACTTTGTCCTCCGGACACTCGCGCACGCAAATCTTACAGAGCGATGAGCGGCTCACTTTGACTCCTGCAGGTTGCCGGCTGGCGTGATTGCGGCAAAGGTCTGGCTTGAGCCGCGCCATTCCAAACTTTGGTTTTGCCTTCTTCCTGAGCTTTCGCAGCGCCCCGGTCTCACAGGCTTCAATGCAGGGCGTATCCGGGCAAACTCGGCATGCATTCAGGTTTGGATCGAGCAATGGACCGCTCCGCGGCCCCATCTGGAATAGCACGCCGTAGGGACAGGCAACGATGCAATCGGCGCAGCGGGTGCATGCCTTCTCGAATTTCTTTGCTTCTTTCAAGGCACCCGGCGGTCGGGCTAATCCACGTGGGCGTTCTGCCGGGGTAGCCGGTTGCTGCGCGGTGGGCGCGGCAGGGGGCACCTGTAGAGCTTTTGGATCGAGCAAGTTCGAAAAGGCCTGGAGGCGATTGTCTACCATGGCCCCCATGGGAGTTTTCATAACCTCCCGCGCAAGATCCTTGACCCCTTTTTGAAAGAAGCTCTTCCGATTCAAGGCCGGTTCACATCAAAGAGGCTTTTCTTCACTTGCGTCTTCTTCCGGAACTGTGCCCTGAGGCGTAAGCTTGTCAATGATGCCGGGCAAGATATCGCCCAGAAATTTAGATGCGTTTTCCGGTGAAACTCCGGCCTTCTGGGCAAGAGATTGGACCTTCTCGCTACCGAGGAATTGCTTGATTTGGTCAGGTGAGATCAACTTGTTCTCGCCTTTGCCAACCCAGGACTCTGCAAGCTCGCCGAGACCCTTTGTCTTCAGATCAGAAACGACTCCACCCACACCCTTGTTCTTGAGAATATCCACTACACCAGAGATTAGGTCGGGATTTCCCGACTTTCCGCCAACTTCATTGGCCGCTGAAACGATTTTGTCTAATAAACCCATACGATTGTATTACTCCCCGAGGGGCTGCGGGCAACCATTTTCGCATAAAAAGATGGGTCATTGATTCTCAATTTTTTCCGAAATTACAGTATGCCGGAAGTATTGGAGAGACCTGTCCCGAGGCAGCGCCGGAAGCGCGGCCATCTTGAAGCGATGCCGGAAGGCCGTCCCAGGCTTTTCGCGGAGCGTCCCGGGCAGGTAAGGCTCATTCCTTGCAATGCCTGTGGCGGCATGCAGTTTACCCGACTCTTTGAAAAGGAATCGTCTCTGCGTGAAACATTCCAGGTAGTGCGATGCAAATGCGGGCTGGTCCAGGTCAACCCGCAGCCGGACTTGAAGGCCGTCATGCCTTACTACGCCGAGTCCTATTTCAAAAAGCGCACGGATCGAGGGTATGATAACTACTTTTCTGAGGCTCTTCGTGACGAAATTCGGCGGGTCTTTACGCTGAACCTCATGGACCTGAAATTTTTCGAATATGAGGCGAAGGCCCTCGAGTCCGGGAACAATCGTTCCCTCGACGTTGGTTGCGCAGCGGGATATTTCGTGGAGTACATGCGGGAACGGTCCTGGCGAGCGCAAGGCATTGAGCTTTCGCGGGCAGCCGGAACAGTGGCCAGGAAACGCGGATTGGACGTAACGATAGGCGATTTTCTTACAAGTGCTGAGATGATTCCCTCCACTTACGACGTGGTCTCGTTCTGGGCCTCAATTGAGCATATGCACGATCCCGCACGGGTGCTACGGCGTGCCCATGAAATCTTGCGTCCAGGTGGTCGCATGTTGCTTTCCACCTGTCGCTATGGCATTCTTGCAAGAATCCGTGGAAAGGCCTGGCGGTATATGAACGTGCCTGAACATTTGTATTTCTTTACTCTGCGCGGGCTGGCAAAGATGGCCCGTAAGGTCGGATTTCGAGTGGTCAAGACGGTCACCTACGGGTCCGGGATGACAACGAAGAAGGACGCCGGCAGGGTCTATGAGACTATAAAGCGCTACGCCGATCCTACCGTTAAGTTCTTGAATCAAGGGGACATGATGGCGCTCCACCTTGAAAAAATGAGTTGATTTTCTTTTGAGAGCTTCGCTGGATACCTAGCCTTGAAGATTCCGCTAGAAGACCTACGTAGAGAGATTCCAAAATCAGTAGAGAAGAGCAAGATTCTCAGTCTGGTCACGTACGCTTTGTCGGACTACGGCGAAGAGGTTTTGAAAATACTAGTTGGTTCTATACTAACTCGCTTCAATCGCAGTGATCTGTTCGATATCGTATACACGGCGGCCAAGGAACTGGTTGTAAACGCGACAAAAGCCAATCTCAAGCGCGCGCTCTTTCAGAAGCTAAACCTCGACATTGCGGACCCGGATCAATATAAGACAGGGATGGACTATTTTCGCGGGGCCCTTACCGAAGAGAAACTGCGCGGTTACAAGCAGACTTTTAAAGATTTCAATCTTCCAGTTGTCGCAACGTTATACTACTCGCCGGATGTAATTCACATCAAAGTGAAGAATAACTTCCCGCTCCTCCCGGTTGAAGAAACCCGGATCCGTGAAAAATTCAGACAGGCAACCAGCTTCACCAGTCTGTTGGATTTCTTCATGGAGCATGGTGACGACACAGAAGGGGCTGGCCTCGGTCTGACTATGGTGGGAATCTTACTCGATGAATCAGGCGTTGATCGCCATGCCTTTACGCTTTACTCCAGCCAGAAATATGGGGAAACAGTTGCCCGCCTTGAGATCCCACTTTCGCCGGACTACGTTTCGCGGCGCAAAGTGTTTGAGGCAGAATTGCAAGAGAAGGGCATTCCTCCGGATGCGCTTAGATCGGACTTTGACTACAACTACAAGCAGTTTACGCGAAATCGTGCTCGCTGAGTTTCCGTGGCTTCGGGAACGGAAAGAAAAGTCTGGATCCAGCTCGGGGCCGGTTCACTTGATCGCTTAGAGATTCGTAAAGAAACTCTCCCGCCACCCCAACCTGGCCAGGCTCGGATTCGGATCCGCGCAATTGGACTGAACTTTGCGGATGTGTTTGCATGTCTCGGGCTATACTCGGCTACGCCACGAGGGGATTTTATTCCGGGGCTTGAGTTCTCGGGTGAGGTGGAAGCCCTCAGTGATACTCCGTCGAGGAAGAAGGCAGGCTTCAAGAAAGGGGATCGCGTAATGGGCCTGATTCGGTTTGGAGCATACGCAACTCACTTGAACGCGGACCTTCGATACCTGTACAAGATTCCTCGAGAATGGTCGTTTGAGCAAGGCGCGGCATTCCTTGCACAGGGCCTAACGGCCCAGTATGCGATAGCCCATCTGGGACATGTGCGCCGCGAGGAAACCGTTCTGGTTCAGTCCGCGGCCGGTGGCGTGGGGTTGCTCTCACTCTTCATTCTAAAGTGGATTGGGGCGCGAGCAATTGCAGTCGTTGGAAATCCTGAAAAGGCTTCCATGCTATCAGAAAGAATGAATCTTCCCTCCGGGGACATTATTGTTCGTCAGAAGGGATCCTTCGCGCAGCTCTTGCACGAGGCTGCCCCGGATGGCGTGGACGTAATCCTCGACGCAGTTTATGGAAAGTATTTCAAAGCTCAATACAATGCGCTTCGCGCGGGCGGACGCTATGTTCTATTTGGCGCGGCTGATTTGATGCCATCCGGGTCTTCCGTAAACTATGCTACTCTTGGCATTAAGTATTTGAGTCGCCCCCGAATTGACCCCCTTCAAATGATTTCTGAAAACAAAAGTCTGCTTGCCTTCAACCTGATATGGCTCTGGGATCGAATTGATTTCCTGCGCGATATGTTCGAAGATATGATGAAGTTGCCCTGGAAATCGCAACCACCGATAGTTGGGCGGACTTTTTCCTTTGAGGAAGTACCCAGCGCAATGCGATTTTTTCAAAGTGGCAAGAGTGTGGGAAAAGTGGTAATCAAGCCGGCTTCCGACACCGGTAGAGCGCACCGGGTCCCGTGAAACCAGATTGCGATGTAATTATTGTAGGCGCCGGAATGGCCGGAATGACGGCCGCGCTCTGGGCTAACCGACTGGGTCTATCATCTATTGTGCTTGAAGCTGCGGCGGAGCCGGGTGGGCAACTTGCGGGCATACAAGACAAACTGATTGATTTCCCGGGCTTTTCTGAAAACGGTTCAGACCTGGCAAAGACGTTATACGATCAAGTCTTACGCGGTAATTCAAAGATCCAATTGGCAACGCCCGCTTTGAAGCTGGATCCGGCTGCCTGTGTGATTGAAAGCAACTCAGGAGCCGTGCGGGGACGGGCAATTGTAATTTCAACTGGATTGCGCCGCCGCAGGATTCCTCGGCTGGAGTCACTTTCAGAGTCATTCGTTTTCTACACATCACAGCCGCGAGAATCTTTTAGCGGAGACCGGCTGCTAATTCTCGGAGGTGGAGACGGAGCGGTCGAAAACGCATTGCTCCTTGCGCGGCAATGGCAGAAGATCTCATTGGTACACCGTAGCGCTTTGCGTGCCAGGCCCGCCCTGTTGGCGCAACTGTCGCAACATTCAAATGTTGAGACAATCTTGAACTCTACCCTGGAGAACATAGTAGGCAATCGAGTTGAAATACAAACCCCTGCGGGCGCCCGAGATCTGGTTGTGGATCGAATCCTTGTGAAGATTGGCTTTGAGGCGGACAGTTCGCTGATCGCTACACTGGGATATGACTCCGGTACGTTCGCCCGAGTGTCAGCTGAGCAGGAGCTGTTATACCCGGACGGCAAGGTTGTCCCACAGGTCTGGGTCGCAGGTGACGTTTGCACCAGGATGGATCCCTCGCTCGTAGTTGCGGCCGGTCAGGCCTGCATCGCACTTCGGTCCATCGAGCGGCAATTGCGTCCATAGGCGCACCGGGGGTGTTCGCGATATCGAGATTGGATTCCGGGTTTGGCTCACGAAATACACATTCGGAATTGACTCGTACTACCAGGAAATCAACCTCTGATCATGTCTGAGGAACGCACCGGCGAAATTGATTTCGCGTCCGCACGGGAACAGATCGAGAAGGCAGCAGAAGGGATAGGCGCCCAGGAACTTCCGCAACTCAGTTTCGAGAAAGGGGAGACTAGATTTGCGTTCAGCCCACGGGCCCTGGACAAGGCGCTTGTTTACGATGCGGTAGAAACAATCAAGACTTACATCGAGAACATTCGTGTTCACACGTTTGAATCGGGCTTCCTTGTGCTGCAGGGCATGGGCGATATGTTTTCACCACGGGCTATCACAGGTGGAACCAAGTATAAGTTTCTGAACGTCGGGGGTACTCCCAGAATCGAAGTAACGTGTAGAGGGAATCTGATACAGGAAGAGATCCAGGTTTGCACTGCGCTATTCAAACTTTTTCATGCAGGTAATTCCGCTCAGGATCCTCTCTCCGTGTTAAGCGAGTTAGGGGCTCAAGTTCACAAGCCAGGTCCGGAAACTTCTGAAGATCCCTGGAGCTGGATTGCGGGCTACGAGCAAACCAAAACGGAAGTTCAGGAAAGTGTCGTGATGCCTCTCAAGAACGCCGATATGTTTCGATCTGTGGCGAAACTTGCGCGTGGATCAGACCAGGGCGTAATGCCAAGGGCCATCCTGTTCGAAGGGCCCCCTGGAGTTGGAAAGACGACCATGGCCCGAATCATTGCCGCGGACACAGGAATCCCGCTTGTCTATGTCCCAATTGAAAATATTCTCAGCAAGTACTACGGGGAGTCTTCGCAGAACCTGTCTCGCATCTTTGATGCGGCAGCTCAGCTGAATCAAGTTATTCTTTTTCTGGATGAGATCGATTCACTGGCGGGAAGCCGTGAGGAAGGTTTGTTCGAGGCTACACGACGTGTCCTGTCCGTTTTGCTTAGAAAGATTGATGGATTTGACACGCGCGACGGAGTTTTAACGTTAGGCGCTACAAATCGCTCCCAGGATCTGGATCATGCTCTCCTGTCTCGATTTGATCACACCATACGCTTTCCGCTTCCAGGTCGCGAAGAGATTCGCGCAATATTCAGGAACTACGCCAGGCATCTGAAGTCGGAGGAGCTAATCGACCTGGGTCTGGCATGCGAGGGAATGTCAGGCAGAAATATCCGTGATATTTGCGAGTATGCGGAGCGGCGGCATGCGAGGTTGCTTCTGGCCTCGGGTGCTCAGCCCTCACCTCCTCCGGTCTCTTTGTACATCGAAGTGGCAAGAACCCGTCAGTCCAACAGTCAATAGAGAGGAAACGTATATGTCAGAAGTAAAAGTCCATCGAGGCGGCGGAAAGGTAAACCAGACTGTTGAGGTTGGCGTGCATCGCCTGGTCGCGGACGAGCCCGTCACAAATGGTGGCGAGGATACCGGGCCCGCTCCTCATGATTTCCTTGCAATTGCACTCGGAACCTGCACAGCCATTACGCTACGAATGTACTCGCAACACAAACAGTGGCCACTTGAGGACGCAGAAGTTACTGTCACAGTCAGCAAGGAGTCAGACTCAACTCGCCTTAACCGAACCATTCGGTTTGTGGGTGATTTGGATGATGCCCAGAAGGCGCGTCTATTAGCCGTTGCGAATCAATGTCCTGTCCACAAGACTTTGTCCGGGAAGATTGAGATTGTTACAAATGCTCTGTAGCCACGGGGCATCGTGAACGAGCCAGTTCTATGATGCGAGTGACGCGCGGATCGTCTGCGTGTGCTTGAGCTTCTTCTGCGAGCGTAATGGCTCGGCGCGGTTCACCTAACGCCATCCTCTGAACCCAGCTTCCCCAATTTGAGAAATCTCGTATGGAGCTTTTCTGCAGTAAGAGTGGACGGGAAACCCGGGGGTAAAAATCATGGCATTGCATCGACCAAATCCGGGTTCTCTTCCCCCAGAATACCCGGAACCCCTTCTGAATGGAAGGGGGCGATGCTTCGCATGAACACTCTTCCTGCCCCGGTTTCCCCCAACCGGGGCCTTTTTTTGTTCAAATTTGGCGGTTATGGGCGGGGGCATCGGGAAAGGCAGCCAGCCATTTCAAGAGCTCACTTGCATTCTTGAAAAGGTGCGGATGCCATCCGGCTCTGCTCGGTTCGATCAGATTTTCCGCGCGATCATCAATGAAGAAGACCTGGTCCTCTCCGGTGATGTTCAACGCGCGCGCCACTCTGGCATAATAGTCCGGAAACGGTTTTCTCACTCCGAGTTCGCTTGAAAAAAATCTGTGATGAAATAGGTCGCTGAGTTCCGGTCTGAGTCGTAGAACCTCTGTGAACCAGGGGCTGTAATTAGACACAAGTGCAAGCCGACCGCTTTTCTTCAGATTCGTCAGAGCCTCCGCCATCCCCGTCTTGAATGCAATGGGTCTGCTGTATAGATGCTCTTTGATCCGAGCAGGATGAATTAGCCGGGAGCGGGTCTCTGGATGAAGTGTCTTTCTATAGAAGACATCAAAATATTCTTCCTCCGAAATCTGTCCGCATTCCCACGATTCGAAAGCTCCCGGCTCTCTGTAACTCCGCCATTCATGGAAGGGGATTTCCTGGAGAAGAGCTTGAATAGTCCCATGATAGGGATCTTCAACCACTGTGTCCATAAGGTCGAACAGGTAGTACCGCACCAGGCAATGAAAGAACACAGACGCGCAACGGTCACGAATAAATTGACCCGGCCGAACGGGTTAGGAAACTCAGCTGTCCATGTTCTATTTCATTTATAACGCAATTCTTTCCATACTCTGGCCGGTCTATGTCCTTTGCTCGATTCTAATGCCGGGACTTCGTGAATTTCGCAGGAGTAGGATAACGTTAGACGACTTTCCGGCCTTGAACCCGCAGGGAGCACCTCTCCTCTGGCTGCATGCGGCTTCGGTAGGGGAAATGGATCAAGCGCTCGCTGTGGCTCGTGAGTTTCGCCCCCTTCACCCAAAAGTGAGAATAGCTCTCAGCGTGTTTAGCTTGAGCGTAAAGAAACTTGAGCATTCGGATGTAGACGTAATGTTTCGATTGCCTGTAGATTTCTATTGGTCATGGGCCAAGCTTTTACGGGCCCTGAAGCCCGGAGCTTTTGTTACTTTTACGTGGGATGTATTCCCAAACCTTTTGCTGCATCTCAAGAAGAACCAAACTCCTGCGTTTCTGTCATGCGCCGCGCTCGCAGCCGATTCAAGTCGACTGAGGTTCCCACTGCGTCCTTTAATGAAGCCAGTTTACAGAAAACTTTCGGGTATCGGTGTCGTGGATCAAAATAATCTGGAAAGATTTCAAATCCTCGCAAGTGCGGAGGACCGGCAACAGGATCAGTCAAAAGCCAACCAACGCTCGCGCGATTGGCCACGTGTTATGGTTACCGGGGACAGCCGGTACGATGCCATTTTTCACCGGATTGAAAACGCAAAGCTATCGGATGAGATTGAACGGAAGTTGAAATCATCCTCCAGAAACTGGATCCTCGCTTCTACCTATGCTGCCTGTGACGACGTAATCCTGCCTCACCTGAAGGCAATCCTTGATGAATTTCGGGACCTGAATGTCCTGGTCTTTCCACACTTTGTCGACGAAAAGAGAATCCAATCCATTGAAGCCAAAATACGAGAACAGAGCCTGAGTTACACACGGTTCTCTGATTCAACCCCCGGCAGAATATGCATAGTAGATCAGCTGGGAGTCCTGGCGCTTGCCTACCGTTATGCGGCATTTGCCTACGTGGGCGGCGGATTTCACCACCGGATTCACAATACGGGTGAGCCTGCCGCCTTTGCTCTGCCCATCTTAACCGGGCCCAGAATCGAAACCAGTCCGGTCG
This sequence comes from Leptospirales bacterium, assembly GCA_016788865.1. Classification (GTDB taxonomy): domain Bacteria; phylum Spirochaetota; class Leptospiria; order Leptospirales; family Leptonemataceae; genus JAEUSB01. The sequence goes on from JAEUSB010000017.1 coordinate 120,932, forward strand.
CCTTGCTTTTAGAGGAGAAGGGTGCTCTTTCTCGAATAGATTCACAAACAATTGTGGATCGTGTGCGGGTCTTGATGAAAGACGATGCGCAAAGAGTAGCCACGGGAAGACGCGGGCAGCAAGCCCTGCAAAATGAGCGCGGCAGCGCGAAGAAGTTTGTGGCGGCGTTCCTGAGCGCGGTTTTTGCCGAGCAACCCCGGCGGTAATCAAGGGCGGACAATATCCGTAAGAATGATGGACCGGTCGTCTTCCCTCTGTGAATTTCCCTGAAAGTCCAGGACCGCTGCCTTGATTGATTCCATTGTTTCTTCGGTGCTGAGCGCCAGGTTCTGGCGAAATAGGGAGAGAAATCCCCGCTCTCCGAGCATTTGACCATCGCGTTCGGCTTCAGTAATTCCGTCAGTGTAGACAATCAATCTTGCAGCATCTCCGAGTGGGATCGTGGCTTCGCGAAAACTCACCCGACTAAAAATGCCGAGCATCTTACCTGTGCTTCGAATAAATCGAACCTGCGCCTTGTCCCCGTGGCGTTGAATCAAGAAGGCTTTTGGATGGCCGGCGTTACAGCACTTGATAATGCGTTTCTTAAGATTGATATAAATGTAGATGGCCGTAACAAAGTTGTCTGAGAGCTTTCCGTATAAGGATTCATTCATCATGCGCATTGTTTTCTCGGGGCGCTCAGCATAGTGTTCGTTTTCTTCGAATGCCAGCTTGACGGTATTGAAGAACATGGCTGCGCCAATTCCGTGACCTGAAATGTCTGCGAGGAAGATGGAGTATTCGTGATCATCAATTTTGCGGACATTGTAGTAGTCTCCGCCAATACTCATTAGAGGATCATACCACAGCGCGAATCTTATGCGATCGTCTCCCGAGGGCAATGTCTTTTGAAGATTCTTGTCCTGGGTTTTACCCGCGATTCTTATTTCGGAATCAACGTTCTTCTTTTCTGCCAGGATTTGCTTATTCAACGCATCCATTTCGTGAATCGCCTGCTTCAAGCGATCGGCAGTTTCGCGATGGAGTACTCGAATGAAATTGTCAGACAGCTCTTCAATAATCTCTTTGCTTACAAGGTATTCAAGCCGACTCTGTGTCGACAATCGTCTCAATAGCGTAAAAGTAATTTCACGGCGCAGTTCTAATTCCGCAGAGTAGATTTCATCAAAAGAAATTTCGTAGTCCGAAGAGAAGAGCATTCGGCGCACGATTGTTTCGACATCAGAGAATCCAAATGGCTTATCCTCGAGCAGCGAATAGAGACGATTCTTGTAAATATCAAAGTAGTTCATTACCTTCTGCGCAGTCAGATTCCCGCGTGCATGGAGCGTCAGTATCCAGCGCCCAATCATGGAAGTTTTGCTGAAATCTTTGCCAACAGGATAGAAGACTCTGGCTTGCAATTCCTTTAGCTGGAAGATCACGTCGCGATGCGAGGCAACTATTCCGGGCATCATCTTCTCAAATGTTGTCCGATGTTCCGACAGGAGTTTTTGAAGAAAGTAGATTAGGTCATCACGAAGAAACTCGTACAGGTTCTCACGGACAACTTTCTTGTCCAGGGAGGGTACGCCGGATGCCTTTTCTATGATCAGCTGAACCTTTGCCTGGAACAGGTCTACTTCGAATTTGAGTTCATCGGCCTTATCAACCGGAACGCCGGCAATGGTCCGGGCTACTGAAGCCTGCATTTTTTCTATCTCGTTTTGTTCCATGCAGAAAAGCCCTTATCTCAGACCAAAAACCAGTAAATGGTTTGATTGGAAAGTAAACTTACAAACCCTGGAGAGATGATTCAGCTTACGGAAGCCGTCTTATTGGGAATAATCCAGGGGCTAACGGAATTTATCCCCGTTTCGAGTACGGCGCACTTACGAGTGATTCCGGCGCTGCTCGGCCTTCCTGATCCGGGCGCTGCCTATTCTGCTGTCATTCAGCTCGGTACGCTCATCTCTCTCTTGATATACTTTCGCAGGGATCTCACCACATTTACCATCGCCAGCGTTCAGGGTCTGTTTTCAGGAAAACCCTTTGAGGAAGAGAATAGCCGCATGCTCTGGTTCCTTGCTGTCGGGACGGTCCCCGTCTGCATCTTTGGATTACTATTCTCCAAATACATCACCGGGGACTTGAGATCGCTCTACGTAATCGCAGCAAGCCTAATCGTCTTTGCAATCATTCTGTACGCGGTGGATCGGTATTCAAAAGGCACAAAGCAAATCGGGGATTTCAATTTGCGCGATGCCCTGCTCATCGGCCTGGCACAGAGTCTCGCCCTGATTCCCGGGGCTTCGCGTTCCGGAATGACATTGATGATGGGCCTTGGGCTAAAGTACACTCGCGAAAGTAGCATGCGCATTTCATTCCTCTTGAGCATACCTGCAATTGCCCTTTCCGGGTTCTACGAATTGTACAAGGAGAGGGAAGCCCTGGCCGCGACTGGTTTCCCTGGACTGCTGGTAGCCACAGTCGTCTCAGCAATTGTTGGATATTTGAGCGTAGCATTCTTGTTGAAATTTTTGCGAACTCATTCGACGGCCCTATTCGCCGTCTATCGGATTGTGCTCGGTGTGATTCTCCTGGTTCTTCTCAAGATGGGATATCTGAGCGCACTCTAAGCGTCGCAGGCCAGAGTTCAATCATCGACATCGCTTTGGCTTGACCAGGGGGGCCTTACGGTCCCTTTAGACTGTGCTCTGGCGAAGCCTCTCTGTCATTTTTGTTTTCGCAAGTTTTCTGAGTTTTCACCCACTTGCTGCCAATGAGGAGCGCATTGTTGCCGTTCCGCGACCGCCGGATTTCCTGGAACTGCTCCTCAATTCAGACATTGTTGTGCGAGGTCGACTGATCCACTCGCAGGAGTTCAAGATCGGTTCCCTTTCCATGGCGCAACCCAGGTTTATTTGTCTGGAAATTTTCAAGGCATCTGCGTACTTTCCGCTCTCACTCGGAGAGCGTTTCACAGTGACACATCGCATTCGCCTGGATGAGCTTGGACCAGGGTTTCAGAAGCCCATAGACACTGGCGATTACATAGTTTTCCTTAATATTCGAAACGTAGAAACCGGAGGCAAAATCACGGGATACACAGCGGTTTTCCCGGATCCGCAGGTGTATGCTATCTGGAATGTTACCGACGATTTGATCACCAGAGCCCGAGCATTCCGCAACCAGAGTCAGCCGTGAATCGATTTCTTAGTCTGGCAATCCTCGTTTGCCTGTTCCCTGCCGTCCTTCGCGCGGACATACTATTCCTGTCAGATCAAAAGTATGTTCGCGGCACCGTAATTTCTCAGACTCCTGATGAAATCATCTTCAAGGACGAAAGCGGCCTGGAAAAGAAATACAAAAAGAAGAACGTCCGTCGGCTAGTGTATCAGACCCTTGAAGAGCAAGAGGCTTCAGATCTGAGGCTTGAGAAGATGCGAACCCGTCAGGATCGAATCGATCAAGCGCAGCGCGAGAAACGCGAACGTCTCGACCCCAGACCAGAGCCTGTTGTTTCTGATGCATTTATTCCGACCGAAGTCCCGGGAAACAAAAACGGCCTCCGCCTCCGAACCATTGTTTCGCAGATCACAGGGACCACAGATATAGAAGGCAGATTGCGCGATGAACGATTCTACACTGCAGGATTCTCTGGCGCAGTAGGACTGAATGCGCCCTGGAGCAACGCAAGCGCCTGGAGTCTTCCCGTGGAGATTGAGTATTCGATTGGTCAGCTAACCATGGAGCTTGGTTACGCTTACAGTTGGAGTCAGCCGCGAAGTTTTGGTTTTGAACTGGGTGCGGGTTCGCCAGGCGCGGTTGCTTTGGGTCGCGCCGATCTGGCTCAGATTCATTTCAAATCCTGGCGACCATCGATCCTGGCAAAGTACGATTTCAATCAGGGAGAATGGTATTCATTTGGGGTCATTGGTGGTGTTCGCCAAACAAGGCGTTCGGCGGAGTTCGAGTCAGACTATTTTCCAGTTAGAGTGCTGGATATACAGGGAGCTTATCTCGGGGGAATCGGCCATTCTTTGATGTACCGGATTCGCACTCAGAGCCGGGATCTTGTACTGGGCGGTGAGTTGGTGGCGAAGCCCGGCCCTCGATCTGAACTGCAATTCCGACTGGCGCTTCATTCCGGGCAGGGCCGCTGGCGCCAGGAGCGCACGTCCGTAGATCTGCTCGCGAATGGTATGGCGTCCGGGCTAGCTCGAAATGAAGACGCACTTTACCAAACTGCCGGTACAGAGCTTCGGATTGGCTATGCGTGGTTGGTGCGCGACAACCTGCGTCTCCTGGGCAGACTAACCATTGCAGGGGCTACGACCCGCACGGGCAGGAACCTGCCCACCCGACTCGACAGTTCTAACGATGCTCCCGCTCGGTATGCGGCGGATATCTGGCTTTCCGGCCCCGGCCGCACTCAGCCGAATCAATCGATCGGGCTGGAAATTGGCAGCGAATTTCTACTGTGAAATTGGGCCGCCCGTCATTGGCTCGGCCTGGTTCTTGCTTGGGCTTAGACTGGGGCCGGAGCTGGATATTTCCATGTTTTCTCATCGAAAACGGGCATTTTTCGGGATTGGCGTAAATCCCCTTTCAAGGAAAATTAGAAACATCCGATACATGAGTCAGGTATGATGACAGCAAGAAAGACCTACGATGCGTACAAGGACACTGAGATTCTCACGGCCAACCAGGGGAAGCTCATTGTAATGCTCTATGAGGGAGCCATCCGTTTCCTACGGCTTGCTGTGGCCAACATGAATCCCCGTAAGTACGACACGGTGAATCACAACATCATCCGCGCCCAGGACATTGTAACCGAGCTCATGCTTTCGTTGAACATGGCGGAAGGCGGCGAAATTGCCCAGAATCTCTTCAATTTGTATGCGTACATGAAGAAGCGTTTGCTGGAAGGCAACATCAAGAAAGACAATGAGATACTCGAAGAAGTTATAACCCTGCTCGAGCAACTGCGCGACGCATGGGACCAGGCGGCGCGGGAAACCAGTCCAGGACGTCAAAACACCGCGCCCAGAGACAAGGGTGCATCCTTCTCAATCACAGGTTGAGCGCGAACTCAGGGTTCTGAAGTTTCGCCTCCAGAGGCAGCGCCGGTTTCTTGAGACCGGCCGCCTGGATCGATTCCTGTCCCTTTCCGAGTCACTCCGCAAGGACTTCCCCGACATAATGCAGCGAGCTTCCCGCTATGCCGATGCGGAAATACGCGTATTAGCCCTTCAGTGCAAGGAGCTATTAGACGGAATGATTCCGCGAATGGAGAAGGCACTGATAAAAATAAGAGGGGAAGGTGTCCGCACCGAAATAGAACGGAAAATCCGTGAATTTCTCGCAAAAAAGGAAGAACCCTGAGAGACTGGCATCGTCCATAATCTTTGCGGGGGAACCATGCGCTTGAAAAAATCGCTTCTTGTACTCTTCTTGATAAGTCTGTCTCTTACGGGGGTTCAGGCTAAACGTTACGCTCTCATAATGGGGAGCAACTATACCGGGAATGCAGCCGGGATACCCCCGCTGGAACTTTGCGAAGCAGACGCGGCTCTAATGGAGCAAACACTCCGCGCGAACGGATCTTATGACGAAGTCAAAGTACTTCTGGGGCGGATGGTCATAGCTACAAAGGTAGAGGAAGCCATGCGCCAGCTGGCCTCTAAGGTTACCTCAGCGGACACAGTTGCAATCTACTTCTCCGGCCATGGCACATATCAACGAGACGCAAGCGCTCCCAATGGACTGCGCAACTTTATTGTAATGTTCGATCGGCCGCACGTTTCAGATCAGCAGATCAATGAATGGATGAAGGGCATCAAGACGCAGCGCATCGCGTTCATCTTTGATTGCTGCTACTCCGGTGGAATTGCGAAGAAAGGAAACAAGGGAGCCGGGGATATTCCTGTTGCCCCAGGTTCGGATGGAATTGTAATTCAGAATGGTGATGAAAACTTCTATTTCCAGAACCGCGCCATCATCGCATCGAGCGACTCAAACGAAACATCGATTGAGGTGCGGGGAACTATCAATCACGGGATCTTCACCTACTGGTTTTCGCAGGGATTATTGCCGGCTAACGGCGATCTAAATCGCGACGGAACGGTTACAGCTCTTGAAGCCTTTGAATGGTCTTCGCGGCGCGTTACGCAAAACGCCAAAGAGTATAACCACGCTCAGAATCCGCAAATTAGCGGAAATGCAAAGGGAATCTTCCTCGCCGGAAAAATTGTTCCAGTTGCACCGGAACCAAACAAGCCAGAGCCACCAAAGCCTGATCCACAAAAGCCAGAACCGCAAAAACCGGAGCCTGAGGTTGTCGTAACACCGAACACGCCTAACGTTGAGCCAACGCCGCAGCCAAACGTGAATACAAACGGAAATGTAACCATCGCCACGACTATCCTGAAGAGCATTCTCTCCGGGACCCAAACTCCAGATCCAATGATGACAATGCGTCGGATGCGTGGAGTGGACGGAGATCGCAAGATCAAAGTGCGCTTTTCAGGCAAGGAATACCCCACCAATGTTGTATGGGTAGATCGCGCCGGATTGAAAGCTGCAACCGGGGAAGATATTCCGCTGGGAACGTACACGATTGGCCGTAACGGCACGCCTACTGAAATCCAGAATCGGGTGGCACTCCTCCAGGTTACGGGTGTTCCGGCGGGAGTTCATGAAGTCCAGATTGAGGCAGACGACTATCCAATTATCAAAGAGAACATTGGTGTAGAGAACGGAGTTCCAATCAAAGAATTTATTGTCGCGTCGCTGCGCGGAACCGGAAGCATACGGGGCAAAGTATTTCTGAAGAATGTGGAGCAACCGCTTGCCGGCCAGACTGTATGGATGCCGACAGTTGTGGGTACTAACCAGGTTCATAAGATGAAGACCATGACAGATGGCTCCTTCTGGTTTCTGAACCTTCCACCGGGCAAGTACTACACGCTCAAAGCTACGTTTGAGGAGAACCTCAAGCTTGATAACCAGAACCTGGTGGTCAAAGAAGGGGATACTACAAAGGTAGACGTGATACTGAACTCAAAAAACTTTAAATAAATGAGTACGGGGGGAGTGATCCCCCCAATTCCTTTCTATGAAGTTGATCCTGTTTGCCCTGGCCGTAACCCTCCTCTACCAGCTTGTGCGGGGCATCATGGTACGGGTGGGTCGCCCTCAAATCGAGCCTCCCGGCCAGCGGAAAACCGTGTTCAGCATTGTTCAAAAGAAGCCCGGTTGGGAAAAAGACATAACGCACCGAAGCCGAATTCTTGACGAGGATTCACACGCAGACCGATAATTGGAGTAGGTATGCAATCTTATTTCACCCGGTTATCCTCCCTTGCCTGCGTTGCCGGGCTGGTCTCCTTTATTGCCTGTACGCCGTTTCAGAGCCGCGACGACTTCCTGAGCGCGCGAAAGGAGGCGCAAAAAGGCGGAGCCGCCTGTCGCGATGTTACCGACTCCATCATCCAGAACCTGGCCAAAATTCCACCCAATCTCAGGCAGGAAGCACTGGATGTGGTAACTTCCTGCCCGGGAAGCATCGGGGACCAGGCCGTTCTTAAGATCAGCCAGCGCGCTGAGTTCCAGGACGCGGAATCCAAGAAGAAAATCCTCAATAGACTAATGCAGTCTGACTCAAAAGAGGCGGCCGACTACGTCCTCAAAGAAATGACCGCTAATCCTGCCGTCATTGATGACTCCATGGTCAAATGGCTCCTGGAAAAGGATCCGGCCGGGGCTGCAGAGCTTTTATTGGCCCAGGTCCAGGCCAAACCTGAAATCCTGAACGATGGAATTGCCACGTATTTTGGAAAGAAGAAGTACGCCCCCGCCGTGCCCGCACTCATTGCAGGGGTTAAGGCGAATCGAAGCCCCGAGGCCTGCCTTCGCGCGCTGAGCCTGATTGGCGGCCCGGAAGCAAATCAGATAATCATCGAGACTGCAAAGGCAGACGGTCCGGGTCAGGTCCAGGCGATTCGGCTACTGCCCGAAATAAAAGATGAGACCAGGAAAGCGGAGATTACAAAACTACTGACGGAAACATGGGATAAAGGCTCCGGCCCGGTCAGAAGCTCCGCCCTGGAGAGTCTTGCCAAATTGCGAGGGCTTGAGCCTGCGGGGCTTGAGCGTGATATGCTCTTTTCAATGAATGATGTCCAGGGAGATCTTGCGGTCAACAAGCTTTCCGATAAGAAGTCGACTAACGTTCCAACAACCTCTCGCGATCTGGTCCCTTCCACAGCCAAAGCTGATGCAAAGAAGGACGCGAAACAGGATGCAAAAGTCGATCTCAAGATTGAAGCAAAGAAGGATTCAAAAGTAGCGGATAAGAAAGACACCAGACCTGCCGATGCAGACAAGAAGGATGTAAAGCCAGCGGTTGTGCCAGAAAGGGCGCCGCTTCCCGTTGACGAAAGGGCGGGCCTCGCTTACAAGCAGCGAATCAGCGCCATCTTTGCCGATACGTTTGGTGATGGAGGCGCGGCAATTTTGAGAAGGATTCAGGATGCGCTGTACACTTATTCGGAATCAAATTCGCCGTCGGCTGAATTTGTCATTCGTGCGTATAAAAAGCGCTACGGCGGAAATGATGCCGCGGTGCGGAAGATGTTGGCTCGCGGATTGAAGCAACCGGATTGCTTGAACGCACTCCTGACTAACGTTCGCGCCGAGTATCCCTCTAAAGAAATGCAGATTTACGCTCTTTCCAGGTTGTTCGCATTGAAACGATGGCAGTCCCAGACGATTCTGGAGGTCAGCCAGGAAGTTCAGTTCTGATGAAACGTCTCATCGTGGCTCTTCGAGATTGTCGTATAACATTACTGGGGTTCCTACTGTTGTGTCAGTTGCTGATTTCAACAGCGTGCAGCCGCACAATACACGGTGAATTTGGATTTAGTCCGGTCGATCGCCGCGAATCAGAACCGCTTGAAAGAACTATCCTGCTTGAAACTGAGTTTAGACTGGGTCGCGAGAATTTGTATTTTTACGATTATCAGACTATCTGGTGGATCTATCGCATGGAATCCGGGCCCTATTCACAGGGTGACTTCCTGGTTTCGTTGTATGAGGACAGTTTAACACCGGAGCCCGTCGAAGTTGACATGCGTCACGTGGATGTTGAAAGGCAACACGGGGTGGGTATTATCCGCCAGCGATATGAACCGCTCAAACCCGGGGATTACATCATTCGCATTGCGCAACACTCACATGTGGTTGACCAGGCGAATTTTCGGATCCTGCCATCAGAAGATGAATCCAACACAATTGAAGAAGGCGATTCCGCGGATTCCGGTGACGAAATTCTGCGGTATTCCCAACGTCCGGGTCGAATCTAGATTTGAACTCGCTTACAGCGGAGACGTTCCTTTCACGCATCGTCACTGCTGATACAAAACACAGGGATCCGCCCACCGATTACAAACGTGCAGCCGTGGCTATGATTCTTGCCGAAACGGCAGCTGGTGGTGATCTGGGTTCGCTGAGCGCGCTTTTCATCAAGCGCTCTGCCTACGAAAAGGATCCGTGGTCCGGGCATATGGCCTTTCCAGGAGGCGGCGTCGACCCGACCGATGCAACTCCTCTTGCTGCCGCAATCCGGGAAGCGGAAGAAGAAGTGGGCCTGGCTCTGAGCTCAGGTGACCTCGTTGGCGCAGTTCCGGAGATCCGCGCCTCTGCTCGCGGACAGATGATGAATTTACAGGTGTACCCCTTTGTATTTTTAAAAGCCGGTGAGGTAACTCTCAAACCAAACGAAGAAGTTGCGAGTACTGTGTGGGTTCCAATGGATCTGATTCTGGACGAGAGTCGTCACGGTAGATTTGTCAATCACTACACAGATAAAAGCGTAGAGATGTCTTGCATCGAATATCAGGGTTACAGGATCTGGGGAATGACGTATCGAATGATTCAGAACCTAATCCACCTGGTTGCAGGCTAATCACCATGAGTGACATTCAATTGAACCTGGAAATGCAGCAACCGAATCGCCAGGAAGCATTATGAAGCTGCATCATATAGCACTCGTTGCCCAGGATGTAGCAAGGGTCGCAGACTTCTACGAGCTACTGGGATTCAAGCGAATGAATGAGCAACAGGACGACCTTGGAATTCGTTCGATCTGGCTGAAAATGGACGAGGCCATCTTGATGATTGAGCGAGCGGATATGGCTTCGGTAAAGCCAATTGCAGGTTTCCATGATAGGGCTCCTGGGTACCATCTGATTGCTTTTAGAATCAGGCGAGACGAGAAGGACGCCTGGATGACCAAACTCTCAGCGCTTCGCATTCCGATTGTGTACTTCACCGATTACACAATGTACCTGATGGACCCGGAGCGCAATCGTATTGGACTTTCTTTCTACGGCGAAGAAGACCAGTAGCACTCGCAGATAACTTTCAGCCCGTCAGGATTTGCCCATGCGCTTCAATACTTCGCGCACAAGCCCGGAAAAGTCCTTCTTGATTTCGGAATAACGTTCGCTCTTCGCGGTGAAGATATTCTCGCGGCTTCCGAGCAACTCAGCCACGCCGATGCGATCTGTTATCATTGAATCAAAAAGCAAATCGCCATATCGTTCGCGCAGTTTCTGCGAATGTTCGTCGTGTTCTTTTACCATATGTCCGCCAGCCTGGCGGACTCGGTTGCGCGCTATTCCAAGGAACTCGGCCTGAGTAGTGCCACCACGTTCGCGAACTTCTTCTTGCATGGCTTTGATATGCTGGAGGATGAACGGGATTCCGTAACAAGAAATAAAATCGGGGATGGTTGGAACGAGGAAGTAGTCACTGGCAATAATAGCATTCCGGGCAACCATATAGATGTTGGGCGGGCAGTCGCAAAGGATGAGATCGTATTTCTTGCGGACTTTTGCCAGGGCATCGCGCAGAATCAAGTAACGCTGCAGGTGATACTCTTCGGCGTTCATGAAGTTGGGCTTCTTGGCAACGAGCTTCATTTCATAGTCTGGCAAATCCAGATGGCCGGGAAGCAGATCGAGGCCGGGCAGTTGACCGGGCATGCTGTCCCAGGCGCGATCCAGGGCGTTCTCGATAATCCAATCAGGATTGCATTCCGGCGTTTCCGAGTCGTAAAACGATTGAATGAGCTCTCGAATGGAACCCTGTTTTTCGACGCGATCGGCCCAATAGTGCTCATCCACCGTAGAAAGCGACAGGCTGCACTGTGGATCAAGGTCCACCAGGAGGACGCGCTTCTGGAAGAGCGTAACCAGGCCAACGCCCAGCTGGAGGGTAAGCGTGGTTTTGCCCACTCCTCCTTTGTAATTGATTACTGAAATAATCTCGGACATGTTTTGGCTATATTATCGGCGAAAAGGCCGGCCTAACATACGCTAAACGTGGAATTCGCGACCTCCGGTAGGTCTCTAGAGTAGCCTTCCAGGCCGCCCTGACCTCAATTTCTCAGTCCAACCCGGGGCCAGGAATTGAAAAGGCTTTCCCTCGTGCTTCGAATGGCCACCGGGAGAGCCGTCCCTTCAAAGCGGGACCGAGCCGGACTTTCGCATTACCGCTCCTCCGGTTTCTGTTCGCAGGCCGCGTAGGCGCAGAGTGTCAATTTTGCGTGTAACGATTTTGACATTGGCGGAGAGTGCGAATCGATCACCGCATGAGGCGAGTCGGAAATTGCGCGAACGAGGTTGACTGGATTGAATCTGCGTGCCTTTGCTCCCCGATCATGCGAAGGCATGATTTTCCAAATAGAAAGTCACAACCTGGGAGAAGTTTGATGAGAAACAATATGTTCAGGGTTCTTGCAGCTGCGTTCTGTCTGATTGCCGTCGCGCGATGTGCGACAATTTTCAGCGGGCACGAGTATAACTTTAACTTCGACAGCACTCCGCAAGGAGCCACAGTAAAGATCAGTAGGCTACCCCGGATCGAAAGCACAATCCGCGAATTCCAGACTCCTGCAAATACGAAGCTGGATATGAAAGATGATTACAATATCAGCGTCGAGTTACAAGGCTATAAGACGCAATCGTGGAAGCTTGAAAAAGAAACGAACATGATCACTCTATTGAATATCATTGTCGGTGGGGCCATTGGGTTTGTGGTAGACTACGTTACCGGATCAATTAACAAACCGGTAAGAACCAACCTCTCCGTGCAGTTGGTCAAGAACACTGCCACCGGTGAAACCTTCTCACGTGTCACGCTTCAAAACCATGCAAGGACAGTCATCGCGCAGGCGCCTCTCATCCGGGGCAATGGAACTCAAGACCTTGAGTTCGACCAAATGCGGATCCAGTAAGTTCTGACCAAGTCCTTTGTGTGTTCGCAAACGGGAGTAAGCCTGTATCGGTCTCCCGTTTGAGGACAGAGCAAAAATAGAGTTGATTGGAGAATCCCGAAGTTTATAGTATCGATACGAGGAACAGAACATGCGAACAGGCAATCCAGCTTTAAGTGATCAGGTGTTTCGGAATTTCGCCGGTCAGGCCACGGAAAACGAAACAATGACTCTGCAGGGGACGGTTAACAAGACCCTGATACTGCTCGGCATTGCGCTTGTGACAGCGTCCTATACGTGGGGACAATACCTCGGGGGCAACCCGAATCTCTCCATGATGGTCGCCTTCGGTGGCGCAATTGGCGGTTTAATCACTGGTCTAATCTGCGGATTCAAGCCAGCTTCCAGTCCCATCACAGCCCCTCTGTATGCCTTGTTCGAAGGCCTGTTCCTGGGTGGTTTCTCCGGGCTAATGGAAATGAGATTTCCCGGGATTGTGATCCAGGCCGTCGCGCTCACCTTTGGCACGCTTCTGATTCTGCTCCTGGCGTACAAAACCAGGTTGATCAAAGTTACAGAAAATTTTCGCCTGGGAATTGTTGCAGCGACGGGAGCCATTGCACTATTCTATTTTGTCTCCTTCGTCCTCAGCTTCTTTGGGATTCGCATTCCTTACATTCATGAAAGTGGACTCATCGGAATCGGATTTTCTGCATTCGTTGTGGTTCTGGCCGCAATGAATCTGGTTCTGGATTTCGACTTCATTGAGAACGGCTCGAACCAGGGGGCGCCAAAGTTTATGGAATGGTACGCCGGGTTTGGACTCCTGGTAACACTGATCTGGCTCTACATTGAAATCTTACGCCTGCTTTCCAAGCTAAGGAGCAGGTGAATCGTTTTTCTTCAAGGCCTCCGTTATCAGATTTGCACCGGCTTTAATAAAGACGGAGGCCAGCTTGCCAATCACAAGCAGGAAGAATACGCTGAGAAAAAGCGTCAGGTAGCCCCCAACAACGTGTATTTGTTCATCTTTGATTAAAGAGACTTCTGGTTTGAATGATTCCAGGAGTGACCTGGATTCCTCTTTCTTTTCCGGATGAACAAGCTGCCGCAGTTCCAACCACGGTTTCAAATTCATTGGTTGGTCAAGCACGGCCGTTGCCCGTTCGTAGGTCTTGTAGGCAAGGAACATCCCCGCAATCAAGAGCAGTGATCCCAGAATAAGCTGGGCGATTTTCGCGGGCGGCATGCTTTGTAACATCATGCGCACAGTTAGTAGCCGCCTCTGAAAAACTCAAGCGATAGTTAGGCGGTAATCACCAACTTGATTCCAGGCTCGAGCCAGGCCGTCGCAGCATCATTCATACTGGCCGTCTGAGTAACAATGGATCCGGGATTGAACTTCTTTGAATCCACCCACTTCAGAATTTCCGGTATGCTTTCGCGTGAATCGACCCGACCAATGCTAATGTTTGCTCCTTTCAGGTACATGTCCATGAAGGGAAACTCAAGTTTGTTGGTCCAGTAGATGGATGCAGCTGAGATCGTTCCGCCCAAATCCGCGGATCGCAGGCAAAACCGAAAACCTTCTTCCGTACTGTTAGCATCCACCACAATGCCAAATTTCTTGTCCCAAGCTTTCGGAAGCTTCTCGACCTTCTCGACTTCGACTCCCAGCTTTTCCGCGATGCCAAGCCTTTCTGCATCGTCGTCCAGGTAGAGAATGGGAGCACCCATTGCCTTTGCGAGACTTGCAGTGTATAGTCCAATGCTCGACGCAAGTCCGCCCAGGACAAGCACTGGCTCAATTTTCTGCGAAAGATACTTACCCGCCAGCTTCCAGGCCTCTGCGATGTTATCGCTCAAGCTGGCAAGGCCAATGAGATCTGCGTTGTCCGGCAATTTCAAAAGCATCTGCGAAGCAAACGGAACCAGGACCTTATCTGCAAGTGCGCCGCCGTAACGTTTCCCACCGGGGCCCATTCCATAGTCCATTGGTCCTGTAGTCTCGCAATTGCGAGAGAAAGAACGCGCGCAGGCAGGACAGGTTCCGCAGGAAACCTGGAAGGGCACGACTACTTTTGTGCCAGCTGGAAACCCGATCACATCCGGAGTTGTTTGTATAATCTCTCCGACGAACTCATGACCGAGTGCAAACCCTGGGCGAAAGAGGGTTTGTCCGCGAATGATAGGCAAGTCCAGGTCGCAGCGGGCTACGGCCAGGGGCCGAACAATGGCTTGATTCGGACCATCAATAGCGGGGTCCGGCACCTCTTGCCATTCGATGGTGTTCCTTTTTACAAAGACAAGTTGCTTCATTAGGTGCATCCTCCGGGAATTCGACCCGTGCTGCATCTTGCTTGTCAGGACCGACCGCAGATCATGGCCCCAGCGGACATTGAAAGAATACAGACAGATCGTTCTGTCTGGACGGCGTGATTGTGGCAACGCTTTTTTTGTGAGTCTCATATCGGGCTGGCTGGTTGAATCTTCAAAACGAGCGCTTGACGGGTCAACACCCTCGGTCTAAGAACATGTATGAATTGCCCAAAATGCTCAGCTACCATGGAAACGCGAGCAATCGATGATGTGGAAGTCGATCTCTGCACCTCCTGTGGAGGCATGTTCCTTGATGACGGCGAGTTTCAGAGTTTCACTGGCATGGATCCGCGGACCGGCGCTGTCAAGCTTGCCAAGTTCGTGAAGGTCCTGTCAAAGCTAAACGAACGGGCCATTATGGACGAGCTCACCGGCGTGTATTCGCGGAAGTATTTCAATGAATACATGGAGGCAATCTTCTCCAACTCGAAGCGTGGACGCATCACGGTTATTGGGATTGATGTAGACCATTTTAAAACTGTTAACACGGAATATGGCCATGACGGTGGCGATGCGGTGCTGCGCACCGTTGCGCAGCGATTGAAACAATGCGTTCGATCTTCGCGCGATGATGGTGTCTTCAGGCTTGGCGGAGAAGAGTTCGTTGTGGTCCTGCTCGAATTAAGTCCAGAGGACAGCTATAATACAGCGGAGAACCTGAGGAAGCTGGTGCAATTTGATCCGGTTAAGATGCCGGATGGGCGCGAGAAATCTATCACCATTTCAGCCGGTGTTGCCCTGGCGCGGGAAACAGATACTCCAGACTCGCTCTACAAACGCGCGGATGAACTACTGTATCAGGCCAAGAACACCGGCCGAAACCGGATTGTAATGGAAGGCCTGAGCTCACATCAAGGGACTCAAACTGCTTAAAGTAGTCCCTGCTTTTCCAGCTCCTTGCGAAATGCGCGGCCAGCCGCTGAGTCTTTCTTAAAGAAGACTGCTGGCTTTCCAATAGGTGAATCGACATCGATTCGTGTTCCTTTTTCTGCGGAACCTTTGATGTCGCCTGTCCAGAGGTGAACCCATTCCCCTTTTGGGAGATAGACCGAAACTGACTTTGCCTGTGGATCAAGGACCGGAGCGACCAGGATTTCAGACCCAACCAGAAATTCCTCAAAACGAAGACGTCTAACTTCCGGATCTTCCGGATAGTGAAAGTATAAATGCCGCATAACGGGCCAGCCGTGTTTGTGCGCTTCTTCCATCAGGGCCTTCCTGTATTCAAACCATGCTGCGTGGATCTTTCCAAAGCGTACAAAATGCTTCAAGGTTTCCGGATCAGAATTGAATTGGTGATTCTCGTCTGGCCTATTGCCTTCATGCGAGCGGTACACGGTTTGGAACGCAGCGAGTTCCGACCAACGCAAGAACAATTCCTTTGAGCGATGGTAGTCTTTGAGTGGGTTATTGATTGTGGTGTAACCGCCAATGTCGGAGTGATTGAGGGCGAATCCCGAGACACCTCCGCTCAATGCGCCTGTTATAGACGACTTTATTCCATCGTTCTCGTCCCAATCGACCATTTGGTCGCCAAGCCAGAACAGGGTGGCCTCGCCTGGACTTTTTGTATATCCGGCGCGACAGAAGAACACAATATCATTGCGATTCGCTTCGATTGCGGCTTCCCTGTTGAGTGCGGCCCATTCTTCTGGATACCGATTGTGATAGCTGGCCGCGCTCTCACCGGAAAAGAGCTTTGCGTCAAATGGCAGGGCTTCCCCGAAGTCCGCCATCCAGCCGGAAGCGCCGGAGCCAATCAGTTCTGTCTTGATTACATCCTTCATCCAACGTCTGGCTTCCGGGTTGGTCAGATCAACCATTGCTGCGGAAAAATCTGTGTTTAGAATCAAATATGGTGACCCGTCAGGATGACGGATCAGGTAGCCGCGGTCCCGGGCTTCCGCAAATATATTTCGCCTAACGTTTGTTTTCTTGCCAGCGACATCCGCGATAAACGGATTCACGTAGCTCATTACTCGAATGTCGCGCTGTTTGAGATCTGCCACGAATTCATTCCAACCGGGATACCGATCTCTATCAAGCTCCCAGTTCCACCAGAGCTGCTTACCGAAATTTGTTGTTCGCTGGCCTACCCAGTCCTGAAGCCAGAAGGCTGCGACGGGGGCTTTCTGCGCGTCCAGCTCCGCCAGTGCCTTTTTGACAACATTTGTGCCGCCCTGCATGCCGACTACCATGCCACGATGAACCCAATCCGGTAACGGTCGCATACGACCGGAGTAAAGGGTATACTCTTCGATCAATTCAAGTGGCGTTCCCGGTGAAAGGAGTCTTCCTGTAGCGGTTGAAGAATGGACGGTGATTGTCAGAGAGTCATCTTGCCGGAGGTCAAACAACGAAACCTCTGAGTTTTCAAGAAACAATGAGCGACCCTTAGAAGTTATGAATTGCGGTACCGCAATATACGTGGTATGCCAATCGCCCCCGGCACCCGCTGTGAGGTTTGCTCCAATCGTGATAGGCTGTGCACCACGACCAAGGCCTTGTTCTTGAACCAGGATTGGGACTTCGCGTCCTTTCAAATCAAAGTAGGTGAATTGTTCGCCGAATCCAAAAAAGGATTCTGTCTTCTCACTGTTGAGGGTAAGGTAGATGCGATTGATTTCCGTTTGCTTGCTGTCCACGCGAGCCTCGAAACGGAGTTGTTTGCCGACAGTTTGAAACATCAGCTGATACGGAATGCGCGACTCTCCACCAGTGCATGCAAGTTCGCCTCTAATAAGCAATCGGTCTGGTCGAGGTTCAAAGGCGGTAATTGATTGTTGGGTGCAGAAAGCCTTTATTGAATCCTTAATCTTGAATGAACCACGCGACTCTTTTACTACAGCCTCCCCGCGAGCCGCGTTGATGAAGCTCTTGCCCGGTAAAGATGTCCAGAGCCGGGCTTGTCCCGGGACGCCAACCCGAATTTGCGGGGGCGAGGATTCCACTGCTATTTCGAACGAGCCAAGTTGCGCCTGCCCTGCTGCTTCAACCAACAATTTCCCGGACGGTGTTTGAGAACAAGCCAGTACTGTTCCAAGAATCAATAAGGCGCTGAGATTGGTAATTTTTCGCATAATTCCTCGAAGGCGCTAAGACCTGGCTCCTTGTAAGAAAGCGTCAAACAGTTTTTTGAAAGCGTCCGTTACAAGAAGCGATCCGTTGGAGATTTGATTTTCTAGCTCCGGCAGCATCGATTGGACGTTTGGATTTGCATAGAAGCTTCGCAGAAGACCGTCTTTGATTCTGTCGTGCATCCAGTCCGTGAGCTGGGCGCATCTGCGTAAATGCAACAGGGATCCGGTCGGAGGTTTTTCATCCTGATTGGAGTAGCCCTGGTGTTCACAAAACTTTGAGATTACGGCGAGCAAATCATCTAGTCCTTCGCCTGACAGCGCGCTCCCCGCAATTACCTCGATGTGCCAACCAGAGGTGCGTGGGCGCTGATAGTGAAGGGCGGACTCAAGTTCCGAACGTGACCGGAGGGCCGAGGCCCGATCAAGGTCACTCTTATTTACAAAAATGCAATCTGCAATCTCCAGAATTCCCTTTTTAATTCCCTGGAGTTCATCTCCCGCATTTGGCAGTTGTACCAGAAGATAAAAGTCCGTCATGCCTGCCGCATCTATCTCCGACTGGCCCACGCCCACTGTCTCGAGAATGATCCTGTCGAAACCCGCCGCTTCCACCAACCAGATTACTTCCCTTGTTCTGCGGTTCACTCCTCCGAGGGAACCACCGGAGGGGCTCGGCCGAACAAACGCGGAAGAATGCGCGGCTAATGCGGACATTCTCGTCTTGTCGCCAAGAATCGAGCCACCGGTTATGCTAGAAGTAGGATCGACGGCAAGGACGGCTACCTTCCGACCGCCCTGAATTAACTTTGTACCAAACGTTTCAATGAAGGTTGATTTTCCGGCACCTGGCGAACCGGAAACGGCGATGCGGACGGAGCGACCAGTATGTGGAAGCACTTGTTGCAACAGGGCATCGGCTTCTGTTTCATCCTCGGGGCGTGTACTTTCAATCATGGTGATCGCGCGCGCGAGCATTCGCCGGTCGCCAGCAAGGATTGCAGGCACGTCAATCTTCATTGCACGAGCAATTCAACTCGCGCTTGAATACGCAATTGAAAAACGAATTTTGAACTTGACCGGCGCTGCGCAAAACGAGTCCACTATGGCATGATAGTAGTCACCGGGGCGGCGGGATTGATTGGTAGCGCCGTAGTTCGCGAACTTAATCGTCGTGGGCGTTATGATCTAATTCTGGTCGATCATCTGGGCTCAAGCGACAAATGGATGAATTTACGCTCGCTCCGATTCGCCCATTATCTGGAGAAGGAAACGCTCCTGCAGCAGCTTCAAATGGGCGGTAGCAGTTTGTTTGGAGTAACCCACATTATTCATCTTGGTGCCTGCAGTTCGACAACGGAAAAAGACGCCAGTTATTTGATTCAGAATAACTATCAGTATTCCGTCCGCCTCGCTGAGTTTGCAACCCAAAAGGGGATTCGCATGGTCTACGCTTCCAGCGCCGCTACATACGGTGAAGGCAACGAAGGATTTGACGACGACATTGCACTCTTAAACTCCCTGCGGCCGCTGAATCCATACGGTTATTCCAAACACATTTTCGATCTCTGGCTACGTGATCGAAAGTTTGATCCGGGTTTCGTTGGTATTAAGTATTTCAATGTCTTTGGGCCCAACGAATATCACAAGGGCGACATGATGTCCGTAGTTCTGAAGGCATTTCGTCAAATCCAGGCTGAGGGCAAAATCAAATTGTTCAAGAGCTACCGCACCGATATTCGCGACGGTGAGCAACAACGGGACTTTCTTTACGTCGAAGATGCCGCAAAGATGACTGTGTTCCTGGCACTTGAAAGTCAGATCACGGGCGTCTACAATGCCGGAAGTGGCTCCGCAAATACCTGGCTGTCGCTTGCAGATGCAATCTTCGCGGCAATGGGCAAGGCACCTCAAATTGAGTTCGTCGACATGCCGGAGTGGCTCCGTCCAAAATATCAATATTACACCTGCGCTCCAATGAAAAGATTGCAGAGTGCAGGGTTCTCCACTCCAACGACCCCGTTGGCAGAAGCGGTCAAAGACTATGTTTCCGGGTATTTGATGAAGGAGGAGGCTCGCGCCTGATTGAAATCACGCAATGTCTGTCCCCAAGCGCTCTTCGTTTTACTTCTGCAATGATCTAGCCGTTCTTGCAGGCAAACTCGACGAGCATTTGCGACTAACGCGGCAAAATCGCGACCCACTCCTTCCTCTCACCATTCTGGTCCCAAACAGGAACGTTTCACGCTGGTTGCAAATGTACCTGGCGGAATCCCAGGGGCCAACCGGCGTTTCTGCCAACCTGCAGTTTCGATATCTCGAAGACGGACTCAAACACTACATAACTCTCCTGGATGCGCAAAAACGATCGGTTCGTATCGTGAGTCGGGACGAAACAGAACTCTTCCTGCTCGAGATTCTTCTGTCCGGAGAGGTCGCAGGTCACCTTGGAAGTTTCATTTCGAGCAGCACGCCGCGAAAGACACATCAATTAGCCTCCAGATTGGCGTCGCTCTTTCAAGAGTATGAATATCACCGCAATCAGTGGACTCTCGAATGGAATGCTGGCAAATTTAAGAAGGGCACAGAGTCGGAGCAGGGCCGCCTTTATGCCGCTGTCTGGTCCAAAATCAAGGAGAAGGATAAGCGTGCAACATCGCTAGCTGAATATGCGCAGAGCGTCTTTGCCGATCTGAATGCTGCTAAGGCTGGAGCGCTTCCGTCCGAAGAAATCTTTGTTTTTGGGGTTTCACAAATTTCAAGCCTGCACCAGAGCATATTGTTCTCCCTGAGTGATTGGTTGCCGGTCCGCTATTTTATGCTGGATTTAACAATGACAGGTGGTGGTGAAGAATGGCGCATAACGTCAAAACCTGCGTTTAAAGCGAGCAACGGGTTCCCCCATTCCTGGCTCGAACCGCAGCGCCATACACTCGCCAGTATGCAGGCAATGCGTAAGGCGACGCACGATTGGTATTTCTTGCGCCATCAGCCAAACGGGCGGGCGGTGCTGCCATCTCTGCAACGGGCCATCCTGAAGCAGCCTGCTCGTAAGGAATCTTTCCTCCTGGCTTCCGAGCCGACGGTGCGAATCTTTGCCTGCCCCGGCCTGTTTCGAGAAGTGGAGACCGTTTATCAGAGTATCATGGCCGAGATGGCCAATGATCCAGATCTGACGTTAACCGATATTGCGGTACTTGTCCCGGATATGGCGACGTATCGCCCTGTTCTTGAGTCTGTGTTTGAGCGGGAGGTAGACGCTGACGGTAGGTTGAAAGTACCCTTTAGCATTACGGACTTTAGCTCAAGCCAGACGAGCGTCTACGCCCAGGGTGTGGAGGCGTTGTTTGCGCTGCTTGAGGGCAATCTCGCACGCAGCGAAATGTTTCGCCTGTTTGGGAATCCATGTTTCCAGGAGCGACGTGGCGTGACAGGACAGGCCGTGGCGCAATGGCTCGAGCTTGCGGAATCACTTGGAATTCACGGCGGAACGGCCGGGCGGCATAGCTTCCGCGCGGGACTGAAAAGGCTCAGGCTGGGTTTTGTAATGCAAGATCGGTTTGATTCCAATGGGGACGTGGTGTCGATGGCCGATCCGTTCGTAGACGAAGGGGCAGTTGGGATTTTTTCTGCGGTCGTTGGGGAACTTGAATCGGCCATTGAAACGGTAAGCAAGGCAGATCTGGCGTCGCTACCGGGATTGCTGAAAGGAGTGTTTGATCTGTTTCTTTCTGTCCCTGAAAGTCTGCCCCATGAAATGCGGGTGCGGGAGAATCTGGCCGGCACAATGCTGCGGCTGGAAGAGTTTGCTTCAAAACGCATTGACTTCCACATCTTGCGCGAAATTATTCTAGAGGCCGTTCAGGGCCTTTCCGCCAGCAAGGGTGAGTACCTGGCCAATGGAGTAACGGTCTCTGCTCTACAACCCATGCGACCGATTCCGTTCAAGATCCTTTATGTCCTCGGGATGACGGAGGGAAAGTTTCCGGGGAGAGCAGCTGAGTCGGATATGGATCTGAGAAATCTTCATCCGCTTCCAACTGACGTGAGTCTTCCAGAGGCTAATCGACTTTTGCTCCTGGAGGCTATGATGTCGGCCCGGGAGAAGCTCATTCTAACGTACAATTGTCGAGATCTGCGCCGGGACGCAAAGTTTGAGATGGCTTCGTGCGTTCGAGAGGTAGTAGCTTTTGCTGAAGACTATGCTGGACCCATCCCCATTCACGTCATGCCCATCACTGCGTCTCGAACACGGATGCGAAGCGATGTTGTTCGCCTGGCACCAGCCGATCAAGCAATGTCACTGTTGTATACCGGAAGCGTCTCTGCGGAATTAACCCAGGAAATCGAACGGAGGCGGTCGCTGGCGTCGATCGCCCACTCAATGAGTAGTTCCACGGGGCACCGGATTCGGCGCATTTCTCTCAGGCAGCTCGCGGACTACCTTGCATATCCGCTCGATACCGTTATGCGCCAAATTGGAAACCTCTATGGAGATGAAGCGGAAGATTTAAGCTTGAAGGATCGGGAACCTGTGTTTGCAACCGGGCGAATCTTTTTTCGCATTGGGGTAGAGATTCTGCGCACATTCTTTGCCTCTGAAGATCGGAGTTTCCAGAAGTTAGAGCAGATTGCGATCAGTATCTACCGGAAACACGCAAGTCTCCTTCGCCTTCCATTGCCGGGATTCGGTGACGCCGATTTGTTTCCGCAACTGAGTCGCTGGTATGGGGCTCAGGAAAAATGGGCTTCTTTGCTAACTGGAAACCCGTTTGAACCGGCCCACGCCGCTTTCACGGTTTTCCCGCACGGTTTTCCCGAAGGTGTCGAGATAGTGGCGGACCTGGATTTGATGAGACAAAACCCTTTCAAAAGCGAATGCGTTGTTCCGGTACACAGCGTTCACAATCGGTCATTCCTTGCTCCATTTTTGTTTTACCAGTTATTGCAGTGCAGCGGCAAGGCGGCGAACTTTACCGTGCATCAGATTCCGTACGGCAAGAGTCAGCCCTCCTACAGGGAAATGTTGATGCGGTCAGTATCGGATCCTGAAGAGTACCTCACCCAGGTGACGAGTGACTTTCTAGAGGCAGAGGATCAATTCATACCATTTGAACTTGTTGAGGAGATGAAACAAATGGACGTCCCTCCCGAAGAGTACAGCGCCCTTTTGCAAAGTCGCGTTGATGAGCCGGGACAGAAGCACCCGTGGCGTGAAGAGCTTGTGGCACTGGTAGCTCCCAGGATCGACCATAGTGCCCGGGCAAAAGTTCAGCAGCGCTTTGGAACCTTTCTTGAAATGGTAAGGGAAAAGAAGTGAGCGCCCATCAAGTCGTAGAGGCTTCTGCGGGGACTGGTAAGACCTACTGGATTGAGCACGAAGTTATCAGACTCATTGAGACCGGTGTTTCTCTTTCCGGTATGTTGCTCGTAACATTTACAGAGAAAGCAACGGCAGAATTGCAGGCGCGAATCCGTAAACGAATCGCCAAATCTCTTTTGGCATCGGCGTCCGATCCGGTCAGACATCTGCGCTTCCTTCAGGCTGAGCGTGACCTCGATACGGCGTCCATTTTCACAATCCATGGCTTCTGCAATCAGACACTTGGAGACTTCGCGTTCGAGATGCGGGAGCATCTATCGGCAACACTTGTGAACGATGGAGAACTTCGCAAGATGCTACTTCCCGTTTTGATCCGCGAATGGCCGGCGCGATTCGGTGCGAATTTGCCGGATCTGCTTTACCTTTCCGGGTTTCCAAACGTAAATCGTGGCGATAACTCTAATATTTGGGAGAATAACGTTATTTCTCTCGCTTCAAGAATTGGCCCGCGTGATAGAATTCTCCCTGCCAATCCTGTAGAGCCGACAGCCGAGAATATTCAGAAGATATCAAGTTTGATGGAAACCTGCGCGGCACAACTGGGAGAGCTGCGTCCTGACCCCAGAAGTGAACCAATGATCCAACTATTCAAGACCCGCACTGGGGCAAATCTTCAATCCCGCAAAATAAAATTTCTTACTGCATTTGTCAGGGAGGTTAAGGCGGAGAGCGATGATTCGATGTTTCGTCGCAGCGTTCGCTTTTGTCTTCCATTTCTAAAAGACGGCTTAGACATAGAAATTCCGGGTGATGGTAAGCTTGAGAACTGGACCAGGCAATTGCAGCAGGTGTATGATTTACTGTGCAGCATGCAGTACTACCTGACAGTGGTCACGGTCTCTGAACTTAAAGAAAAGATTCAGAGCCACAAACTGTCCAAAAATCTAAGAAGCTACGATGACATGCTGACGCAGCTGCACCATGCTGTGATGCAGCACGAATCGCTGCGGCAGAAACTCAGGGAAAAATACAAGGTCGCAATCGTGGACGAGTTCCAGGATACTGATTCCATTCAGTGGGAAATTTTTCAGAAGCTATTCCTTGAATCCCAGACCAATTCGCTCATCATCGTCGGGGATCCCAAGCAGGCAA
>JAEUSB010000025.1 GCA_016788865.1 Leptospirales bacterium
CTAAAATTCGGCAACCATGTTTTTCATGGCGCAGGGCATATCTTTTGCTACCGGAAAACGCTTATCGTATTGTGTCAATCCATAGGCCATTTGGCCGATGCGCCATGCCCCTGCATGTGATATAACCGTGGCAGAAAAACAAGATCCTTGGAGAAAGGGAATATTATGGAATCAACGAAACGACTACTCTTACGGTCAGGGGCTTTCCTGCTCTTTCTTGGCATGGCCACAGGAGGGTTCGTGGCAGCGGCCATGACCGGTAAGGTCAACGCGGACGCGAGCATGGCACTGGCTTCGCATCTGAACGCTATCCTTGGTGCATTCATGATCTTTGGTCTGGCAATCAGCCTGCAGTATTTGCGTTACACGGACGTTGGGCAGCGGCGACTCGCCTGGCTCATCATAGTTGCTAACTATGCCAACTGGTCAGTCACGGCTTTAAAAGCATTCCTTCGAGTGCATGGGATTGATTTTGTCGGGGAGGCTCGCAACGATCTGATTTTCTTACTCCTCACATTGCTCGTGGTTATTCCATCCCTGGTGGGGACCTGGTTCTGGTTTACTGGATTTCGCAAGGACGGAGGAAAATCATGAGATACGTTTTGATACTTGCGTTGCTTCTAGGCGGCACCTGCAGTTCCGCGCCCAGGAAGGATTCCTTTCCGGGCATTCAGGTCTATCGAATCGACACGGGAATTGCTAACGTCTATCTCATCAAAGGTGAAAAACTGATCATGGTCGACACGAGCCTTCCAGATAAGCTCGATCTGCTTGTTTCTAAGATTCAGGAACTTGGCTTTAAGCCGGAAGATATTTCTCTCATTGTGGCGACGCACGGGCACGGAGATCATGCGGGGAATGCAAAAAACTTCCAGGAGAAGTACAAGATTCCGGTGGCGGGAGGCCAGGGAGATCTGGACAAGTTCACCGGCGGCATGACAGATCTTGATCGTGCTGTTAGCATTGGCATTCTTGCGCGATTGATTCGTGGCATGTCAGACAAACCATATCCTGCATTTACACCCGACCTTGTGATCAAAGAAGAGATGAGTCTTGAAAAATACGGGGTACCAGGGAAAATTGTGCCGTTAGATGGCCATACGCCGGGATCTCTGATTGTAACGATAGGCGACGTTGCTTTTGTGGGTGATTTGATTCGAGGTGGCGTGGTGCTCAATTCCTCTCCAACCGAACATTTCTATCATGAGAAACGCGATCGCGCAAAGGAACAATTGAAAACGTTGCTGGGCAGTGGTGTTCAGTTACTGTATCCAGGACATTTTGGGCCGTTGTCTCGAAAAGATGTAGAAGCGTATCTGAAGGATTGAAGGTTCTCTGAGGCTTGCTTTCTCTGGCCTGCTGATTTTAAACGAATCTGTTTCAGCGGTCCAGACGAGCGCTCTTTCTATCGGCCCGAAGATTTCAAAAAGCCTCCGGGTCTATTGTAGTGTTTTCGCTCAACCATGCGAGGGTGCGAAATACGCCGCGGACCGGTTTCCCGTACAGCGAAGTTGCGAGCGCATCCGCGTAGCGAGCCTGGCCACCCTCATCTTTAAAGATCAAGAAGTAGTGGCCCTCATAGTTCTCATCCACGCGCCCGAGCACGGCCATCCTGGCCGGTGCGCTCTGAAATGATGCGAGGGGATCTTTGCCTTCATACCGCAGTAATTTCAAAGATTTTCCGAGATAGGTGTACGATTCGAGCATGGCGGTGGCCGATTTAGCTCCGTTTACAAGCGCAAAACCCTTCCGATCTTCATCTTTGGTTTTTGTCTCAACGATATACCCGCGATCAATATTTCGAAGATAGTAATCCGCGAAATCACCCAGGCCATCTGCATTGGAGTATTTGAGCAGCAGGTAGTAGCTGGTTACTGCACAGATCTGCTTTCCATGCGATTCCGCTGGAATTGCGAGAAACCGCGCTCGCCTTTCAGGGTCCTTGATAAGCTCCGGCCTTTGCGCAAGCCGATCTTTGGCGATCTGGATCTTATCGCTCATTGAAGTCGAGTACTGCCTGTACTCATACTTCAGGTCGTACTCAAGCGGACTCAGGAATATCTTGCACGAGGCTAAAGTTGAAGCGAGCAACAGGAGCAAACCAGGCAAGGCCGCGTTCTTCATGAACCCACCTTTTCCTTGACGTCGCTTCAATCTGTCCAATTTTGCCCTCAACATGAGAGAAATTATCAAATTAGAATCCACAGCAGGGACAGGATTCTTCTATACTACTACCCGTAACAAGAAAGCCAACCAGGGCAAGCTTGAGATCAAAAAGTTCGACCCCAAAGCACGTAAGCACGTGAAATTCGTCGAGAAGAAGCTCAGCAAATAAGTACCTTCCACCTCGAAAGCCCTGCCAAGATCAACGTCGGCCTGCGCGTACTCAGTCGCAGGATCGACGGTTATCACGAACTAGAAAGCATATTTGTGCCAATTTCGTTTGGCGATTCGCTCGAAATCAGCCAGACTGCAGCGGAATGTTTCGGTTTCTCGATCACGACGGAGAACCAGCTGCCCGGATGCGCGCACGCGGCGTTTGAAGCTGCAAGTGAACGTGGCGACATAAAGGTTAATACTGTATTCAAGGCTCTTGAATACCTGAAAGCCTCGCCCGGAGTCAATCTCCCGCACGCTGAGTTCCAGATCCACCTGAAGAAACGCGTTCCTGCGGGCGCAGGATTGGGTGGAGGAAGTTCAAATGCTGGGATCGTCCTGCGATTTCTGCGTGATCTGGGAGTGAAGCCCGAGGCGATTCGCCTGGCAGCTATCCGAGCAGGCGCCGACGTCCCCTTTTTCCTGGAGAATCATGCGGCTCTGGCTACTGGAGTGGGGGAGCATCTGGCCCCGATCGATTTCCCGCATGGGTATGGCGTATTGTGCCTTCCAGACGTATTTATTTCAACTCCCGAAGCATACAGAGGGCTGAAAAGGCCTTTACAGGGGGGGCCGATTTCAGAATCTCGGACATCGTTTGAAGGGTGGCAGGAATGGGCACGTTCCCCGTGGACGAATGCAGATTTCTTGCGCAACGACTTCGAAGAGGTGGCGTTTCGGGCCCATCCTGAGCTTGCATCCGTAAAGCAGGCATTCAAGGATCTGGGTGCGTTAGCGTCGCTGACAGGTTCAGGGTCCGCCCTTTATGGGATTGTTCCTGGTCCCGCAGACAACCTCTTGCAGAAGATGATAGAGCGTTTCCCGCTGTATCGTTTTGAGCCCTTTCATTTTTAATTGGGGCGTCGCCAAGCGGTAAGGCAGCTGGTTTTGGTCCAGCCATACGGAGGTTCGATCCCTCCCGCCCCAGCATTTACTAAGCGCAATCAGAACGATTGCAGGGGTTGGCGTGAGCGAGAAAGCAGCAGTGGTCCTGGCAGCCGGGAAAGGCACCAGGATGAAATCAGATCTGCCAAAGGTCGCTGTTCCCGTTCTGGGAAAGGCCATGCTGCTGTATGTACTCGATCATCTCCGCGACTCAGGATTCAATCGCGTTATTCTCATTGTTGGTTATGGCCGCGAAGTTGTAGAGCAACTCGTAAAAGACAGAAAGGATCTGCAGATCGAGTTTGCGCTTCAAGCAGAGCAGAAGGGGACAGCACATGCATTCCTTTGCGCAGAATCAGCACTGAAAGGATTCACAGGGACTGTCATGGTTACTTGTGGTGACATGCCTCTGATCAGATCCACCACGTTTGCCAATCTGCTTTCGCAGCATGAGGCTGCAAAGAACTCAGCCACCGTACTTTCCGCTGTGCTTGAGAATCCAAAAGGCTATGGTAGACTCGTCCGCGACGCAAGCGGACAGCTGCTCAAGATCGTTGAAGAGAAAGATGCGGATGAAGAAACTAAAAAGATCCGTGAAACAAATTCCGGCACATACATGTTTGAAGCCCCAGGAATTTTTGAAGTACTGAAACAGATTGATACCAACAACAAACAAAACGAATACTATCTGCCCGATGCAATAAAACTCCTCGGCGCGAAAGGTGAAAGGGTGGGCGTATGCTTTACGCAGGACGCGGACGAGGCGCTCGGCGCCAACACGCCCGAGGACATACTGGTCCTGGAGTCCAAAGTCAAGTCGAGGCTGGCAGCAGTATGAGTTACCAGCTCGTTGTATTTACAGGGAATGCGAACATTCCTCTGGCTGAGCAAATCTGCCAGCATCTGAGCATTCCGCTCGGACGTGCCGTTGTGAAGAGCTTCTCTGACGGGGAGATTTCGGTCAAACTTGAAGAGAACGTTCGTGGTCGTGATGTATTTGTAATTCAGCCAATTTCTGCGCCAGCCAACGACCACTTAATGGAAGTTCTTCTCATGACTGATGCGCTCCGCAGAGCATCTGCTGATCGCATAACGCTTGTCATTCCTTACTACGGCTATGGTCGCCAGGATCGCAAAGCTGAGCCACGCGTCCCAATTTCTGCTCGTGTGGTTGCGGATCTAATTGAGTGCATGCTTCCGCATCGCCTCCTCACAATGGATTTGCACGCAGATCAAATTCAGGGCTTTTTCCGCCTGCCCGTGGATCACCTGTTTGCCGCTCCTGCATTTGTTCAATATCTGCGTAGCAAGAATCTCGATCAGCCCGTTGTTGTTTCTCCGGATTCCGGCGGGGTGGAGAGGGCACGATTCCTGGCCCGCCAGATCAACGCTGGTCTTGCAATTATCGATAAACGTCGTCCGCGTGCAAATGTTGCAGAA
Organism: Leptospirales bacterium; assembly: GCA_016788865.1. Classification (GTDB taxonomy): domain Bacteria; phylum Spirochaetota; class Leptospiria; order Leptospirales; family Leptonemataceae; genus JAEUSB01. Next base: position 4,702 of record JAEUSB010000025.1, read on the forward strand.
GTAATGAACGTGATCGGTGAAGTGAAAGATCGCACCTGTATTTTGTATGATGATATGATCGATACGGCCGGGACGATCACGAAGGCGGCCGCTGCCTTGCGTGAGCACGGGGCCAAGAGCGTAATTTCCTGCGCCACGCACGGTGTCCTGTCGGGGCCGGCAATCGAAAGGCTGCAGGAATCAATCCTGGACGAGGTCGTGATTTCAAATTCAATCCGGCTTGATCCGGAAAAAAAGATCGATAAGATTACAGTGTTGTCTGTGGCCTCCCTGGTGGGCGAGGCTATTCGACGCATTCACAACGAAGAGTCCGTGAGTTCTTTATTTCTATAAGAAGCATTCATCTATAAGGAGATTGATATGGAAGCAAAGTTAGCAGTTAAAAGAAGACAAGAAACTGGAAAGAATGAAATGAATCGCCTGCGTTCAGCCGGCAATGTTCCAGGCAACGTGATCTATGAAGGAAACTCCATCATGATTTCGTTTGCAAAAGCCAACATTCAAAAGCTTGTGCAAACCGGTCTCCGTCAGAGCACCGTGATTGACATGGACATCGACGGAAGTCAACAGAGCAAGGTCGTAGTCAAAGAAATGCAGCGTCATCCTGTAACCGGTGATATTGTGCATGTAGATTTCTACAGACTCACTCCAGGAAAGAAACTTACTCTCAGTGTTCCGGTTCGTCCACAGGGCGTTGCAATTGGAATCAAGAATGGCGGGGCAATGGAGCAGTTCTACGGAAGCGTTAAGATCCGTACTACTCCAGAGTTTCTGAAAGAAACAATCGATGTCGATGTTACCAATCTGGATGTGGGCCAGGGTGTTCGTCTTTCCATGCTCCCGGTTCCAAAAGAGTGGGAGATTCGTCTTGAAGGTGATCCAATGATCCTGAAATGCTCAAGATCTCGGATGACAGTTGAAGGTCCTGAGACTGCAGCAGCCACGGCAGAAGGCGCAGCAGCCGGAGCGGCAGCAGCTCCAGCGGCAGCAGCGGCGGCACCTGCGAAGAAAACAACTGATAAGAAGTAATCCTTTAAGGAGAAGGCTACTCCGGCGAATTGCATGAAACTTATCATTGGTCTGGGGAATCCTGGCGAAAAATTCCAGAACCACCGATCCAACATTGGTTTTAAGATCCTCGATGTTCTTGCTAACAACAACAACATCGAGATTCGAACCAAGAAGAAGAAGTCGCTGATTGGACGCGGTGAGTTTGAAGGGGAGGAAATTGTACTCCTCAAGCCGCAGACATTCACGGACCTCGCGGGAGAGGCCGCGCTCTACATCGCTTCCTTCCTGAAAATCAAGCCACCGGACATTGTGGTCATAATGGACGACTTCGGTTTGCCCCTCGGAAAACTCGTAGTTGAAAAGGGTGGGAACGATTACGCACATCCGGCCATCAAGAATCTGGCAATTGCGCTAAAATCACCGGATTTTATTCGGCTGCGCGTAGGGATTCTGGGTAGAAGCGCGGGCAAGCTGACCCGGGACAAATACGTGAGCTCTGAATTTGAGCCAATGGAGATTCTCCAGCTCATAAATATCATCAACGATGCTGAGGCCGCTGTCCGCTCCATTTCCAGCGGAGACATCCTGGAGGTTGTTGAGAAGTTTAAGCAATGATTGACGCTCCCATTTATAATGATTAATATGGAGCGGTAGGTATACATGAACAAGAATGCCCGGTATCTAATCTTCATCCTCTTTGGCGTAGCCGTCATACTGATGCTCATGGGAGGACCTGCCAACGTTTTCAAGAAGGATGAGCTGGAGTCCCTTACCTTTTCCCAGTTCAAGCAACTATTGACCCCGGAAGGGAAGACTACCGTCGGCAAGATCTTTTCGCGGGCACCCGTTGATAAGAATGAAGATCCCACTTTCATGCTGCGGATTTCTCCCAGACGCATTACCGGTCGCTACATCAAGCCAGGCGTAATTCTTGAGTCCAGTGACTCAAGCACGGACCGGATCAAGAGTAAGACCATTCCATTTGAAGTGGAAGTCACCCAGGGCGCCATGACAGAGAAGGTCCAGCAGATGCTGGATGAAAACCAGATCGTCTATAAATTTGAAAACCCCGAAGAGAGCAGTCTGCTGAGCACAATTGTCCAGATTCTGCCATTTGTTTTACTAATTGGATTCTTATGGATGTTCATGATGCGCCAGATCCAGGCGACGGGCAATCGTGCAATGTCGTTTGGAAAAAGCAAAGCCAGACTTCTTCCGGAGGGTAAAAAGAAACTCACCTTCTCGGATGTTGCGGGTTGCGATGAAGCCAAAATGGAACTCGTTGAAGTCGTAGAGTTTTTGAAAGATCCTAAGAAGTTCCAGGCTATTGGAGCAAAGATTCCCAAGGGCGTATTGCTTGTAGGTCCTCCGGGCACCGGTAAGACATTGCTTGCTCGCGCTGTTGCTGGTGAAGCTGGCGTTCCATTCTTCTCGATATCCGGCTCGGATTTTGTTGAGATGTTTGTGGGCGTGGGTGCTTCACGTGTGCGCGACTTGTTTGAACAGGCTAAACGTCAGGCGCCATGCATTGTGTTCATTGATGAGATTGATGCAGTCGGTCGTCTGCGCGGTGCGGGACTTGGCGGCGGACATGATGAACGCGAGCAAACTCTGAACCAGATGCTGGTTGAGATGGATGGCTTTGAAGAAAACGAGGGTATCATTGTTGTAGCAGCAACCAACCGGCCTGACGTGCTGGACCCGGCTTTGCTTCGTCCAGGTCGTTTTGATCGCCAGGTAGTCGTTGACATTCCAGACGTGAAGGGTCGCGAAGCAATTCTCAAGATCCACGCAAAGAAAGTTCCTCTGACCTCCGATGTTGCATTGCAGAATATTGCTCGAGGCACACCAGGTTTCACTGGAGCAGATTTGGCCAACCTCATCAATGAGGCGGCGCTATTGGCCGCGCGTCGTAACAAACGTCGCGTTACCCAGGAAGAACTGGAAGAAGCCAAAGACAAAGTGCTAATGGGACCTGAGCGCAAATCGTTTATGATTACGCAAAAAGAGAAAGAAGTGATCGCTTACCATGAAGGCGGTCACGCGCTTCTTGGAACTCTGCTGGCGTACTCCGAACCGGTTCACAAGGTTACAATCATTCCTCGCGGCCGCGCGTTGGGTCTGACGCAGCAGTTGCCGGAAGACGACAAGCACATTCAACCAAGCAAATACTGGTTGGACAGAATTTGCGTTCTGATGGGCGGCTTGCTGGCAGAAGAGATCATTTTTGAAGATCGCTCAACGGGTGCTTCAAATGACATTCAGGTAGCTACCAACATTGCACGTCGCATGGTTTGCGAATGGGGAATGTCTGAGAAGATTGGAACCATCAATTATTCTTCCAACCATGACAGCGTATTTCTGGGTCGCGAGATTCAGAATGCCCGCCAGTACAGTGATGATACCGCGGGAATCATTGATGAAGAAGTTCATCGGATTATTGTTGAGCAGAAGGAGAAGGGCAAAGCTCTCTTACTGCAGCACCGCGACAAACTGGAGCGGATTGCAAAAGCGCTGCTGGCACAGGAAAGCATCACGGGTGACGAGCTCAGCGAGATGGTTGGGGAAGCTGCTTCCGAGAACCAGAAACGTTCGGCCCGCAGAAGCCGCGAAGACAGAGAGAACCGCGAGGGTGGCATTTCTCCGGAACCGGCGCCAGCAACCTGATCGAATCATTTCCAGTGGAAAAACCCGAGCGCGCAAAGGCTCGGGTTTTTTTTGTCATTTTGAACGAGCCATGTCGCCGGGCCTGGCCCCGGTCGATTGTGCGATGTCTGCACGTGTGATGCCTAGAATAGTAATATCATCCTGGGCCGCTGAGTGTGAGCAGAATTCAGCAACGATTGACTGTATTCTTCTCACAATATCCGGCATGGGTTGACTTCGCATCTGCTCGACAAGGGAGCGGAGGCGCGTCTCACCAAACTCTTCGCCCGCAGCGTTGAACTCTTCAAATACACCATCGGTGAAAAGAAGCAGGCTGTTACCGTCTAGAAATTGCAGTTCGCGTTCATGGACGCGATAGTCGGCACGAGCTCCAAGAATCGCGCCCGTCCGATTGAGGTCCTGAATTCCATCCGAGTCGATTAAGAACTGCGAACAATGTCCACCTGAAGCGTACCGGATCGAATCGTTGCTTGAATCAATATCAAGCACGATGGCGGTGAAGAAGCTTTGGAGAGCGCGGTACTTTTGAAAATAGCGTTCGTTGAGCGATCGAAGTAGTTCTGCGGGAGAATCCATTTCTTGCTTCAATTGATCATACTCGCCCTTTGCTGCGATTGTTGCAAGGGCTGCCGTAACGCCGTGTCCAGTAACATCTGCTAGAAAGATCCGAACACGTCCGGATTCCAGCGAGCAAACGTCAAAAACATCTCCACTCACATCGCTCAGGGATCTCGATTCCACAAGGATTGTGAGCCCTGGTGGTGCAGAAACGCTTCTGGGGATCAGGTTTTGTTGCAGCTTGCCCGCCGCGCGAATGTCCGACCTGATTTCCGCTAGAAGCTTTTCAGCCTGTGATTTCAGTTGCATGGTTGTCTGGAACAAGACCGAGGTGTTAAGAGCCCCGCCAATTTGCTCCGCTATGCTTGTGAGTGAACCCAATTCGCGGATAGAAAGATCCAGCGGCTCTCTGACATTGTTGAAAGAGAGAATGCCAATCACTTCCTCACGAACTATCAGAGGCACCAGCAGGTATGATTGAATCGGAAGCGCATCGAGCAGCCGTCCCTCTACATAATTTGCTCGGTCTCGGACGATGCTTTTCCTATAGGTCAGCTTCTTTTTTACATATGTTCGATTGAATGCTCCCCCTTCTGTTCCCAGGGGAATTCTAGTCTCACGCAGAATAGCGATTGAATCAGGTGACAGTTGATGTTCGGCTGCTTTGCTGAATTCATAGAGATAGAGATCTTTTCGGTCCGGGTCAACGAGTCTCAACCAGCAATACTCGATCGCGAAATTGCTCGTCACGTATTCGAAGAGATGCTGAACAATTTGTCTGGTATCAACCGATTCATTGATGCGTCTTGCCGCCTCTGAAATCTGCTCAAGATCGAGCCTGGCGCGTTGGGCCTTTTCCTTTTCTCTGTTGAGTTGAACAGTGGTTTGATACCAGGCCTGGCGAATGCGGTCCATGAACCCGGAGAAGATGACTACCAGGACAAATAGAGTTGGAAACACAATGCGATCGTGCATTCCAATTGAATGCACCTGTGCACCACTCAAGTAGGCGCATGTCGCCAGCCCTACAAGGGACAAACCCAGTACCACTATACTCGTCTTCAGACGGACAGGAATCATTAGCCAGCCCATCAGGCTGACATAGTAGCCGCTCAGGTACTGGCCATTGAGACCGGAGAGACCAACAAGTGCTCCGGTAGCGATTTCGAAATAGCCCACAAGGATCTGTAATGCAATTCGCTCTCTGTTGGGAAAATCGGGGAGGAATCGCACCAGGAGTCCGGCGATTCCCAGAACGGAAAGCAGGCCTCGGATAATGAGCATCAACCGGTTATTGGGGAACATGACGGAGTCTGCGTACATGAACGGTAGCCAGCTAAAGGTCAAAAGCAGGCTGGTGGGTAGGAGCAACAGCTTGCTCAGCCGGTTGAGTTCTTCCTGATAGCTGGCCTGAGCACGGATGCGAAGCGGCGAGGCCATTGCGCAATCCTGACACTCTTAACCATGAGTCTCAATTCATTTTTTCGGGTAACGAGCCATCTTTGTTCGATTGACCCAAACTTATCCGCCCGCAAGATACGCCGGTGCTCAGCGGTTTTCTGAGCCGATAATAACGACAATGGACGAGGATTTAGTAAAGCTACTCTCCAATCCTTTTGAGGAGGAGAAACTTCAATCCAGGGCACTTCTCTCCGGGCGTGCCGCCGACCTTGAAGAGGGTACCGAGTCCCACGATTCCCTGCGTGATATGCGGATGTTCCGGGGCCAGCCTGAAACGGCCCTCTACGCGCATCGAAGTGCAGCAGACACAGCCATGGATCGCCTGTTTTCTCCCGGGCTATCCCCGGCGGCGCAGCAGGCACTGTCGCCATACCGTGCGCGGCTGGGCGGACACTTTTCGTCCATACTGAAGAACTTCAAAGTGTATGTGGAAACCTGTTCTGAAGATATTCTTCAGAAGGAAGTTAAGCGCCTTGAACGCCGGTACTTTGACCAGGGCGCGAATGAAAAACAACTAAACTTCTTAAAACTCAAGCGTATCTATGAAAAGCTGAAAACGTTCCAGGAGCTATGTCGGACCGACTGGCGAGAGATTTTCAAGATCATAGATACGTTAACCGTCATTGAGGACACGCGAACCATGGCGCGTTCGATTGAAAAGGACATTTTGCGTGGCATACCCGTGCTAATGCGCCGCACGGACCATTTTCTTGAGTCTATGAATACCTATATGGGCGGCGGAGAGGAGAACAGAGATCCTGTAACCGGCACCTATCGACTCACTGTAGTCTGGAAGCCAGAGCTTCTGTACACCATTGGTCACATGATGGGCGATGAAGTTGAAACAGTTGAAGAAGTTGAGGAAACCACAACGGCCGTCAGCGAAAGTCAAGAGGAATCCTTCAGCGGATCTATTGCCCGAAATATTGTAATTGATACACGCGAAAAGATTCTAAACAAATCCTCGCTCTTTTCTGCTCTGCTTTTGGGGTCAAGGGACTGGAACCGAACACCGGCATACAGTATGGAAGTACCCGTTCGACACTATGAGGAATGCCTGGAGAATTTCAAGCAGTCCTTCATTGTTCACCTTGAGCCCTCGATTGTGCCAGCAAATGCAACTACAAGCCAGGTCGCGGCCCGCCTCAGGTCCGGTTCAGGCGAGAGTGTACTAACTGATTACGTTAAGCTGACGTTCGATTTCCTGGAAGAGATTGCCCAGGATATAATCAAGACTGACTTCCCCGGCCTCGATAAGCCGACCGTGTTTTTGTATCATTGCGGGCCAATTGCCTTTTATAATATACTATTACTTACATTGAAGCAAAAACAACTCGGGGAGATTCAGTATCTGGATCGAGCGGGAAACGCAATCCGTGAGTATCCGCATGAAATCTTGAAAAAACTACTTATTGATTGGTGGGGAGCCAGGTTTTCCACTCTGAGTTCGGAGGATATCGACTCGTATATTAGCTATTCGCGCGGTCTTGAGATTATTAAGAAGGATTACCGTGTGGCATATAACCTGGGCGTCGCAATGCGAAAGAAGGAACAGCCGCAGGGCACGTATGCGGGGCTGGGCCGATGGATGAAGGAAAATCGCGCGCGGGTTTTTGGGATTCGGAAGATGGAGATCTTTCGACGATTTATCCCGGGAATATTTCTTAATTTCTGACGATATTCGCATTTGGTATGTAACCTGAACGGTGTCGGATTTTTGATTGCGACAGGCCGTCATTTTGTGACTATTGGCAGATGAAAGCAACTCTGGAACGCAGACTTCCGTTTACAAAAGAGCACAATGAATACCGTGAAATGGCCGCGGATTTCTTCGACAAAGAAGTCGCACCTTACCATGAGAAATGGGAAGAGGAAGGAATCGTTCCAAGAGAAGTCTGGGCCAAGGCCGGTAAGCTCGGCCTGATCTGTCCCAACTTTCCGGAGCAATACGGCGGAGCCGGGGTTGATTTCCTTTACAATCTGATCGTTATCGAGGAAGCGGCGCGAGTTGGTGCAAGCGGTTTCTTCGTCAGCCTTCACGCAGACGTGATTGCTCCGTATGTCCTGCACCATGCATCTGATGAGCAGAAAGATCGTTGGTTGCCAGGTATCATTGACGGAACCAAGATTCTTGCAATCGCAATGACAGAGCCGGGGGCAGGGTCTGACCTGGCCGGAATTCAAGCGACTGCAATTGACCACGGGGATCATTATCTCCTGAACGGATCAAAAACTTTCATTTCTAATGGCTATCTCTCTGACCTGATCATTACCGTAGCTAAGACAGATCCCGAAAAAGCAATCAACGGTATCTCGCTGCTTATGGTCGAGCGCGGAATGGAGGGATTTGAACGGGGCAAGCGCCTGAAGAAGATAGGACTGCACGCGCAGGATACGTCTGAATTGTTTTACCACGACGTCAAAGTTCCCAAGAACAATGTTCTTGGCAAAAAGGGGTACGGCTTCCGCTATCTGATGTCTGAGCTTGCCACGGAACGTCTTGTCCTTTCCGCTTCCAACATGCGCGGCTGTGAAGCAGCCCTGGAAGCAACGCTTCAATATGTGAAGACGCGCAAGGCTTTTGGCAAATCCATTGGACAGTTCCAGAATACTCAGTTCCGCCTGGCGGATCTTGCCACGGAAATTGCTGCTGCGCGCGCTTTCCTGGACAATGTAATTCTCGCATTCATGAACGGTCAGAAGGTGGTGGTAGAAGCCTCACAGGCTAAACTACTTTGTTCTGAACTGCTCAAACGCACCGTGGATACTTGTCTTCAATTCTACGGAGGATATGGCTATATGACTGAGTATCCAATTGCCCGTGCCTTCCTGGACGCGCGCGTGCAAACGATTTACGCCGGGACATCGGAAATCATGCGCGAGATCATTGCGTCAAAAGGTCTCGGACTCTGACCGAATCGCCCGTCGAGTCTGAACAACAATCGCTTCCGCCGGAGTCCGTTTGCCTTGAAGTGCTTGCGCTGGCAACGGCTGCCGCTCTAAGCGAAGAGGTTCCGGTTGGAGCCGTTGTATGCAATCCTCAATGGGAGATCCTTGGGCGTGGCCGGAACGAAATTCTTGAGCGGAAAGATCCAACCGCCCATGCAGAGCTGCTGGCCATTCGGGCTGCCGCCCAGGCACAACAATCCGAGAGATTGAGTGATTGTATTCTGATAAGCTCTCTCGAGCCGTGTGCTTTGTGTTCCGGCGCCGCGATCTTTTCGCGAGTCAAGGCGGTTTACTATTTTGCTCCCGTTTTTACTGGCGTCGGAATGACCCGGCTATTCGAAGTGTTTGCCGAATCGTTCAATCACCGACCACCGATTATTCAGGTCGAAGCATTTGCCGGCGAATCGGCGCGACTACTCAAGGAGTTCTTCGCGAAGAGGAGATAAGCCTGCGGGAAGGCAAAGCGGCTCCTCAGGGGCGATGTTCTTCAAATTGAAATTCGCGGCTAGCCCGGAGGGGCAGCAGTATTCTGCTCTTCGTCGGTGACGGGCAATTGACGACCTGTCAATCGCTCGATATCAAGAAGCTTCACACGTTCGTTCATTTCTCGCAAAATGCCAGAAGTGATTTCTTTCATGATGTTGCCGGTGACTTCCGTCTCAAGGACTTCGATAATGATCTTACCTACATCGTCGCCCAGTCTTCCCACGAATGATCCCATCAGGGGAATGCGGCTGAGTTCACCAATGATGGATTTGCTTTGAATCGACTCGTTTACTGCCTGAGACATTGCTTCCTGGTGTTTCTGAAATGCGGCGCTTGCCAGAGTCACGTAGTCGAGACGGCTCATTACATCGTCCACTCGTTCGAGCGAGCGGAGAAATACAGCGTCGGAAATCGTATCTACAAAGATGTCGCGGAAACGGAATGTAATTTCTTCAACCACAAGCTTGCTGACATCCCGATCGCTACGAAGCAATCGGAAATAGGCGATGCCAATCTTCGCGACACGCAATACCAGCAAGTAGCGAAACGGCTGAAGTGGCACAAGGCCCAATATTTCGTACCAGTGCAGCTTGAGATAGTGTAGCCTGTCTTCTTGCTTACGGAGTCTCAAGAGCAAATCCAGGGCCCACACTCCAATTAACGAGAAGTCAAAGTAGCGAACGTACTGCATCCCTTCGTTGGAGAAAAGGTCGCGATAAGAGTCACGAAAGAGCATGGCTACAATGTCCAGGCCCAGGAATGTGAGTAAGAAATAGTCGGTCTTTCGCGCGGGAATGAGTTTGAACCAGTCGCGCAGGCGACGGGTTCTGGTTTTCTTAGCTTCCATTCACTACATCGCCGCGGCAATGCGTGGAGCCAGATCGGGCGTCATACGATCGAGGAGGACCTCGGCTCGCTTTTGATGCGAAGCCTGCCTTGGGCCCGAGAACATTGCAAGATATTGGTAAAGATGTACTTCAAACATCAGGTGCTTTTCCAGGATCTCAACAGGTTTTGAGGCAAGTAGATTTGCATCCATCACCATGTGGCGTGTGTTAACTGTGTCCGGCTCAATTTCGGAAACAATGCGTTCGATTGTGGCGGACTTGATTGCTCCACCGACGGATGTTCGCAGACCGTATTCCTTGGAGCGCGCCACGATGTGGCTGCAAAGATCAAATATGATTTCATGGTCGGCCGGGACACGAAGGGATCCTGAAAGGTCGGTGCGTGCTGCGGTAACCTGCACAAGCTCCTGAGCCCCCTCCGAGGAGAGAATATCCGACATGCGATTGAAAGCGGTAACGGTTTCGAGGTTAATCCCCTTTTCGATTCTACGATAGGCAGCGGGGCTCAGAACATCTTTCATACTTTCGATGAATTTCTCAAGCGCGTAAACGGACTCAATCATTGGTGCTATGATTCCATCTACATCGAGGTCCGCGAGCGCTCGCATATCATTGCGCGCTTCCGCCCCACCAATCTTGACGTAGAGAGGCACGATTTCGCGGCAAAGGGCCCGCAGGATTCGGATCTCCTCAAAAGACATGTCCTCGACTTCAGTGCCAGTTTTCAGAGCCACCAGGCCATGTTCGGTGAGCTGGTCGAGTTCAAGCTTTAGATCTTCAAAGAAGACACGGTTTTTCATGGGGACCCCCTGTAAGTGTCGGCCGTGAAAAGATTTCGTTTAGAAGAAAGCAGGGGGCGGGGCTTTTTTTATGGCGCAAAATCCCAGCGCCAGGAGACTGGGGTATGTCCCTTGTATCTGTCGAAAATCGCGGAGAATACTCCATTCTCACCCTGAAACGTCCTGAGGCCAAGAACGCGCTCAATCGCGCCTTTCTCGGTGAGCTTCGTGAAACCGTCCAGGGGATTGCCCAGGATCGCAAGCAGCGGGTCCTGATCGTAACAGGAGATGGGTCGGCCTTTTGTGCCGGCGCGGACATCGCCGAGATGAAGGGACTGACCGCAGCGCAGGCAGAGGAATTCGCACGGAATGGGCATGACACAATGAATGCCATCGCTGGATCGGACCTGATATCCATTGCAGCTTTGAACGGTCACGCGCTCGGTGGCGGACTTGAACTCGCCTTGTCCTGTGACCTGCGAATCGCATCCAACGCAGCAAAGCTAGGCCTGCCGGAAGTGGGTCTGGGGCTTTTGCCAGGTTTTGGGGGGACGCAACGCCTCTCTCGCCTTGTAGGCCGGGCCCGAGCTGTTGAGCTTGTATGTTCAGGCGAGCTGATGTCCGCCGAGCAGGCCCTCGGCTATGGCCTTGTTCAAAAGGTAACCGCACCCGAGCAGGTTTTGCCAGAGGCGATTGCCATGGCCGAAAAGTTTATTAAGGGCAGGGCCCCCGGTGCGCAGAAGACGGCACGCTGGCTGGTGATCAGCGGGATGGAACTGCCGCTCAGCGCCGGGATTGAGCGCGAGATCAATGCTTTCGCGGAGCTGTTTAACACCCGCGAACCGGTCGAAGGTTTGAGTGCGTTTCTTGAGAAGCGTCCGCCAAATTTTACCTAGTTTATTCGCGCACTTTTTTTCCTAAAATGCTTGAGTACCTCCTCGCACCAGGCATTCTTGAGATTCGGAGCCCAAACAGGAGTTTTGTATGCATGATCATAGAACAGTAATCAGTCATTCCATGGCAGTGTCGGGAGACATAACTGTAGGAACGCACTTAATCGTTGAAGGCGCCGTCACAGCAGCCAAGATCGATACCCAGAACCACACAGTTATCATTGGTCAGTACAGCGCAGTTCAAGCAGACGTGCACGGCTCGCAAGTTCTCGTCCTTGGTCAGTTGAACGGCAACGTTTTCGCAACCGAGAAAATCGACATTCGTGCTACTGCAGTTGTAAACGGAGACCTCCACGCTCCATTGATCAAACTGGAAGAGAAGTCCCGCCTGAACGGTCGCCTGAACTACACCGGCGGCTGATCCAACGAATCAGAGATACGCGTGAAGCATCACGCGTTGTTTCCGCACAAGAGCCCGGATTTCTCCGGGCTTTTTTGTTTCAATCATCAAATGCCTGGATGCAAGTGGGCAATCAATCCCTGCGCGGTGAGTGGTGCATCTCCCCTGATCGCGAATGTGATTCATTTTTTTCGGACAGATCTCCCCGCCCCCTTTTGGGTGGTTAGGTGGAGGGAGCGGAAGAGGCGCGGCGGGCAATGATCGGCCTACACCGAAATTTCACGAATGTCAAGATCAAATTGGCCCTGAACCTGGGTGCGTGATAACATGCGCTTTCGGCGGTATATGCGAACCCCGTTCGCGCGGGAGCCGCTGCAACATCCAGATACTGCGCTTTCCCACTGGACCCTACACTGCTCTGCAGTGGTGTTTGATTTCTGGAGCGCGGCCGGATCTTCACAGTGGTTAGGGGTGGAAGCAAGGATGCTGGCACAAATCACTTTGTAAAAGTTCAGCTCGGCACAATCGCCCGTCTGACTTTCGCACATCTCCCGTTCCGTGTAACAAGAACACATCGCCAATCCAAGAGACATTGCACCTACCAGAAATAGAACTCGCATCATTTCCTCCGAGGGCGCACGAACACGCCGGACGTTGGATGTGAGTGTATCGGCTCCTGGCGGAATCTCAAGCCAGCCAGGGCGGATGGCATTCAGCCGGGGCGAGAAACATCCCTTCGGTTTTTTTGGGCAGATCTCCCCACCCCCTTGTGGGTGGTTGGGTGGTGGGAGGGGTACGGCGGGCGGACGCAGCCATCGGCCTTATCGGAGCATTCTGCAGAAGTCAAGGAAAACGCAAAGGGTCGCCCATGGTGCGTGGTACTATCCGCTTTCTGTTGGTTATTCGCAATCGCACATGAGTACGTGCGCAACTTCCAGGGCCGCTTGCCTGGCCCTAGTCTTCGCCGTAGAGGTGATCGATCTCTTTTGCGTAGAGATCAAATACGACGTTGCGTTTGATCTTCATGGTTTCTGTCATCTCTTTGCCTTTCTCGAATTCCTTGTGCATTACGTGAAAGCCGGTAACCTTCTCGAATGCTTTGAATCCCGTTGTGCCCGAAACCTGCGTTTTGACAATCTCCTGAAAGAACTTGCGTGTTTCTTTGTGAGAATTCCACGCAGCATAGTCCGCTGGAGCATCGATTCCAATCTGCTTGAACTCTTCTTTACAACGCTCATAGTTTGGAACAATGAGCGCGCCAAGAGTCTTGCGATCCTGGCCAACCACAACGCACTGCGAAACAAACGGGCTTTCGAGGAGTTTCATTTCAATTGGGCCCGGTTCAACGTTTTCTCCGCCCGCAAGTACAATGGTATCTTTTGCGCGGCCTGCGAATTTGATTTCGCCGGCCGTTGTCCAGACAAAGATGTCTCCGGAGTTCAACCACCCGTCGCGCATGATTTCACCTGTCTTATCGTCTGCCTTGTAGTAGCCGCGCATGATGTGTGGACCTTTGTGCCAGCAAACTCCTTTTACACCAGGCCGGGTGATCACTTTACCCGTTTCATCGCGGAGTTGAATCTGGCCGCCAGGAATCGGCTTGCCCACGCATCCCCGTCGCGGAAACGGCAATGAAGAAATTGCAGCAACGCCCGTCGTCTCAGTCATTCCATATCCGTCGAGAATTGGAATGCCAACGGCGCGAAAGAAGATGGCCACATGCTCCGGCAAAGCACCCGCTCCGGAAACAGCGAATTTCAATCTGCCGCCAAAGATGGATCGTACCTTGCCCAGAATCAGTCTGGCAGGTACATTTAGAATTGCAAAT
>JAEUSB010000048.1 GCA_016788865.1 Leptospirales bacterium
AAGTTTCATATTCCCTCATTCTGTTGGACGAACCCGCACAGACTATGATCTATTTTTTTTAGCGATAAAACGTGGCCGTAATAAAATATCCCAGAATAATCACAAACAAGAACGATACGACGACAGCCTGGCGAACGGCGATACCCACACCGATTGCACCCCCGGTTGCAGCGAGTCCCTGCCGGCACGAGATTGTCGATATGGTGATCCCAAATACCAGCGCTTTGAATTGACCAACCCAGATATCCTTGAGCCCCGTCCGCGTTAGCAAGGCGTCATGGACGCTCTGGAAATAGATGGGATAGTCCACACCCAGCTGCGTCTGCGCGACCAGGCCGCCACCCAGGATTCCAAGTGCTGTACCATATATAGAAAGAATGGGAACCATCAGGCTAAATCCCACAATTCGCGGCAGAACCAGATAGCGCACGGGGTCAATAGACATTACTTCCAGGGCGTCGATCTCTTCTGATACCGTCATTGTGGCAACTTCCGCAGCTATGGCCGATCCAACCGAAGCGGCGAGAATCAGGGCCGTCATAAACGGCGACATCTCTCGCGTCAGCGTAACCACTATTACCTGCCCGATCAGATCCTGCTGACCAAAATCCTTGAGCGCTAAGCCTGTCTGAAGCGAGAAAATCATCCCGGTGAACGTAGCGACTACACTGACGACGAAGAGGCTCTTGAATCCGGCGATATACATCTGCCGGACAATCTCCTGACGCTTAAACCAGATGGAGGGGAAATAGAGTATTGTGCGAAATAGCAGGAGCAGGGTCTCCCCGGCTCCCATGATAGGAAGAAGTAGCTTCCGACTCCATGCGATGATTGATTTCATGCGCTTCCTTTTGAATTGAGGCCCGGAACTCGTATGTCAAGTGGAATCACAGGCTGAACCAGAGGACGCGAAACACGTTCCTTGTCGTCTCCATGCGCTTGTATTCGCGCTGGAAACCCAGAAATCCACCCAGGAACTCAAACCCGGTTTTCTCCGGAGACGAATCCACGTTGAAACCAGCCAGGAAATGGTGTTCGTCCGTCTCGTTCCAATAGCGCGAGTAGATCCGAAACAACACGGAAAAATACCGATCCCGGTTTTCAAAGCGCGAGTATTCAAAGATCGAATAGTACGGACCCCAGACCCGGTCAAACTCGTCCGAGCGAAAAGGCCAGAGCGTCAAGGAGCGAACCGAGAAGGCCCCTGTGGAGCTGTTGGACACATAGAACAAAGGCCAGATCTTCAGATACGTTTCCATCTCGCGTTCCCGCTTGTAGTAGGTCCGGGCGTACATGAAGAACGGAATGAAGTAGGTATCCTCAGAGGATAAGAGGGCCGAATTAGTGTTCAGGCGAACGTAGAATGGCGAGATAAACTGAGCCTGTTGGGAATAGACTCCATCGGGATCTTTGACGGAGC
This sequence comes from Leptospirales bacterium, assembly GCA_016788865.1. Classification (GTDB taxonomy): domain Bacteria; phylum Spirochaetota; class Leptospiria; order Leptospirales; family Leptonemataceae; genus JAEUSB01. Next base: position 1,421 of record JAEUSB010000048.1, read on the forward strand.
CCTTACTCCCAAAGGTATAGTGACCGTATAACGCGAAAACTATGAGCTTTCGGATATGTGGATCGTCGCTTTTGCCGTACTGGAACAGAAACCAGAAGAGGTTCATGTCAAACCCGTTGGTCTTCTTATCACTGCCCCAGGAGAAAAGGGGCCAGAGGACGGTATGCGCGGACATATTACCGTCATCCGACCACTTACGCCCGTAGAAGGGGAAGAACAGGAAAACCGATCGGGGCTCTTTCTTATCTAGACCTTCGCGGCTCCATTGGAAAAATGGCCACAGAACCGTATAACGTTCATATTTTCCCTCGTGGACCTTCCGGGAGAAGAATGGGAATATGCGAAAATCGCTGCGTGTGGGGCTTCCACCCCACATGACAACAGGCCAGAGAACCCCCTTTGCCTCGTATTCACGATGTGACCAACTTGCGTACAAAGGAAACAACACATAGTGAATGTCGCTGTAACTTAATTTGTTATGTATATGGCCGTATAACGGGAAGAGGCTGAAATACCGTTCCCGCGTCGTATCGCCTTTACCCCAGTAGAGAATTGGGGTTAGAAACACGTCCTCATCGTCTCCAGCATCCTCATGGTAGAACTCTTCGCCGGAAAACAAGTAGAGTAACGTCCAGCGACTCCACCGATAGGTGCCATGCAGATAAAAAGTTGGGTAAAGAACCGTCGTGTATGTATAAGATCGCTCCGAATTTTGATAACGGCTTGCAAAGGGATGCAGCATCCATTCCGATTGTCCTGTAGAAGTAGTTCGATCAAAGAGAAAGAGGAGCTGGTAGTAACTTCGGTCTAGTTCTCCGGTGACTGTCGTGGACGGCCGTGCTTCAAGTGGGTAGAGCCACATGAACTGCAGCGCGAAGCAACCGCCCAGCCAGAGCGCGCACTTGAGGACACGGGACTGATCTGGCACTCTGCTAGCATTTTTGGTGGACACAGATGGAGAAAGTAAAAATTCAAACGTGATGGCAGCTGAATCTAAAATAACGCCCACCCTGGCAAATCCGTTTGAAGCATCAAATGAGACCCGGCCAGAACCTACGGCGAACGCAAATCTCAGAGCATATGAAAGCATGCTCGAAATGGGAAGTGATCTCCTCGCACGCCCTGTGAACGGGGGCGGAACTTCTCGCATTATGGTTCAGCACTCAAAAGGCCGAATGACGGTATTTGAGCGCATCAAGGTCCTCACCCAGAGCGAACCAAACATCCTCTTCCAGAACTGGGGCCGCGAGCTGGATGGAGCAAGCATTGTTACAGGTATATTGCGCATCGGCAATCGCGACGTAGCCTTATACGGGCATGACTTTACAAACCGCGCCGGATCCATGGATGCAACCAATGGTGCCAAGTTAGCCCGGCTAATCTACCTGGCGGGGGAACAGGGCATCCCGCTGATCGGCATGAACGATTCTGCCGGAGCCTATGTCCCGGCCGGCGTAGGTGGTCTGGACGGCTATTCGGAGGCATTCTGTGCCCTGCGCAAGATATCCGGGGTCGTGCCCAGCATCATGCTGATGTTCGGCTTTAACGCCGGTGGCGGTTCCTACCTGCCGCGTCAGGGCTCTTTCATGATACAGCCCGCTGGCACATTCTTTGGCCTTACGGGTCCGCAAGTGGTTAAGGACGTTCTGGGTGAAGAAGTTACCCCGGACGAGCTCGGTGGCCCAAATGTCCATGGCCAGAGTGGCGTCGTGGACCTGGTGGCCGGGGATGAGCTGGGTGCCCTTCGCAAGGCACTTCGCTTGCTCTCTTATCTGCCAGACAACAACCATTCGTTGGCACCTTTCCACGATACCGGAGATCCCATCGACCGGATCACAGTAGAAGAAGATATCCTGCTTCGCAGGACATTCAGCTCCCCGTCCGGTTTCAACACGCCGTTTGATATTACGCTACTGATTCAGCAAATTGTCGATCATGGCGAGTACTTCGAAATGCAGCCTCAACGCGCCGGTAACCTGATTACCTGCTTTGGAAGAATTGGCGGTCACGTAGTTGCTTTCCTGGGGAACAACTCGGCGGTATCGTCAGGTCAGATCGATATTAACGCAGCATTGAAAGGAGCGCGCTTCATCCGCTTCTGCAATCTCTATAACATTCCCGTTATCTTCCTTGAAGACACTACAGGATTCCTTCCTGGGAAAGAGCAGGAAACCGGTGGGATCGTTCAGGCCGGTCGCGCACTACTCGATTCGATCATTGATCTGCGAGTACCGCGCTTGCTTCTCATCGTGAGAAACGCATTTGGTGGCGCATATGCAACCTGGAACTCGTATCATACTGGTGCCAGTATGGTCTTCGCATTCCCGGGTGCGCGCGTCGCAGTAATGGGTCCGGCAGGAAAAGAATACGTCTACAAAGAGGATCTGACCAAAATCCGCGCGAAGTATCAGGAAGCAGTCAAAGCTGGCCACGAAGAAGAAGGGCGGGCTGAGATGAATCGTGCGCTTGCGGAAATGAACGCGCGATATGAACAAGAACTGATGAATCCTAAGGAAGCCCTGGCACTGGGTTCGATTTCTCGAATTGTTATGCCAGGACAGAGTCGCCGTGTCCTCGGACAGGCATTAAATTTCTATATGAGAAAATACAAGCCGTCTCCGCTCTCGGAGCCGCAGCGGGAATTCCACTAATGAATGCAAAAACCGAAAAAGACATAGAATCTATTTTTCTCAAAATCTACCGGAAGCAACTCGACAGGAGTTCCGGACTTGCCAGGGTTTCTGAGATTCAAGCGAAAACTGGCGTCACAGCCCGCGAAATTTATCGCATTCGCAAACGCATGTGGGCACGGGCTCACAAGGATTTTCTGAGCAAATACTATCGAAAGAAGCGCAAGGAAGACAGCAAGAAGTTCGACTTCCGGCCCAAGAATCAACCACGTCGCAAAGCCTGGAAAAAAGAAGAAATCTCCAAATTCATCAAGTCTCAGGAAGGCGGGATGACGGCCAAAGAGATGGCAAAGCAGCTGAAATGCTCACTGGCAAGTATTGGATATCATCGAAGACGCTACAACCTCTCCAAAACCATTCTGGGGAAGAAATGGAATGCCCGGGAAGCTCTTACGCTCATGCAAAACTCAGAAGATGTGCTTGAGCGCATGGCGTCGCGCGGACGTTAGTGCAACTTTAGCAACCTCGCAAATCAGCTAGATCAGGCCTGACCCTCGGGTCTGATCTGCTCTTCATCCTGCCTCAAGAACATGTACTGTGCACACAGCAGGAATGCCGGAACAATCTGTGTTTGAATTCGACCCAGGGCCGTCCTGACGTGCCACTCCTGGTCTTCGGTTGTGATCACAAATACAACAAAATAGGCAGCTGAGCTGAGCAGTGCTGGCACAATCACGCTCCATTCTTTGGGTCTGGTGCGCAAGATGCGATAGAGAATCACGGGGTAGAAAAGGTAGGATCCAAGCACCAGGAACTGTGCCAGACCAATTGCCGGGTGTTTCCAGCGATTCAACGAAAAGAAGAACTCAAAAGCTTGAGCCAGCGTAATTCGCATGGGCGAAATTTCTGGCGCATTTAGTTTGAAACATACTAGCAATGCAAACGGAACAGCGGCACCCGTAAGCAACCCCATGAGGGTTGGTCTGCTCTTCAGGAATGCCTCGATAAGAAGGAACAGTAACAGAATCCCGGAGAGAATAATACCTTCGTTCTTAATGAGTGGCAAGGCACCTATCACGACTCCAATTGCCAGCCCTGCCACCACACCTTTGATCTCGCCATCTTTCCATTGCAGCCGAAGATAAAGGGCGAAACAATAGAATACAGCAAGCGCAAAATCGGCACTGAGGTCCGATGCGATCAGCACAGTTCCCGCGAGTAAGAAAGGCGATATTGTGAGAAATAACGTCCACGGTCTTTGCGTAACAGACCGACGATAACGTTCAAGGAACATCAGCATTAGAAGAAGCAAATACACAAAGTTCAATGCGTACGAAACGCCCTCATGAAATCCTCCCGATCCCACCGTCAGCGATGCTACCTGTAAAGGGATAAAGATTGGATAGCCCGGATGCGCCCAATCCGAGCGTGTTATGTAAAAGACTCCGCGATTGAGATAGTCCAGTGTCAGATCCTTGGCTTTGAGATTCCACATTGTCCACGAATCCCACATTCCAAACGGTTCGAGAATCATTCGAGCTGCGACAAAAAGGCAGACGAGGCCAAATACAAGATACAACGGCAAGAGCTGCCGCGGGGTTTTTGCGGAGTGATTCAGTGAGGTACGATTCCCGCGATACAACCAGATCACGGATAAGCCAACCTGAAAGCCCAGCCAGATGAGAATCAATCGATACAAACCATTTTGCGGCGGCACCATCGAGAATAACAATAGCGCTCCTACGGGAAGTAAGAGCAAATTTGCAGCCAGTGCCTTTATCGAGCGATCAATCATAGCTCAGGACCGCAAATTCACCAAAATTACCAATGCTTGCCCTGCTCCGATGCAATCGCTCAAAGTCTGAATGCAAACGATTTATGATGACATAGCCTTGAGTCGCTGTAACCGGTTTCTCACCCATGAATTGAATGCTACAGGGAGCCAGTGCATAGCGAGTCGTTCCTTCCGGGTTTGAGGTGTTAGGAGGCTGATCCGGAGGCGATTGGATATGCACATATATTGGTCTGTCGCAAGTAATGAGAGGTTTTGCCTGCGACAGCGTCGTAATCAAGTTCTTGAAAGAATACGGCTCCTTCTTGCGAGCCTTCTGAAAACGGGCCAGTCCCAGAATCATTACAATATTCAACGCAGTGCAAATGGCAATTGCAATCCAGACCGGAATTAGAGCACGCTGTTTCACGATAGGTATCTCGGAGGTTAAGGTTTATTTGGATTCAGAGGCGGCAATTCTTTTGAAAGAGTCTATTTGAGCAGAGATTTCACGTTCTCCGGAGGTCGCCCCAGCACGGCCCTTTCTCCGCGAACGACGATTGGTCGCTCAATCAGAACGGGATTCTTCACGAGTGCCTCAATCCATTGCGATTCGCTCAATGTTTTACCTTTGAATTTTTCTTTGTAGATATCCTCTCCTTTGCGAACGAGTTGCTCTGCCTTCATGCCCAGCTTTTCCAGGATCGACTTCAGTTCCTTTGCGTTTGGTGGAACCTTGAGGTATTCAATGATTTCTATCTTCTGGCCAGATCCTTCAAGAATTGCCAGAGTTTCGCGACTCTTTGCGCACCGGGGATTGTGATAAATCTGCATTGTTGATCTCAAATTCGTGATATTCATTCGCAAGAAATTTTTGCCGCTTGACTGGTCACGACAACCTGGTCGCTAGAAGAAATGGACGATTTCCTGGCCACCAAATGGAAATTCAGAATCGTGCTCGGGCTGCTCATTCTCGCAGCAATGCTCGCCTGGTCGATTCTAAACTTCAAGATAGCGCCGCTTGCGGCCGGGGCGACGGAAGCGGACATGATTGCGCTTGCGCGCTGGACAAACATTGCATTGGGCTCGCTGACACTTGTTCTGGCAATCGCGGCAATTTTCATTTTTCGCCCGCTCGTTCTGGGATTGGGAAAACAATACGAGGAAATCCGGGACACGCAGGAAAGATCACGAGCGCTGGTAGAGAGTGCTCCGGATGGAATCATAACCTTTGATCAGGTCGGTATTATTGAATCGTTTAATCCGGCTGCTGAAAAACTATTTGCCTGCTCAGCAAAAGAAGTCCTGGGGATGAGCATTCAGCGCATCATACCGGGCTACCGCGGCATTCTGGAAGTGGATACGGAAGATTCAGCGAGAATCAAAGGGATTGGCCGTGAGCTCGTTGGGCATCGCTGGGATGGCTCCACATTCGACATGGATCTCACCGTCAGTGAACTGCTCATGGGTGAACGTCATTTGCACATGGCGCTAATCCGCGATGTATCAGCCCGACAGGAAGCGGAACGCAGTTTGAAAGAAAGCGAAGAGCGTTTCAGGTTGCTCGTTGAACTTTCGCCGGATGCCATCGCCATTCATTCGGAAGGGAAGATCATCTTTGTCAATAGCAAGGGCGCGGCACTCCTTGGAGCAAAGGATGAAAGCGAAGTGATTGGCAGACCTGTGCTCGACTTTGTCCCACTGGAACTACGTCAAACGGTTCTGGAGCGAATCCTTGCAATGAATAGCAAGCAGACCAACGTACCGATCCTCGAAGAGAAGTTCTTGCGCATGGATGGTCAGAGCATCGAAGTTGAGGTGGCGGCCATCCCGTTCACCTTTCGTGGCAAGCAGGCAATTCAGGTTGTGGCGCGCGATATTACTCGCAGAAGACAAGCCGATGCGGATATACGCAAATCGCTCAAAGAAAAGGAAGTACTGCTCAAGGAAATTCATCACCGCGTTAAGAACAATCTGCAGGTAATAACAAGCCTTCTCGATCTGCAGTCTGATTTTGTTGCGGACCAAAAGGCGCTGGAAGTTCTCCGCGAGTGCCAGAATCGCGTGCGCTCAATATCGCTCATCCATGAACGTTTGTACCAATCACGGGACCTGGCCCAGGTGGATTTTCCGGAGTACATTCGGCAGCTCATGGCGCAATTGCTGCGCTCGTATGGAGTTGCACCGGATCGCGTCACTATGAAGATAGACGTCACGGACATACGGCTGGGACTCGATATAGCGATCCCATGCGGTCTTATCATCCACGAACTCGTTTCAAACGCTCTCAAGCATGCTTTCCCGGGAGACCGCCCCGGCGAGATTCGCGTTGGCCTGCATGCCGATGGAGATAGAAACTTTCTCATTGTTGCTGATAACGGAGTTGGTTTTGGCCCTAAAACTGATTATCATACAGTATCAAACCTGGGGCTACAGCTGGTAGATACTTTGACGTCCCAAATCGGTGGAAATATTGACTTCCACGGAAATGCCGGGACAGAGTTCATTATCTCGTTTCGCCAGGGATGAGATCGGGAGTGAGTATGACGGAAGCAAAGATACTGATTGTTGAAGATGAAAGCATCGTTGCGCTGAATCTGCAGAATCGCCTGAAGAGCCTGGGGTACGGGGTCGCCGGGGTGGCCGCCTCCGGCGAAGATGCGGTCAAGCGCTGCGGTGAGGTGAATCCGGATCTCGTTCTAATGGACATAATGCTTCAGGGTGAAATGGACGGAATTGGCGCCGCGGAACGCATCCGTAAGAACTACGATGTGCCAGTCGTGTACCTTACGGCTTACGCGGATGACGTCACGCTCGATCGCGCAAAGATGACTGAGCCGTTCGGTTACATACTCAAGCCGTTTGAAGTCAAAGAAATTCGGACCACAGTAGAGATAGCGCTCTACAAACATAAGATGGAACGTCTGCTGCGCGAAAGTGAAGAGCGCTATATGCGGACAGTTTCCGGTGCAAACGATGGAATCTGGGATTGGGACCTGGTCACAAACACAGTGTACTACTCTCCTCGATGGAAAGCCATCTTTGGCTTTGACGATGCAGAAATTGGCAATTCTCCGGATGAGTGGCTCAATCGGGTTCATGCTGATGACCGGCCGGGACTTGAAATGGCCATCACCAGACACATTGAAGGCATTACCGCTCACCTTGATTGCGAGTTTCGAATTCTCACCCGGGACAAGACGGAGCGCTGGGCCTTTGTGCGCGCCATCACAGTGAAATCTCCTGGAGGCAAGGCGGTTCGCCTGGCTGGATCCCTCACGGATATTACCCGCCGCCATCAGGCAGAAGAACAACTCCTCAGCATGGCCGGATTGGACACAGTCACTGAACTTGCAAACGAAGCTCTTTTTCTTGAACGCCTCTGGGAAACTGCTCATTCTTCTCAACGTTATGCGGTGATACGGATTTCCGTTAACGTGTTTCAGGATGTATACAGGAAACAGGGCCCCACAAAAGCAAATACCCTGCTCTCGCCAGTTGGTAAGATACTTAGAACTCTATTTTCCAACGCCACCCCGGCCCGCCTCTACGGCGGTGAGTTTGCCATCCTTATCCCAGACCCTGCATCTGCAGAACAGGTGCAGGCGCTCAGCAAAGAGGCCCAGGCCAGAATCGAATCGGAGCTGGGCCTCAAAGTGCAGGTTGGCCATGCGAATGCCCCGGCCGGGACTGATTGCAACGAGGTCTTTATCCAGGCCGGACAGATCTAAGTCGCATAACGTTTATATACCGGCGCAACCAGGCCGCTTGAGCCGTCTTCAATAGGAGCCCCGGCCCTCACGGCCACCGGTATCACGCCGGCCCAGACAGATAGCCCCATGTCATCGGGATCATCTATGGGCGGTCCTGTTCTAATTTTTGCTGAAGCCTCTTCAATGGGCAAAGCAAGAACTGTCGTCCCCTTGAGCTCCTGTGAAGTTGGCGGCCGAGTTACATCCCATCTGCCCGGTGTGACCTGCTCCATGAACAGGCGCAAGGCTTCGTACTTTTCATTTTCATCCACTACTGTGGCGCGTCCAAACACCATGGCAGAACGATAGTTCACGGAATGATGAAACGCCGATCGCGCCAGCACAAGTCCGTCAAGGAGAGTTACGGTCAGGCAAACATCCACACCCTGGGCCAATGTTTTCATCATTCTACTCGCGGCTGAACCGTGCACGAACAGACGATCGCCGCTGCGCCCATAGGCTGTTGGAACAACGAACGTTTGACCGTGAGCAGCAAAGCCAAGGTGGCAAACCATCCCTTCATCGAGAATGGAATACAGCGTATCCCGGTCGTAATGACCACGATTGGGGCGGCGCTGCAACTTTGTGCGCTCCGTCACCTCTAGAACTGATTCTGGATTCATAAATCCTCCTTTCCGGGTCTCAAACATTAAAGAGCATACACTAAAAGTGGTTCCATTGCTAGTGCCAGTTTCTAAAATATATTGGGACCACTTCCAGGGGACACCTATGACGAATACCAGGGATGCCTTCATCTACAGGGAAATCTACAACCGTCTGCGATCGGGCATATTGACGGGGCAAATGAAATCGGGAGAGAGGCTTCCATCAACAAGGACGCTGGCTGCTCGAATCGGTGTGTCGCGCAACAGCGTGCTGGCTGCCATGGATCAGCTGACCTCAGAAGGATTTCTAGAATCGCGGGCCGGGAGCGGCACGTTCGTTTCGGAATCGCTAACACGGCTTACTCCGACCACATCCAGGTTGGCCGGAAAGCTATCGCGTCGCGGGAAATTGATCGAAACAACTGCAGTGTCAAGACAGCGCCTTGCAACAGGATTCGTCCCATTTACGCCAGGACTGCCGGATCTGAATCGCCTGCCAATGGCCCAGTTTGGTCGAATCCTCTCACGGCAAACTCGCCTCCTATCACCCGAAGCATTTTCCTACGGACAGGCTGGAGGCTGGCAACCGCTGCGGGAAGCGGTTGCTCTTTACCTGAGGATGGCGCGGGGTGTTGTCTGCGACACGGATCAGGTATTGATCGTCAGCGGGTCGCAAGCATGTCTCGACTTATGTGCACGCGTCCTGTTTGATCCCGGAGATACAATCGGAACAGAAGATCCTGGATACCTTGGAGCGCGCGGCGCGTTCTTATCTGCCGGACTGCGCATAGCCCCGTTGCAGGTTGATGAAGACGGGCTTGTGGTTTCTCAATTGAGACGCCAACGCGGGATTCGCGGCATCTATGTAACACCCTCGCATCAGTTCCCCCTTGGAGTTACAATGAGCCTTGCCAGGAGACTGGAGCTGGTGCAACTGGCGGAAAGACAAAATCTCTGGATCATCGAGGACGATTACGATAGCGAATACCGATTTCATGGCAAACCCTTATCGGCACTCCAGGGATTGGATCGAACCGGGCGCGTCATTTACACCGGTACCTTTAGCAAGGTGCTCTTCCCAGGCTTGAGAATCGGGTATATAGTTGTCCCGCGCAACGCCGTGGCTGCGTTTGCGCAATGCCATGCCCTGGCAGCCCGGCATGCACCAATTCTTGAACAAGCAGCACTGGCTGAGTTCATGAAGAGCGGTGGATTCTACAGGCACGTCAGGCAAATGCGCAGCCTGTACAAGGAACGCCAGAGCATACTTGTAGATGAATCCAGAAAACTCAAGGGGCTAATCGATGTTTCTCCGTGTGAAGCAGGAATGCAGTTAGTGGGTTGGCTCACCAAATCCACCAGGGATGGCGGGAAATTACTCTCCGCGAAGGCCGCACAAATCGGCCTGGACCTCGCGCCAGTTTCTGATTATGCCCTGAAGCCACAGGATCGCACGGGCTTTCTGCTTGGCTATTCCGGGTTCGGATCGGCAGAAATCAAGCGCGGAATGGGTTTGCTTGAACGAGTTTTGAAAGACAACCGGTGAGCCGTCGGAGTTTACTTCTGATTCAGGCGCGCTAGAATTTCAGTTTTGATAAGATCAGGCCTGGCCCAGGGTACAAAGTGATTGAGTCCCGGAACTGTCACAATACGGGCCTGAGGAAGATGTGCTTTCAAAAAATCGGCATTCCCGGGCGGTACCAGCGTATCATCCAATCCCTGGATTACAGAAACGTCACACTGAATCTTTTGCCACCAGGGAAGAAGCTCGATTAGCTCTTGCTTCAGCGGCAGAATCTCTCGATTTGTTACGTCAAGATCCTCGGGAAGAATCAGACGCACCGCCCTTAGATCAGCAGCGTTCTGGTACCAGTGAACAACCTCAAGCTCAGGATCAACCGAAGCGGCAACAAAGATCAAAGCCCGATACTCGCCTGGGTCCAGCATCGCAAGTTTTGCAATGAGTGGTCCACCAAATGAATGACCTATAAGAATCACGCGTCCGCTTCCCTTTTCTTTCAAAATCGCCTGACGTATTCGCTGTGCCTGTTTCAGCAGAGAAGGTTCTGGTACGCCCGGAGTTGATTTCCCAAATCCCGGGCGATCCACGGAGATCATCCGTGCTCTGCGGACCAAATCCGGGTCTGTCAAAAATCCTGCAAAGGAATCCCAGGCTCCCGGCGAGCCATGAACAAAGACAAGTAGATCCTGCCCTTCCCCTGTGCGCATGTAGTGATTGCTTCCATCCAGCTCGTAGGACCTGGAGGCATCCGGGAATTGCTCAAGTACGCGATCGCGATCATTCTGAATTTGATTTGAATAAGGAAAACAAGAGGCGGATAGCAGCCAGAGCAAGAATGGTGCGATCTGGAGCTTCAGCTGGTTCGCCGGGTGCCTGGATGAATTGTAAATTGTCTGTTTGTGCATCGAAACTCCAGCGATTTCGATACGTCGCATAGCCTAACTCCGGAAGTATTCGATCAGGTCGGTTACGGGCGGTTTGCCCTTGATTCGCCTAATAATGGAAGCAGCCTGACCGCGATGGTAGGTGGCGTGATTGGCCACATGCATCAGAATCTGCCAGAGCGGGGTTGTAAAGTCCACGCCCTTCAGGTTTTTGTAGGAGTGCGCGCGGTTTAAATCAGAGTCAGTTAGGGATTCCAGCAAGGCACGATACTCTGCATGCACGGCCCTTGCTCGTTTGGCGACTGCCGCCCGGTCCACAAAGTCGGTGATGGTTGGAAAGGCTGGTGAAACCTCGCCTTGAATTCTGCGCAGCCAGACCTCATCTGCACCGCAAATGTGCGCAAGCTTGTCGCGCAGGGAACCCGAACCCTTATCGAGCTCACGAAGAAATTCTTCCTCCGTGAAAGCGTCGAGTTCTGCGAGGAAACGTTCCATCGCCCAGGAGTTGTATTTCCAGAGCGTGCGAATCGTTTCCAGCATGGACTAACCTGCGCGAAACAGCTGGCGAAAATCGATCTTGCCGCGAAGCGAGAAGAATGGAGAGCCACTGGCCTTTGCGAGGAAATCCGGAACTGCGATTTTCTGCTGTTCGATGAACTTGCGAGTTGCGTCAACACCACCAAGCACGTCTACCCATGCGGTTGGTGGAACCCAGTTAAATCCAAATCCCATTGAGCCATCCACACCAAGAACGTCGGTAACTTCAGGAATCAGAGAGAAAGAATAAGCAATGTAGCGCGCAATGAAATGCCTGAGCAGATCCGCTTCGCTTCCCTGCGCGGTGAGTACTACTTGACCGAGCTTCTTGTAGTCCGATGCACGAATTGCATTCACGCAATCCGCTTTGAATGGAATGGATATCTTTTGAAGCGGCTCGTAGTCGCCTTTGGCAATGTTATACACAAACTTGTCACTCGATCCATCCGCTTTCTTCTCGCGGCGATAGAGTCCTTTCCCGGCTTTGTTTCCCATAGCGCCAGAATCGATCAACTTCTGCATGTAGCCTGGAAGCTTGAATGTTTCATGAGCAGAGTCTTTGGTATTGCTGTAGATGTTATCAACGATCGCTTTGTGAACGTCGAGTCCAACGAGATCCACCGTAGCCAGAGGACTCATGGCGCGGCCAGTGAACCCACCCATCAATGCGTCAATGAGGGCAATGCCACCTTTATCCTGGATCTTTTCAGCGTACTGCGCAGCTTCATTCATCAGCTGAAAACCAATGCGATTGCCAGCGAAGCCGGGCTTATCGTTACAAATGATTACGTGGCGAAGCAACGTTTTCGCAAGATACGTTGTCAGTTCCTTTGTAAACGCAGGATCATTCTTTGGCTGAACAATCAGTTCACAGAGAGTGAGCTTGTATGGAGGATTGAAGAAGTGCGTTCCATAATAGTGCTTCTGCCCGTCCGCATCAAAGGCCGATGCAAGGCGTTCAATTGACAGACCAGAACTCACGGTTGAGACGATCGTGCCTGGCTTTCTGGCGGCGGCGATGCGCTTGTTCAGCGGTTCTTTCACTGCATAGTCTTCAGCTACAAGCTCAAACACCCAATCGCTTTCAGACACAGCCTTCTCTAAGTCCGCGTCATAGCTACCGGCAATAAATTGCTTCTCAATTACACCGGAACGAACGGAATCGACCGCAGTCTGAATCCCCTCTCTGGCTTTGTCCGCGCTCCGGGCCAGCATATGAACTTTGGCTTTTCCAAATGCGGCAACAATGGCGGCGCTGTTTGCACCCATGGTGCCGTTCGCACCAAGAATTGTGACTGTCTTAATCTCTCTCATCCTGCTCTCCGGGTCGTTCTGGACAAATGCCCTATGAAGAGGCATCGTCCCGATTTTGCCCATACGGTCAAGAATGAAAGTCAGGAAGGGATGGGCAGTTCGATTGTGAAAATCGTGGAACTAGCGGCCGAACGGTACTGGATTAAGGTAGAATACTTGATCTCAAGCGGGAATGGCGCATACCCCTCTTTCAAGAAAAGGACAATACTCCTGAGTCCAGCGCCAAATCCGCCGCCGGCATGATCCTCGGTCTTGTCATAGAGGCGCACAGAGGCCTCACGCGAGTTCTTCCCGGCGTGCATTAGATCTTCTTTGATCTTATCCAGGTTGTACTCTACACGCTGCTTATCAATAACTGTGATTGGTGAATTGTTTAGAACATTAATCAAAAGGACATTTCTGTCAGTGCGCGACTTCATCCGCAGAGTCACGTCAATTCGCTTGTTGAATCTTTCCGATAGCGCAAATGAGTTTGTCTTATGCATCTCGATTAGTTTCAAGATGGATGCAGTAAGGTCAATATTCACCAGATTATATTTCTGTAGAAGGTCCGTCTGATTGTGCTCAATTGCATAATCAACTTCGCTTTGAACTTTGTCCTGCGTTGCCTGATCTGAACCGAGTTTGTTTTCCGCAACAATGCGCTGCATGAGTGCGTTTCTGAGCAGCGCCCAGCGATTGTTTGCCTTGTTCGCGTTGTTGATCAGCTCACCGAGTGACCAGAATACAGCCTCTGACAGCAATTCGTGGTTGGAAATTTCCTTTGTCTGCGCTCCGGACGGATCACGAAAGATACCCATGATAGTTGCGCGAAGTTTCCGCTCCACGCCGGGGATGTAATCTTTGCCGACCGGAATTACATGGTCTCGACCGAGCAAATCGGGGACGGAGATCGGCTCAGATCCGGTCATACCTTCATGATTTTCGCCGGTGGGGTGCGTTAAAAGCCTTTTTTGCAAAATTGTCTGGTTTTGCGAGGCAGTAGGAGAATTTTCGTCTCCGTGAATGTACGCAGAAACCGTTGGGTGCTGGTTCAAAGTTTGCTCCTCGATCTCATCGGCTTTTCCCTCATCTTTCCTGTGGTTCCGCACCTGCTGGAATACTACGTTCACCAATCGACAAATTCCCGAATTGATCAATGGCTCATTCCGGTTATTCGGAACCTCGAACACCTCCTGCCAGAAAATCGTCCGTCGGCCGAACTCATTGTGCTGCTCGGTGGTGTGCTGGCTTCCGTCTATTCGTTCATTCAATTCGCCGTAGCACCCATGTGGGGCCGACTGTCTGACCGAATCGGCCGCAGACCCGTGCTGATACTGACGAGTTGCGGCCTGGCTCTTGCCTACTTCCTCTGGTTTACTTCGACGAGTTTTTCTGTATTCTTGCTTTCACGAATTCTTGCGGGACTCATGGCCGGCAACCTGGGCGTAATCTCAGCGGCCATGGCTGACATGACTGACAGTTCAGAGCGCACAAAAGCCATGGGCTTGCTTGGTGCAACATTCGGAGTCGGCTTCATTCTTGGACCTGTAATCGGCGGCACCGCAGCCTTGCTTGATTTAACTAAGAGTTTCCCCGCAGTACCCTTCTTGAATCCGTATTCAATGTGTGCGCTCGTGTCGGTACTGATGTCTGTCGGCAGCGCGTTTGTAAATTTCCGCTTCTTTGCCGAGACACGCACACCCGTCACGCAATCGGAACGGAAACGATACCGCCTGTTCGAGACCGGTACAGATCTACGCGGTGTACCGCATACAATCCTTATCATCTTCCTGTTCACAATGTTGTTTTCCGCCTTTGAGTTTTCGATGACATTCTTCTATAAGTTTAGATTCTCCCTGACGCCGGCTCGAATGGGACTGATATTCCTGTATCTTGGTGTGCTCCTGGCGATCGGTCAGGGCGGACTTGTCCGTAGAATTGCGCCCATTCTAAAAGAAAAACGCCTGGCATTGCTGGGATTGTTCCTGATCCCTGTGCCCCTTGCGTTGCTCGGCTTTTCGACCAGCATTGGGTGGTCCCTTCTGGCTCTGGCACCCCTGGCATTGGGGGCGGCATGTATCAGGCCTGCACTATCGGGACTTGCCAGCCTGCTTTCACCCGCTGATCATCAGGGAGCGGCGCTTGGACTATTCCGCTCTTCCGAATCCCTTGGCCGCGCCATAGGGCCGCTTGCCGGTGCCTACCTCTACTGGGTATACGATGCACAGATTGCTTACACCGTGCTCGGTTTTCTGATACTCTTGACCGGATTTCTGGCCTTTCTGGTTCGATCAGGGACAACAGAGCACAAAGTCGCCTAACGTGTTGCTGTGAGTGTCCTGTACTGCGCGGTTTCTCCTGGCAGTACAGGACACCGTTACATCGCCAGAGCGGATCAATCCGGGCTAGTGCCCCGGTGTAGCGGCAACTCCTGGTGTGAATCGAAAGATCTGATACGGCGAATGGGCTTTCACGTGCGAAGCGGAGCGAAAAATTACTTCCTGCAAGCTACTGCACGTTACGTACAGGTACCCGTCCGGTCCAAAGGAAAAACCATCCGGCCAACGCAGCTTGTCGCTCTTGACCAACGTTTCAATCTTACCGTCAGGCGACATGCGATGAATTGAATCGGACGAAGCATCGGTTATGTATACGTTTCCACGATCATCGGTGGTAATTCCATCGGAATCGGTCTTGCGTCCCACAGTTTCCACGGCCCCGGCTATCTGATCCGCATTGTAAGACTCGTCACGCAGGAATTTGGAATCGATACGATACATATTGGGCGCATTGACCGCCGCGAAGTAGAGGTAACGTCCGTTGCGCTCAAGTGCGATTGAATCCACACCCGGACGAATCGCAAACACCCCAAGTACGAGGAGGTCGCGATCTCGCACACGGGGGATGTGATCGTGGTCTGCAAGAACTGACGAATGCTTCTCAAGCAGTCGCCTGGCCTTCTTCTGTTCCGTGTCATAGACGACGAGCGCTGGAGCCAGGCCAAAGATACTGGCATCTGCAATATAGATCCAGCGGCCGTCAGGCGAAACCTGAAAGTCGTTCAACATGGAACCTCGCGGTGCAACCTCTCTTGAAAAATCAAACTCATGAACTAAACGATTGTCTTTGATATCATACGCGACGATTCTTGGCTGGCCCATCCCATGGCTTGCGAAATCGAGCAGCCACAATCTGCCCTGTCTGTCAAGACGCATGGATAGAACACTCTTTGTTCGGGCGCGGTCCTCCGCAGAGGGGGGATACGGTACAGCTGTTCCAGAGACAAGTTCCGCCACATTCACCTCCGGTTTTCCTTCTGGATGAAATGTGAAGAAAATCCGTCCGTCGGGTGAAACTGCAATGTTTCCCGGAGGCAGAGGCAAGTCGGCAACCGTTTCGAGAACGGTTTCATTGAAGATTGGCGGGGTAGCCGGAAGGTGCTCTGCGAGCGTTCCTCCCCCGTAGCGGAGTCGGAGGAATAGAAAGAGTGCTCCCACCAACAGGAGCAAAGTTAGTAGAACGATCCGGAGTTTTCGCATAACGGAGACAAGCATCCGTGCCAGCAAGGTCAAGACGAATGAATCCGGATCACGCCCTGTTTGCTGATTATTTCACGTACTCGATATCCGGATCGCCGTTCTTATCCTGAATTTTTAGCTCACCGTTTTCCATTTGAACCTGCATCTTGAACTTCTCGCCCTTTGTGCTGCGAAGTCCGTTTAGCTTACTATCCCGCAGTAAGATTTGGGTGGGTTGCTCCTCGTTTCCAACTACGATAGTCATGAAGGGTGCCTTTGCACCAAGCATGACACCATAGCGAAATACCGCCGACCCCCTTTCATCAGAACGAATCGGACGATCGGGCCAGGCACATTCGCCAGGTTTCAAGTTCTCGAAATTATTTCCTGCGGCCTTTGAGGCTTTGTTGTAATAGATGTCCAGTGATGCCGGACCGGAATTGATCGAGTAGTTGATATGCACGTTCAGACCAGGCCCCGTCTTGC
Organism: Leptospirales bacterium; assembly: GCA_016788865.1. Classification (GTDB taxonomy): domain Bacteria; phylum Spirochaetota; class Leptospiria; order Leptospirales; family Leptonemataceae; genus JAEUSB01. The sequence continues at coordinate 18,422 of JAEUSB010000048.1, forward strand.
AGTACATAGCCCAGACCTTAGCTTGTGCGGAGGATGTGGCCACAAGGAGAATAACCAGAAGAAGGATTCTTTTTAATTTCATTCTCTGAGGCTAGCACCTATGGGCAATGCTTCAACCGATTTTTGAGCGGTATCCGACTGGCCCCCGCAATGCCCGGTCTTCTACCGGGCTGAGAGCCTTAGGGACAAAATAACAAACGAGTCTAGCTGTTTCGTTGACTCATTCGTTGCGCAATTATGACGATAGGCGGAATCACAAGTTCAGGCACCAGGTAACCAATCCAGAGCCCGGCAGGTTGTGGCAAGCCCACAATTGAAATAGAAACGAGCCGCCCAAGGGCAGCGCAGAAGACACCAATCGCAATTAAGTAGATGAGCGTATCCTGAGTGCGAACCGTACGTGCAGCATAAAAAGAGATAAGGCCCATAGAAAAATACACCCCTGCCATGAATCGGTGCACGTTATCGAGACGCGGCGTAGTGTCCGGTTGGCCCAGATACATCTGCAGACTGCCACCAAACATGGCGATTGCGGCGACGAGAAAGAGACAGATCTGGACAATACGTTTGCTGACTGGCATGGACGGTGGATTATTCATTTGCCGATGAAACTTGACGCAAACGGAGACACAATCAGAATTAGTCGGAACAAATCTGTATTCAGGAAATTCGCATGCTGATTGGACATCTGGGTGTTGGCCTGGCCGCAAAGAAACTCGATTCAAGGGTACCCCTCTGGGTACTACTGGTGGCTGCAGTTTTTGTCGACCTGATCAATTGTTTCTTCTTGTTTATCGGAGTAGAAGTCGTCAGGGTTGCGCCTGGTTACACAGCCTGGGTTCCGTTGGAACTCGTTTCCATTCCCTGGACGCATAGCCTGGCTCTTCAATTGTTCTGGGCTGCATTCGCATGTGGAGCCGTGCTTGGATTTGCTCGCAGCAAGAAGATTGAAAACCCAACAAAAGTTGCACTCCTCCTCGGCGGAGTGGTATTCTTGCACTACTTCTGCGACGCACTCGTTCACGTCCGGGATCTGGCACTCTGGCCAGGGTCTATTAAGATTGGCCTGGGTCTCTGGAATTATCCGCTCATTTCAAACACAATCGAGATTGCATTTTTTGGAGGAGGTCTTCTCCTTTATGCAGCGGCTATGCGAAGTAGCGCGCCTCATGCGCTTGCATATGTCATTGGCTTTGCAGCAATCAATATTTCATTGCAAGTCGCTAGCGGATTCATTCCTCCCTACACAACCAACGTTGCCGTTGTAGCTTTGAATTTGCTGTTTACGTTTGTCTTGTTGATCGCACTGGGCTGGTTCATGGAACGGAAGCTGCTGCGAAAGGCGAGTGCGTGAGCAGAAAGGTCAAAGCCGGCATAGCGAAACCCTGTTCGAATTCCGGAAACAGAATGCAATTCATTCGCGCGGTTACAAGTGTCGCCGCGCTGCTTCTAGTTGGGCTTAATTCCAATTGCTTAACGTTCGTTACTTATTACTCAATTCCCAGAGGAACCCAGATCTATGAGCGCGTAACACTTGGGACGCCGCATTCTTACCAGATCGATCAACTTAAGTATAAGCTTAAGCAAGGAAAATACATGACAATCTACTTGGACGGAGACAACACCTGGAGCCATCTTCAGTGGTTAGCTCTATCCACGAATGACTCAGCAGGTCCCGACTCCCCTATCGAGTCAAACGACCTAAAAGAAGTAAAACCGGGGACTCCATTACGATTTGCTGCCCCCGTTCACATTCAGACCGGGGTGCACTTCCTGAGCAGCGATGGTCTTCTGGGTGATTTTTCCAACGTTAGGTGGCATTGCAAGGATTTCGCCACGAAAGCTCGAGAAGGTCTCCTGTCATTCAACGCTGACATGGCAAATGCCGGGGATTCAGCCGACAGTGTTGCGCTTCAAGAGAGAGATGGGCGGCTGTTCGTGCGAGTCAGTGGCCATCAACCCCGAATCTTCGAAACCACCTGCCCAGGAGAACCGCCAGGATCATGGGCGGTCAATCTCCGCGCCACAACAGCCGACTCCGTCAGGGATCTCAACGAAGGGGATTGGCGTATGGTCCCATCACGCAAGTTCGCACGAGAAGATCACTTGATCATATTTACAAAACCCGGTACGGGTTATGTCCTTCACTTACCAGACCTGGCTTCCTATAACGGACCGCGCATCGTCGTTGTAGATAGTCTTGTGCGACGAGATGTGCGCTTTTATGACAAGAAAATAGCTCTATTGTTGCCGTTTGCCCTTGCCGTTGATATTGTCACTGCACCCATCTCCATTCCTCTGCTGTACTGGGCACATGTGCTGTGGCGCGGCCATTTCCATTAAGGAAAACAAGTGTACGATCAAACAGTCCGACTCAGATAACTCGAGTAATCGCGCCGGATAGGCGTATATTTCTGCTTAATCAGCGGAGATGAAATCAAGAAGTCGGCCGTTGAGCGATCGCAGGCGGTTGGAATATTATAGAGCACAGCTATGCGGAGCAAGGCGCGAATGTCAACGTCATGCGCCTGCGGCTGCATTGGATCCCAGAAGAAGATCAAGACATCAATTCTGCCTTCCGCGATCAGGGCTCCAAGTTGCTGGTCTCCGCCCAATGGTCCCGATTTTAACCGGGTGACGCGCGCATTCACTTCGTTGTCAGAACTCAAGTGTGCCGTCAGTGCTTCCTCAACCAGGCGGCCTGTTGTGCCTGTGCAAATCAGGCGATGCTCAAGCAGTGAACCCCAGTTAAAATCCACCCATTCAACAAGCTCCTGTTTGCAATTGTCGTGCGCTACGAGGGCAATATTCTTGATTTCATCCATGGATGGATTCGATACCGGCTGGCTTCGGTGGCAAGGCATTCCCGAACCCCTTTACAAAAAGGATTGCGGTCTTTTGGCATTGAACCCTTTTGAATGCGTGCAGTCTCAAATTTCGATTTCATTTCGTCATCTGTGCTTGATCCTCTTCTGGCTCTGGTTAGCTGCCTGCAAACCTCTGGAACTCCTTGACAGCGCAGAGGTTTCGCAAGCAAACATTGCGGAGCGTGCAGCATTTCTCAGTTCGGACGAAATGCAAGGGCGCGAGTCAGGCACCATCTTTGCAAAGAGGACATCTGACTACATCCGCCAGATCTATCTCGATCTGGGCCTCAGCCCGGCCTTCGCTCAGGGCTTTACTCAGGAGTTTCCCTTCCAGGCAGGGATCAAACAGACCATCGCATCTGTAAAAATCGAAGATGAATCAGAATTTCAGGGAACCGTGATGCCTATCGTTCAGACTGGCGAAGCGTCAGGCAAGCTTGAGTTTGGCGGACATTGCATTGAAAACGATGAACCACCGTTACACGATCTTGAGGGCCTGGATCTGAAGGGTAAAATCGTCATTTGCCGTCGATATGGACCAAAAGGCAAGAATGACCCTCCACTGGGAAAGGCAATGAGCTTCCTTGCAAAACTTCAAGCCGCGCAGAAGAAAGGTGCAGCTGGAATTATTTTCGTAGGTGATCCGGATGAGGAACTTTCGCCAGATGATTTGCCAATGCGTCGCGCTCCGGGACCGATTGCAATCTTTCTGAGTCACGCAACTGCAATGCGTGCCTTTCCCTGGCTAAAGCCCGCGGACAAAAAAGACGAGACAAAGGTCGGATGCGAAGATTGCAACGTTAGAATCCAGACGGCGTTTGAACTGCAAAATCGGACCGGCTTTAATACGGGTGCATTTCTCAAACCGTATCAGCCAGGGCAACGTTATATGATCATTGGCGCGCATTTTGATCATCTGGGTATGGGCAATTTTTCCAGCATGGGTGGACGCGGACAAATTCATAATGGTGCAGACGACAATGCCTCCGGGACGGCGGCTGTCCTGGAGCTGGCCAGGCTGTTTAGAGCGCGCGAGAAAACATCTCGGCGAATTCCGGAAAATTGCAACGTCCTCTTTCTAAATTTTGACGCGGAGGAACGTGGATTGTTTGGTTCCCTCGCCTATACCAGAAGTCCAGCCGCGCCATTCAGTGAAGCACTTGGAATGATCAATCTCGATATGGTAGGACGTCTCCGAGCGGACAAAGGCTTGAACCTGCAAGGGAAAGACACGGGCGATGAGCGGCTGGCGAAAATCATGGAATCAGCATTTGCAAAGAGTGGATTCGAAACGACTCGGCTGAAGCTGATTTCCGGTGGTGGTGGACCGAGCGATCATGCCTCCTTCTACCTGGCCGGCCTTCCCATAGCGTTCATCTTCACAGGTTACCATATGCAGTATCACAAGCCGGAAGATGACTTTCCGCTTCTGAGTGTTTCCGGGATAGCCCGAGTAGTTGAATTCACCGCAAATCTCAGCCTCGAATGGATGGCCACCAACCCGCCCATTAAGTTTCGTCAGGCCCCCGAATCCGATGAATCCAAACAGTATGATTTGAAGGTCCGGCTTGGCATCATGCCAGGGAACTACGACAATAGCGGCGACGGTCTTGTCGTTGGCGGAGTCCACAAGGGCGCGCCGGTAGAAAAGACAGGCATACGCCAGGGAGATCGAATCGTTCAGCTGGGGACCGCCAGGATTCGCGACATTCACGATCTAATGGAATTTTTGAGCAACGCGTCCACGCGTACCTATTACAAGATTGTATTCTATCGAGATAAGGAACGCATCGAGTCTCAGACGGAACTCATGGGCGATTAAGTGGCGGGTAGATTTAGAAAAAGACGGACGCTGAATTGATCTTCCCAGGTAAGAGGTAAGAGAATATTTCTTCCCTTGCGAAAAGAACCTATCTCATGATTCCTACCCTGGACTGAAACGGGCAAAGAGAAAGAGAACCGGTCTGCAACCTCGCGTTGAGCGGACCCAACCAGTATATTCAGTATCTCGCGGGCCGTATCTCCCACAATACTGTCCTCAAACTGACTTTTAGTCCTGGTAAACCGATTGGTTGCATCCACGGCACTTGCCTCGTCAAAAGCCAGGACAACACAGGCATGCGAAGCCCCCGTAATCATTACACATGCAGAAACATCTGCGCGAACTGGAAAATCAATCTGTTCAGAAATAGAGCCCTGCTTCATGTCGATGTTCAACATATCGCGATAAGTGGTTCGAAGGCAGGTTGCAAAAGCAATGATATGGGATGTATTCAAAGGGGTTCCTTAGCTGGACTGAAGATTCAAATACAATTTCAGATGTCGACTCGATTCCCAGTGCATTGGAATACAAACACTCTGGCCATGGCGAAACCCACTCACCTCATGGTCTTTTCCGAGCACAGAAATCGGAAGCGAAAACTGAAATCTGGAAGTCCCAAGGCGCTGGGCTGCGCCGACCGTGATGTTCAGTAACTCGCGTACGGTATCCGCGACGAGCGGATGGTCCACAGTATTCCTTTCGCCAGTCAGGAGGTGCGACGCGTCCACAGCCGCATCGGCCTCGAAAGTCAATATCACCAGCGCATGCTGCCCTTCTGCCTTTAGAGTAACGCTGGCTGAGACATCTGCGCGAATTGCTTCTGCGCCGATTTCACGGACTTCCTCGCTCGTGAGATCAACACCGAGCATATCCTGGAATGTTTGTTCAAGCGCCCGGGCAAAAATGCGAATGTAATCCGATGTCATTTTATAAACTCTGAAATGTTCGCCCAGAGCACGCTACCACGAACTGGCTTTTCCACATAAGTATTCACTCCGGCCTTCCCAGCTTCCATAACTTTTTCACGATCCGTTACGGATGTAACCATTACGATTGGAACTGTGCTTCCGGCCGCGCGAATCTGTTTTACAAACGAAAGGCCGTCCAGGACGGGCATCTGCCAGTCGAGCAACACAAGATCAATCGCGGACTGCTCCATGCATGCCAGAGCTTCCTGGCCGTTTGTTGCCTCGGCAATCTCGAATACTTTTCCCGCACCATATGTTTCTATGGTGCTCTTGATCACACTACGCATCATCGTGGAATCATCTACTACAAGAATCTTCATTTCTTTAACCATTTATACACTAATATTCAAACAGGCAAATCAAATCATTCGTCAAGCAAGCCAGGTGGAAGAAGCAGAATGAATCTGCTGTAGCTCCCTTTTTTGGTTTCAATCCGCACTGACCCACCAAGCGATCGAGCCGTCTGGTCAACAAAATCGAGGCCAACACCACGGCCTGCAGAGTCCGTAACCTGCCCTGCCGTGCTAAAACCTGATCTAAATATCAGACGGATGATTTCACCCGGACTCATTGCTTGCAGGGAGCTTGCATCCAACATTCCGCGCGCGACAGCGGCGTTTCCAATCTTGACGTGATCCAGGCCTGCACCATCATCCTCTACCGTTAGACGAAACTGTGAGCCATCCCTCACAAAAGAAACCTTTACCTTTCCATCAAGAGTTTTACCCTGGGCCCGACGCTCATCCGGCGTTTCAATCCCATGGAAGACTGCGTTGCGCAGTAGGTGGCCAAGCATGTTTCGAATGGGCGCCAGCGCCTCATTCTTGAGCACCCCCGCTTGATTTGAGAACACTACATCAGCCGATTTTCCCTGGGCCAGTGCCTCTTGCTCAACAATGTGCTTGCTTCTTTCTTCAAGCTCCGCAGAGGCATCCAGTGTTTTAACACGGAGCACGTCACGCATGTTGACAATCTTGTCAAACATAGAGCCACCATCTGCAATCTCCTGACGCAGGGACTCGGTGCGACTTGCGACATCCTGGCGTACAGCATCGGAGACCGTTTCGTTGCGCAAGCGATCAAACAGATCTTCAAGCTGATGGGCGCGCGCGGCGATTGATTCAAGATTCAGTGCGCGAGCATTGCCCTTGAGAGTATGCAGGTCACGGAAACTAGATTCAACCAGGGCTCGATTTGATTCCGGACCGGATGTCAAATCTTTAATGCGAGATCCGACGCGCTGGACAATTGTTTCCGCCTCTTCCAGGAATCCGGTAAAGACACGCGGATCGAGGTGAAGAATTTGGTAGAGCTTCTCGATTTTGGCAGACTGCTCCTTTTCGCGTTCCTGGAGAGCGGCCTCGAGTTGAATCCTTTCTGTGCGGTCAGAAATCACAACCAGCAATTTGACAACCTTTCCCGATGCATCCTTGATCCTGGAAAAAGAAAAGGAAAGGATGCGAACGGTTTGCTTCGATGGATCCAGATATTTCAAGTCCCGTAGAGGATTGAGATCCTCAAACATTCGGGCGGCCATGAATGGATTCCGGAGCATCTGTTCTATAAGTTCTGAAACGCTGGCCTTGATCGAGGGATCGGGGAATAGATCGACAAACTGCATTCCACCGGGTTTCAATCCCAGCATCTCAGGAACCTTTCCGGAAAATTCCGAGTTAATTCTGCCGGCCTCATCAAGGGTTAGAATTCCTTCGCTGATATTGCCAAGAATATCTGAAAGCTGGTTCTTGCTTTCTGCGAGCTCTGCGGTGCGTGCATTTACCCTGTCTTCCAGGGTCCTCGCGTGGCCTTCTACCTCCTGGACCATTTCGTTGAACGTTGATGCAAGAATGCCCAGCTCGTCTCTTGTACGAACGTCGATTCGCGTACTGTAATCGCGTTGCTTTACCCGTTCTGCGCCAGCGCGGAGTTTCACAACGGGCCGTGCCAGCCAGCGCGCAATCAGCGTAGATAAAAGGATCGCGAGTAGAAAGCTCGCAGCCACTACGAAAATAGCCAGGTACTGTAGCTGCTGGAGTAGGTTAAACTGCGATGTGGCACTCATATCTATGCCCATCACAGCGGCCACGGTACCATCCGCTCGAAGAATAGGGATGTAAGCAGACATCCACCTTCCCCACTGGTCCTCATAATATTGTTCGCTGGTTTGTACTTGCCCATCGAACGCTTTGATTAGCCCGGCTTGATCTGAAACATTGTACAAACGCCCAATTTCCGAAGCTACTTCATCAGGATCTGTTTGGCCGTTTCCATTTAAATCCTGCACCTCATAGTCCGCATCTGCAATGAACTTCAAGATTGTCCGGTCGGGAATTTCCGGAATCGGCACGAGAAGGTATGTGTAGCGTACGCGCGGAGGATCTTCCGCAGGCCAGGGAGCTTGACCTAATTGGCCAAGACCCGTTAGTCCATTCCGTGATGCATTCTTGACCTGACGGAGTGCCTGGATTAGCATCTTGAAATCCGCAGAGGCTTCCAACTCTTTTACACGGCCCGCTGGAATCGTTGAGCGACTTTTGCCAGTATCGAGAATGAGAGTTGCATTGTTACGTACTGATGACTTTTCGGAAGCCACATTTAGCCTGTCGATAGCCAGGCGATGCTCTTCGGTAAAGAGGAACTGTCCTGTGCGCCCTATGTCTGCAAGCCGATTGGCCAGCTCATTCCAAACATTTTTACGGGTAACCTCGTAGAAATACCCCAGCCCTATTCCGGTCGTTGTGATAGCAAGAATGGCGGCAAAGAATCCAATTTTTAGACCAAAGGACAGACGCATTTGCGAACAAGGAAATTGAACGAGACGCCGTTGTCCACCGATACAATGATTCTAACCTCGAGACTTCAAACTCTAGACACTTGCAAATCCAATTCCAGGCTTAAATATTTACTGCTTCACCCAAAACTGCGGCCATTGCTTCCATCACACCTTCCGAAAAGGTTGGATGAGCATGCATAGTGCGCGCAAAATTCTCTACGGTGAGCTCGTTGGCAGCTCCAAGCATTGGCCCTGAGATAATCTCCGTGGCGCCTTCGCCAACAATATGCACACCGAGAATCTGATTGTACTCACCACCAGCGAGAACTTTGACCATTCCATCCATTTCTCCGGTTGCTCGGGCTCGCCCGCTTGCCCGGAATGGAAAGATTCCCTTTTTGTAAGTGATTCCTTCTTCTTTGAGCTTCTTCTCCGTCTTTCCAATTGAGGCTACTTCGGGATGACAATAAGTACACGAGGGAATCCAATCGTAATTTATGGGTAAGAAATGTTCGTGGTGCGAGGCCCTGGTGAATTTCATACCTTCCGCTGCCTTGATTCCTTCCATGCTGGCTACGTGCGCAAGTGAAGCTGTAGGAATACAATCACCAATTGCGTAAATACTCTCGACGTTGGTTCGGTAATGATCGTCGACGACGATCCGATCCCGCTGGAGTCGCACACCAATTGTCTCAAGCCCCAGGTTGTCTGTATTTGCGGCAACTCCGGCAGCAGAAAGCATTCGCTCGAAAGTTACGGCTTCCGTCTTGCCATCACTGGTCTGCCAGGTAACACGAACACCCTTCTTGCTGGGAAAATCAGCAGCTACAATCTCAGCGCCGGACACTCGAACCTTTGCTTGCACGTCCATGCCGCGCTTCTGAAAACTTCTAAGCACAACGGCTGCAATCTCATCGTCTTCCTGGGGTAGAATGTGATCCATGGCTTCAAGCAGAGTTACTCTGGTTCCCATTGAAGCGTAAAAATCGGCAAACTCAACTCCAATCGCTCCGGCTCCTAGAATACACAGCGTAGAAGGCCTTTCCGTAATGCTCATCGCCTGACGGTAGCCCATAACGTACTCACCATCTATTGGGACTCCCGGAAGCGCTCGCGCCCGGGCTCCGGTTGCAACGATAAAACGATCCGACTCCACTTCCTGGGTTTGACCCTGATTCTCGACCTTCACTTTGAAACGATCGAGGAAGGTTGCAGTTCCACGAATCACCGTAATCTTGTTCTTGTTCATCAGGTATTCGATACCCTTTGCCATGTCCGCAGCTACCTGTCGGCTGCGTGCGATGACTGCTTTGAAATCTGCTTCCGGGGCTGCAGACTTAATTCCAAAATCCACTGCATGCTTCATGTGTTCCAGGAGATGCGCGCTGGTAAGAAGGGCTTTGGTCGGGATACATCCCCAGTTCAAACAGATTCCACCAAGGCTTTCGCGTTCGATGATAGCCGTTTGAAAGCCAAGCTGTGCTGCGCGAATTGCAGCAACGTACCCACCAGGCCCGGAACCAATAACCACTACATGATAACGTGACATAAACACTCCCGGAAATTCACGGACTGAGCCACCGACAACCCTGCGATCGGCCCGCGAACACATCTGCCAGCAGTGTTAGAAAATTTCCATTTCTTTTATATGTGGTCCGACTGTTATGGCAGAATGGATTATTCGGAAAAGTCACTCATCATACACGAGCAGCTTCGCGGCAAAATTGGCGTAACGAGCAAAATGCGCGTGGAAAACATGGATGACCTTTCCGTCGCTTACACGCCCGGTGTGGCGGCTCCATGTCTGGCAATTGCTGAGAATAAGGACCTGGCCAGGAAGTTAACAATCAAGCACAATAGCGTCGCCGTCGTATCCGACGGTTCTGCGGTACTTGGTCTTGGAAATATTGGCCCGGAAGCGGCCATTCCTGTAATGGAAGGAAAGGCGCTCCTCTTCAAGCAACTGGCAGACATTGACGCCTGGCCCATCTGCCTGGCCACGCAAAACGCAGATGAGATTGTTGAAACGGTTCGTCGCATCGCACCCTGCTTTGGTGGCATCAATCTCGAAGACATTGCCGCGCCAAAGTGCTTTGAAATTGAAAGACGATTGCAAGATCTCGGAATCCCCGTTTTCCACGACGACCAGCATGGAACCGCAATCGTGCTACTCGCAGGCCTGATCAATGCTTGCAAGCTCACCGGGCGCGAAATTTCCGATCTGAAAATTGTTATCAACGGTGCCGGGGCAGCGGGTCTGGCCATTACCAACATCCTTCGCGATGATGGCCCTGGTGATAAAATCATGGCAAAGGAAATAGTCATTTGCGATACAAAGGGTGCCATTCATGCGGGCCGGAATGATCTCAACAGCGAAAAGCTGGAAATGCTCCGTTATACGAACTTTCAAAACAAGAGCGGTTCCCTCCAGGACGTACTGGTTGATGCAGACGTTTTCATTGGCGTGAGTAAAGCTGGCCTCCTGAATGCTGACGATGTGAAGCGAATGGCTCGCGATTGTATGATTTTCGCTCTTGCAAACCCCGTTCCGGAAATCATGCCCGATGAGGCGCGTAAAGGTGGCGCAGCCATCGTTGCCACAGGCCGGAGCGATTTTCCAAATCAGGTCAACAATGCCCTGGCCTTCCCGGGAATCTTTCGCGGAGCCCTCGACGCAGGTGCCCGCCGTATTACGGACGACATGAAACTGGCCGCGGCCTTCGCATTGGCCGAAATGGTGCGCGATCCAAAGCCCGAACATATCCTTCCAAGGGTGCTGGATCCAGCCGTTTCTGCAACGGTGGCCAAGGCGGTTTATAAGGCCAGCGGCGCGCGCGAATAGCCTTTTTGAGTTGACCTGACGTTTAGATACCTCTCGATTCTGGTGTGAGGGGGACTGTGTTTGCATTGGCCGTACTGTGCGCGTCGGCTCCAGCTTTCGCACAGGAAACCGCCGCTGTTGGCCCTGCCCGCCCATTCAAGATTCCATCCAATCCCACGGCAGAGGCATCGATTCGCACGGAGATAAGCGGCGCACTTGAGCGCGCCGGTCTGACCGTCTCTGCGACAAATCAAACCAGCCCTGAGAAAGGATCTGGATTCTTCATTGGAATCTTCTATTCGCGCAGCCGACTGGGGAACCTGGACTTGTTTGGACAGGTCTATGATGCGTCAACGGGTTACGTTGTGGATGCGGTGTCCTTGACGGATGAATATCTAGCGGAAGCCAATCTACCGTTGCCCGCGGATGAAATGAAGCGTGATGATTCGGAACGGATTCGCACCTTCGCAGAACGCCTCGCCTCGCGCGTTGCAGGAAACCCAAGGAAAACGGAACGCACAGAGAACATTCAGGAATCAATTCTTGCCCTGCCCATTGGTAAAGAAGTCGAGTTCCCAATTCAGCGACGGGCTATCACAGGTGACGTGTTTCGAGTACTCGAAGATCAAAAAGTAATTACGGCCACAAGGCAGGCCATCCGTATTAAGGATGCACCGGCTGCTGTTTACGTAGTTACAGAACAACAAATTAGAGAACGGGGCTATCGGACGCTCGTAGATGCGCTTCATGATATCCCCGGATTTGACATCATCCATATTTATGGAATCTTCCCGGAGCTTATTCACCAGCGGGGATTGGTCGGAAACAATCAGCGCACCCTGGTTTACATCGACGGAATTCTGGACAATAATCTCACAGAACAGGCAGTGCTCGGTGGAACGCTGCGTTTTCCACTCTACAACGTTGAGCGTATCGAAGTAATTGGTGGACCCGCCTCTGCACTGTACGGTGCCAATGCTTTCAATGGCGTGATCAACATCATCACGAAGTCGGGAGCCGCAAATCCCGGTGGCGGCGTTCAACTGCTCGGCGGCTGGCATGAAGACAACTTCAAGAATCCCGGCGGAGCCGTGAATATTGCAGCCCGCGGCGCCCTGAAAATGGAAGATACTGTATTTGAGTACAGTGCATCGGCCTACTATTTCAAATCTGCGGGACCGAACTTTGGAGACATTCACCAACTCGATAAGAAGGGATTTAATTCAAACGACGCGCTCTATGCCCTCGAGAAGGAATTCTGCGGCGGTCCCTGTAGACCGGATGGAACGTCCGTAGGTTCATGGTGGTCTCAATACTATAACTCACCGGAGGACACTTACAACATAACAGCCCGTTTTGCGATGGGTAATTTTCGTTTCGAGACAATCAACTGGCAATATCTGCAGGGCAGTGGAACCTTCTCCAACGGAACACAGCGTATCGATACGGATCAAATTCCCGGTTTCACGGGTTCAAGCTGGGATTTTAGAAACAACAGTGCAAGCATGGGCTACCTCTTGCCTATCAGCTCAAAACTGAGCCTCGACAGCGAGATCACAGCTCGCCATACGGAAGTACTTACCTCCAGTCATGACGAAACCCCAAACACACTCGGCCCGGATGCCTACTACAAGCCTTACGATGTTACGCGAGCAGCCACCTACGGTAGACCAGACTTCTCTTACTCACTGCATGAAAAGCTCAACTGGGAACAGACAAGAAAAGCAAATCTCACTACCGGGGTTGAATCTTCATTCACAGTGGTTCCAGCCAGCTACGGGTCAGACAGACGGTTCCGTTACGTTAACAATGCGCTTTATCTGCAGCAGATTCTTGCACCGTGGAGCTGGCTTTCGCTGACCGCCGGCTATCGCTATGACTACAGTACAATTTATGGTGCCGCCAACACACCAAGAATTGGCGCCGTATTTACGCCGATTCAAGACTTATCGATCAAACTGCTCGCCAGCTCCGGCTTTCGCGCGCCAACTGCCTGGGAACTTTTCAATGCAACCAATCAGCGCAAGGCAAACCCGGACCTGAAACCAGAGCACCTGCGCTCGTATGAAATCGGTGTGGGTTATCGTTTCTTTAAGAAATACTATGTTTCTGTTCAACAATACTACAACAAGCTGAGCAACCTGTTGCTTGAAGTGCAAACGGCAGAACCAAACCCGGGCCAGCCCGGAACCAACTGGAATCAAAATCAAAACGTAGGAAAAGCAACGATTTACGGAACTGAAGTCCAGGCCGATCTGCAGATATTCAAGACTGTCGGCGTCTTCTTGAATTACACGTTTAACCACGGTCGCTATGAGAGTCTGTCTTCTTCGCTGACAAATTCGCCGTCTACAGCAGGAAGATTTGGCGACGATCCAGCATTCGATCTCTACGCGGCCATATATAAACAATATCTCGGCAGGACCATCGTACCCTCTTCCGGGCCCATTCCAAACATCGCTCCAAACCACGCAAATGCAGGCCTCACATGGAACGTTATTCGCACACTGTCGATTTACGCCGGCGTAAACTACGTGGACATCCGCCGCACCGTTGCATCCAATCCGGTTAAGACTGTGAAAGGTTACACCCAGGGCACCCTGAACATCCGCTGGGAAGACGCATTCATTCCTGGCCTGCATTTTGACTGCCTCGTCAAGAATGCCGCCAATGAGCAATTTTTTGATCCAGGCATCCGGGCTGCTACCGGAGCTTTTTATCCCACCATGCATCCACTGGAAAAGCGGAGCATCTGGCTCAGCGCCGGAATGAAATTCTAAATCGCTCCTGCGGCCGCGCGGGTCCTTCTCCGTTCAGCGGCAAGCGCGCCTGTCCCTCGGCGCGGTGTTCCGAGCCGAGGGCCGCTCATATCCAATTCGCTCCATGGCGCGCTTCCGCTGCCGGATGTAGCTTTGCGGACCTTGTCGCGAAAATCTGGAGAACTTTTTTTTCCTGGTCACTGCGACCCACAGGATGTGGGGAGTGTCGACGGAGGCATGGATGCCGAGAGTCGACCACGGCATGCACGCGCGACCTCCGGAATACTACGCGTGAGCCTTGTCGCGATCGGAGTCAGGAAGAGGCCGGAGTTCGAGTATCGCGCGCTTCCGCTGCCGGATGTAGGTTTGCGGATCTTGTCGCGAACATCTGATGTATATAAAGGAGTGGACACTTGTATGCAGCCATGGCAATCCCCTTAATTGAAGATAGGTTTCTTTCCAAACTTCCGTTAGTTGTCGAAGAGGGATGGGAGGGTTATGAGTATCGCTGGATTCGCAATCAACGCAAAGCGGCGAGCCATGAGACTTGCCCCTCTCTTAATGATGACAGCCCTTGCCGTCTCGGTACTGCGATGCAATGAAGTTCGCTTGGGCGGCGAATGCATCAAAGGCGATTGCGTAAACGGCATGGGGCAAATCCGGCTCTCCGATGGATCGGTCCATGAAGGTGATTTTAGAGATGGTGTCCCGAATGGCTTTGGGCAGCGTACCACGCAGGATGGGAAGGTTTATGTTGGTGACTGGCGAGGCGACGATATCCCGAGTTACGCCGCCGTATTCCTTAAGAAGGGGTGGGATTTCACAGGCGGCATAGAAAACTTACTATTTCAGGGGGAGGGGATACTACACTGGAAATGTGGCGCCTCCGTTAAAGGCCAATGGGAACGCGGTAGGCTTCATGGAACGGCCGTGTGGCATCTGAAGATACCTGGCGAGCCGAAACGCCTCAGCGTGACAATGCTCCACGGTGTCCCAGAATCCGGCAACGGAGTTGGCTACAATGACACGGGGGAATTCATCATAGGAACCTTCCTTGGCGGAAGGTGGAGCGGTCGGCGATATTCGAGCGATTGTGTTCCCCTCGAATAGCAGGTCACGAATCCTTAGAGGCTAAGGACACACAAAAGCAGTCACCGAACCGCGGCACGCTGCGCCTCCCCTGCCGAATCATTCCCACGCGGCCTTGCGCGAATGACTCGCGTCAGCGCGATTGGAGTTTTCTGAGCGCGTCGCGCTTCTTGATAGAAATGCGCAGGTACTCCTGGGCTTGTTTGTTTGCTGGATCAATTAAGAGAATATTTTCAAACGTCTGAATTGCACGATCGTATTCGCGCTGATCGTAGTCGCCAATCCCTTCCTGCAAATATACAGGTATCTGTGGTTTCTGTTGCGCGCGAATCCGCTCCAGGCCCTGCGTTGCTTTGGCATTCTCTGGCGAGTATTTGATTGCAGCCATGTACTGGCGAGCCGCGTCATACGGATTGGTTGCGGAGTCACCGCGAATTCGGGACTGCTCGCTTACGAGCAATAGCGTTGCTCGCATGCCCTCGCGCGCTTCCGGATTGTTTGGATTAATCTCAAGAACCTGTCTGTAACCGGCCAGGGCACGCTCGTAGTTCTTTTGATCATGATCGCGCCGCGCCACATCGAGAATATGGCGTGTTTGCGTTCCGCTCATACGCTCAACAATTGCACTCTTGTAGAATGCGGCAGAAGCATTCGCGGGGTCGCGGGCAAGAATCGAATCAAAAACGATGCGTGCCGATTTCAGCTTGCCTTCATTCATCAGATTCACGCCGGCCAGGAACAGGCGAGTCCTGCTGGCGCGTTCTCGGATTGTGGCCGGTACTTCAATTCCGGACTCGTTGGCGTACGCCTCATTGAGCGAAAAGAAGCTCTGGTCCGGAAACACCACACGCCGTTCGCCACAATCCCGCCCGCCCAGAACCCGGTTTGCCATGTCAGCCGTCAGCGCTCCAATCCTGCCGTAATCAGGTCGAATCGAGAACGTGGCCCCGGCCTGCATCAGGGACGTGAAAGAAGTCATCAGAATTACTTTATTTTTTTTACAAAAATCTGAAAGTATTTGAAATTGTTCACTGTCATAGAGTGCGTCGGGCACAAGGTAATACGCATCCGCTTTGCCCTTGATCGATTCCAGGGCTCGCGCAAAATCGTCCTTACTTGCAAGTTTTTGCCTGCGGAACTCAACTCCGTTGCGGAAGTCCAGATAATCTCCTTCCTGGGCGGCAAACTCGCCCTCCTCTGTGGTATAAAAGGCGTACACGTTTTTTGCCCTGGGGGAAATCTGTTTCAATGTAATAAAGAATTCCGAAAGCGAGACGTCCATGCTGACACCGCAAGCATCCGGTCTGTTTGCAAGACCAAAGGCGCGGGGGGAATTAACCATCGAAAAGATGACGCGCTTATCTTTTGATTCAGCCAGCGCCAACCGAGTAGCTCGCGATCCAATTGTAATGAAGAAATCCGCATCAGAATGTTCGCTGAAGTAACGCGAAAGTCCGCCTGCATCTTCTTCAAGCGAATCCAGATACGTGACGGGTGCGTCGACGGAGGGGTCGAGCGTGGATGTCAGACCGGTCAAAGCATCAGCATAAATCCCTGTGTCTGAAGAAACGAGTACTGGTGCCTTCTTTCGGGTTTTTTTCTGGGGTGCGACCGCAGTTGTGCCAAATACGAGGAGAAGCAGGAGAAATGCTAGCCTGGCCCTCTTCCGTTGCGGCATCATGACCTCGATCGACCCGCGGTTGTCCCGGCCTTATCGGGAATTTCAATACAGATCATTGTAAGATCATCCGGAAGCTGATCTGAACCCGCAAAATCTCGCCTGAATTCGAGCATGTCTTCAATAACTGTAGAAGCACTTGTGCCCTCGCGCCAGCGAAGGCGGTCACCAACATCAAGGAGATTGATTACTTCTCCGCGGTCATTGACACTTTCAACCAGACAATCAGTATAAAGAAAGATGCGATCGTGCAGTTCGAGCTGAACGCTTTCCGAAACGTATTGAATGTCCCGAAAAACACCAAGCATTGGTTGCTCCGTAAAGAGCAGATTGACGGGCTTCTTGCGATCTGCCGGAATATGAAGGAGAGGCGGATGGCCGGCGGTTAGATAATCCATGCGGTGGTGTTGATCAATACGCACCACGCAAGCAGTCAGGAAATAGTTTGAGTTGGTGATCTCTACCATTTCCTGGTTGAGTGCAAGCGAAAGACGTGCTAGACTCTTACCAACCGCACTCGCTTCCTCAAATCGACGCTTGAAGAGCGATTTGGCCGCAATGGAAATCAAGCTCGAGGCCACACCGTGGCCCATTACATCGCCTATGGCAGCCCAGATCTCACTTTCACTTTCGTAGAATTCCCACATATCGCCGCCAAGCTCTGCCATTGCCTGGTAAACGCCTGCGATCTGAACAAGCGAATGGCGGCCAAAGTCCTGCGACAGGAGTTGAGCCTGGACTAAATGTGCAATCTGAAGCTCGCTTTCGAGTATCTGCTTTTGTCGTTCGAGTAGTTTGTTTTGCTTCTCAATGGTTCCAAGCGCATCCTCAAGGTCGGTTGTGACGCGAATGAATTCGTCATATCCTGCCTGGAAAGCCTGCGCGTCTTCGCGCGACTCTGTCAAGTCCTGCAAACTGAGCAGAATGGTTCCACCGGGGAGTGCTTTCTTTAAGAACCTGACAAATCGAATTTCTCCGGATGCTGCCTTAACTTCAAGCCCAGAACTGATACCGGCAATCCCTTTGAGAAAGTTCTGAAACTTCTTCTTGTTGCGTTCATCAAAGACGCGGTCTTCCCAGGTTTCAACGTTTAGATCCTTTTCAGTGAGACCCAGGAGATTTCCCGCAGCCGCGTTCAATGCACTGATGCAACCATTCTCGAGTAGGACCTCGGCGGATGGCGACTCATGCCAGAGATCGCGACTATCGCTCATTAGACTCCTCGTACGGTTGTGAATTTGGATTTTCTCGCGATTACATCGAGTGCTCGGAAAGATGCCGCCTGAACCTTACGATTTGAATCGTAGATGAACTCACCCTTGATACCCTTCTCGGCGAGAGCACGAAGAAGCGCGATCAATGGCGGAATACTTGCAGAGTTCATGTATTCCAGAGGAACAAAGTTGCACCGGATGGAATTCTTGGATTTCCCGGCCTCCTGAACAACTGTTTCAAAGTACGGATCCAGGAAGTCCTCCGGATTGGCCGCATGGATAGCGCCCTTCCAGTTCAACTCAATGGTTGAACCATTCATCACGACTTCAATCTCGAAGTCTGGCATTGTCAGATTATCAAGCGCCATTACACCTTCTCCAGGGGGCGGCTTGCCACAATTGTAACACTTTCATCTTTGACGTCTGCCTTCAGAGTGAACTCTCCTTCATATGCAATGCGATACAGGCCCATTCTGCTGAAGCCATCCGGGCTCTCCTTTAGTTTTTCAAGTCGCTTAACGTAGAGATCAAAAGGATCTCCCGTATCGATTGTACGGATCACGGACATGAGGGCCTGCTTGGTAATGGGATTCTTGCTGTAACTGGTAACTGAAAAGCGACAAACATTGTCCTGCACATCGAATGCAAACTGCACAGGTTTGCCCGAATCTGAATCGGAATACTTCAGCGCGTTCTCCAGGAGTTCAATTGCAGTCAGCGTGGTTTGCTCCAGGAAATCTTTTGACTGCGCACGAAGGCTTGCGTCGTTTTGAATGGACTCTTTGATCCGCTTGATCACGTTCCACTCTGGCTCAATTACAAGCGAAAACGACATTTTAGCGATTCCTCCGAACCATTGCGAAAGTAACATCATCCGCTGGCCGTAGCGGGCCGCAGTGCGATCGAAACTCCCCCATGATCTTGCGTTCAATCACGTCCAGTTCCAGCTCCCCGCTCTTTCTGAGGATTTCAGCAACCTTTTCCTGACCGAACATTTCCTTTCGCACATTCATGGACTCAACGAGCCCATCCGTAAACAAGAAAAGAATGTCCCCGCGAGCCAGTTTTAGCCGTACGCGCACCGTTTCCTTCTGTACAGCTTGATCGATCCCCAGCCAGAACCCTTCGCTTGGCAGGGTCTCAATCTTCTTTTTGCTTGCGCGATAGATCAGTAAATCCTGGTGCAATCCGGCGGCCACGAAATCGCCCGCTGCGTCTGCGCGAAAGAAGGTCGCAGTCATGTATTTGCGTTCTTTGAGTCGACGGATATTGTCAAACAACACGTCATTGACGTGCAAGAAAGCACTCTGCGGATCAAGGCCGGGCTCCACTTCCATGGCCGAATGAATTGCGGTCTGAGCCATTAACATTGTTAGGCCCGCGCGAAGACCGTGACCCGATACGTCCCCGATGAAGAACCAGTAATACGACTTCCCTTTGTGCTTTAATTCAATGGAGTCGTAATAGTCCCCACCCACCTCGTCTGCTGTTTCCATAAAGCCATGAAACGAATAGGGTCCAACAGCGCCGTTGGGCGGCAGCACGGCCATTTGAATATTTCGCGCAATCTCAAGCTCTCGCTTTATGGCGGCCTGCTCGGTTTTGATTTTCTCTGACTCCCGCAAGGAACGTGACATGTTGTTAAACGTCTGGCCCAGCTGTCCAATCTCACCCGCAGTCGAAATATCGACCGTAGTTCCAAGCTTGCCTTCCGCGATTTCCGACGCAGCGCGCGCAAGTTTCTCGATAGGCATGGAAAGGCGCGCAGACAAGAAGTACGCAATTGCAAGTGCCGCAAGCAAGAGGAACAGGGAAACAAACAGAATACTATTCCGAACGCGATCCACCGGACTGTAGATTACGGACCTATCAAACTCAAACACCGCTGTACCCAGTCGAATTGGCTCTGCCCGCGGGACGTTGACAAACAGCGGGAATGCAAAGCGAATCTTCCCGGCCAGCTCAGTGATCCCGAGCTCCTGGATTGAATTGAAAAAAGAAAGATCTGCTGCGGCCACGACCTTGCCAATTTCTGCTTCATCCGTGTGTGCCACAATGGCACCATAGTCGGAAGCGTTCTTCTTCTGACTGATCACATACGATCCAAGCAGCCCTTCTATCTTTGATTTTTTTACAGCCAGCAGCGCCTGGCGTGTTCCCGCGAAAACCTCATCTGACAGGAGCAGCTCTTCCCGCGCCTGATCGGCAAGATTGATGGAGAGATTCTTACAAACATCCAGAGTCTTTTCTATAAGAAGGCGCTGGTATTGCAGAATCACCACAAGGGACAGGATCGTAACGGAAAAAAAGACAATGCCCGATGTCAAAAGCATCAGACGTACGCGAATCTTTAAACGACCGCGCAGGTTTGCGACAATACCCATGGCTTTGCCATGATTGTGCCCTATGGGCGAGGATTGACAAGTTTTATCTGCTATTCGATTTCGAATAGAACAGTGGAGCTCTGCGCTACACCGGCTTTTTTGAGGGCTGTGAGGGCCTCATGCGCCTGGGCCGGATCGCGAAAGCACCCCAGAAACAAATTGTCACGCTTCTCTGAGCCGGGGACCGTTATTCGAAACGATAGCCCACGGTCCGGATTTTCCTTGAGGCCTTCGCAGGGCATCGGCGGCATATCGCGCAGTTCCGGAATCTTTGCAATGCGACGCGAAAGCTTGTCCGCTTCGTCAGGCGTATAAGTTCCGATTTTCACAAGATACCGGGATGGGGCCGTGTCAGAGAAGGAAGTGTGCTTTTCGGGCTCATGGCTTGCCGTGTCGCGCGCTGGTTCCTCGGTTCCTACACGCCTGGGCTCACCCGGCGCACTGTCGGGAAAACGAACTATGTTATCGCTGCCTCGAACCCGCATGATTTGTACGCCGGCCATGAGGCCGGCCGTAAACGCAAGGATGCAGGCTGCCAGCACGAAGGTATACGTGCGGTTCTTAGAATGGTTCGTTGGGCCGACCTCGACCTCCTGGGAGTCGCGGCGGATACGTTTAGAAAAATCGACGTTCTGCATGGGGCCTGTTATATGGAAAATATCGGACTAAAAGCGGATTTGGACCGAAAATTTCAAGGATGGGTCGCGTCTGGATTGCCGTTTTGGTTCTTTGCGGCCCAATCTACGCCCAGACCACATTCCGCATCAATTACGATCTGCAATCCACGGACGTTTCGCTCGATCAGATCCAGGGGTTGAGCAACTACGTCAAAGCTCACCCGGGCGCGTATTTCCTGGTTCAGGGTTTTGCCTGCGATACAGGCGGATTCACAATATCGCGCCGGGTGGCGGAACGCAGGAGCAAGTCCGTACTGCAGCTAATGCTGCATGACACCACACAGGATCATATCCAGTTTGCGAATGCAACGGTGATCAAAGGCGAGCCCAGGATTGAACACAGACGCCTTGAAATTGCGGCCTTCCCTACTCCTGAACTCCTTGCCCCGGCATTGGCTCAGGCCAATCGAAACTCAGATCTGGCGCATGCAGAGTTTCCGGAAGCGCGAACAACAGAGACTCCGGTACAGGAGACCTCGGGTTCATCGCTTCCACTCTTGCTACTCTTGCTGCTGCTCGTTTTGCTTCTGATCCTGGCCTACTTGTTTTGGACAAGAATCCGCACCAAAGAAAAGTCCCCGGCAGAAGAACATATGCTCACCCCCGAGCAGGCCGAGGCCGTTCATGCAATCACCGGCCAACCAGTCATACTACCAAGGAAGCGGCTAAAAACCGTAATCCAACCGGCAAATCTAATCTCGCCGGAAGCTACAATTGAGGAATTCCGGAGTACCAACATGGCATCTAAGAAGAAAGTCAAACCAGTTCCAACGATTCGCAAGGCGCTCGACAAGCAGTTTGAAACCCGGTCCCTGGGCGAGATTGCAAAAAGCCCAATCCACGCGCTACAGGGGCTTACGCCCAGGCACAGCAAAATGCTGGAAGAAGCGTTTGGCATTAAAACAGTCGAAGACCTGGCCTCACTCAAGTACTTCGAGCTGGCCCGGGCCATTACAGTTCTTGCCCGGTACGAAGAATAAAGTTGAAGCCAGAATCAGCGCCCCAATATTTACTTTTCTGAACCACAGAAAAGCGAATGCCCCAGATTACCGGTAATACATCGGACCTGAAACCTCGTCAGCTCCATCGCCTTAAGAACCTTTCACTGCGTAGAATCCGTGAGAACGCTCCTGTAAGTCAGGAGTTCGCGCGCAGTCTTTGCGAACTCTCGCAGGAACTATCAAGACAAATAGGTGTGTTGATTGACCGTCAGGGTCATGTGCGCAATGTGCTGGTAGGGGATGCCGGACGCATCTTTATCCCGGAGCTGCCCCGTGAAAGGTCTACGCGTCTGCGTGGGCTGCGACTGGTCAAAACCCACCTCCGCCATGAACCGTTAAGCGACGAGGATCTGGCGGATCTCACGCTACTCCGCCTGGACTATATTACGGCCATAACCATCCAGGACGACGGGCTGCCTGAATTCTTCTATAACGCCCATCTGTTGCCCGGAAAATCTCCCGGTTATGAGCTTGAGAAACCCGTTCGCGCAGGCCAGATGCGCGAAGACCTTCGCGAAACAATCGATGAGCTGGAAGTACTTTTTCGTAGGGAGGAAACACGACTCAAACGTGCCAGCCCTCTTCCACGCGCCCTTCTCGTGGGTGTCTACACGCCCGATATGCGCCGTAAGCGCTCACCGGAAGACTCAATGGCAGAACTGCGTGAGCTTTGCAGCACGGCCGGAATCGAACCGGCGGGTGAAGTGATCCAGCGCCGGCCTGTCGTGGATCCTGCCACCGTTGTGGGTTCGGGAAAGGTTAAGGATATTTCGATCCTGGCCGTGCAGGAAGGGACGGAGATTCTATTGTTCGATCAAGAACTGAGCCCCGCACAGGCCACGCGTCTTTCTAAATTGTGCGATCTTAAAATACTTGATAGAACTCAACTAATCCTGGACATTTTTGCGCGCAATGCGCGGAGCCGCGATGGTAAGCTCCAGGTAGAGCTCGCACAACTCAGATATCTGAAAGGTCGCCTTTCAGAGACAGATGACAATATGTCCCGATTGACCGGTGGGATTGGTGGAACAGGTCCCGGAGAAACCAAACTTGAAATAGGACGCAGGCGCGTTGAAGAAAAGATTTCAAGACTTGAACGCGAACTCAAGTCGCTCAAGAAACGCCGCGAGATCAATCGCAAGGGCAGGAAGCGCACGGGAATCCCTGTTGTATCGATTGTAGGATATACTAATGCCGGCAAATCCACTCTATTGAATGCACTGACCTTTTCCGAAGTAATTGCTGCGGATCGATTGTTTGCAACCCTCGATCCAACGACGCGCCGCCTCCGGTTTCCAGAAGAGCGCGAGATCATTCTCTCAGATACAGTGGGATTTATTCACGAACTTCCTCCTGAGCTTTCGCGGGCTTTTGAAGCAACGCTCGAAGAGCTGGGAGATTCAAGCCTCCTGCTTCATTGCGTGGACGCATCTGATCCAAGGCGCGCTGAGAAAGAGGCTGCCGTGCTGGAAATTCTCGGCAGGCTTGACCTGCTTCAAATTCCCAGGCTTAATATCTACAACAAATGCGATAGACTGACGCCGGAAGAAGTTGAGCGAATTGCAGAGAACGACGATTGCGTGACTGTCTCGGCGTCAACACGCTGGAATCTCGAAAGTCTAATGATTCGAATTGAACACGAATTGTTTCTGGAAAAAAGACGGGCAAAAGCAACGGCGGCCAGCGCATGAGCGCCCTCGATGAAATACTTGAAGAAATTGAATCCATGCGTGACGGCAATGGATGGTCCATGTCGCTTGAGAGCGTGCTGGCAATTCTTGGCGTAACCTACGAAGACTACTGCAGATCGCAGTACTCCCGCAGAAAGAAAACAGGGCTGAACCTTCAGGGCTTCTCTGAGGAAAATGTGGACCGGCTCGTTGAGATGCTTGCCGGTTTTGGATACTATTCACCATCGGCTTTTCAACGTGCAGGGTATTATTTCTCTCCGGATCTTTTGCAAGAGTGGCAGGAATTCTTCATCTCAGTAACGTCTTCCAGGCTTCTGGGACATGAGGTAGATCGGTCGGAACTGGAAAACGCCTTATCAGCCTGCAGGAAACCTGGCGATGGGCTTGAGTTCTATTGCGAGACCAGGTTCAATCTAGAGGAGCTGGTTCACTTTGCCTCGAATCTATTCCTGCGAAAGCATGGCATCGAATCGCATTCGGTCTCCAATAATATTCTGAACAGTTATATCCTTTATATGTACGGGCAGCGAATTCTAAAACGCGAAGATCTGTTCGCAAGTCTCAATGAGATCCTCATCGAAAAGGCAATCGAGTGGCGCTTTCTGCGCGCGGCCGATGTGCGAAACAAAGTGGTCTTGCCACCGGATCTGGCCAAGGCCCTGGAAGCCTTAGAAATGCACACCGATGAGATGCCTGAGGGGGACGAACTAAAGCGACAGTATCGAACCCTGTTAAAACGCTATCATCCGGACGTGAACCCCACAGGGCTCGAGAAGACCAGGCAAATCAATACGGCTTATACCTTCGTTGTAACACGCATGCACGCCCTGGCAAAGTCTTAATAATTTTCGAGCCAGGGCAATAAATTCGTCGCGGCTTATAAGCTGAGTCGCAAGGCAAAACTGGATGTGTCATAGTAAGGACTGCGGGGTCCCCCATGACACAAATCCAACTGAATCTGATTTCAAAATCCCTCGAGTGGTTCCGGACGTTGCGACCAGCCCTGGTTGCATTCGGCCTCGGGCTGCTTATGATGTCCTGTGATAACTTTCCTGTTTCCTCGCAGGGGTTGAGCCAGGCGGCCGCCCTCGTTGTTTATACGAATATGGCGCAGCCCGTTTCCCAGACAGCAACGAGTCTACCCTCCCTGAAGCTCTTTGTTACTACCGCTGACAATCAACCTGGCGTGAATTTTTCCGGGATCACCCAGGCGGACAGCCGCTGCATGAGCGATCCCGGATATCCCGGAACCGGCACCTACAAGGCCTTACTAGTTCAACCGGGCGTCCGGGTGGCCTGTAGCACAGCCAATTGTAGCGGCGGCACAAGCGAGCACATAGACTGGGTCTTACAGGCTAACCGGACTTATGCGCGGACGACCGGCCTTACAGTCCTGACAACGAATGCAGACGGGATATTTGTATTTGGAACTCTGATGAATGCAGTGGCAACGGGGGCGGCAGGATGGTGGACTGGACTCAATTCAAACTGGACTTTCAACAGCGCCTGTACGGGGAACACCTGGAGCTCCACCGGGGGCAATGCTCGCTACGGTGATCCAAATACCACCAATGCCAGCTCGATTGCCGCTGGTGTTGACGGGTGCACTACAACAGGGAGCAAGCTCCTCTGCATTCAACAATAGTCGGGATTGGATCAGATTTGTGGCCGAAATAGCCGAATCCAAGCGGTTGACAGAGCGCGCAGTAAATCGTTCTCTGTAAAGATGAATCGATTCAGCCTGAGCGCAGCTGCTGTTCTACTTACTCTTTGCACAACTACCTCCCTGCACGCAGAACCTGTCTGGATCGGTCGCCTGGACAAAGGAATGGCCGAGGCAAAACATCTCGGTAAGCCCATGTTTGTGGATATTATGGCACCCTGGTGCGGCTATTGCCGGAAGATGCGTCAGGAGGTTTTCCCATCAAAGAGATTTCAGGAAGCGGCGAATTCATTTGTGCTCGTCCGAATCAACGCGGAAGAGGACATTTCTGTTCGCAAGTTCAATGTTCAGGGCTTCCCCACATTACTGATGCTCGATAAGAACGGCTATCTGGTAGCTCGCATAGATGGCTTTGCAGAAGTGGATCGCCTCGTTGCCACAATGAACGATGCATTGCGTCGCTCCAATACAGAAGACAAACTCGTGCGGGAAGCGCGGGAGAAACCCGGCGTAATGACCTCATACAAAGCAGGATTGTACTACTCCAGCGTTGAGGATCAACAAAAGGCGCGGACTTATTTTCTGGCCGCATGGGAGGCTGGCCGCGCAGGAAAGGATCCGCGCAGCCTTGATTCGCTCTACAATGCTGCAGTCAGTTCCATGGAATTGAAAGATTATGGAGCGGCTGTCAAACTCTGGTCTGACTACCTGCAAAACTACCCTGGTCGCGATTCTGATTTTGCGTATGCGCGCTACTTTCGCGCTCTTTCCTTGCGGTCCATGGGTCAGAATGCTCAGGCAAAGGACGATCTTGCTTATGCAGCAACCCATCTTCCAGAAGGGGAAGACAAGCAATCCGCGCGAAGAATGGCCCGAGTAAATTGAATCCAGTAGATTTTGTTCATCCACATATTCGACAGCTTGCAGGATACGTTCCGGGTTTGCAAACCGAGGACCCGGAGATCATCAAGCTAAATACAAACGAAAATCCGTTTCCGGTTTCCGCGGCGGTAAAGAATGCGTTGATTGCGGAATTGCAGGCCGGGCAGTTGCAAAAATATCCCAATCCGGTTTCGCAGCGTTTGCGCGAAGCACTGTCAAAGAAGTACGGGCCTGCTCCAGAAGCATTCCTTGTTGGAAATGGATCCGATGAAATATTGAGCATCCTGTTTCGCGCTGTCCTCTCACCTGAGTCCGGAATTGTTACGGCACAACCTACATACAGCCTTTATCCGGTCATTGCAGCACTTTCAAACGCTCGATGCGTGGAAATTCCGGTCAAGGACAACTGGCATATCGATTTGGGCGTAATGCTTGAGGAAATGCAAAAAAAGACGACATCAATGCGGCAGGCGTTATGCGCTTTTGCAAATCCCAATGCACCAACCGGCATCACAGAAACAGAAGCGGATCTCCTGTCCTTTGCAAAAGACAATCCTGGCCTCACGCTCATTGACGAGGCATACGCCGACTTTGGAAACGTAAGCGTGTTTCGATACGCGGGCAGTACTGCATATCCCCGCTTGCTTGTTTCCGGAACTGCTAGCAAAGCATTATCACTGGCCGGTCAGCGAATTGGTTGGCTTGCAGGCCCCGTTTCGTTTATCCAGGAATTGGAGAAAATAAAAGACTCCTACAATGTTTCAAAGCTGGCACAGGTAGCGGCCTGTGCGGCCGTTCAGGATTCAGTCGAGGAAAAGCAGCGCATCAAACTTGTACTTGAAAGCCGCGACTGGTTGATCCGTGAACTTGACAAGCTTGGCTTCACAACACTTCCGAGTTCGGCGAATTTCATTTTCACAAAACCGCCGGTTTCTGTTCTGAGCAAATCTGCGGCCGCCCCATCTGAACTAACACCAGCGGGTGCGTATTACGACTTGCTCCTCAGACAAAAGATATTGGTTCGCTACTGGAACACACCGCAGCTCAAAGACTGGATTAGAATCACAATTGGAACGCAAGCACAGATGGAAACTTTGCTCAGGGTGACAACAGACCTCGTTTAATGTACATTCCAGAGGGTTCAATTCGTGCAGGTAGTTTCCTGGTCGCTGGCTCCGGTCTGTTCATTGCCACATCAATTCTGGTGATCGTAGCCGTTGCACACAGCGACGCTGATCTATTGATTCTTGCCCCCGTCCATTTCCTCTGGATTGCCGTGCCGACAGTACCCATCCTGGGTATTCTCGCTTTGCTGTTTGCTTTGGCCTGGATTGGGTCATTCATCTTTCTTCGAAAAGAAGTTAACCGCGTGCAAAAGCTCGTCCTTGCCGAGATGCAAACGTTGATTGGCGCAGAAAAAGCAACTGTCGCCTGGGGCTCAAGGCGTGGGAGCCTGCTCCTCCGGCAGAATCTGGGTGTGACATTCCTGGTAGTCGGGCCTGCGATGGGCCTGTTTCTTTTTCTGTACCGATTCGCAGCACTTCACAGCACCATGCTAACATGGTTTCATTTTTTCCTTTTGCTTCTGGGGCTAATCGTAGTTCGTACCATGTGGTCCATCCTGTGCGCTCCCTGGCCAGAAATTCATGGATTTGATTCAGCCGCCTTTTCGCGACTGCGCCGGACAGGCTTTCGGTTGCTGCGCCATGGAAGGTCAAGGAGCCAGGATGCCATCATAGGAGGAATAGCCGCGCTGGCACTCATTGTTTCGCTGAACGTAAGTCTGGCACAAACGCGATTTGGCTGGCTTTTGCAATGGGAACTGACCCGAATCTTCCTGCCGACTCTCACCGTCCGCCATACAGCGGGCCTCGGAATTCCGGATCAAGAACAGGAGCAGACCGGAGAATCCATACTTGATCTCAGCCATCGCGATTTGCAGTGGGCCGATCTTCGGGGCAGTGTACTTTCCGGCGCCTGGTTGTCCGGTACAAACCTCCGCGGTGCGCGGCTATCAGACGCGGATCTATCCGGGATTCGGACACTTGAGGAACCGGGTGACGACGCTGGCTGCTCGATGTACATCAAAGAGAAACGGAACGCCGTAAACTTAAGTCAGACAGATCTGAAAGGAGCCAGCCTGGCCGGTGCTGATCTACGGTGCGCGGACCTGGATGGAAGTGACTTGCAGGGAACAATCCTTGAGGAGGCAAATCTGCTTGAGGCTACTCTGCGATCTGTGAGAGCTGCAGAGGCGCGATTCTCCGGCGCTAACCTGACGGATGCAGTTGCCATTGACGGAGTGTTCAACAAAGCAAAATTCACCGGCGCATTGCTTCGCGGAACACTATTTGATGGATCGCATTTCCAGGATGCCAACCTGATCGCGGCGGATTGCTCTTTTGCGTCATTTCAGTCTGTAAACTTTACAGGTGCAGACCTTCGCGGTGCAACGTTTCTTCGAAGTCAGCTAACGGGCACAACTTTCAAAAATTCAATCACTGCGGGCACCATTCTGTTTGACGCTTTGGGAACTCCGGCTGGCCTCTCTCTATCTGGAGAGGACGTCTTCGAAACTCGCAGGGATCTTGCCTGCCGCGATCCGTTCGTAACCCACGCGCTGCAACGCCCCCTTCCGGAATTTCGCTGGGAGAATCAAGGCAAGCAGCAGTCATGGAATCAAACCTTGCAGCGCGCATCAGATTTGAGTGCACGCGTATCTGTCCTTTGTCCGGATGCGATTCAGGATATACCTATCCTGCGTGATCGGAACGTTTCTGAGGAATCTACTTCCAATCAATGAATGTCTTGCGTTGCGCTGGCTGGCACCTGGGGCAAAAAAAAGTATCATAACCCAGCACATTCTCGCGGCGAATCATGGAACCACAGCGCGGACAAGGCTCGTTCTTGCGATTCCGAACAAGCATATGGCCGCGCACCTTTTCGTGCAATTCATGCGGGGTCTTCTGGACAGCCTCAATACCAAATTGAATTACTTTGTTTATGGAAGCATACAGGTTCTGCTTTTGCTCCGCATCAAGCTGATAACAAAATGTTTTGGGATGAATCCCGGCATCAAAAAGAACCTCATCCGCGTAGGCGTTACCTATGGCACTCAAGCTTTCCTGCTCCATCAGGAATGCGCGGACCTGTCTGCGACTGGCGCCGATTAGGCTCACAAATTTCTCCAGGGTGAACTCAGTTGAACGAATATCTACACCCTGTTCGAGATACCGGGGAACCTGCGACTCTGAGTCTTTCTTCAAGAAATAGATTTTTCCCATCTTCTTGTTGTCAAGATAGGTCAGCACATCCTCATCCATCTGGATTGTGACAAGGCCCTTTTTCTTTTCCATACTGAAGGCACCCGCAAGCATCGGATGCACAATCATTCGAAGATCCTGGCCGATCTCAAACACAAGGAAGGGTCCATGCCGCCTAACGTCTGAGAATTCTTTCCCCCTGATGACTTCGATAGGCTCACCCAACAGGTTTCGAATGATGATGGGTTCTTTTACTTCAATGCCAGTAATTGTCCGATTCTTGAGCCCTTTTTTCAGAGCGCCTTCCAGATAGACTAGATCCGGGAGTTCCGGCATTAGTTGAGGAAGATATTGCCAGCGTTGTTTGTGGCGCCCGTCGTGATGGTGTAGGTCCTGCCACTTCCCTTGGTGCTGACAAGGGAACTACCCGTATTGGGAGCCCAACCAACGGTGAATGTGGAAGGTGTCATAAAGCAATCTATATGCTTGTCGATGCGATTCTTGAAGCCCGAATCAATCGGCTCAAATGAAAGCTTCACTGTGCTGCCACCTGGAATTCCCGAAATCAGAAAACTGCCGTCACGCGCAATGCTTGTGTGAGATGAGAAGAAGGTTATTCCCGTTGACCCGGAGTCTTCTGCAATGACAAGTGCGCTAACAACAGGAGCCCCACTTGCAGTTAACAACCGACCGGAAATGGACCCTGCGGCGCCGCCCATAGAACCTGTTCCCTGGGCGCTTGCAAGAACCGGCACGCCAACCCCGGAGCAAGCATCCTGTCTTTGGCTTAAAAGTAGGAGAATTACAAAGAGCTCCTCATTGGAAAAAGAGCTCGTCTTATCTGCATCGAACATTGCAGCACAGTTCATACTTGCGGCTAACAGAAGTATTGCGATGACGTTACGGAGCATAGATACTCCGTACACCCGCTGTCTCGTCGGGATTGAGCGTTGTCGGGGAATTCGAAAATAGGAACGGAAACATCACGGGAAGATTGGGGCCTGTTGCAGCGGTGACGGTTCCCATGTTATTTCCTGCAATTGAATGTGCCAGACCAATCACATGACCAATTTCGTGCAGAACCACTTGCTGAAAGCGAATCGTTGGGGCTGGAGTAGTGCTGCTGAGGATCAAGGGAGCATTGAGGATCAGGATACCGGAGCAGAGGTCCTGGGGTCTCGATGAATTGGGATTCAGGCCCAGGCCAACACCAAGCACGCTGCTGTTGGGATCGACTCCGACTGAGCGCAGAACGGTGCCATCCGTATCCCAGACCATCCAGATTTGATTTGCGGTAGGACTGTTTAGAAAGTTGTTCACTGCACTTGCAGTCATCGTTTGTTGGTGACTGACCGGACTACAGGTGGCAGTGGGACATAGAAGGTTCCCACCAGTCGGTGCATTCCACTGGGTCATCACGGTAGTGATCGCAGTTTGATAGCCGGCAGCCAGGGATTGAATATCTGAATCATAGATCATGGTAATAGGGCGGCTGCCGGAGTTACAGGAAGAGCCAAACACCCACTGCTGCCGCTGGCCATTTGACGCAGTGAAATAATACCATGCAAACAGCGGTGTGCTAACTACGAGTAGCAGCGAACTGACAAGAGCCAATCGCCTCATTTGGAACCTTTCCTGTAGCTGCGAGTAACCTCTCTGAACTCTGACAGAGTGAAGGATTTTCCTCGGAACGGATGTCCGCCAAACCCTGTCAGATTTCTACCCAGCGCCATCTGGCCTTCTTCATTGATTACGATTGGAATCTTGCCCCAGTTAATGGATCGAAGGGGATAAAGATTGTTCACACCATTCCCGAGCATCAAAAGCCACTGACTTCCCGATGCTTCAGGTGTGCGACTGGTTCCCATTTCTGCTAGAACTGGAATTCGCACCTCGATCCGCTCTGGCAGACTCCCTTTGAAATCTTCCGTAACAAGGAGTTTGTAAACAAGAACAGATCCCTGGAGTGAGCCCTCTTCCACCATGACGGAGGCCACATGCGGTGCGTCCTGAACGATTTCCGCGGTAGTCGTGTAGAGCTCAATCGGATAAGCGGCCGAAACCAGAACAAAGAAGGCTGCACTGAATCGTAACATATACCCCAATACTCTATGGTTCATACTAATGTAACAAGAATTTCCCGGAGGAATGGCGAAAAAAAACCCGGCCAAAAACCGGGTTTTTCATGAAGTCGATATGACAAAATCCTCGTCCTAGGCACGCTCGAGCAGCATGGACCCGGCAATCCCGCCGTGCGCGCAGGCTGTGATCAGCACCCGATTTACTTTTGAATTGTGCTCCATGGCCATGATTGCGTTTGCAATTAGACGAATCCCTGTTGCGCCAAACGGATGACCAATGGCGATCGAACCGCCGTGGGCATTGATTCGCTTTTCTTCGAACATTTTCTGCCAGTCCAGGCCAGAACGATTCTTCATTTCTTCCAGAGCGCCCAGGGCAGTGGCCGCGAATGCTTCGTGAATTTCGATATGGTCAATGTCTGATGCTTTCAGCCCCATCTCTTCCATGAGCTTGAGGCTGGCTTCCGCCTGCCCGAGTCCCATGTAGTTTGGATGCACGCCGCGCATTACAAAACCCGTCAGATAGATATCTGGCTTCAGCCCCAGTTCTTTGGTCCGTGCTTCCGAACCTACAAGGACACCGGCCGCTCCATCCGACCTGGGGCAGGCGTTAAAGATGGTAACAGTTGGATCACCGGACTTTTTTAGGAACGAAGCGTACTTTTGTTTGAAATCGGCAAACTTGAGTACTGGGTTTTCGAACAATAGCATTGCCTTGTCCATGCGACCAGGATTCTTAACAATTCCTTCGCGAAGAAGCACCGCTTCATCTGCTTGAAATTCTGCTCCTTCATCATCTTTCATTGGAATCAAAAACTTCTTGTACTTCCCTTCTTGTGTTGCTTCAAATGCGCGCTTGAAACTTTCGTAAGCAAACTTATCCTGTAGCTCGCGAGAAAGACCCATGTTTTGAGCTACGATTTCTGCAGTGACGTGCATACCAAAACTGGTTTCCCCATCGCCCAGGCCATCTTCGAGCGTATCTCTGATTTCTACTCCGGCAGGAAGATCGTTAGGCAACAGCTTCATAAGCTTGTCCACACTGCCCGCCTTTTTGTTCATGCGCGCGTTCTTGACTACAAACGGCATTGCAGTTTGCGATTCTTCGCCAATCGTGAGGAACATTCCACCTTCACCAAGCAGAATGCGTCTGGTTGATTCAGCAACAGCCTCCATTGCAGAAACGCAGTTGTTACAGACTGTGAGCGCAGGTTTCTCCACCGGAAGATCCAGCAGCGAAGAAATCACACGAGCAGAGTTAGGTGCAAAGGGAAAACCCTCGCCGACAATGACGCCATCGAGGTCTTCCTTCTTGATTTTTGATTTTTCCAGAATATCTTTTGCAACAGTCAGGCCAAGGTGATGTGCAGGATAATTGCCAAGTGATTTTGCAATTTGCGCGAACGGAGTCCGCCGCGTGGTTGAGAGGGCGATCTTTTGAGTCAGTTTCATAGGAACAAATGGAGACTAAAACCGGATGGGTCAAGGTTAAAAAAAACAGATCGCTCCTTCTGGGAAATTCGCGAGCAGAAACAATGCGACATAATCATCAGGGAAAACAAGCAACCGTGGGACCTGGAAGGATCTTCTAAACCCAGAGCGTTATGCGACCTTCGAGAATGAAAAGCGTCAGGCCAATCAACAGTAGTCGCAGACTGTATTCTACGACCGCGGCTATCAGGAATCCTCCAATGGCCCCCCGGACCTTCTCCGCCGTAATGTGATTCATTACCTCCGTGGAAAACCATTTCACACCGGACAACCCGAGGTGCACAAAGGCGCCCGCACCCTTCTGCATCCACTCTGCAGATTGAAGCGCCTCAATCGAATTCTTATAGAATCGGAAATTCCTCAGAGCACGGAGTCCCGCACAAATATCCAGGGTGGTCTTGTGTTGCTCGATCGAACGATAAATTGTGTAACCGGTCAGTCCTGCCATTCCAAGAATGAGCACGACAAAAGCTACAGGCTGGGTTTCAAACGCAACGTTAAGCGAAATATCCCGCACACGACCGCCAAGAAACAGGACATAACCGTAGGCCAGAAATGAGCTAATCCCCAGCGCAAAACCAATCAGATTGCTCTGTACGTGTCCCCACTTCCAGTACTCATGAAAAAACAACCTGACGTCCTTGAGAAAGCCCTCACGAAGGATAACATGCGCCCGCCGGCCAAAAGCCGCGATGCGAATGAGAATAATTAGGAGAAAAACAAGGTGCACAAAAGACAAAAGCTGCACAATCGATACGAAAGTGCCTTACGTGAGAATGCAAGCAATAATAAGCTTTGACTAAATCTTACCCCTGCTCCAGAATCATCCATGCGAATTCTACTCTGTTTACTTGCACTCGCCGGCTTCCTGAATTGCACAAAAAAGGAACCTGGCGTTCCCTATCCGGAGGGCTACAAGAAATGGTCTCTCCTGAAATCCGCCCTCATTACAAAGGGGGAACCTCTGTTTGAACCTTTTGGAGGCATTCATCATATCTATGGGAATTCTGATGCAGTGGCCGCAATCGAAGCGGGAAAACCAGCACCGGAAGGGGCCGTTCTAGTTTTTGATCTCTATGAAGCAGTCTCAAGCGATTCCGGCGATGCCGAAGGCGCACATAAATTTGTCGCGGTTATGATCAAGGACACGGAACAATTCAAGTCTACCGGCGGCTGGGGATACGATGCTTTCAAGGGAGATACCAGAGAACGATTCGTAAAGAATGCTGCAACGGAATGCTTTGCGTGTCATCAGAGTCAGGAACGCAATGACTTTGTCTTTACTACAGCGCAGAAATAGCGCGCCTGCCGCGGGTGTGCTGCAAAATCGATCTTTCGTCCAGGGCAAACTCCGCTTAGCCCTGGGGTAATTTTTAGTCAACATCGCTTTGCATTCGTCTAAAATCGGGGTGACGGAATCTCAGATCAAAGGTTCCATCGTGCATATGAAAGGAAAGTCGATTCGAACGGCGCTGGCAGCCCTCCTCGGCTTATTCTTTTGTAGCACTGCCAATGTGACAAAACCACCGGTTTCTGTCGCGTCGCAGCCTATTGTGGTGCTTGTGGCGCCAGTATCCGGCGGTGCTAGCGAATTGGATCACGGCGTCAGGGCCCTGGTCGAAGCTTTTGCGCAGTCCAGCGGACTATCAGTCGTACCATCGTCTGAGGTGGATGTTCTAGCAGCATCCCTTTCAGCCGGGTCGGATGCAAGCGTGCTGTGCAAGCGAGCCGGTGTTGGAGCCTGCATTGTTCCGGCAGTCACAATCTCGAACACCACCGCGCAGGGCTACCTGACGTGGACTCAGGACAATGTCGATGCGGTAAGATCGCAAGAGTTTAACGTTCCCTTGCGCGAACTATCACAAGCTGTGTATCAGAGCTTCCTTTCCCTGATGGAGCAAGCTCACAAAAACAACCGCATCCAGGAATCGCATTGGACACCGGGCCACCAACTTGCAGTTGCCCGGATTGTAAAACCACAGACAGAATCGCTGCTATTCTTTTCTCGAGGTTTGGCTCGGCAGAACATCAATCCGGCCGCCGCAACCATGGATTTTAGAAATGCCCTTGCAATCGATCCAGACTTTACTCTGGCATACGCAAGGCTCTTTTTCACTTGCTACGAATCTCAAGCCTATCCGCTCGCGGCTGAGAACGATCTGCTTTCGCAGACAAGGGTCAGACTCGATTCGGACGCGGCCGTTTGGTTGGCCCTCGCTTTTCGGGATCTGGCCGTCACGAACATGCGGCGCGGATCGCTGACCACTGCGGACGCCTACTATCGTCGCGCCCTGGCGCTGCTTGCAAATGTCAGAAAAGAATCCTCCATTATCGGAGCCCTTTCACTTCAGGGACTCGGCGACCTTGCGCTCAAGAATCGAAACAGCATCAATGCCCTGTATCATACACATAGCGCCCAGGAAGCATTGGAGAGCATGGGTGCTCAACGATCCTTTCTTTATGCCGGAGGTTACCTGAGGCTCGGTGCGTCCTATCTGCTCGATAACCAGGCAAATCTTGCGGTCCATTCTTATGACAAAGCTCGCGAATTGATTCAGAATCTGGGGCTAAGCGACGCGCCTGAAAATTCGATGATATCTGCGAACCTGGCGTTGGCGAGCATTCGTGGCGGAGACTACGCCCGGGGTATTGAACTCTATCAAGCAGCACTCCAGAATCTTCAGAAGAATGGACTGGCCAATTCCACTCTGTATTTGAATATTCTGGCTCATCTGGGTAATGCATACCGCTTTGCCGGAAGCATCCGCGAGGCAGAGGCGTCCTTCAATCAGGTAATGCTGGGGAGTAAAATCCTGGGCCTTGATGAGTCCATGATCTATGCAGAAGCCATGTATTCTACTGGCACGCTTTCCATGATTCGCGGCGACTATATGCGCGCACAGTACCTCATGGTTTCCGCCCAGATGACCATGGCGAGACTCGGAAACCCGCGCGGTGTGGGCGACTATATCCCGATGGAGCTCATGCCTACCCGACAAGCGGCCGGATTGACCACCGAAGAGGCTCGTTTGCTGGCGAGCTATTGCGGTGCTTTCAGCTACGCTTCGCATAGCCGCGTTGTCCAGTCACGCACTTACGAAGGGAGACTCGATGATACAAACGTATTTCTACGTGATTTGCTTGATAAACGAAAATCAAATGATCCTGCTCTGAACTCGCTGCGCGAAGTCTTTCTGCCCAACCCGGATCCCGGCGGCCGAGACGTGGTGTTTGTGGACATTGGACCGGCTATCGCAAACCTTACCAATCCCGGTGTTACCGCCGTTTCGCTGGCTCGAGACTTCCCCTCCATGGAAGTCATTGCCCTTGATCTACCGGAACAGGTTGATATATTCCGCCTAACGGTAGCTGCCTACCTGCGCAACCGCGTGACAAGCTTTCCAAATTTCTTTATCCTCTCCGGAAACGGAATTTACCCCCTGGCGCAACAGGCAGCTGCCCG
Source organism: Leptospirales bacterium (assembly GCA_016788865.1). Lineage (GTDB taxonomy): Bacteria > Spirochaetota > Leptospiria > Leptospirales > Leptonemataceae > JAEUSB01. Next base: position 55,009 of record JAEUSB010000048.1, read on the forward strand.
CGATCTCTGGTTGGGTCAAAAAATGCCCGGAGACATGAGCGGCAAACCTCTCATCATCCGCGCCGCGAACTCAATCGATATCTATGAGAGCTGGGAGGCAAACGTCAATGCGTTCGCCCGTCTGGGGGTCGATTATACCTCATCGCCTATAATTTATTTGTTCAATCGAAGCATCTTGTTCAAACCAGCTGGCAAGACTGAGTTTAAAATTATTGGCATGGTTTCACCGGCCGGATTCGATCATATGTATGAAACTTTCAATCGCCAGGGAAACCCTGCGTACACCATAGTCTCGTCCGCTCTCAACTAACGATAGCCCTGGGCCTGCATTTCAAACAAAGTTGCGTAACGCCCGCCAAGCTTTACCAGTTCGTCGTGGGTTCCGAGTTCAATGAGCCTCCCCTTCTCCATAACGCCGATCCGATCCGCAATGCGAACAGTGCTGAATCTATGCGAGATCAGGATTGCTGTCTTTCCCTCCGTGAGTGCCTTGAAGCGTTTGAAAATTTCATACTCGCTTTCAGCATCAAGTGCGGATGTGGGCTCGTCCAGAATCAAAACAGGAGCATCCCTCATGAAAGCCCGCGCCAGTGCGATGCGCTGCCATTGACCGCCGGATAGTTCGCGGCCCCCTTTGAACTGATGCCCCAGAACACTATCCAGTCCTTGAGGCAGGGATCTCATCAGGTCATTTGCGCCGGCATTGTCGAGAGCACTGAGGATTCGTTCTGCCTCTCTGAGCCTGCCAACGTTGCCAAATCCGACATTCTCTCCCAACGTTAGCTGGTATTTCACATAGTCCTGGAAAATAACACCGATCCAGCGCGAAACTTCCCCCGGATTCATTTCCGAAACATTCACGTCATTCAACCAGATCGAGCCTTGAACTGGTTCGTACAAGGCGGTCAACAGCTTAATTAGAGTTGTCTTGCCGCTTCCATTTTCACCAACGAGCGCGAACTTTTCTCCCGGCCGGATTTCAAGGCTTACATCTTCAACAGCCCAATCGGTGGAATTAGCATACTTGAAGTAAACATGGTCCAGACGAATTCCTGCTCGACCGGTCACAGGCGCATAAGCCAGGACTCCACCAACGCGAGCTTCAGGTATCTGTAAAAACGAGAATAAGTTATCCATGAACAAACCGTTCTCGTATAGCCGACTAACGTTATCCAGAAGACCTTGAAAGCTGCCCTGCGATTGGCGAACAGCCGCGAGGTAGAGCGTCATATCCCCCACCGTAATCTTGCGCAAAACAGCGAGATAAATGATCCAGGCATAGCAGACATAGAAACTGATTGTGGACAAAAGTCCCCACAGAAACGAAAGGCCCAGGCGCTTTCGGGCCAGCTGCATGTCTTCATTAAAGATCTTGCGAAACATCTGGCGAAACCGATCCAGCAGTTCTGCGCCCAAACCAAATAGTTTAACTTCTTTAACTGTTGAATCAAGCGTCAGGACCTGCTCCAGGTATGTCATCATGCGGGCTTCTGGCGCGCGCCAACTCTGCAACCGGAATTTGAGCTTGCTGTATCTTGTCTGCACTGCGAACGAGGGAATGGTTGCAGAAAACAGAACCACCGCTATCCACGGATTCATTGCCACGAGAATAAAGAGGAAAGAAAAGAGCGTCATCGTGTTTTGCGCAAACGAGAAAACGTTGTTGATGATGCCAAGTGCCTTGTATTCAGCCTCACGCCTGGCCTTTTGCATACCGTCGTAGAATTGCGAATCTTCAAAATACGGAAGGGGAAGCCGCAGGGCTTTTTGAATAATCTCCTCCGTTATTCGATGACCGGCACGTTGCTCCAATACTTGCTCCGCCAATCGCCGCAGCAGACTCAGGAAGGATCCAAAGGCAAAGAGCACAAATTCGACTGCCAGATAGGGCCAGATGGCTCTGGCTGCGATATCCACCGTTAGCTGGTGATCTATCGAAGCCAGGACCGAGTCAATAATCAGCTTGGCCACGTAAGCCTGGGCCACGGGAAGCATGGCTGAGACAACGGTGATTGCCCCCAGAGTAGCGGTAGTTTTGGGATCCGCTGCCCAGACAAGGCGAATGGTCCCCGGAACATTTCCAAAGGACTTCTGCGCTTCAACGAATCGCGCTTTGAATGCTGGCAGGAATGATTTCAACGGGACCTTGCAAAATTACGCAAGAACCTACAGAAGGCAAAGATTAATTTTGAACGATTTTGAAAACCCGTTTGACCTGAGCGAGCGATAACCTCACAATCGTAGCCGGCGGCACTGGACTTTGCGCAAACTACACAAAGCCCTCATCCTGTCTTTTTCCCTCCTTCTACTGACCTGCGCGCAGACCCTGACGCCCCGAGCCCAGGAAGGAGTCCTTGACTTGCGGAATCATGACTGGTCGAGCGGACCCGTCTCGCTCACTGGAGAATGGAAGTTCTACTGGAAAGAGTTCGCAGATCCTATCTCGCCCGGGGCGCCCACAGGGTTCATTTCCGCGCCTGGGAAGTGGAATGCTTTTGAAACTCTCAATGGTAAAGCCGGCGGCCAGGGCTATGCAACGTATCGACTTGAGATAGTTGTTGGTCCCGACGCGCCCAGGCTTTCCCTCCGGACGTTGCACTTTGACTCATCGTGCCGCGTCTATGTGAACGGCAAGCTCGTAGAGCAAGTTGGTCAGCCGGGCACGTCCGCCCAGGAAAACATAGCCGACCGGCGTCCGGGCGTGATTCCTCTCGAACGGGCTGACAGGCTGGACCTGGTGATCCATGTTGCCAACTTCGAGCATCGTAATGGAGGATTTCCGCGGGACCTTCTGATTGGCCCAACAGTTCAGATTGAAAAGATCCGGCTCCGACATCTGCTGCGAGACCTCTTCCTCTGCGGTAGCCTGTGCATGATGGCGCTCTACCATTTTGCACTATTCGCCTTGCGTTCGCGCGATCGCGCGCCGCTGTATTTTGGCCTTTTTTGCCTGTTGATTGCGATTCGATCAGATCTAGTGGGGGAGCGGGTTATTTCCCATCTCATCTTCGATTCCCCGCAGTTTGCATTGCTCCACCGCATTGAATACATTTCCTTCTTCCTTGCGACGCCTTGCTTTCTGGCTTACACCAGCAATCTTTTCCCCGGAACGATTTTTCGCAAAGGAATCCTGCTGGCAGTCACAATCCTCTTCCTTGCGGGAAGCACGTTTGTGCTTCTGGTGCCGTCCTTCATCTACACGCAGACGTTATTCGCATTTCAAATTGTCATGCTTGTGGTTGGTGTCTATATCATGGCTGGAGCCGTGTATTTGATCATACAAAGGCGAACCGGTGCGCGCGTCTTTGTTGGTACTTTTGTGATCTTCTTTGTGAGTGTAATCAATGACATTCTCTACAGCCGCAGTGTTGTAAACAGCGGTTTCTTTGTTGCACTTGGCCTGTTTCTTTTTACCTTCACCCAGGCCTTCCTGCTTTCCAGGCTCTACGCCGAATCATTCAGACGAGTCGAAGAGCTTGCAATTGACCTTGAGAATTCCGAAAGGCGCTATCGACATCTTGTCGAAGATTCTGGTGAAATCATCCTTTCGCTCGACGACAGCGGAATCATTCTGAGTAGCAACCAGGCCGCCGTCCGAATCCTGGGTTATTCCCTGCGAGAACTCGCCGGGCGAAAGCTATCGAGCTTGATTTTTGATGCCGGGCCGAGCAACGCATTTATGGCGCGGCGACTCTTCGAAGAAAGGCTCGTGGAGCTCGTGAAAACGGATCGCGCCCAGGAATTTCCTGCTCATTTCAGTACAGCACAGTCTGATGTATGCGAACTCAACGTTCGCCTTCAGCGCGTAGCGCTCGAGAATGGCAGAGCTATCATTGCAAACCTGGCCCAGAAACCACTGGATCTCCTGGCGCGCTATTGTCTCGAGGACCATCGACACTACTTGCTGTCGAACAGTTTCCAGATGGGAGAATTGCTAAATCATTCGCTGACAGCCGGACTCGAATCGCGTGTTCCGGAAGAAGAGCACATTCTGGTGCGCCTCGCATTGCGCGAGATGATGATCAACGCCATTGAGCACGGCAACCTTGGCATTACTTTTGCGGAGAAAACCCGCGCAACTGAGAATGGAACGTTAGGTGATCTTATTCAACAGAGACTCCAGAATCCGGTTTATGCCAGTCGGAAAATCCACGTAAAAATCGACGCGGATGAATCTCGAGTTCAATTTACGATTCGCGACGAAGGCGAAGGCTTTGACCATAAGGCAATGATTGAACGAGCCCACCGAGCAAATGAATCAGATTCACTTTACCATGGCCGCGGACTACGATTTGCCCTCAGTTTTTTCAACAGCGTCGAGTACAATGACGTTGGAAATGAAGTTCGTCTGACTCGCCTGCTGAAGTAAATTGTAACTGGATTCGCGAACCCTGAATCATCTAAAAACTCGCCTAACGTCTTCTTCCGCGTGAATTCCGACCTGGTTTGCCGGGACGCCCCCCGCCTTGTCCATTTCGAGCAGGACGTTGCTGTCGCTGGTTGTTTCCGGAAGGTGCCGTTGAGCCGCGAGCCTGCGCAATACTCTCTGAATGAAATGGTTGATCAGCAGCCACCGGAACAGGTTGTCCAATGAGCCGCTCAATGTCTCTGATGTATGAACGTTCTTCCGCATCACATAGCGAAATCGCGATTCCTTGTGCCCCGGCCCGCGCGGTCCGGCCAATTCGATGGACGTAGCTTTCCGCAACATTTGGAACTTCAAAGTTGATAACATGGGAGATATTATCCACATCAATTCCACGAGCCGCAAGGTCTGTTGCCACAAGAGCTCTGATCTTTCCTTCGCGAAAGTTTTCAAGTGCACGTTGCCTGGCCGATTGCGACTTATTTCCATGGATGGCCTCTGCAGAAATGCCGTTTGCATCCAGCAGGTCAGCCACACGATTTGCACCGTTTTTTGTTCGCGTAAAGATGATGACGCGCTTTAGTTTTGGATCTTTGAAGAGAAACAGCAACAGATCTTTCTTGCGAGCTTTATCTACGAACATGACCGATTGTGCAATCAATTCAGCAGTGGATGAAACTGGAGTGACTTCGACCCGAACTGGATCTGTCAACATCGAGGCGGCAAGTTTTTCAATGTTGGGTGGCATTGTTGCGGAGAAGAAAAGTGTCTGCCTGCGCTTTGGCAGAAGCGCCAGAATCTGGCGAATGGGTTGAATGAAACCCATGTCAAGCATGCGATCAGCTTCATCGAGCACAAATACCTCAAGCCCATCGAGCACCAGATACCTTTGATCAATTAAATCGAGCAGACGTCCCGGTGTTGCGACCAGAATGTCAACGCCAGTCGACATGGCGCGGACTTGATTGCCCTGTCCAACGCCCCCGTAAACGACGGCGTACTTCAGTTTGAGATGCTCACCATAAACACGAAAGCTATCGTGGACCTGGATTGCAAGTTCGCGGGTCGGAGTAAGGACGAGCACCCGCGTGTGCTTTCCGGCGACACGGCGCCGGTTCGCAGCCAATCGCTGCAGGATCGGCAATGCAAACGCAGCGGTCTTTCCTGTGCCCGTCTGGGCACAACCCAGGAGATCCCGCCCCTCGAGCAACGGAGGAATCGCTTCGATTTGAATGGGCGTGGGTGTTGTGTAGCCTGACTCACGCACGGCGCGCTGAAGTGGCTCAACGAGTGCAATGTCAGAGAAATTGAAAGACGGAGTTTGTGTCAAAGGGTGGCCGGAAAATCCTATTCTGGCCATCAAACCACAGGACGCAGGGAACACCAGAAAAACGCTGGGCAACATCTGGTCTGGCTCGGAACTGGCCTGTATCGCATTTGCTCCCGTTTCCCGCAAATGTGAGGGATAGGAAATGTTTGAAAACGGTTACTATGGACAATTCGGCGGCGCTTATATCCCGGAAATCCTGGTCGCCACGTTTCAACAGCTAGAAGCGGCCTTCAATCAGGCCAAAAATGATCCTACCTTTTTCCCGGAGTATGAAGCTCTCATGGCCAGCTATTCCTGCCGGCCCACGCCCATTACCTACGCAGAGAATCTGACCAATCATTTTGGCGGGGCGCGAATTTACGTTAAGCGAGAAGACCTGAACCACACTGGAGCGCACAAGGCAAACAATGTAATGGGCCAGGGACTGCTGGTCAAACGCATGGGAAAGAAACGCGTGATCGCCGAGACCGGAGCAGGTCAGCACGGCGTGGCCACTGCAACTATGGCGGCGCGGTTTGGTCTCGAATGCACTATATATATGGGAGAAGTCGACGTTGCCAGGCAGCGACCCAACGTATTCTGGATGGAGCGACTCGGTGCCAAAGTAGTTCCGGTCACAGATGGAAGTCGCACACTCAAAGACGCAATCAATGAAGCGTTTCGCGACTGGGTGAACAACATGGACACCACGCACTATGTGCTCGGCACGGCATGCGGTCCCCACCCTTTTCCGGAAATGGTTCAGTACTTCCAGTCCATCATTGGAAAGGAAGCGCGCAAACAAATCCTCCAGATTGCAGGCAAATTACCGGATCACGTCTACGCCGTAGTTGGCGGTGGATCGAACGCTCTTGGTATCTTTTCCGGATTCCTGAACGATTCTGGTGTTGAACTTGTGGGAGTTGAAGGCGGCGGGAAAGGTCTTGATACCAAACAGCATGCGTCGCGGCTATGCTCGGATGATGCATCGATTGGTGTAGCCCAGGGCTATAAGACGTACTTTTTACAAAATGCAGACGGACAGATGTGCGAGACGCACAGCGTGGCCGCTGGTATTGACTACGTTGGCGTGTCGCCCATCCTTTCTCACTATCATGAGACAGGCAAAGTTCGCTTCGAAGCCGCAACGGATAAAGAAGTAGTCGAAGCCTTAACACTGACCGTGCGTAAAGAAGGAATCATCCCCGCGCTTGAGTCTTCGCATGCTTTTGCTCAGGCTTTCAAAGAAGCCCCTTCAATGAGCAAGGACTCCGTAATTTTGATCAATCAATCCGGTCGCGGTGACAAGGACATCTTTACGGTGGCCGATGCGCTTGACGATCCCTCCTGGAGACAATTCATCATTGCGAAGGCGGAGGAATACCGTGCTCGAAAATGAGATTTTAACCCGACGCAAGAATAAAGACATCCTGATTATGGCGCACATTGTGCTCGGCTATCCGAGTTTCGACGATTCGCGCAAAATCGTTGAACAGATGGTGCAGTCTGGCGTGGACCTGATTGAACTACAGATTCCTTTCTCTGAACCGATCGCAGATGGGCCAGTGATCTTACATGCAAACCAGAAGGCGCTGGCTAACGGATCGACAATTGATGAATGCATGAAAGTGGCCGGCGAACTTGCTAAGAAGCACCCGATTCCGTTTTTGTTCATGACGTATTTTAATCCAATCTTTGTTCGCGGCGTGGAACGTTTTGCCAAAGAAATGCAAGATGCCGGATTGAAAGGAGCCATCATCCCCGATTTACCGCACGAGGAAGGCGCCAGAGTATATAGCACCCTATTGGCGCATAACGTTGAACCCATCTTCCTCTTCTCCCCAAACACCAATGTCGAACGCATGAAGAGCATTGCGGCCCAGGCACATGGTTTCATTTATTGCATTGCGCGGAAGGGCGTTACGGGTGCTAAGACGCAGTTTGAACAAATCCAGGACTATTTGCAGCAATGCAGAAAGGTTACAACCCTGCCCCTTGCCCTCGGATTTGGTGTGAAGAACCGCCAGGATGTCGATGGATTGATTGGCAAAGTTGACATTGCAGTCATTGGGTCTGAAACAATTCGCATAATCGATGAATCCGGCGTGGATGCAGTCGGTCCATTTATACGATCGTTGCGTGGCTAGCGCACGGTCGCGGACTTGTTACTTTTATTGCAAGGAATTAATTTCAGAAAAGAAAAGGTCGATACAACACGAAGTCACTCGCTGTCGGTACATTCTGTGTTCCGATCAGCCGCAAAGAGTATCCGTCGGCACCTATCGAAAGCAGTGAAACCGAGGCATTTGAAAGCAGCGCAATGTAACGGCCAGTTGGATCGATCAGAATATCTGTGGCTGTTGCAGGCACGCTGATTGGCGTCCCAATTGGCGAGAGCACAACATTCGCACTGCTTGCATCGACAAGGTGCGGACGAATCAAGTTTGCCGTTGAATCCACAATAAACAGAATCGACTCAAGTGCTGCGTACGCCCCCGCCGTATAGCCCGCAACGCCGGGCGTGTACGTGCCGGCAGCAAGCAAGGATCCGTCTGCCTGCAATCGGTAGTGCGAAACGTCAGATGTAGTTGGATTGAAACAATGAACCAGCGAGCCGTTCTGCGCAAAAGCAAGCGAGATCGCCTGAACGCCGCAGGATGGAGAAATCATATTGCTGAGCGTGCCATCGGAGGCGATGTCGAAGCGCTTGAAGGTCGTCGCGGCGTCGCCCACATAAAGATACCGACCGGTGGGGTCCACAATTGGTTTTCGCGAGCTGCTTAACCCGCCAACCAATCCGCCGACTGAATTCATCCCACCCTTGCCGTCCGCTGAATAGACCTGAATTTGTGTCGACCCCACAGCATAAATGAACCGCCCCGATGGATGCATTGCTAAAGTATTGCCGTTTCCGCTTGGCATTGTGAACGATTGCAGGTGGGTCAACACACCCGTTTCCGGATCAGCCCTGAAAGATTTAAGCTCCGGGAACGTGATGACGGCGGCATAAACAATGGACGCCGCCGAATCCACAGCAATTCCTCTTGTAGTACCTCCCGTTGCAATCGAGCCGGCACCGGCGAGATCCATAGTGCTATTTACAAAATCGATTCGAAACATGGAAATAATCTGCGAAGCGTTTGTCGAAGCGTATACGCCACGACCACGTTGAACCTTTGAGTAGGCCAGGGTGGCCAGAAGCGGGGAACACGTGATGTCCGTTGGTTCGCAGTCGTGTGAAGCCGAGCACTGGACGAGCAAGAACAAACACATAACAACGGTTAGCCGCTTTTTGCGCATGCGAAACAAGTTAAGATCGTTGGGACACGGACAAGCCAAAAAGACTTGTACAATGTCAAAAAGTTATGTTCGCCGAGTATTTTTTAATTTCTGAAGGAGGCTATTCGCCGTAGTTTGTTTGCAAAACTTTTCGTCTCATTTGTTCCTGGAAGCCCGCTAGTCTTCCAGCTCATGCACCGCGCGGTAAGCTTCATCCATGGCTGTATCTACCGAAGCCATAGCTCCAGCATCAGAGTTTGCGATCACAATGTTGCCATAAGGCTTTCTTGCACGAGCCGCGATCTTCGCCGTACTCTCTTCATCAAACATATTGCTGCCAACATAGGAATAGCCATGCCCCCAACGATTTACAGTGATCGCTGTGATATCCCGATCTGCATCAAATCCACCGGGCCCAAGCATCCCGTCCAGGTGCCGCTTAATCTCGTTCTCAAAATCGTCAAAAGACATGCCCAGCAAACGCCGACGACCTTCGCGAAAGCCCTCCTTTGGAGAAAGGCCAGACTTTTCCGGAATAGGAACGCCGATGAGCGTGAGCGCCATTGGCTCATCCGGAGAAGATGGCGAATGGTAGCCACCTATTTCGGTTGGCATACCTGCAAGCAGCACCTGATGAAAATTACCCGGGCAGAATGCGCCGCCAATCCCCAGCTTCTTCAGTGAATTCCAGTTCTTGATAACCACAGTTGAATACACAAAAGGGGCTTTCACTTGATGCTTCAGGTCCGCTTTTTGCTTTTCTGGCAAACCAGGAACGACATGCGGAATAATAGCACTGTAGCAGGCCATGACACAATGTCGCGACTTGACCAAATATGCTTTGCCCTGGTTTACGTACGTTACAATCACCCGCTTCGCATTCTTCTCCTCGCCTTCCAGTTCAGACCGAATGACTGTGCTGTTCAATCGCAGACGAACCCGCGCTCCCTTTTGGTCGAGTTTTCCATAGTCAAGGGGAGCCATAACAATATCTTCCATGGAAGATCCAGTCACAGCCTCAGGAATGAGTTTGCGAACCAGCAAACGGGCAACGGATGCGTTCCCATCCGGGAAATGATGCACATACAGTTCGGACGGATCGCTTGATTCCTTATGAGGCCGTTTGAATCCGGGGAGATCGCCGGACATTGCTTCTGAGAGTGAGAGACAATCCGCCGGAATACCGGTCTCGTCTGTGCTCATTCTACGAAGCATTTCCAGGATTGCCGGATGCGTGATTCCCATATCTTTCAGAAATGCAAAGTAGCTCGTTTCCGACCGCTTTGCTTTGGGAATCTCCGCGGCGGTCTTCGCACTGTCTGTCAGCAGGATTTGCAGTTGTGCCTTTGCCTCATCTGGAAGTGGCATGGAAGCGACTGCGCCCAGTGGATCAAGGGGACCAGCAGGTAGACCCGGCAGCGTATAACCGTTGTCCACCAGACGAACAGGGACCAGGACGTCCTTGCCGTACTTTTCCTTGGAGAAGTACGTCACGTCTGATAGCCCATGACTCTTGAAAAACTTGAGGTTGTATGCGCGTTCAAAGACGCCCAGCTCAATCTTTAAATCCCTTAAGAGCTGGCGCGATTCTCTGCCGTAGCTATAGGGATCTTCTAGAGACTGCGATCCCCCGTAGCAAAGTCGCATGGCTCCGGAAACGTTGAACTCATTGCGCCGTGCATGGCCACCAAAGTCGTCATGATTGTCGACAATGAGGATCTTTGCGTCTTTCCCAAATTCCTTTCTATAGAAATGCGCCGCACTTAGCCCGCTAATGCCTGCACCTACTACGATCAGATCGTATTCTTCCCCCGTGTCCGCTGGATCGCTCCAGACTTTTCCGGCCCAGGCCAGTTGATGGGCGGCCTCAAAGGCGGATGCGGTGCTTCCGCGAAGCCCGGTTAAGAGCGGTGGATACCGCGGGGAATCTTCGGTGACTCGTTTCGCGCAGTCCATTAGCCAGCCGGGGGCCAGCAGCGCGCCCGCTGTTACGAGCGTCCCGTTGATAAAATCTCTGCGGGCGATGTCTGCCACTTTGTGATGTACCTATTCAGCCAGTAACATTTTGCCAGTTCGGACGCGCTGAGGATGACGACCCACCGGAACACTTGCGATTTCTTTCTCTTGCTCCCAGGAAATAACCGCAACCCTGTCTTCTTCACTTACAGAGACGTAGCAATTGCCGCCCACCTGACTTTCTGTTGACCAGTAGGGCTTGGGGCCGACCGGGACGATTGTATATTTTAATGTATCGCGGTGAACAATCGCAGCATACGCCGACATGGTCCCGGCAACGCACAGCTTTGTGCCTTCGCGATTGATTGCAATCCCATGGTGCGCAGAATTGAGCTGATAGCCGCTGTAGTTCTTTTTTTGAATTTCCTCCGGCACCGGCAACTCTGCAACACGCGTGATTTTGTCCTGCGTCAGATCGTACTCAAAGAAGCCGTGAAAAAATGAAACCTGCAAATAGACAAACTTCTCATCCGGCGTGATTGCCATTGGCCGAATTGCGGAATCAAACCACGGATGACCAAATTCAATGAGCTTTTCTTTGATATTGAAACGCTTGATAACTTTGTATGTTTCGGCATCCACAATTTGAAAATACCGGGCGCCCTTGATCCAATCAAAGATTCCGGATGTGGTAGGAACATAAACCTTTCCAATGCTGGCATGGTAGATTCTCTTCCCATCCTTCGAGTAATTGTTCTCATGCGGCTGATCACCGGATTCAAATTCGCCTATAATTTTCCCTGTGGCCGTATCGATTGCCTGTACTTTCTTTGCGGTAGAAGCAGAGACCAAAAACACTTTACCGTCAGGCGATATTGCTGCGTGATCCGCTCGATTCCCGTCCAGCTTAGTGCGCCAGACAATCTGTCCCGTGGCCGTGTCTATGCCAACCACGTCCGCGAAGCTTGGTCTTGAGACGTACAGAAACTTTCCATCGTGCGAGGTAAACATATCGTCTACGAGCTGATTATTCCCTTCACCAATAAGATTCCGAATCAAGCGGAAGAACAGACGACGAATCCTGCTTGAATTTACTTCCGCAAGCCTTTGATCAAAATCCGGGACAATATCAAACCGTTTCACGACCTTGAAAGTCGTGGGATCGAACACGTCTGCCGTCCCGTCCCAGTTGTTACCCACTACAACCACATCGCGCAGCGTCAGCTTTCCAGACTCAGGGTGAACCCGGCTCATATCTGCTTTGGGGCGAACAGAGTTATCCCAGGCGGACAATCGCAGAAATAACGCAAAGAACAGAAGAATGATTGAAAGGAAAATGGTTGTTTTGCGATGCGATCTTATCCAGGCCATGTGTGTCTCCTGGATCGCAGTCTGGTCAATAGTTTCCAAAAGAAAACCATTTTTCGTGAAACCGAAAGCTTGACCGCCGCCGGAAGCAGGCGACGTGTAACACTTATCCATGGTGCTGGAACTGGCCATTCTCAATGTCAAGCCCGGGCAAGGCAACCAGTTCGAAGCCAACTTCAAACTCGCATCACCACTCATTGCTTCTATAAAAGGGTATGTGACTCATTCTTTGAATCGCTGTATTGAAGATCCAAACAAGTACGCCCTCCTCGTTACCTGGGAAACGCTTGAGGATCATACCATTGGATTCAGGACCTCACCACAATACGCGCAGTGGAAAGAACTCCTACATCATTTCTACGATCCCTTCCCGGTAGTTGAGCATTTCAACGGAGTGAATCTGACTTGAATGTAAAGTTCACTTTCCTGGGCCCTTCCCATACAGTCATTCTAATCCTTACGGTCGCACTTACACTCGCTTTCATCTTTCTTGCCCGACGCTGGCCGGATTCGCGCCTCTCAACCACACTCGGAGTTATCCCTGGAGCGGCACTGCTTGCAGCATATGTTTCCTACAACATCCAGCGCTTCCTTGATGGATACTGGGAAGCGCGCTATGACCTTCCCATGGAGCTTTGTTCCTGGGCGGCAATCGCAGTCATCATTACTTGCTTTACCAGGAACCAATTCGCTTTTGAACTCGCATATTTCTGGGTGATGGCCGGATCAATTCACGGAACGCTTACACCAAACTTGCAAGAGGATTTTCCCCATTTCTATTTTTTCATCTACTTGTGTCTCATGTAAGTCTTGTGGTGGCCTCTTTCTTTTTTATTCTTGCCTGGAAGCTGAGGCCTCGCCCTGGAGCAGTGCTACGGGTGTTTCTTTTCTCCGAGTTTTATTTCGCCTGCGCGTTTTGCCTGGACTACTTGATGAAAACCAACTATGGTTACCTGATGCAGAAGCCCACGAACCCTTCCTTCCTGGATTATTTGGGTGAATGGCCGTATTACCTCATTGCTTTGCAAATTCTGGCCTTGATAATCTTTCATTTACTCTACCTTCCCTTCAGATTTGGTCAGAACAAATCCGAAACTACCATTAGCCCCACGACCGTGGGGCCTCGAAACCTTGCATGATCAGCTAGACTCGCCACAAAACCATGCATATGAAAGGAAAAAAGATTCTGGTTATTGACGATGAAGAAGATTCTCGTAGGTTGATTAAGATTACTCTGGAAAGTGCAGGGGCACAAGTTTTCACGGCAGCAAACGCGCACCAGGGAATGCACGATGCCGGGCAAATTGACCTGGATCTGATTCTACTGGATCTCAAAATGCCGGACGTGGACGGGATGGCCATACTCAGGACATTGACTGCCACGCGCGCCCCTTGCCCAATCGTTGTGTTGTCGGGTGTTGATAGCCGTAACATAACGGTGCAGGCCATAACGGATGGAGCGTTTGGCTTCATTCACAAACCAATCAGCCATCATACTTTTGCAGATCAAATCGCTCAGATACTAAAGTGGTCCGCAAACGAAGACCCTGAGAGTTGAAATTGAATAGGAGAACCAAACAGATGCAAAAAAACCTCGGAATCATTTTCCCCTTGCTGTTTGTTAGCCTTGCATGTGGAAGCCAGAGTCCCACAGGCAAGCAAGGTCCGCTGGGCGCGCCGTACGACGCCACAGGTTATTACACCACTCTCAAGCGTGAAGGTGTCATGCCAAAGAACTACGAAAAGAATTTAGCAGCAATCCAGACAGCATTTTCTGAGCAGAAGCGTATTACGCATAAGCAAAGGATTCGCATTGCAGATGGAGATCTTTCCACCACGGTGATAGCAACCTGGCAGACACTTCCGGTTGGCAATTACCATCTCATTCTTATCGCCCAACTTGAAGCCAGCGAATATTCAAAGGGTACATCATGCAAGCTCGGCGATTTCTCGCGGATCTCAACGGAAGAACCCTACTTCGATGCAGTTCAGGCGGAAATTACCTGCACTCGTACAAATGGAAGTGAGCACAAAGTGATCAGTCGATCGTTTCTATGGAATGGAGCGGCGGGCGTGAATCAGCCGCTTGTACCCAATGGCAAGCTGCATGTGGAAGGCGCAGAGATAAGCAATTATTGATGCCAGTTTTGATGGATCGAGCAGAATCATCGAGTCGGGTTGCAGGATCGGACGAGGGCTGACATTGCTCTTCTTCCTGCGACGGGCGCGGCTGTATTCGTCTAAGTAAGCGATACCCCCGGCTAATCATAACCGGAACAGGCGAGGGCCCTAACCAACAACCGCCTTATTTCCGGCAAAAAAAGCGCGCAAAGCGCAAATCGCCCATTGTTGGATAGATGAACAACTATGGGAACCCCGATCGATTCGCTTAAGCGTCTGAGTTTAATTCTGGCGATTTTCGCCTTCGCCTCAAGCAATTGCCGCCAATCAAGGGAGGCAATGGACTATCTGTTTCTGGCCCTGTTTGCAAACCAGGGATCGCACCTCCTCCCTACTGCTCCAAATTCTTTTCAACCGGGCCAGCAGGGCGTACAGGATAAACTTCATATGTCTGGTTCTTCGCCTGGTGGCTCCACAAATACCTTCACCGCCAACGCAGCCAGCGAGCCCGGCCAATGCAACGCGGCGGGCGTCACCATCGCAATGTGGGACAGGGCGCTCTGCTATGTGAATTCAAACGGAAAACTCTATTGCGCGGGTCGCATCGGAGAGAAGGTTTTCGGTCCCGGTTTCGGCGACGCAGAAATCCCGGGACCCGGTACTCCAGTCCAACTCCTGGGTTCCGCAACGTGGAATCATATCAATGGCAATGCCATGTGCGCAAGACTGGACTCCGGTTCGAGCTGGTGCCTGGGCTATGGTGGGCGAGACAAAACTCAAACCCAGGGATTGTACTGGGGCCAATTCTTCACGTCTGATAGCCTCGAACCAGGATCCATCTGGAAGCAATGGGGAACCCGCGGAGATATTCAGCAACTTACAACAACTGGATTATCGGGGATTTGTGCCAGATATGCCGATGGCGCGTCCGAGTGTGTTGGTCAAACCTGCGGATTCAGCGGCAATCCCCAATCCTGTTACGCGACACCGCCCATGGGCGTCACATACGCGTCACAGGCCGCGATACCGCACCTTGCAACAACAGGAACAAATAGTCTCTGGATCGATGGAGGCGGTCAACTTCACCGAAACGACACAACCACATTCAGAGCGGCTAACGGTGCCGATTGCATAGTCGCTCCCGAGGGTGCTGCCTGTGCAGTCGAATTTCATGGTCTGTTGCCAACGATTAGTCGGGGCTTTGCCTGGTACACAATTATCTCTCCAGCAGAGCACGCTGGAAAAGTAGTTGATGCTGTGCGCACGTCCGGAGGTGAACCGGGAGAAAGTTGCTGGCTGACAGATGAAGGCAATGTATACTGCCGTGATACCAACGGCGTCCAGCAACGTTTTGCACCAGGAATGGTGCTCGCAATTGCCGGAACAATGTACGGCGGAAAGGATCTTTGCGCTGTGTACAGCGATGGTTCCATCTGGTGCAAAGGCGCCAACAGTCAGGGTCAACTCGGTACTGGCAATGCACAGCCTTTGAACCAGGAGACGGAAGTTCAACCGGCGGGATCGGCGCGAATCAGCTGCGATGTGAAATAAAATCTCAGTCGTCCAGCTATCACTGATAATTGTCACTGAAATCTGCGAGCGCGATTACTACCATAAGACATGCGCACGTTGAATGGCCGAAGGGTCCTCATCACAGGTGGTGCAAGCGGTCTCGGTAGAATGCTTGCCAAAAAATTTGTCGATGCCGGTGCATTCGTGGGTATTGCAGATCTGAATGCCAGGGCGATGCGAACAACGGCGAAGGAACTCGGAGTCCGGGGGTATGAGCTGGATGTAACCAATCCCGGCTCGATTCAAAAATGCCGAAAAGCCTTTCTGGCTGACTCTGGACATATCGATATTCTGGTCAACAATGCGGGGATCGTCTTTGGGGGAGCCTTTGCGACTATACCGCTCGATCAGCATCGGCTAACGTTTGAAGTGAATGCGATTGGCCCCGTTTCCGTCACGCATGCGTTTTACAAGGATCTTTGTGCGCGACCAGAGGCCTCAATTGTCTTCGTTGCCAGCGCCTCAGGCTACATTGGCTTGCCCAATGGCACCAGCTACGCCTCAAGCAAATGGGCAGCAATTGGATTTGCAGAATCACTACGCCTGGAATTGCAGGAAGAAGGAAAGAGGCATGTACACGTTACCACCGTTTGTCCATCCTACATTGACACCGGGATGTTTTCGGGAGCTGAGGCCCCGCTCTTTACCCCCATGCTTCAAACTGAGGTAGTCGCAGATGCAATTGTAAAGGCCATCCAGACAAATCGCAAATTTGTTGAGCTTCCATGGATTGTCCGGTGGATACAGACGCTGCGGGGGCTGCTTCCACGTTCACTTTTTGACCGAGTCATGCATGTGACCGGTGTGAGCAAGAGCATGAGCCACTGGAAAGGCAAATCCTCAAGCTGAGTCCGGGCAGGTTTCAAAAATCATACCCGGCGGTACAACCGTTTGCCCGCTAAGTCAGTCACTCGTCCCCTCCCATCTTGACCGGATTCAAAAACCGTTGTATACCTTATTTAGAGGGTCGGCCATCCGGCAACTCAAGGAGGGAGAAGATCTCATGCATGCTACACTCGAAAGACCAACCAAGAAACCTACAAGTCGGGCCATACTATTCTCGCTCTACGCGCCCCATGCACATTCCGTCTTTTTGGCTGGGGATTTCAACGACTGGAGTTCAAACACAGTACAGATGCTTCCCGGAACCGATGGGACCTGGCTTGCCACCCTGCACCTGAAACCGGGGTTTCATGAATACAAATTCGTTGTCGATGGGCAGTGGACATGCGGCGGGAAGGCAGATCACACAACGCCAGACGCAGACTCCCAAAAAGTGGACAACGAATTTGGCAGTTGCAACCACGTCCTGCGGATCTAAGCGTCACCCAGCGTCGCTGAGATTTTAGCTTAAACGTAAGCGGCAATCGTCTTTACGGCTAGATACATATAAGCCGCAAGCGCAAGCACCAGCAGAATGTTCGTTAGGATTCCATTCTGGAGACTTCCCATTTGCTTCTGATTGTTCCAGATCAGAAGCGTACCTGCAAGGAACGGAAGAAAAAGCGAACTAACAACGGCATAGAGCACAAACAAAACCTGGATTTTAAAGAACAAGAGCGGCAGGGCAAAGGCTACGACGCAGAATCGGAACCAGAAAAATGATCGAGCTTCTTTCAGATCTGCGGGAGGATCCTGTCTTTTGTAGGCGTGAAGCCCATCGACAAAAAAATATGGGATACTCTGCCAGACTCCAAGTAGCGATCCGGCTACCACACACCAGAAACCAACGTTGATTGCCCACGCTCCCATCCTGTCACCCAGCAGGCCGCCAATTTGTGAAAAGATGGCCTTGGCGGCGCCTTCTGATGCGATCGAAACGCCAGCATTGCGCAGCGTGGCCGCAGCGACGCAAATCATAGTAAGATTGAAGACGGCAGACAGCACATAACCAACGCTACAATCCAATCGCATTGAATTTAAAGCTTTGGGAGAATCTTCGTGGCTTTCCCGTAACCAGTAACCGTATGATAGAATTGTGAGAGTTCCACCAATTCCGGTAACAAGGGCAATCATCACCGCGCCATCAGCTTTCAGTGATTGAGCCTCAATACTCAGGGAGGGCAATACAGAAAACCCTGCATAGAGAATCAGGGCAAATGTCAAAACCACCAGGCCCTTGATCATGCGTTCAAACGTCTCATAGCCGCGCAATGACAACAGCGACAGCGCCAGGATTCCCTGCACTGCAGAGTAAATATTGGCATTGGTTCCCATATTCTCCGAGAAACGCGGTAATAGTTGTGCGGCAGCAGTACCGCATGCTTCCATGAGAAGAGCGCTTACACAAACTGACCAGAAGCAAAAGTAGCCGGCCAGGAGCCAGCGAACAGGTACGGGCAAACTCATCCAGCGTTGCACTGGTGTTTTGCCTGTAACCAACTGACTACGCGCCGCACCCTCCGTAATGACGTATTTCAAAAACGCCCCCACACCGACAATCCAGAGCACCGAAGTCCCGGCACTGGTCCCTGCCCACACCGAGCCAAAGAAGTCGCTGGCGCCAATTCCTGCGGCTGCAAGGAGAAAGCCAGGACCAATAGATTTGAGCTTTGCCAGAAACGTCATCGCGCAAGTTGATCGGTCACGGTCCCGAAGTCTTTTCCTTTTTTTCTGATTCCACCAGGTTGCGTCGAAGCGAAACAATTGACACTGATGAAAATCAGTTCGTCCCGGATTGAATTGCTTTCGTTTGATGTAGTATGGCGACGCATGTTTATTTCAACGGGTCGGAGTGACCTATGACACGTATCGTTTGGATCTATTGCGGCCTGGCGTACCTTTTCACATGGAGCACTTCTCTGCTCGCGTATGCGGCCTATACGCGTGCG
Source organism: Leptospirales bacterium (assembly GCA_016788865.1). GTDB lineage: Bacteria > Spirochaetota > Leptospiria > Leptospirales > Leptonemataceae > JAEUSB01. The sequence continues at coordinate 73,811 of JAEUSB010000048.1, forward strand.
TTTCTGACGCTAAACCAGTTGAATCTCATCTACAACCTGGGCGCTCTGGGGCCTTTTCTTGCGGCCATGATCTGCTCCCGCTATTTCTATGGAAGGCCGGGCTTACGCAAATTCCTTGGCACCTTCCGCTTCCGATCTCCGGGTCTCCCAGCCCTCTTAATTTCTACAAGCCCCGTTGTCTTCTTCCTGATTGGCCTTCTGGTTTTTCCACTCATTGAAGGACGCTGGTATTCATTTGCCGATACCCGGAGGGAATTCAATCTAACAGACCTCACCAGCTACCTTGCCTGGATCCTGCCCTTCATTACTTACTCTATCCTCGAAGAATTTGGCTGGCGAGGCTTTATGCTTCCGCATCTGCAAGAAAAGTACTCTGCATTCAATTCCACTTTCTTGCTGACAGTCTTCTGGGCGAGCTGGCACTTTCCGTTCTTTTTGTGGCGCTTTCAATTCTCCACTTTCATCGCCTTCGGATTTTTCTTTTCGATTTTCGTAGGAGCATTACTGATAACAAGCACCTTCAACTTCAGTGGCGGCAACATTCTTTCGGTAATACTCTTTCACTTCACAAACAATCTGGCATCTGCTCTTGATCGCGGCACCATTGTCGCAACAGTCTCAACCTGCTTCATCCCTCTCGCCATTTTCATTCTTATCAAATACGGAAGGGAGCACCTGGCTTCTGTGCCGCGAGTTAAGAATTTCTATCTTAATGAAGAATGACGGGATGGTTCATTCAATCTTCTTTACGCCGTAGACGATGAAGTGGTAATCACCGGTGATAATGCTCGAAGAGTGCGCGTAATTCCGGCTATGGGCAATCTTTTCTGACTTCACATGGATGCATTGACCCCCTTTCTCCCGAAGTATCTTCTTGATTCTTTCCTCAAACAAAGCATTCAGCTCTTCAATCCCGGAAAACTGCGCGGCAGGCGGAGAATCCGGATCAATTACAGTTTCCCATTTCACTGAGAGGTCCATTTCGTCGATCATTTGCAAATCATCCGGAAGATCCTTCAGCGAGTAGAATACAAGTTGCCCTTTCATTGAGTTTTACTCCGTATCAACTGAATCTTGCCCCTGTGAGTGCGATCCGTCCCACATGTTCTGCAGTAGAGCTTGAATCAAACCGTTGATTGTACCCGGTGGCGCAATCCCCTTGTCATCAAAACTTCCGGCACTAATTCCAGTCAGTAGTTCAATGGCGTGGTCCACGGTATCAACCGCGTAGACGTGAAACTTTCCCTCGTGGCAAGAGCGCACAACGTCGGGTCGCAGCATCAAATGCTTCACATTTGCGTCCGGAATCAAAACACCCTGATCGCCTGCGAGTCCGCGACGTTTACAAAGATCAAAAAAGCCTTCAATCTTTTCGTTCACACCTCCAATAGCCTGAACGCGGCCATGCTGATTGATGGATCCGGTTACCGCGATTGATTGTGTGATGGCGACACCTGAAAGAGCAGAAAGCAGGGCGCATAACTCAGCAAGCGAGGCAGAATCACCCTCCACCGGTCCATAGGATTGTTCGAATACCAGACTGGCGCCCAGTGCAAGCGGCGCTCTGCGAGCGAATCGCGCGGCAAGGAACGAGGTCAGAATCATGACACCCTTGGAATGAATATTGCCCCCCAATTCGGCCTCGCGTTCGATATCAATGATGCCACCCCGCCCCTGCCAGATGTTTGCTGTGATCCTCACTGGATGCGCAAATGCCTTGTCAGGCATATCTACGACGGCCAGTCCATTGATCTGGCCAATCTCCTTTCCTGCCGTAGCGATTAGAAGCGTTTCGCGGACTACCTCGCGTTCCATGATATCTCGAACACGATTTGCCCGATAGGCTCGCGCAGCCAGAGCTTCATCGATATGGTGCAGCTGAACGACTTCTGCTTTCTCACGATCGGCACGATGATTTGCCTCGCTCATTAGATCCGTTATCCAGCGTGTTTGTGCCGTTAGTCGCTCTGCGTCACCGGTCAACCGAGAAGCATGCTCGATCATTCTTGCGACCGCTTCCCTCCGGAAAGCTCTAAACTGGTTTGCTCTTATGAGGTGCGTAATTACGCGAGCGTAAGACCGAGTCATTGTATCTGTGCGTTCCAGGTCAGCTTCAAAGTCTCCAGCGACTTTGAAGAGATCGTCAAACTCAGGATCGAGTTGCTTTAGCAAATAGTAGCTCCTGCGGTCTCCGATTAGAACGATCTTAACATTCAATGGAATAGGCTCTGGCTCTAGAGTAACCGTACTCATGATGCCAAAGAGCTGACCGGGCGCCTGAATCTGTAACTTACCTGACTTCAGAGTACGTTTCAGTTCCTCGTATGCAAACGGTTGTGTAAGCAGTTTGTCCGCATCCAGCACCAGATAGCCACCGTTTGCCCGGTGCAAAGCGCCGCCTCGAACCATTGAGAAGTTTGTTACAAGGGAACCAAAATGCGCGATCTGATCAAATCGCCCAAACAGATTTTGTAGATTCGGATTGTCTTCGTAGATCACGGGCGCTTCTGTTAGCCCACTGCGATCTACAATCAGATTGATCCGGAATGGTTGCAAATGGATGCGGCCCCCCTGCCCTGATTCGGAATCGTCTTCCGCAGTGGAGTTACCGGGTGTTTCGCCGGCTTTGACAATTTCCGTAAGTATCTGATCCAAAAAGGAAATGACTTCCGGTAAGTCCCTGTAGTCCGACTGCAAGTCTTCGATCAGATGGCCAACGGCCATCCGCAATGCCGTCTGACGGATTTCTCGCACCTGGTTCTGCATGGCCTGTTGCCAGCGCGGAAATTGTCGGCTTAACTTTTCGAGCTTCTCTGTGAAGTCTTCCACTGCCTTTTCAAGAGCTTTTTGCTCAGCCTCAGGGAGCTTTGCAAAATCCTCCGGTGCGATTGCTTCTTTGTTTCTGGCCGGAACAAAGAATAGCCCCTGTGGTCCCTGCACAAGGGCTACGTCATTGCGCAGTGCTTCCTCCGCGAGCGACTGCAGGGCCACCTCGTGTTTCTTTTTGAATTCCTCCTGAAGCATCTCGATGCGCGCGCGATACTCGTCTGCCGCAAGTGCATTTGAAATCGCGCCGCCCAACATGACAACGAACTGATCCATGTCCTTCTTCAATGCTGCCCCGCGAGCAGGGGGAAGCGCGAGCGCCTTTGGGCATCGAGTATTTCCAAAGTTATTAACGTAACACCAGTCGGATGGAACAGGCTCCTTTCGAGCATGTGCACGCAGCAATCGGAGGACGAAGGCGTGACGCCCACTCCCGGGCTCGCCCGTCACAAAGACGTTGTAGCCGCGGTGTTTGATTTCTATTCCGAGGGCCAGCGCTTCCTCCGCGCGAGTCTGCCCAACTACATCGAACGTCTCCTGAACTTCCGCAGTAGTCTCAAAATCAAAGAGCGAAGGATCACAGGGCTTGCTCAGCACGGCCGAATCCAGCGGTGTGAATTCTGTTTCTGCCTGCTTATGAGGCTGTATGGCTGCCGTCCATCTCGGTATCATACTGACTCCTGGCGCTACATCACAAGCGGCACGGTGGCGGGTATCATTTTGTAATGAATAGGAAAGCCGCTGGATTCGTAGATTTCACCATCCGCCTCTCCGCGAACCATTGATCCGGGGTCGATTGTGACCTCGCGCGCGCGAAACTGTTTGATTCCCGGAAACTTTGCCACCTGACCTGCATAAACGAGCCGACTGTTGGAAACCAGCTTGAGCTTGCTCACGCCAGCAATAAACACAACGTCAAATAGCCCATCGGAAATACTTGCCTGCGGCGCCCAATTCATCCCTGCCCCATTGAAGCGGCCGTTGCATACAAAGATGTTCAGCGGTTTCACAGTTGATTCCTGCTTCTGATCCCTTTCATCGACCCATGCAATCTTCATATCCCGCGGTTGAAACGTCACCAGGCTTTTCAACGTGTGGTAAAAATAGGCCACAGTTCCGGCACGGAAGGAGGAATTCTCGCGACTGTACATTATGTTTCCGGCGACACCAACCGAAGCAATATTGATAAAGTATTTTGAATCGCCGCCTATCGTTACATGGCCGCAATCAACCTGTTTGATCCGATTCTCGCGAAGTGCCGTGGGATAATCCTGGCTTACTTGCAATAGCCCGCGGAAAAAGTCGCCACCCGAACCCAGATTCACTATCCCCAGTCCTGTAGTCTTACTCAATAGTCGACCACCATCAAAATATCCGTTCACGACCTCGTTGACCGTGCCGTCTCCGCCAGCAACAAGCAGTTGATCAAACCGTTTCTCTGAAAGAACCTTACGCACTGTTGTTGTCGCGTCGAGCCGGTCACGGGTTTCAAAAACTTCAAAACTCCCGAGGGCCACCTTTAACTCCGGCTCCAGCTTGCGAAATAGTTCGCGAGCCCGCCCCCCTCGGCTAACTGGATTGAGAATAACGAGGCGTCTCATACCGGCATGCCCAGCCTGCGGCGAACGGATTCAATTTCCTCGGCGGTCTTCGCCTGATCCCACTTCAGCTCACGCGCCATCACACCTGCAATCTCGCCAAGCAATGGTGCTTCCGGTAAACCCAGTGTGCCAAGGCCTGTTCTATGCGTGAGAACATCAAACAGGCTGACTGCCATTTCCTCGCGAACCGCAAAGAGGACTTCAGCAAGAATCTCGCCGTCAGGATTTACAGTTTCTGCAAGCGCGGGAACCTCACGCGCCAGGTCCAGAATCCGCGAATACTCGGTCCCGTAAGCCCGAACCAGATACCGAATTGTCTGACTCAGGAAGTCAGGATTATTTCTGATCGCGCCTTCCGTAAAATCATCGAGACTGTGCATTTCCGACCCAAAGAGCGGGCGCTTGCCAGTCATACTACGCGGAAGAGTTCTATCAAGGTTCTGCTCTATAACCTTGAGGACGCTCGCAGCGAGATTTCGACTCGTTGTATATTTTCCACCCTCGACCGTAATCAAACCGGGCAACCCTTCGCTTGCCCCATCAAATATCTCGTACCGTCGAGAGGTAGAGTAAGAACTTTCCGTATGCGTATCTGTCAGCGGCCTGAGACCGCCGTATGCGTGAATGATATCCTGATAGCGTATAACTTCCTGACCAAACGTGGCATTGATCTCTGCGATAAACTCTTGAATGCTTTCGCGCGTAACGTGATACTCATCCGGATTTCCTTTGTAGTCTTTGTCAGTTGTGCCAATCAAGGATTTCCCTCTCCACGGAATCAAGAAGAAGTGTCTGCGTGCCGGCGTTTGCAGAACAAGGGCGTGTTCCTTTGTAATAGAAGGAACAATTATGTGAATGCCTTCCGACATCCGAATCGAATGCGGGGATTTTTTCCCGCTGGCCTTATCGAGTAGAGTTCCGGCCCAGGGTCCGCCGCTATTTATCACAAGCGAACCCCGAACGACACTATTGCGACCCGTCAGGCGATCTTTCGCGTAGATGCCCACAATTCTTCCGTCCGGACTTCGCAGAAAATCGGTCACTTCTGTATAGTTGCTCACGCGTGCTCCCTGAGCTACCGCAGATTTGATGAAGGCAAGCGTAAGGCGTTCAGGGGAAAAGCTCTGGCAATCATAGTACACATGTCCGCCGGAAAGATCCTTCTTGTCGAGCAACGGAGAAATCTCTACAATTTCCTTTCTTGAAAGGGAGTGATGCACAGGAAGTTTCTTGGATTTGTCCCGGGTATGGCCCTTGTCAAAAGAGAGCAAATCGTATAGAATCATTCCCAGTTTCAGTACCCACCGATTTGAAGAAACGCCTCCCTTGTAAGTTGGAATGAGAAACGGCAAAGGAAAGACAAAGTTTGGAGCAATGTTCTCCAGAATTCTTCGCTCGCGCAGTGATTCGCGTACCAGTCCCAACTCAAAGTAACTGAGGTATCTGAGCCCGCCATGAATGAGCTTGGACGTTGCAGCAGATGTGGCTCCACCAAAATCCGATTTTTCAAATAGCGCAACACTCAGCCCCCGGCTGGCCGCTTCATACGCAACGCAGGCTCCAGAGATGCCACCACCTACTATGACCACGTCAAAGTTTTTGTTTTCGGGCTGCTCGATATAGCGTTTCATTTTCTTTCTCCCATGCCCAGACCCAGAACTCCGGGATTCAATACTCCCTGGGGATCCAGATACTTCTTAATTGAGTTCAGCAGGCCAAATGCGACGGGCCCAACTTCCCTGGCAAACCACGGAGCCAGGAGCCTGCCGATTCCATGATGATGAGTGATGGCAGCACCGCTCGCCTGAATGGCATCAACAATGGACTTATGATATTCCACAAACTCCTGGCGCTCCATTTGGCCAATAAAGATGAAATAGAGATTTGCACCCTGCGGATAGAAATGCGAAAGATGCGTCGTTACAATTGTGTTGGGTCGCCTGTGACAGGCAGCGCGAACCGATGCATAGACGGCGGGCAGATCTTTCCAGGATGCAGAACACTCAAGCGTATCCAGGACAATTCCAAAATCCATCAGGTCATCGCGCATGTACGGATCGAGAAAACGTGACTTCTCCCATTGTGAAGTGACAAATCCGGTAGTAGACATCGCACCTGCGCGCTTGCATATGGTCTGGATATTTTCATGGACCATGTCCGCGTAGGCTGCGCTTCCATCTGCCCACCCAATCATGAGAGAACGTTTGTTCTTTCTTAATCCGAACACTCGCATGAGCCACTCAAGCGGCGTCCCTGCAACTCCGTAGAGTTCCAGTGCCAGATCCGTTTCTTCCGGATCAGAGAGGCGAAACACAGAAGGCGCGCCGCACTGCGATTGCATAATCTCGCGTGCTGCTTTCAGCCCTGATTCGAAGTCAGGAAATACATATCCAAATCTGCGACGATTCTCAGGCAAGAAGCGACGAATCTTAAGAGTAGCAGAAACAAGTATTCCGAATGACCCTTCGCTGCCCATCATCAGCGAATCAAGATCAGGTCCGGTGGCCTGAGCAGGAACATTGGCTGTGATTATTTCTCCAGCCGGCGTGATATAATGCTGCGCAATGACGATGTCTTCGATCTTTCCGTAGTAAGTGGAATTCTGCCCGGCTCCCCGGGTTACAACCCAACCACCAACGGTTGTATGCTCAAACGATTGAGGGAAGTGTCCGCATGTGTAGTTGTACGGCAGGCCCTTTTCCTTTTTGGCATTCTGGAGAGTTGATTCGAGCGCCGGACCCATGATGCCGCTTTCAACAGTAACTGTTTCGCTGACGGGATCGATGTCCAGGATGCGATTCATATGAGTAGAGAGATTTAGCGTTACGCCACCCAGGACGGCTTCAAACCCGCGCGTAACACTCGACCCCGCTCCCAGGGGCTGCACAGGGATGCTGTGTGAGGCGCAATAGTTCAGGATAGCCTGTACATCTTTAGTGTCACGGGGCAGGATCACGGCATCCGGAACATTTTCGATGCTCCGGTCCCGCAGGCGAAACAGGTCAAGCATGGTCTTTCCATAAGCGGCACGCAATCGATCGATTGCACCGAGCTGCACATTCTCCTTGCCAACGATGGCTGAAAGAGCTGCGAGATCTGCCTGCGCGAGGCGGCAGGGCAGGTTCAGGTCAACGGAATCGAGTCCTGTTTTCTCCGGTTTCTCAAAATGGGTAGGTTGAAGTCCAAACGTCTTCTGAACGACGTCGACCAACCTGGTATTTGGATGTTTGTGTTTGGCCGGGTTTCCCCATCGAAATAGCGACCTGTAGGAGCCGGGTGGCGTGTTTTCCGTCCATTGAACCATCGAAATGATATAGCGCGAAAGTCCCTCAGTTTCAAGCGATCCAGGGTAAACGGCGGTCTGGCAGGGCTGAACGGGACTTTTACGGGGTCTTCACGGTGCAACTCGCCCCTTGTTTTCCTCCGGTGCCCGGCGATTGGCATGTCAAGACCGGATAAAAGGGGATGGGCTGCCAGCCCATCCCGGAATAACGTTATTCGCCTTTGACAGGAATTTCTTTCGCGCTTGCCTGAGCCTTTTCGCTCTTTGGAATAACTACGGTCAGAACTCCTTTCTTGAAGTTAGCCTGAATCTTTTCGCGGTCCACCTCTTTGGGTAGTGCAATGACCCGGCTGAACTCCCCGTAGGAGCGTTCAATGAGGTGCTGGTCATTGTTCTTCTCTTCCTTTTCCCACTTCTTTTCTCCACGGATACTGAGCCCGTAGTCGTTTAACGTGACTTTTACGTCTTTTTCATCGAGTCCCGGCAGTTCGGCGGTTACGCTGATGGCTTTCTCGTTTTCCGTGACATTCACTTTTGGATTGAATTCAGCCAGGTGTCTGCCACCTTCAAAACCGTGACGCAGCTCCCGGAAAATGCGATTCAGATCCCTCTCGAATCCGCCAATCGCTGAATCCAGATCCCAGTGTGCCCATCGTTTTGGAACAATATCTCTAACATCCATTGATATTCCCTCCACTAATGCGCCCAAAATAGCAGTGATCCGGACTTACCGGAAATGACACATTGCCGACACGCACACTGATTAAAGTCAGCAGGAGCGGCATGATCAGATAACGTTGCGAATCCTTGCTGCAAGCCACGGGGAGAGGAACGTTGTAATGAGAGCCAGAGGCCAGATCCGGAGCGCAGCTATATTGTAGTCTGCGAGCAAGTCGGACCAGGTTTTGCCAAAAAGAAAATGGCCGGCCCCAAACTCAAAACCCAGGGTGAGAAGCGTCCACCCCAGGCCAATCGCAAGCGACTCAGGGACCGTCGCCGGACGAAGCCATCGAATTACGAGACAGGTGAATCCCAGGATCAGGAGGGACAATAGGATTGTGCTCGTGATATGACCGGTGGTTTCGCCGAGATATGGATTCAGGAGCTTGATCCGGAACCCTCCATTGAGAATCGCCAGGACGAGCAGCCCCGTCCAGAGAATCAGGCTTTTCCAGATCATGCATCCTCCACATGGTCAACGCGACCAGATTCGGCCAATAAGCGCAGGAATACAGCCAAAGGCGCTGACAATCGTCATGAACTACAATGATCCTTTGCCATCCACCCGCCTCTGGTTTCGCCTTCAATACCGATATGCGAATGTTATGGAAAATCATTAGGCTGCGACTCCATCTGTCGAAACCTGTTTACCTGCCGGAAACTAGCGGACCCTGGAACAGTCTGACAGATTCAGAATACGAAGCTTGCTGTACAGACTGATCCCGAACAATCTGCCTCAATGTCCGGAAAATCGTTACTCAGCGCGCATGGCCTGGATCGAATCTACCACGTAGGCGAAATTGAGGTTCAGGCCCTGCGCGGGGTTGACCTGGATTTACATCCTGGCGAGTTCCTGGTCATGCTTGGCCCTTCTGGAAGCGGCAAGTCGACGCTGCTCAATATTCTCGGCGGCCTTGATCGCGCCTCACACGGATCCATCCAATTTGAAAATCAAGAACTCACAAAACTCAATGACGATGAGCTGACTCGTTACAGACGAGAGCATGTAGGATTTGTATTTCAATTCTACAATCTCGTTCCAGGTCTCACAGCAGAAGAAAACGTTGAGCTCGTCACAGACATTGCAAAAACTCCCATGAAAGCAAGTGAGGCACTGCAACTCGTGGGCCTGCTTGAGAGGAAAGACCACTTCCCCGCCCAACTCTCCGGCGGAGAACAACAGCGCGCGGCGATCGCCAGAGCCATTGCCAAGAAACCAACAATCCTTCTCTGCGACGAGCCAACGGGCGCTCTCGATTATGCAACGGGCCACATGGTTCTCGACGCAATTGCGCGCATAAACCGCGAGCTTGGTACGACAACGGCTGTCATTACACACAATGCCGTAATTGCGCAGATGGCAGATCGAGTCGTCCAGCTCTCCGCTGGAAAAATCGTTTCTTCAAAGCGAAACAAGAAAAAGAAATCCGCGTCGCAGATTCAATGGTAGCCCGGTGAAAGCTCTTCACAAGAAAGTAGTTAGAGATCTGTGGCAGATTCGATTCCAGGTTGCAACCATCTCGCTGGTTGCGGGAGTCGGCATCGGAGTACTCATTGCTTCCGATGGCGCATATGCCGCCCTGCGCGGCTCGCGTGAGCGTTTCTATCAACACAATCGATTTGCAAATGTTTTTGCATCCGTGAAGAGTGCGCCGGTGTCGCTGCTTCCGCGCATTCGAAGTATTCCAGGAGTGCTGCAGGCAGAAGAACGTCTCATCTACGATGCAATTCTGGATCTACCAGAAACAACCATGGCCCAGGCTCGACTCGTTTCCCTGCCTGAGCGCGGCACAAATCTGCTAAACGAACCACTGGTCCTCGAAGGTTCTCTTCCCCAACCAACCCAGCGAGACTGCGCTCTTATCCATGAGGCGTTCGGCCGCGCAAATGAACTCCATCCGGGAGATCGTATAACGTTAATTTTGAATGGAAAAAGGAAGATAGTCACAGTTTGCGGGATTGGAATTTCCCCCGAGTTCGTTTACGCATTCTCCGGATCAAATCCAATGCCGGATCACAAACACTTCGGCGTCTTCTGGATGCAGCGCAGCACACTGGAGCAACTGCTGGACATGAATGGCGCGTTCAATGACGTCAGCCTGTCTACAAGTCCGGGCGCTTCCGAAAACAACATTCGTGCAGAACTCGATCTCATTCTTGCACCATACGGCGCCGTTGCAGCCTACGGGCGCAGCAAACATCCCTCAGATATGTTCTTGAGCGATGAAATCAAGCAGCTGCGCGTAACCGCCGTTGTTGTACCGCTCCTGTTCCTGGGAGTGGCTGCATTCTTGCTCAATGTTGTAATAGGACGACTGGTTCAAAAACAGCGACCACAGATCGCAACGTTGAAATCATTGGGTTATACCAATGTGACCATCGGCCGTCATTTCTTGTTCTTTGCCTGCGCGATTGTTTTGCCCGGCCAAATACTCGGACTCATGCTTGGAAATTGGCTTGGTCGCGCGATGACGGATCTTTACGCCGATTTCTATCGCCTGCCCGGTCTTGATTTCCAGATGCATGTGCTGCGAACGATTCTGGCCGTCGCAACCGGAAGCCTGGCCGCCTGCACGGGAGCTGCGCGCGCGGTCTGGAGCGTGACACGGCTTGAACCAGCAGAGGCCATGCGTCCACCGGTTCCCGAGATGAGCCGCCTCACCCTGAGAAACCCCATCCTTGGACGCTTGCCGGTTGCAACACGCTGGATTCTCAGGCAACTGATCAATCATCCGCTCCGTCTGGTTCTTGCAGTCACAGGAAGCTCTTGTGCCATCATGATCATCGTCCTGGGATTTTACTCAAGCGATGCTGTAAATTTTCTGATCAGAGTTCAATTTGGAATGATACAGCGAGAAGACGCAACCATCATGTTTCGGAATCCTGTATCTCAGAGTGTACTGTTCGACGTCCAGAAACGCGTCCTTCTGGCTGAAGGCTATCGCAATGCACTTGTGCGCCTCCGGGTGGGACCCGCACGCCGGGAAATACTGCTGTCCGGGCTACCAGCGGATGCGCAGCTACGTCGCGTGATCAGTCGGCAGTTTGTACCGTTTGATATTCCGCCTAACGGCATACTACTGAATCGAAAGCTTGGAGAAAAGCTGAACATCAAAACTGGAGATGAGGTGGAACTTGAATTTCTTGAGGGGAAACGCCGCCGCGTACGGACGATTGTAAGCGGAACTGTGGATGAATTCCTGGGAACCGGTGCATACATTCAAATAAACAACCTGCACAATATGATTGGAGAGCCTCCTGTTCTCACGTCTATTGCCGTCCGCCTGGATCCGGTCCAGGAAAAAGATCTCCTGGAATACTTGAAAGAGTCGCCGCTTGTATCGGGGGTTCTTCTTAAGAAGTCAATGCTGGAAGCCTTTCGTGTAACGCTCGGAGATATGCTGGTCGTCTACAGCATGATTCTGCTTTCTTTTGCCCTGGCAATGTCAGCGGGAGTGGTTTACAATCTGGCCATGATCTCACTTTCGGAGAAGTCCTGGGACCTTGCAACACTGCGGGTACTTGGCTTCCGACCCAGAGAAGTATACAGAATCATGGTTTCGGAAATCATCATCCAGACGTTACCCGCCATTCCCCTGGGATGCGCCATGGGATACGGAGTGATCCTGTTGATCCTCGACCTGACGCAGACGGAAAGCATTTCCATGCCCGCGATTGCAGCGCCCTCTTCCTATCTAATTGCAGTGCTTGTGGTGCTGGCTGCCACAACAGGAAGCATCTTGATTCTTCGAAATCGAATGAAGCAGCTGGACTTGCTGGAGGTTCTAAAAATACGTGAGTAAATTCTATGGACAAAATTTCTAAAAAGAAACTCTGGATTGGCGGCGGCACTTTGCTGCTGCTTCTGATAGTCGCCTACTACGTCTTCAAGCCTGGTGTTTCGGGATTCGAATTCGGCGTGGCGGAGAAGCTGATGTTTGAAAGGTCCATCCGTGAGGAAGGCGTAACAAGGATTCGAGAAAAATTTACCATACTCGCTCCGGTGAGCGGCGTGATGCAACGTGTTGCAATGCATGCCGGCGACAAGGTACAGAGCGGGCAGGCAATGGTTGGAATCCAATGGGATGCGCCAAGGCCCGTACGGTCGCCTATCAATGGAGTGGTGTTGAAAATTCTTCGCGAAGACGCTGGACCCATTGAAATGGGTTCACCAATCCTTGAAGTGGGAGATCCACGTTCTATGGAAATCGTCGTCGATATTCTGACTCAGGACTCAGTCCAGGTGAGGCCGGGAATGAATGTAAGCATCACAGAATGGGGTGGTCCAACCGCACTGAGCGCCAGAGTAAGGACCGTCGAACCCCAGGCCGTAACCAGAGTATCGGCTCTTGGCGTGCAGGAACAGCGCGTGCGCGTTCTTGCAGATCTTGTAACCCCGCCGGAGGAACGTGCCGGACTCGGTGACAATTTCAGAGTTGAGTGCGCCATTATTGTGGAGACGATTCAAAGCGCGCTCGTCATTCCGGTAAGCTCGCTTTTTCGTGAGAACAACTCATGGTTTGTCTACAGGGTTGTCAACGGCAGGCTCAAAAAGACCAACGTGGAAATCCAGACCAGAAACGAAAGGCACGCTGTCGTCACGAAGGGCCTGAACGAAGGTGAATCGCTATTGCTCTATCCTTCCGAATCGGCCCGGGATGGTTTGAAGGTAAAAGAAGAGAAATGAAATCGACTCACCAAATTACAGTAGATCCCGTGAGCGGCGCGCAAATCGCGATCGGTGTGATGGGCTCTGCAGCGCTCGATTACGATGACAGACTTCGCCAACTCTGCAGAAAATTAGGCAACGCGATTGTTGAAACGGGTTGTTGCATCATTACTGGCGCTTGCACCGGGCTACCGCACGAAACGGTCCTTGGAGTTCAAGAAATGGGTGGCCGTGTAATTGGAATCTCGCCGGCCACAAATTTGCGCGAACACATCGAGCGCTATGGAAGCCCGTATCGCGAGTATGAAACTATGATCTACACTGGCCTCGGGCCAATGGGTCGCGAAATGATTAACATTCGCTCCAGCGATCTGATCATCATTGTTGGCGGACGTTCCGGCACGCTGGGAGAATTCGCAATCGCGTATGATGAAGGAAAACTCATTGGTGTGCTCGATCACACTGGCGGAATCGCAGATGTTATCCCCGAAATTCAAGGTCACATTGGGAAGAACACGGGAGCGGAAGTCCTGCGTGCCCCAGATCCAGAAGACCTGGTTAAGGCAATGCTCGCTCGATATCTCTCTACAGAGTATTCATGCCCTGCAAAACCGCGCAGCCATACAGTAGAGTCCCAATGACAAAGATCATTGGCCTTCCAAAATTCTGAACTATCCTTATTGAAACGAGGTCAATACTAATATGAAACTTCTCGCTTCCGTTGCACTATCGCTTCTGCTGGCTGCTCCGCTCCTTGCCGAAGAGCCGCAGAAAAAACCTGACGACTGCAAAATGGATCACCAGGCTATGATGCAAAGCCGCAAGGCGCGCGACGCAAAGCTCAACGAGCTCCAGACCGCCATGAACAAAGCCACCGGACAGAAGAAGGTGGACCTGATGGCAGACATCCTGCGCGAACTCCTGGCAGAACGTGCTAAGATGCACGAGCACATGGCCTGCATGATGCAAAATGGCCACGACATGAAGAAGATGATGGAGAATAAGAAGCAGGAAAAAGAGAATCCAAAGCAGCCAGGCACCAAAGAAGAGCCGACAAAAGTGCCACAAAAGCACGAAGGCCATCACTGAGCGCAGCAAGCCCCGCCCTGCAGCCGGGCCTGGCGTTCGCGAAAGCGAAGCGATGGCGTCAGTCCGCATGGATTTGGGCCAGTTGCTCACTGAACGAGCACGGGCCGGGCAACTCAATCGCTAAAGATTGCTAACTGTTTTCTCTCAACCGGGCATTTCTTTTCAACGAAAGCTTGCCCGGTATGAGCCAGTTTACAGCTTTGGCGACTGTGCGCAAAACATCGGATATCAATGTAGTTGAAACCCGCCCTCTCCCGTCTCCCGGAGCACTCCTGGCGGAACTCCCAAAAACAGAAGCCCAGGCAGAATTTGTTACCCGGGCCCGCGAAGACATTCGCAAACTCATCTTTACAGATGACCTCCGTTTCTTATTGATCATTGGACCTTGCTCAATCCACGACCTGAAAGCTGGCCGCGAATACGCACAAAAGCTGGCTACTCTGGCAAAGGAAGTTTCCGACCGCGTGATGATTGTAATGCGTGTCTATTTTGAAAAACCGCGGACGACTGTTGGCTGGAAGGGTTTGATTATGGATCCACACCTGGACGGTTCACATGACATCGCCGAAGGACTTCGCCTCGCCCGCACTTTTTTGCGCGATGTGCTCGATGCTGGCCTGCCAACGGCCACAGAGTTGTTGGACCCAATCACCCCGCAGTACATTGCAGATCTGATCTGCTGGTCTGCCATTGGCGCGCGAACGACTGAATCGCAAACGCATCGCCAGATGGCCTCTGGCCTTTCGATGCCACTGGGATTTAAGAATGGAACGGACGGTTCGCTCACATCGGCAACAAATGCAATCAAGGCAGCTTCGCAACCGCAGACGTTTCTGGGCATTGGGATGGACGGTGCGGCGTCTGCTATCGTCACGCGCGGCAATCCTGATTGCCACATTGTGCTGCGAGGCGGAGCCAACGGGCCTAACTATTCCCCTGAACATATTGCACAAACGGAGCAGCTCCTGGCAAAAGCCGGCCTGCCGGCGTCTATCCTGGTCGATTGCTCACATGATAATTCCGCTAAGAAGCCGGAACTTCAACCTGACGTGATGCGCGCCATCCTGGGTCAGATTGCAGCTGGCAACACTTCGATCATGGGCGCAATGGTTGAAAGCAACCTTGGGGCGGGAAATCAGGCCTTTCCGCAACCCCTGGAAAAGCTTGCATACGGTGTTTCTATCACCGACGGTTGCATCGATTGGGCTGCAACTGAGACGATGGTGCGTGAGATCCACACAGCGCTGGCTCCGCGATTCAGCCAGGCTTAAGCGCCTCCTTGTCTGCCGGGGCCCGGAATCGCCCGGAGCGTACCCCCTGTTCAGGGGGGATTCAGCACAACTTTTCATTTGCACACATCTGGCAACATGGTACATTTGCCAGCAATGAGCAGCGATACGTTCAACCTCGGAATCGTTGAAAACGACGAGCCGTTCCGTGAAGAAGTGATCCGGCGCCTGCGCGGGCTTCCGTCCGCTCGCAAGGTAACGGGTTGGCCATCAGCAGAACAATTCCTCCGAGATCCAGCACATAAGAGTATTGACGTTCTGTTTCTTGATATAATGCTCTCGGGCGTCTCTGGGATCGAACTCGTCCGCGATCTTTCCGAAAAATATCCGGACATGCGCGTTGTTATGCTGACCAATATGAACTCGGACGCAATGGTCTTTGATTCGATTAAGAATGGGGCCCTGGGCTACATTCTAAAATCGGAGCTTGGAAACCTGGCGGAGATTGTTGAAGTTCTTGGGCGTGGTGGCGCAACCATAACTCCCACGATTGCGCTGCGTGTATTTTCAAGTTTCCGCAGAGTACCGGGAGCAGAAGCGCCTGAATTAACAGACAGGGAACGTCAGGTACTTTCCCTCATGGTGAAAGGAAAGAGCATCGGGTCCGTTGCATCCTTTCTGGGCTTGAGTGATCATACTGTTCACGGATACGTCAAATCTATCTACAAGAAACTTAACGTTCACAATCGAGCGCAACTCGCTTCCAAGGCGCAAGAACTTTCATTGATGTAATGCCAGTGCGCATCGGCATTGTCACCCTCTTTGCTTTTCTGCTCTCCTGTTCACAAAGTTTTGAACCCAATACAAAAGATGGCATAGTAACACTTCCAGATGGTCTGTGGAAAGGCACGTCAAGCATAGAGATTGAAGGGCCCTGGGAGTTTTACTGGGCCAGATTGCTTTTGCCCGGGGATTTCAAGACGGGCAATCCTCCGAGGCCAGATTTAGTAATTCCCAATATGCGCTCCTGGAAAAACTTCTGGGTCAACGGTGCGGAACTTGGCCAGACCGGTCGGGCCACATATCGAATGCGCCTGCAAAACAATCAATGGCCGGACCAAATGGGTATCTTTTTCCCGCATCAGGTAAGTGCATCGCGCCTGTATGTGAACGGAATCCTGCTCGTGGAAACGGGAACCATTGGCCAAACGCTCGCAGAGGATGTAGCATTTCGCAGGAATACGCTGGCCTACTTTCGGCCTCCGCGAGGCGAAATCGAGATTGTCTTGCAGATAAGCAATGCGGAAGCTCTAAACGGTGGGATGCGCGGTCATATACGGCTGGGCGATTCGGAGTCCGTTAGACGTTATGCGGAACAGCGAACCCTGTTTGAAATTCTAGTTTTTGGGATAGTTCTGGGATCGGCCATTTATCATCTCTTCTTCTATCTCATGCACCGCGGAGAGTTTGCATTCCTGTCCTTCTCATTGCTCTGCTTTGTTCTGGCGGCCAGGATTCCGCTGCTGGGATCCAAGTTCTATCTAATGGTTTTTCCCGAAATCCCCTGGGAGCTTCAAGCCCGAGTTCATGCATTCCTCACAATAGCCGCAGCCCCGCTTGGCATTGCCTTCCTAAGAGGAATATTCGCGGATCGAGTGAGCAGACGCACGCTCATAATCTATTCCACCATTGCGGCGGCTGCAAGCCTGATTCAGCTGGGGGACCTGTCTATCATTGCAACCGGCAACCTTGTTTATGCAACCGTCATGTATCCGATCGTGGGTGTGCACATATTTTTCGTCATTTTCCATTCATGGAAAGCGGAAAAGGCCACCCTCCTCATGGCGGTTGGCATTGGCGGCCTATTGATCCTCGGCTGCGTGGCTATTTATCAAAACTTTCATGGACGTGAAGGAGCTCCTTACGCACTGGCGGCTATTCTGTTCTTTGCGATGTTTCAGGCCCTGGCGCTGAGCCGTTTCTTTCTCAGTGCCGTTCGGGCCCGTTCAGAATTAGCGGAGAGATTGCAGGAAAGTCACATGGCCCTCTCGAAACAACGCGAAGATCTGCAAATACATCTTCACGACAGCCTCGGGGGAGCGCTCACGGATCTACAAATCCATGCAGAACGTAAGCTAGCCTCTGCACCAGTCGAAATGCGAAATACGATGCTCGAAATACAAGAGCGCGTTATACAAACCGTAAAAATGTTTCGCTCCCAATTGCTATTCATGGAAGACCTTGCGATGGCCGCAGAAGAGGTACTCCCAGGGATACAGATGACACTTCTCAGACGTTATGCGGACGCGGGGAGAGAAATCGATTTTGATTGCACACCTGCCGGAATTAAGCTGCTCAATTCCGCCGAACATAGATCATTTCCGGTGAAACGCAGGCTGGACCTCTTCTTCCTCATAATTGAGCTCTGCACAAACGACCTTAAGCATGGGCGGGGGGAATCGTTCTGGAGAATTAGCGCAGAAGCAAAACAACTCCGTCTGGTTCAAAAAAACGGAATGATCAAATCCCCGGCCACGCCGACCCAACACCCAAAACGAGCAGCGGACCGAGTGCAGAAGCTGGGCGGCAAGATGCAAGTGACGATCGAGAATGATGAATACGGAATCCAGATATGGATTCCTTTTTAGAGGAAAACCCTTCAGGGGAGGAACAGGCGATCAGGATGATTTCAGTTAGAAACGAGAATGCTGCAAAGGATCCGTCTTGAAATTGAATTACTCTTTCAACAACTCTTCAATTCGACCAATGAGCATTTTTGGACTGAAGGGTTTGCTTATGAAATCTGCGGCACCCAGTTCAGTGGCTCGCTTGCGATCACTTTCTTGTCCCTTTGCCGACAGAAATACAACCGGGCATTTCTTATCACCGAAGTGAGCTTTGATCTTCTCGCAGGCTGTAAAGCCGTCCATCTCCGGCATCATTATGTCCATCACGATGAGGTCCGGATTCTCAGCAATAGCTACTTCAACACCCTGCCTGCCGTTCTCTGCAGAAACAACCGCGAACCCCATCTGATTGAGCTTCAGCGAAACCATCTTGATAAAATTGGGCTGATCGTCCACTAGCAGGATTTTCTTCATTCGCGAATGCTTTGCGCTTGCCGCAGGCGCGTCAAGCAGTAAGTGATGGGATCGATGCGTAGGGACTTTCCTGTCGGCAATACCCCCCGTTCTGGGGGTCACGTGCCGCCCGAATTGCTTTGCGTACGGAACGCTTGCTGGTTGCGTTATTCGTCTTGAAAAGTCTCTCTCGAAAATCCCCAGGATCGGGCATTGTTGTCCTCACTTTAGCGATGTCCCTGCTCCTGGCATGCTCAAGCGAAAGGAAGGCGGCCCCGGTCGCCGTTGCTGGAACAATGGATCTTCGCAATTGGAACTTTCAAAAGGACGGCCCGGTTCTACTGAACGGAGAGTGGGATTTCTATTGGAGGACATTTCTCGAAAAGGATGCGCCGGATGGTCATCGATCCGCAATGCCTGCTCGCGTTCCCGGTAGCTGGCATGAACTGAGCGACGAGAATGGACAACTTCCTGTCTACGGCTATGCCTCGTACCGGCTGAAGATCCTGCTCCAGCCAGGTGATCCAGAATTGTCCATCATCACCGGGCAAATGGGAACTGCCTGTTCGCTTGCAGTAGATGGCAGAACAGTCTGGGAGGGCGGATATCCGGGGAAGACCAAATCGGAATCGTTTGCATCCTACCGCCCCGCGCTCGTCTCCGTTCCAACGCATTCAGAACAACTCGAACTCACACTGCGGTGCTCAAATTTCGATCACGCCCTCAAGGCAGGTTTCTGGAACCCCCTGGAAATCGGAAAGCCGCATACCATGGCAGAAAAATGGGAGGCGATGATTCGCCTCGACTGGTTTGCCATGGGCAGTCTACTGATCATGGGCTTGTATCATCTGGGACTCTACAGCCTGCGTCGCAAGGACCGGTCCGCACTTTGGTTTGGACTTTTCTGCCTGTTGATAGCACTTCGCTCGATCTCAGTGGGAACTTATTACGTTAGCCGCTCTCTTCCAATTGAATGGTTCTGGCTTGCCGCCAAGCTGGACTTTCTGAGTTTCTACATCGCCACACCCGTAATCCTACTCTTTCTCTCCAACATTTTTCCTGAAGAAGTGAAAGGACGTTTCGTCACAATCATTTGCATCGTTAGTTCCCTGGCATCAGTATTTGTAGTATTCACACCTCAATCATGGTATACTGCAACGCTTACGGCGTTTGAGATTCTGATTGTAGTAACGGGAATCTATTGCGCGGCCCAATTGATCCTGGCGGTGGTTCGAGGACGTCAGGGTGGGAGGCTGTTCTTCGCAGGCTTCATTGTATTTTTTGCGACCATCGTAAACGATATACTCGTACAGCAAATGTTTGTTGTGGGTCCACAGGTTTCGGCTTACGGTTTGTTCTTTTTTGTTCTCTGCCAGGCTTTCCTTCTGTCTCGAAGATTCGCCGATGCTTTTGTGAAGGTGGAAGAACTTTCTTCTGATCTTGAATTACGCAACATCAAACTCCAGACCCTGGACAAAGCCAAAGACGAATTTCTGGCCAATACATCGCACGAACTGCGGACACCGCTTCACGGCATCATTGGACTTGCAGAGACTCTTCTGGACGGCGAAAAATTGCCAGCTGACCTTCGTAGGACTGTCACCATGATCGCTTCGAGTGGCAAGCGCCTTGCCAGTCTCGTAAACGACATACTGGATTTTCAAAAACTTCGACACAAAGAAATCGCCCTCCAACTTCAACCGCTGGATGTGCGCGATATTGTAGAGATTGTCCTGGCGGTTTGTGCACCACTTACGCGCGGTAAAGATCTGAAGCTGATCAACGAGATCCCGGAAGGGCTACCCGCTGTGATTGCCGATGAAAATAGGCTTCAACAAATTCTGCACAACATAATCGGGAATGCGATCAAGTTTACCCCATCCGGAAGCGTTCGCGTTACTGCAAGCTCTCAATCCAATATGGTTGCAATCTCAATCCTGGATACGGGGATCGGAATTCCGCTCGATAAGCAGGAGAGCATTTTCGAAAGTTTTGAACAAGCTGACGCATCAACGGAACGCGAGTTTGGCGGAACAGGACTTGGACTTTCCATAACCAGACATCTCGTTGAGCTACACGGCGGAAACATTTCTGTTGAATCGTCGCCCGGCCAGGGTTCGAATTTTACGGTGAAACTTCCGCTGAGCGCAGAGCCTGGCAAACGGACCGACGGCGCTTCTCTCATGCGAACCCACGTGATCGATCCGGACACAGCAGAAGCCCCGTCAGGTTTCAATGTAAAACCAGAGCCAGGCTCAAGCCTGCGGGTGCTGATAGTTGACGATGAGGCTATCAATCGTGAAGTTCTTGCCGGAACGCTCGGTGCGCGCAACTATCTGGTGAAACAGGCATCGGATGGACCCATGGCGTTGGACCTCCTGAAACAGGACGTCCCGGATGCCGTGCTACTTGATGTAATGATGCCGCGCATGAACGGATACGAGGTATGTCGCATCATTCGCGAGCAGTTCTCCCCGTCAGAACTTCCCGTCGTTTTTCTTTCCGCAAAAAATCGGGTTGAAGATCTAGTGGCGGGATTTGCTGCCGGCGGAAATGACTACCTGCCCAAGCCCTTCTCCATTCCGGAACTTCTTGCACGCGTGAAGACACAGACCAATCTAAAAATGGCGCATGCGGATGCGAAAACCCTTCGCCAGAAATTGTTGCAGCAGGAGCAGCTTGCGACCATTGGAAATATGGCGGCGGGGATCGTGCATGACTTAAAAAATCCAATGGGAATCATCAAAGGTTCCGTAGAGCTCGCAGACGATTCCAACATTGGCGCCGCTGAGAGGAGAAAACTCCTCCATATTATTGATCAGGAATCAGACCGTATGATACTCCTGGTTCAGGATTTACTTAACTACAGTCAGGGTGCCGTCTCGGTCAATAGGCAACCGGTCAATCTCACCGAGTATGCGGAGCGAATCCGCACGGTTCTTAGCCCCGGGATGCAGAGAAAAAAGATACGCTTCACGCTGAACGTCGCCGATCAACTGCACGCCATGATTGATGGAGAACGATTTCTGCGCGTACTGGTCAACATAGCGAACAACGCTGCAGATGCAATGTCAGAAGGCGGAGAGTTCACAGTTAACATTTCGCAGTCGGGAGGCAAAATAGTTTTCACCTTACGCGACAACGGACCGGGGATTCCGGAAAGCATTCGCGACACTCTTTTCGAACCTTTTGTAACGTACGGGAAAGCTCACGGAACTGGCCTGGGAATGGCCATTGCAAAAAGCATGGTGGAAGCGCACAATGGATCCATTTCCTTTGAAACCGTGACAGGCAAAGGCACTGCCTTCACGATAGAGTTGCCCGCATGAAAGCGATGCACAATCATGGGAAGGGAAGCATGAGATTCTTTTTTTGGCTTATCCTGTCACTGTTTCCCCTTGCGGCTTACGGCACACCTCAGGAGAAGAAGGTTCCCCCTGTTGCGGCCGAAGGGGTGCTGGATCTGAGACAATGGAATTTTGAGCAGGATGGCCCGGTACCACTGAACGGACAATGGAAATTTCACCCGGGGAAATTCAAAGACGAGATCAAACCCGAAGATATAGCCGGGCTAATTGAACCCGGCCCGTGGAATCATTTCAAGGTTAACGGAAGTGACTTTGGTTCTCTGGGATTTGGTACCTACAGATTGCGCATCCTGCTCCCGGAAAAGAAACCCGGACTTACCCTGAAAAGCGGTGGCTATGACTCTGCTGCTCGCCTAACGTTAGGAAACGCCGTTCATGCCATAGGCAAGCCCGGTCGCAGCAGAGAAGAGACAGATCCGATCTACAGGTATGATCTCATTGAATTTACAAATCCATCACAGGTCCTGGAAATTCAAATCGAGGTTTCCAATTTCTTTCACAAGAATGGAGGTATGCTGGTAGCTCCGGTCCTTGGTGAATCTTCCGCAATGCATTCGACCTCGCGACGCGAACAGATCTGGCAAGCAATGCTTGCTGCAACCTTTCTAATTTTCAGCATCTACCATCTCATTCTGCACGGCATTCGAAGGAACCCCGTAGCCCTGCACTTTGCCTCATACTGCACCTTGTTCTTCGTGCGAACCCTCCTGACCGGAGAGGGAATCATTCACAACTGGTTGCCCAACCTTGATTTTCGCATCGACCTGGGAATGGAGTACCTGGGGTTGTTCCTTCTTGCTCCCTTATTTGCTCTTTTTCTCAGAAGCCTGTTTCCAGAAGAATTCCCGCTCTGGTTCCGCAATATCTTCCTTGTTACTGGCGCAATCTTTCTACCGGCCCTACTGTTTCCACCGGAGGTTTACAGCCACTTCTTGAATGGATTCCTTATTGTCATTCTGCTTATGGTGTCCACCGCACTCATTACAGCCATTCGAGCCGTTCGACAGGGACGTGCGGGAGCGAAAATCTTCCTGATTGGCTTTATAATCCTGTCAATTGGTATCCTGGCGGACATCAGTACAAACTTTCTCTTTGGTATAAGCACACCTTTTGCATCGGTTGGAATGATTGGATATATCCTGGCGCAGGCCGTCGTGATTGCCATGCGGTTTTCTGCAGCTCTGTCTGAGAGCGAAAGGCTGTCAGATAGTCTCCGGATTGCATACTCTGAAGCTGTTGAACTCCGTGGGAAATTGGCCCAAAAGGAAAAACTCGCAACCATTGGCGACATGGCAGCGGGGATTGTTCACGATCTTAAGAATCCTGTTGGAATCATCAAGGGCTCGGTTGAGATGGCTGATGATGATTCAATCAGCAGAGACCAGCGGCGAGAAATGTTGAATATCATCAACGACGAAGCGGATCGCATGCTGTACCTGGCACAGGATATACTCGACTTCAGCCATGGCATGGTTTCTGTAAAGAAGCAGCCAATCGATCTTGAAGCGTACGCAGAAAGGATTCGCACAGTTCTCCTTCCAAATTTCACTGAGAAACAAATCAAATTCTCACTAAACCTGAACACTCAGGGAAGCGTACAACTCGATCCAGATCGATTTCTGCGAGTCATTGTAAACATCGCCGGGAACGCAGCCGCAGCGCTTCCGCACGGCGGCGAGTTCAAAATGGAAGTAACCAGATTGGACGGCCGCATCGGTTTGACGTTACGCGACAATGGTCCGGGCATCCCGGAAGAAATTCGTTCAACGCTTTTTCAACCTTTCGTCACCCATGGGAAGGCACAGGGAACCGGCCTGGGCATGGCTATTGCCAAAAGCATGGTTGAAGCCCACGGGGGCACTATTACTTTTGAAACAGAGACGGGCAAAGGCACCACGTTCACCATTGAGGTGCCTGCTTGAAATTATTCAGGGAAGTCGTCGCATTATTCAGGATAGCGCCCGTGCTGTTTGGCACACTGGCTCTGGCCAATCAGACCCGGGCTGAGCCTGCTGAGTTTCTCTTTGTGGTCGATCAATGCCGTCTATCGTTATCTGACAAGACAGAACATAGAAATCCGGACTTCAGCCAGGGACAATGGGAACCGGTCCAGTTTCCTGAGAGACGCAAGGAAAATGGCATAGTGTGGTATGGTTGCACTTTTGAAATGCCGGAGCATCCAGCAGACCTGATGGTTGTGCTGCACAATGCCAGGCATGCCGATGAAGTCTTCGTCAACGGGCGTTCAATTGGCGGAACGGGCGACATAGACCTACCAGGCGTCGGTGTATACCGAGAGCCACGCGCATACATGCTCCCCGTTTCACAATTACTCGGCGGCACCAACACTCTCGCCGTTCGCGTGCGGGTGATCGGACAGAACGGAGGACTTGGAGCCGCTCCCGAGATCAGGAAGGCAGCTACAATTGCGACTCTGTTGCGGGAATCATCGAGACGCGGCTACGAAGCAGTCATTTTCAGCACCGTCTATATGTTCGTGGCCTGCTACTTCTTCTACGTTTGGTCACAATTTCGCTCAAAGCGTGAAAACCTCTTCTTTGCGTTGTTCTGCGCCACTTTTTCCCTATACCTCTGCGTCCGTTTCCTGCCACAACTTCTAGCATCGCCAAGCAAATCGCTGATGCGAATTGAGCTCTGTCTTTTGTTTCTTGGGCCGCCGATGTTCATGCGATTTCTGTATCCATTTCTGGCGCGAAAAACCCCGCGCGCGCTTTTCGCGTACGATACGTTCATCGCAGGCTGCATTATTGCGATCCTTGCGTTGGCGGACCCCGAAGATTGGCGCGTCGTGCTCAGGACCTTCCAGTATTCTGTGTTCCCTCTTGTGGTCCTCGCAATCATTATTGTCGGGCAGTCAATTGCAAAGGGCAACAACGAGGCGAAGTACATAGCCGGCGGGTTTGCGCTGGCGAGTCTGACTGTTATACTGGACTTGCTTAGCGCCATGCGCCTGGTGACAGCCCCGACGCTGGTATTTTACGGTTTTTCCTTTCTTGTGGGGTCTATCGCGCTTGTACTTGCAGATCGGTTTGTAAGATTGTATCATGAGCAGGCTCACCGCAGCGAGTTGCTCCGCGATCTCGATCGTCGAAAGACTGATTTTCTTTCCAATATTTCCCATGAGATCAAGACACCGCTTGCGGAGGTAATGATGTATGCGGAGTCACTGGCAGATGGCACGCTTCAGTCTCCCGAAGAAATCGCTCAGGCGCACGCGGAAATAAAAAGCAGTGCAGCTCGACTCCAGCACGTAGTTTCCGATACCGTATTGTTGAACCTTCTCGAAAAAGGGATGTACGATTCGCGAATCGAGACTCAGAACCTGCACAGTGCCGTTGCAGATGCAATTGAGAGGTTTCATGACTCGGCCGGAAGAAGGCACGTACAGATCCGGAATCAAGTTTCGGACCAACTGCGCGTTTTGTGTGATGGAGAGCTCCTTGCCAGGGCGCTTGAGAACCTGATCGAGAATGGAATCCTTTACAATCGCCAGGGGGGACAGCTAATCGTGGAGGCGTCGGAAGACGGAGACTGCGTAGTGCTAACAGTTCAGGATGAGGGTACCGGTATTGAGGAAGACGTTACGCGACATCTATTTCAGAAATTTGTTCGAGGTGATTCAAGCACAACGTATGCCATTGCCGGTACCGGGACTGGTCTGGCTCTGGCTTCACTTGCTGCAAAAAACATGGGTGGCGAGCTGAAATTGTTGCGAACGGGCGCAGATGGGACCGTGTTCGCGCTTAAGCTAAGAGCAGGTGAAGGCAATGTCTAATCTGAGTCGCCGGATTATCGTGCTGCTCTGCAGCTTGTTCTGGAGCTGTTCGGATGGGGCGGATAGAGCGCGCATCGACCTGAACGGCAGATGGCAAATCGCCTTCAACGATAGCCTTGAATTCAAAGACACTGTGTTCCAGAACGGCAAGTTTGAGGATATAACCGTACCGTCTAACTGGGGAAGCGTCCGAGAATATTCCGGCGTGGCCTGGTATCAAAAAGCGTTTCAAATCCCGCCAGGTTTTGACAGGAATAATCGCGCCTTTTCGTTCGTGGTATATGATGCAGATGAAACCTTCGTGAACGGTCAGCTGATTGGAGCTTCCGGTTCCATGCAGGATCCCACTCTTCCCGCTTACAACAGAAACAGAATCTATCCTATCCCACCCGACCTGCTCAAAGAAGGCACAAACCTGTTGAGCGTACGAATTCGCCCGCTATCAGATCAGAACGCCGGAATCACCGAGAGAGTCCAAATTGCAGACCTCTTTGATCTTGAGCGGGAGCGACTGCTCTCTGAACTCCGACAGCTTTGCATGGGCACAATCTATCTAGCGGTGGGGCTCTATTTCTTCCTGTTTTTCCTGCGATTGCGGAGCATGCGCGCAAATCTCTATTTTGGCCTTTTTTGCGTGATGCTGGCATTGTACCTGCTATTGCGGGTTCCGTGGATCAGCGACAGCCTGGGATTTCTTTCTGCAAAGCGAATTGAGTACATAGTACTCTTCTGCTTGCCAATTCCGTTTCTTGCCTTCTGGAATCGAATGTTCGAGTTACCACTGAACAAGGCTCTTCCGCTCTACTACATCATTTTTGCCGCCTTCACCTACTTCCCGTTATCTTCCGACGTAATCCCTCTCTGGAGCAAGATGCTCGGGTTCTGGTATATTCCATTGCTTCCTGCAATACCGGTAGTTCTGTTCACAATATTTCGCAGCATAGCAGACGGGAACAAGACAGGTTGGGTTCTACTCGCCGGTACATTTATTTTTTCGACCGCTATCGTGAACGACATTCTCGCGGATCGGGGATTGATCTTCACGCCAGGACTTCTGGACGTTGGTTTTCTGGCGTTCGTCACAGCAATGGCAATTTCTCTGATTCGCTCTTTTGTAGCGCTGCAGAGAGAGGCGGAAATGACGCTGGTACGGTTGACAGAGATGGATCAGCTGAAAGAGCGCCTGGTGACGAACGTCACAGAGATGCTCATCGCACCGGCTGGAACAATATTTACGACAGCCGAGAGTCTAGCAGCAAAGGCAACAGTACCTCAGTCTGAATACGCCCGCATGTTTGAAGACGGAGCCGAGCTCAACGAAGCATTGGACAACGTGCTGTTACTCTCCAGAATTCAGTCGGGGATTGAGAAGGAGTCAATGCGAGCGATTGGTGCCCAGGAATTGGGTAAGATTTTTAGAACCATTGAGTTTCCAGCGGAAGCGTCGGTTTTAGGAACGGACGCTCTCTTACGTGCACTTCTTAATTCTATTTCAAAGCGCAGGCATTTCATTCGCTACCAGAAGGGAACCGGGCTGACGATCCGAGTGCTCGAACAGCCACGGGGCACTGATCCATCGCTCGATGGCACAGTGCAGCAGGCTGTCATAGGGACATTGGGCGGCAACATTTTCCACGAGCGAGAGAGCGGGCGCCTGATCAGCATCCCCGAAATCAAAGTGGAGAAGCCCTGGACCATAGGCTCGACAGTTGGCTTCAAGAGGACAGCCGTCGTCAGACCCATCTGGTCAGCCATCGCGATGACCACGTACCTGATTCTGGCACAGCCCATACTGGCCGCCTTGCAGGCTGTCCACCTGCTCTGGAGTTCGCTTTTGTTACTTCGCGCCTGGAGCAAGAACTCCAGCCGCGGCTCAACATCCGAAAGGTTTGCGCGGTCCGCGCTCGACGTTGCTCTTATTGTCATTGGTGCATATGCAAGTGGCGGTATAGATTCCCCAACAATCCTGTTGCTGGCGCTTCCTGTAGTACTCAGCTCACTTGGGGACAACAAGTGGCGCGGGCTTTTCTCTGGGGGCCTGGGAGCGTTAGGCGTCGTTGTATCCGAAATCTTGACCTCTACGGGAATTGTGCCGGACCTGAACGTCCTGGGAAAAGGGAACACACCAACTGAACTCTGGCAAATTGGTGTTACCGGACTTATGATTCTGGGCGGTCTTCTTTCACTCGCAGTCATTACAAACAAACTGTTCGTTTCGCAGATGGCGGCCCGTGAGGAAGCAGAACGGGAACGTCGGAAGTCAGAAAAGGCAAACGAATTCTCCCGAGAACTGAACGTTACTACTGACTTCTCAAGTTTGATTGAACGGATTGTCGCATATCTTCAGAATGAATTCAAAATTGATTCATTGATCCTGCTGTTGCCCGACGGCGAAAGCCCGGATCTGGTTTCCACGCGAGTGTTTACAAAAGCCTTTCTCGAAGAGCGCGTCATGAATGCCGCCCAATCTATCCGTATCCCGCCAGCTCCAAATGGAGGTTTGATCCGCACAGTCTTCGAAAGAAAGAAGCCAATGTACGTTCGAGTCGGAGGCTCAAAGGATATCTTTAAGCGACCATACCCGGGCATAGAAAGAGATAGAGAGTTGGTTGAGGCCGCTGGTTTTGACTGGTTTCTACTCTTCCCAATGGTGGTTCAAGGGAAAGGAATCGGTATTGTACTTTGCACCTCGTACGAACATCCCGAGGGATTGGGACGCGAAGAGCTCACGGCTGCGTACGGATTTCTGGATCAGGTTGCAGGCGCGTTGCACGGAGCAAATGTACTCAATCAAATTAATCGCGAGAAAGATCGGGCCCAGGAACTCAGCAAGGAAGCAGAAAAAGCTCGCAATGAGTATGCTGAGCTGAACGAATTTGCGAAACTTGTCAATTCCACACCAAGTCTGTCGCGTATTTTTGATGAGATTTTTGACAGGCTGAACAAAGCTACGAACATTGATTCAGTTTGGATCGGCCTGGCTGATAAATCTGAAAGCTACGTTCAGAGCTACTGGTTTAAACAGCCAGGTGAAACCACGGGTGAACAGGTCGAATTCTTTACGCAAATGCGCATCCGTCTAGACTCATCGGGGGGCACCCAGGCGCAAACATTTGCCAGGAAAGTTCCATTGCTTGTCCCGGATCTTTCAAAGATCACGGGGAGAAACATCGTGAATCCTCTCGATGGAGCGGACTACCACATCTCGCGGTTGGACGTAGCGATACAAAACGTCGGCGGAGTTCGCGGTGGCTTCATGCAAATTCCGCTTGTCCTGGACGAACGAGTGATTGGACTTCTAAACGTAGCGCGGCACTCACGCCCACTTGATTTGAACAAGGATGAGATCCGTCGTTTGTTAGCGTTAAGCGATCAAATGACGGGTGCAATTCACAACGCAATCCTGATGGAAGAAGTCAAAGCCCGAGGGCGCGCTGCAGATCAGGCCAAGGCGGACTTCCAGGCTCTTGCAGATCTTTCAAGGAAGGCCAGTCAGAATCCCGAGATCGTGTCCATCGTTGAAAGCGTGCACGCCTTCTGTAATTCTCGTTTCGGAATAGAATTTACGGCCCTCTACCTGGTATCTCCGGATGGAAAAGCCCTTGAAGTACGTCACGTTGCGGATTTTTCCAGAGCGATTCTGGGCGCGGAGCGAGAGCAGACTTTTAAGTCACTGCGCATACCCATTGAACCTACAACTGGTAGTCTATACAGGACCTACAAAAAGCAAACCGTATTTTATTTGAAGAAAGTCAAGCGGTCATGGCTTCGATCTGAATTCGATCGGGAGATCGTAGATACGCTGCAATTTGAATGGTTTGCCCAGGTTCCGTTGCTTGCGGAGGGAAAGACGATTGGCATTCTGGCCCTTACCTCCTGGAAGCAAGCCCGTCTGAGTAGCGCCGATCTTGAGTTGTTACAGGCCATGGCAGATCAGGTTGCCGGGACTGTTCGCGGTGCGCAGCAGCTAAAGGAAATCACTAGCTCACGCGAGATTGCTGATCGGCAACGGCGGGGTACTCAGAAACTGAATGAAATTGCAAAAGCGCTTAACGCGTCGCCGGACCTGAGACAGATATCACAACGTATCCTGGATCATTTACGCGAAGAGCATTCGGTTGAATCTTCCATCCTGTTGCTGCCGGACGCAGAAGGAGCTTTGGTACCGCACATTGTTCTTGGCCGTCAGGACAGGATTGAAATCGGTCTCAGTGCCCGAATCCCAACTGGACCGGACGGGGGCCTGGTGCGCCGAGCATTTGAACGAAAGAAGCCCTTGTTTGTGAAGATTGGCGGCTCACGTGATATTTTTCGCGTTCCTTACCCGGGGATGGAACGGGATCGCAGCCTGATCGAGCGTCTGGGATTGCAATGGTTTCTACTGTTGCCGCTGATCGTGCAGGACAAATCAATTGGAATGCTAATGTGCACGTCGTATGAGGAAAAATCTGAAGGGCTAAGCACACAGGACATCAAGGATATTGGTGCGTTTGCAGATCAGATTGCCGGTGCCCTCTACGCTTCAAACCTGCTTGCAGAAGTTGAGCGGGCTCGAATCGAATCGGACCGCCTGCTCGGAAATATCCTACCGGCAACGATTGCGCAGGAGTTAAAGGAAAGGGGTACGGTTGAGCCACTGTTTTACGATTCCGTTTCCGTTCTGTTCACCGACTTCGTTGGCTTCACGAAAGCATCGGAGAATCTATTACCAGACGAATTGGTAACGGAGCTCGACGGTTGCTTCAGTCAGTTTGATGCAGTGGTAACGCGAAACAAAATGGAGAAACTAAAAACGATTGGTGACTCATATATGTGCGCAGCGGGACTTCCGGAAATTCGCAGCACACATGCCATTGACGCCTGCCTGACGGCGCTTGAGTTCCGTGACTTCATGCTCACCGCACAGAGGATCAAGGAATCGCTGGGAATAGAATTCTGGCAGGTTCGCATTGGAATTCACTCCGGCCCGGTAACCGCAGGGGTCATTGGCACCAACAAGTTTGCCTACGATATCTGGGGTGATACCGTGAATACAGCCAGTCGCATGGAGAGTTCGAGCGAACCCGGAAAAGTGAATATTTCCGGGGAGACCTACAATCTGGTGAAAGATTTTTTTGAATGCCAGTATCGAGGCAAAGTAAAAGCCAAGGGAAAAGGTGACATTGATATGTATTTCCTTGAGCGGATCAAGCCCGAGCTTTCAGCAGATGAAGTGGGGCTTCTTCCCAATGCTAAGTTCGAATTCATGCGGTCGGATCTGGAGTCCGCCTAGTTCCGGCCCTGCTTCAAATTTTCTGGGACGTTTGGGGCGCGATCGCGTAGTAAAGAGAAGCATATGAAACGCGGAGCTCTGGAAGGCACATTGATTGGGATCGCAATTGGCGACGCCCTGGGAGTTCCAGTAGAATTCAGAAAGCGAAGCGAACTCCAGGCAAACCCCGTTACGGACTTCACTGGATTCGGGACGCACGACCAGCCACCTGGCACCTGGAGCGATGATACGTCCCTCACCCTCTGCCTTGTCGAAGCCCTTCTCGACGGCCTCGACTATGGCCGCATTGCTCAGAAGTTTGTTTCATGGCGTTACAATGGCTATATGACAGCGCACGGTGAGACTTTCGATATTGGGAATGCCACAGCGCAGGCCATTTTTCGTTTGCGCGCCGGATGTGAACCAACGCTCGCCGGCGATCTTGACGAACACGCAAACGGCAACGGTAGCCTCATGCGGATCGCTCCCATTGCCTTCTTTACTTCAAGCATGGAATTAGAGACACGGCGCAGGATAGTCTTTGACGTGGCCGGCATCACACATGGACACCCACGCTCAAAGTTTGGTTGCTGGCTGTTCACGGAGTTCTTACGAAACATTGCCCGGGGACAATCAAAGGAAGAGGCTCTTTCGGTTGCTCATGCTTCCATCCAAAGCTGGGTCGACGCCCAGGGGCCAGGCATTACGGAATGGATCCATTTCGCTCGCTGCACTCCGTTAATCCAGGACCTTCCAATGGAGGAGATCAAAAGCACGGGGTATGTGGTTCACACACTTGAGGCCAGTCTTTGGTGCTTCCTCCGCTCAGAAACGTTTGCGGATGCTGTCCTTGCAGCTGTGAATCTCGGAGATGATACAGATACAACGGGAGCTGTGGCCGGCGCCATGGCCGGGGCCTTCTATACGACGTCCACAATTCCGCAACGCTGGATTGACCAACTCGCTCAAATGCAAATGATTCGTTCTCTGGCGGAACGTTTTTGCCGGGTCATTGTCGCTTGCGAACAATCTGAAAATCAGCCATAATTCCAAAGTGATCGCTGGGATGGAGGCCGTCGCGAATCTCATTGAGCACGACTTTACTACTCAGCGGCTTCAGGGAGTTGTCTTTGCAAGCGTCATAGAATATGAAGTCAATCCGTATCGGCATCTTATCAAAGCGGAACTCAAGTTCTTTCTGGAAGCTTTTGTCCTGAGGTGCAGTATAGAACTTTTTTTGATTTTCGTTTCGTTCTGGATCCCAGGTGTTTGGATCTCCCTTTCCCACAGATCCAAAGACGTCCAATAGACCGTTAGACGTCAAATTGACAATTTCTTCGGTCTCCGCAGTGGCGTTGAAGTCCCCCATAAGTATGGAGGAATGACATTCGGACGTTCGCCTGATGAAATCAAGAGTTGCCCGGGATTCTTTCAATCTCCATTCCACGCCTGCATCAATAGCGTTTAACGCTTCTTTGACTTCTTGCTCTGATGCCCTGCGCTCTTGCCTCAGATTGTCCAGCAGCTTCAAAACGGACGGCGTCTTGAGCACGCTGGAGTGCCAGTGCGTCGAGAAGACGTAGACGGGTGACCCGCCAACTTCAACTTGAGCGCCGAGAATCTGAGTGGCATCCTCAAAATGAAATGTGAAGAACCTGCCAACCAAACCTCCCGAGAGCTGAAACCTCTGCAGCGGTTTCATTCTCAGGGACTTACGCGCGAGGATCGCATCCCCTTCGCGCAAGTTCCAGGGCAAACCAATGGGACCAGCCCGCACACCACCAACGCCAACATGCTCAAAGTAGTCAAAGTCCAACTCCCTTGCCAGATCGCGGGCATACTCAGGCAATTTGTTGGCCTCGTGAATCGATATAATATCTGGATCGAGTTCCTTCAATTGTGAAAGGAGGGCTCTGTGGCGCTGCTGTCGCAGTTCTGAACTTTCGTACTCCCCAATGAATACAGTGCCTTGATAGTTGAGCCCGGACCACACATTGATGTCAATGACGCGGAGGCGATCTGATTCAAATGCTGGGATCTTTACATTTCTATTACAAGAACACAGGCAAAGGCTCATAAAGAAGAGCGAAATAGAGACGGTTGTTCTGCACGGCATTGACAACGTTTATGAAGGATACCGGGCGCAGACAAGAAGAAACCTCACCTCATTCGAAGTCATCCCGCAAAGATCTGGTTTTAAATAAACTATGCATAGCCCTGAGTCGGTCCTTGTCTCCCGGACAATCGCGGATCTTGGTCCGGTCCCGTCGAACGGCGCCGTTTGCTGCAGCAAAAGACAAATCCGGTTAGGCTTCCTTTTTCAAAACCAGGGTCGATTTTTTGATTGCATTGTTCCCGTGGAACCTGTCCTTCTTTTGTCTTAGATTACCGAACTGCACGCTCATGCAATATTCACCAGGATCGATCATCTTACTCTGCTTCGGCCTATTTGGTTCCGGGCTTGCTATCGGTGTAATGGTCTGGCAAATTCTCCGCGGGGAACGTGCACTCCACAACCTCCTGATGGGAATTGCCCTCATCTCCGGGTGCTGGTGGATCCTGATGGGGGGCCTTGTTTTTTCAGGGCTTGCATCTCAATATCCAGCCCTGTTCACGAGTGACATAGCACTCATCTATTTTATTGGACCGTCCATGTATGCCGCGTTCCATTTGCGGAGCGGATTCTGGCAGGCGGAATGGCGTCATCTACTCCATGGGACTCCTGGGTTCATCGCATTATTGATCGTATTGCCTGCAATGTTCGCGGATTCAGAATTCAAGCGTATGGTCCTTGATGTGACGTACAGCGTAAAGTTCCCGCGAGACTTCATTCAACTTGCAGACATCAGCTCCTGGTCGGCAAGGTCCTATGCATACCTTCTGGTGCTTATCAAAGTTGGCGCAAAACTCTCCATGATGGCCTATCTGGTATTGATCATTCGCAGAGCGGCGCATTTGGTCGTCCGACCGGCTGGACCCAGAACCGTCTTCGCATTACGTGTCTATTGTGGTCTTGGAATTGTCGCAGCTTTCGTCTCTTTGATGAGTCACTTCGCAGGTATCGTCGGTGCCGGACTGGCTGTTCTTGTTGGAACCATTGCGATAGTAGGCGTTCAAGTGCTGGATGGAATTTTCTCGCTCTTCCATAAGCAAGAGGATATCCCATTGCCCGCTCGAGAGGCCATCAGTGAAAGGGCGGGCAACAAGCAGGCGCGAGCAGTTGGTCTGGATGTGGATTCAATTCTTGAGCGACTTCAGGATCTCATGGAAAAGGAATTACTCTACTGTGATGAGGATCTCTCGCTTGCCATTCTCGCATCGCATCTTGAGATACGAGCGGACCAATTGTCGTACATACTGAATCAGCACTGCAATCAGAATTTCTATAGCTATGTTAACGGGTATCGAGTTGCCGAGGCCAGGAAACTCCTGGCCGGCAATGCTTCGATCGCATTCATTAGCCAGTCGGTAGGCTTCAATTCCCAACAGGTTTTTACGGCCGTTTTCCGTCGATTTGAGGGAGTATCACCGGGTAAGTTTCGTGAAATACTGAAAGCAAACTCAGCCGGTGGACACTGATGCCTTGATTCCGCGCCCTTCCCCCGAAGGCTCCATTCCCCTGACGGGAGAAAATAGAACGAAGAATTCATAGATTCTGAAGACAACCATGGGCTAAGCGTGGTATGCTGGGGGAATATGAATGGCCCCTTTCATCTGTCAGCACCTTCGGGTGAGATACAGTCGCTGTACGATGTAGTTGTCATTGGCTCTGGTTACGGCGGTTCTGTAGCCGCGTTGAGATCGACGGAAGCTGGCCTGCGCGTGGCCGTTCTCGAAAAAGGTCACGAGTATCCGTACGCCAATTTCCCGGATTCGGTACGCTCGTTCTTGAGGGCTTCGCAGGTAAACGGTTCCCCAAACGAAGGGCGGCTTTTCGATTTCAGAGTCTTTCGTGACTTGAATATACTCACAGGGTCAGGCCTCGGTGGTGGGTCCCTCATCAATGCCGGTGTGATGATGCGACCATCACAATCTCTGTTCGATGGGAAGCAGTGGCCGGCCGCACTGAAAGGCGACGCAAAACTTGATCGCGCATTTGATCGTGCCAGAGCAATGCTGAATCCAGCCCCGTATCCGGTGGGAAAACCGGGCTACCCGCTCCTGGACAAGACACGTTTGCTCAAAGGAGCCGCGAAGCGCCTGGGCTATCATTTTGAACCGGTAAACCTTACGATTCGTTTTGAGCCCGCAGGAGAAAACGCGCATGGGGCATTTCAGGACGCCTGCCAGAATTGCGGCAATTGTCTCACCGGCTGCAACCACGGAGCAAAGAACTCATTGGACAAAAACTACTTGTATCGCGCGCGATCACTTGGAGCGCATCTATTTACTGGAATCCGCGTTTCTCACATCCAGAAACGTGGAGACGAGTATCTTGTCTACTATCAGCCAGTTGCACAGCAAGGAACGTATTCCGTCATTCGCGCGAAACAGGTTTTCCTTGGTGCTGGATCCCTGGGCTCCACTGAAATTCTATTGCGCTCCAGAGAACTTGGCGGACTTGCCCTGTCGTCGATGCTCGGAAAGAAGTTTTCTGCCAACAGCGGAAGACTCGGAGGAATTTACAACGGCGCTGAGTCTGCAAACATGGTGGGTCTTGCTCGCAATGTTCGAGCCGATCGCCGGAATCGCTCCGGTGATAGCTCATTTGATTTTGATGGCGCCGAGAAACGCACGGGCAGTCCTCCCAAAGAAAAGTTCACGGATCCTATTGGCCCCACAATTACCGCCTGCCTGGAATCAAGCTCAGAGGGAAAATCAAAGTTCCTGATTGAAGATGCGGCCGCACCAGGCGCAAGCTCATCCTTGTTTCCGATCTGGTGGACACTTCTCGCTGCGTTTCAATCCGGACCGGCAGCGTTTGGCAACCGCACCACGCAACGTGCGATCCTTCGCAGTTTGTTCCGGGGACCATACGCTCAGAATGGCGCCATTCGTAATACGGGACTTCTACTAGCCGTAGGACACGACGATGCAGGGGGCAGACTTCGCCTGTCCGGTCCCGACCCGCACGACGGGCGCGTGGATCTTTTGTGGCCTGGTGCAGGGCTGCGAGAGAACTATCTTCGTATTGATGAAGCAATGCGTCAGTTCGCTGAATCAGCCAATGGTCACCACAATACGAATCAGGTCTTTCCGATGAATCCGATCACCGTTCACCCGCTCGGGGGATGTGGCATGGCCAACTCAAGTGATGAAGGGGTCGTAAATCATCGATGCGAAGTCTTTGATCCCTCGCAAGGACGGGACTCCGTGCACAGCGGGCTATTCGTCGTCGATGGAGCAGCGATGCCGGGCGCGCTCGGAATCAATCCATTATGGACTATCAGCGCGATAGCAGAAAGGGCCCTGGAACTGGCGATAGGGCAAAAGACGGGAATTGTCGGAACGGAAAATGTTGAGCCAGATACGCAGG
Source organism: Leptospirales bacterium (assembly GCA_016788865.1). GTDB lineage: Bacteria > Spirochaetota > Leptospiria > Leptospirales > Leptonemataceae > JAEUSB01. The sequence goes on from JAEUSB010000048.1 coordinate 110,199, forward strand.
CCAGCAAGCCTCTCCCCACGATTCCGCTGAGGAACAGAGAAGGAATCATTACCGCGGAAGTCACAGAAGAACTGCAGGGGCATTGGGCGCCTGGCGCAGCCTCATGCAATATGGGAATGGTTGCCGGCAGACAGCGCGGACTGGCGGGGCAAATGATTCTACGTTTGCAAATTCAGATCTCCGATGTTGAAGAATTTCTCATCAAACCCGAGCACGAGGCTCGAGTTGTGGGTGAGATCGATTGTCCGGCTCTCGATCTTTCCGGGCCCTTGCCAATTGTCGAGGGCTCGCTTAGACTTTTTGAACGCTCGCAGGATGCCGCGCGCAATCGCTTTATGCACTACGAATTGATTACAAAGAACGCCCAGGGTTCCTCGATTCGCATAACGGGAGAGAAGGCGATCAGTTCCGGCCAAGCGCTTCAGGCTCTCCGCGAGCTGACACAACTCGACGTAATTGTTGAAAGCGGTCAATCAGGTTCACGGGAAACGATCGGGCGCGGAATTGTGACAGTAGACCTCGGCGCTTTCCTGAAATCTACAGTGCTCGAATTTCGGTCCAGTGGCGGGGGCGCTATTGAGCGATTGCTTTCTCGACTAAAAGTTTATGGCTTCTTTGCAGGCGAGTGCCTGGATGCGTATGCGCCAAAGTTTGTTCGGTCCCGTCCCCCTGCAATCCCTGCAAAGTCACCCATTGAGCGACATTCCCTTTCAGGAATTCGATACGGTACGGTTACAAAGCATCCATTTCTTTCCGGGGATGGTCTTGGGCTGACCCTGACACGGGTAGTTCCGGCAGAGCCAGCCAGGGCCGCAGTACTTCTGATCCATGGACTCACGTCGTCCAGTGACATGTATATCATGCCAGAACACGACAACCTCACGAATTTCCTCACGAAGCAGGGCTACGAGGTCTGGCTCCTTGACTCAAGAATGAGCAACCGTTTCGATTATAACACGCAACCGCATAACTACACATTTGACGATGTAGCACTCTTTGATATGGTCCCGGCCGTTAAATCGATTCGAGACATGATTCCCGAGGCAGCAAAACTTCACGTTGTTGCACATTGCCTTGGATCGCTCTCCTTTTCGCTTGGCCTCTTTGGCGGAATGTTCCCTGAACATAGTGTGCAATCAGTCATCACGAATTCTGTGTCGCTTAACGTCCAACTTCCATTCTGGTCCGCTTTGAAGATGCAGGGCCTCCTTGAGAGCGGCTTTCTGGAAGATTTCCAGCGAATCGATCGCATGGCACCTGATGCAATCTCCGGGAAGGATTGGGCACTCCGCTTCATTGCAAAAGGAATTTCCCGACTAAGCCACGAATGCGACAATCCATACTGCCATTCCCTCAGTTTCATGTGGGGAGCTGGTCCTTCCGCCGTTTTTCAACACGAAAATCTGCTTCCTGAAACGCACAATAGACTTCAGGACCTGTTTGGTCCCACGACTTTCGCGTTCCACAGGAATGTAATGGCGCTCCATCGCGCGGCAGGCCGCTCGCCAAGAATTGGGCGCAAGCCGCACCTGAACCATCTCCCGGATGACTATCTGGAATCTGCGCGTAAGAATTCGGTTCCTGTGCTCTTTATGCGAGGCGATGAGAACAACGTTTTTGGCCAATCGCAAGATGTTACGTATCGCAGCTGCTCAAAAGTGAACCCCGGAATCTATCGGCATGCGATCATCAAGGGTTACGGACATCAGGATGTCTTCATGGGAAAGCACAGCGCAACTGACGTCTTCCCTGAGTTCATTCGGTTCTGGAATTTACATTCACAGGAGAACGAAAAATGACCTTTCTAAGCTCAAATTGGCCGGAGGATTAAAGATGGAGTTTCGCGATCAGGAGGTCCATACTTCAATTGTGATTCAGGCTCCTCCTGAAAAGGTCTGGAATGTCCTGACGGATTTTGAAGATTACCCGAACTGGAATCCATTCATCCGCCGCGTTTTTGGCAAAGTTAGTATCGGATCTACAATTGTGGAATTGGTCTATATTGCGCCCGGAGTCTTCATGCCATTGCCAATGGAGATCGTTGTGCTCGATCACGCCCGGGAGCTTGCCTGGCGAGGAGCCGTCCCGCATTGGTTCGCTGCAATCAGCGCAGGTGAACATCATTTCACCATCAGCCCGATTGCAAATCACAACGATTCGTGTGAGTTTGCGCACCATGCGCTGCTCCGCGGTATTCTGATGCAAATTGGTGCCAGGCACATCCAGAACGATGTACGCTTCGTGCATGAGGCCATGAATACAGCCCTTAAAGAAAGAGCGGAGGCCCTGGTTATACCACAGACACGGCGCTCAAAAATTGTCTGAGCTCGGTAAGAAGGTCAAATTGGTCTTCTTGCAGGCACTCATGACCACTGCCATGCAAGATGACACGTTTTGAATGTGGCCATACCTGAAACAGTCGATTCACTTCAGCAAGCGATGGCTGGACATGATCGTTCTCGGCCGCAATGAGCAGTACGGGCACAGTTATTTTTCTCAACCGGTTTTCCGATGCGTCAAATCTTGAAAGACTTTCCAATCGTCGACTGATGTCATTTTGCGGAACGCTGCGAGAAACCTTCTTGAGCAAGTGCAACTCTTCGTCATGAAAACGGGACAGATTGGCGTTCAACGGAAGAGTCAGGTCACTGCCTATCCTGATAAGTTCGGAAGGGAGATGTCGCATCACCCATGAGGCAGGGCCGGCAAGTCCTGTTCGTGCAAAGGCAGTTGCCGGATTGATGAGCACGAGAGCTGAAAACAAATTGGGCTCCCTAATGACGCATTCAATTGCCGTACACGCGCCCAGTGAAAATCCGCACAAAATTCCGCCGGGTGCGCCAGGGTTCAAGCGGCTAAAACGCTGCGCGAACTGCAAAGCCTGGTTTGAAAATCGATCGAATGTCTGGGGCGCGGCAGAATCGTACTGGACGACATGCACGTGATAGTCAGATTTCAGAATATCTGCTTGTCTGTGAAAAAGCGTGCCTCGGCCTTCCATGCCGGGGCAAAATAGAAACAACGGCCTTTGCGGTATAATCGGCGAAGCAGTCACGTGTATATCCTAGCACATAACAACAGTTTAGTCTTCATAATTCATGAACTATGCCCTTCGCGATTCCTGTCAGGGCAATTTTTGCTCGCACTTCCACATTCAGCATCAGACACGTTCAATTGCACAATTCAGGCTACGGGCTACGCGGAGTGAACGGAGGCTTCCTGGCCTCCGCTTTCTGTGACTGATATAGCTCTGGGCTATCCGAATAGCAATGATGCTGAGTCCCCTGGGACTCACCTGGCGAAGCCGTGTCGAGCGGATGCCGGAAGTTGTCCTCAAACAGCAAGGAGCCGGTTCTCTTGAACCTGACTGATCTTGAAAAGCATATCCCCGCCGCGCGATGGTTCTCCAACGCTGGCACCTTCAAAGCCGGGAGATTTGAATTGGCCATCAAGGATCTCAATGCCTGGGCCGGTGTCTCAATTGTTAAAACACCGGATTCAAATTCGCCTTCGACTGCCTCACCGCTGGATCAAATGCAATGGCTGCCGAGTTCGCAAGATTCCAAAGACTTCGTACGACCCGAACTTGACTCCATTGTCAACAGTTCTGCTAAAAGGGTGGCCATAGTAGGGGAACGTCTTCGCTTTAGCCAAATGACATTGAAATGTCTGCCAGATCTGGAGGGGTTCGAAATATTTCAAGTTGGACCACATTCCCTGTCAAAACCCGCACGAGAATCCGCATTGTACGCTGTACGCAGATGCGTTACGGAAATAGTTCTAGATGAACAAGGGTTCTGGACACGCATTGTCGGCCTTTATTTGAGGGGTCATTGGCCGTGCGGGATCCTGCAGGACGAGAGTAAAACTCTGGTTGTCCTGTAATGATTCAGGCTGAGACTTACTCCAGTCGAGCAAAACATGCATTCTCGCATTGAAGCAATTGAAGGGTAGGTATTTTGAATCCCGCTGAGTCGCCATCGCAATTCTCGCTGCGGATCCGGGAAGGATTCCCAATTGTTGTGCTGAAGGGGGATGTCGACATATCAACCGCAGATCAATTCAGGAACTTCTTGACAGAGCATATTCCAGAGAATGCAAGCTTTGTACTGTTTGAGTTCTCAGGTGTGGAGTACTTTGATTCCACTGCACTCGGAATACTGCTGGCTTATCCCAAACCTCCGCGCAGAAAATTAATTTTCGCTCCAGGCCGCGCCGTACTCCGTTTCTTTCAGTCCATATCCTTTAAGAATCCTCTGCTTTTCGCCGCGGACGAGGACTCTGCAATCAAACTGGCACGGTCAAATGAAATGAAAGCTCAAGAAGACCAGGTATTTGAATGAAAAGAACAATGCATGCAGCCTTCAGGCAAGACTATGGTGGCCCCGAAGTGCTCAGGGTTCTGGAATTGCCGGTGCCAGAATTGAAAGCTGGTCAGGTTCTTATCAAGGTTATGGCGACGACAGTAAATCGCACGGATTGCGCTGTCCTGACAGGAAAGCCAGCCATAATGCGATTGTTTACGGGACTGCGGCGCCCCTCGAATCCCGTAACGGGAACTGATTTCGCAGGCATCATTGAGCGCTCGGACGCGCCGGGTTTCTCAGCGGGTCAAAAAGTCTTTGGTTTCCTGGACACCGGAATTCCAACGCATGCAGAGTTTGTCGCCCTGGACACCAGCAATGTTTTGCAGATGCCAGATGTTCCGTTTGAAGTGGCTGCAGCCGCCTGTGAAGCCGGACATTACGCTTACAATTTCACGAAGGCAGCAAAACCCAGGAGTGGACAAACAGCCCTGGTAAACGGTGCTGGGGGTGGAATCGGTTCTGCCATGCTCCAGTTCTTGAAGCATGCCGGGCTTACCGTCACAGCCGTCTGCCGCGGCGATCAGGTAGAAAAAATTCAAGGTCTCGGTGCGGACTCCGTGATCAACTATGAAAGTGAAGATTTTACAAAGGATTCCAGGACTTACGACTTTGTGTTCGATGCGGTCGGCAAAAGCAGGTTCTGCCTGTGTCGCAAAATCATGAAAGCAAAAGCTATGTACCTGTCGTCGGAGCCGGGACCTTATGGAGAAAACCTGTGGCTCCCGTTGTTAACACGCTTCTCCGCGCAGCGGGTTCTATTTCCGTTTCCGGCAGACATTCCCGGCAGTCTTGCATTTTTGAAAGGCTTGCTGAATGAACGAAAGTTCAAGCCCTTGATAGATAGGACTTACACCCTTGACCAGGTGGCCGAAGCTTTCCGTTATACGGCATCCGGACAAAAGACGGGAAACGTAGTGATTGCGCTTAACCGGTCTTTTACGTAATCTGGCCGTCCGTGACTTCTTGGGTCTACTTTTTGAACAAATCATGATTACGTCCCAGAATTTTGCTTACTGGATCACATCGACAGATCGCGACACCTTCTTTGCCTATGAGTTGATGGATGAAAGAAATACGGATAATTTTGTTGGCACGGCGTACGCTTTGACAGCGGAAGGAGAAAAAGAAATTACTTTGCAAATCGCGGACATAGGGGGCGTTCCTTCGCTTCCAGCAGGCCAGGGCTGGCCGCACAAAATTGAGACCGATTTCCGACTCGTACCACCGTTGTTACTCTCATCGCAATCGGGCTACAAAATTGTAGCTTGCACGAAAATAAGATTCTTTGCCTCGCGGCATTTCCCTGATTCACTCGCTCGCCGTCCCTTCCAGATCCCTGTTCGCGCGATGAACGATTCGTGGATAGGCCTCCTCAGAGCAGAATATCGGCGCTTCCGCAGATTCTATCCTGGCCATCTCCTTGCCTTCGCGAAAGGCCAGGCTGAAATTAGCGGATCAATTCGCGCGCCAGGCTCCATGGGGCTGGGACGCCTAAAACAGGAATCAAAACGCACGACCGAGCCTCAATCCAGGCGGACCTTCTCAATTCCAGATAATTGGTTTGCAAAATGACAAAAGAAGAATACGTGCAGAAATTTCGCGAAGACAGCGCGTCTGTCTGGGATGCTATGAACTAACGTTTTTATGTCACCGACCTATCTAGGTCATCTAACAGAAAAGTTGAATCGATTTAACCCGCAACCGGACTGGATATAAGCTGAATGAATTCAGACATGCGATTGATTCTTGAGCGCAGCCAGGAGCTCGTCCAACACGCTACAAACACGATTGGCTATCTCAACCTGAAGCCACAATCGGAGTCAGGGTTTGTATTTCGGTGTACGGTTCTGCCGAGTTTTCATATTCCGTATTGCATAACCATTGAGTCCGACTACTCAGTCACGTTCGTGTATTCCGCAATCGACGCACCGATTGAGTATTCATTCTCGCATGACATGCTTGCAGAACTTCCCGGCCAGGATTTGTCCTGCATTCCAGCGAACTGGTTCAGTGGTCAGTTCGGCAAGAATGTTCACGATAGAAAGATCTGCCGCGTGCGCTTCAACGCGCCGGATGGAATCGACGAGATTCTCGAAGTCTTGAAAGGTGTGGAAGCTTCGTTTCCAGTTCAATTTGAACCGGGTGAGTTTAATCGCCTCGATGGGACTGATTTGTTTGTGGAGTTCGGCAGGATCCGTAAATTTCTAGCGATATACGAGACAGAGAAACACCCGGATTCCATGAGACTAATCGACCTGCTCTCCGAGAATTACGGAGCTTTCCTCGCAAGGATCTCTTCGGCAATCTATCTTGAATCTCGCAATGAGCTAAAGCACCTTGGCGTGGACGAGATTGTTGAGCTCGTCAGCCAGTCCAGACTGAGCGATTCGGATCTCGCCCTTCTCTATTGCTCAATGCCAATTGTGAATTTTAGAGATGCCATTCTCCAACTGAAGAATGGCAGGCAGATCCTGTTTGAATCCGAACGACTAAAACCAGAGGCACCCGGATACCTTGATATAAGGGATCAATACCAAACACTACTAAAGCCTAAATGGGATCAGGAGAATCGAATAGAGGAAGCATTGAAAGCTGAGCGCGTTGCAATTCACAATGCACTCTTGAGTGAAGTGATTGATGACCTTGGTTCAGGAATTTTGCATTGTCCGCGTTGCCAGAATCGTGACCAGTTCAAGATCAAGAACGGTACGCCCGAAACCAAAGGCTACGTCATTTGTAAACAATGCGGCCTGTCCATCTATGACAGGTCCAGCTATTCAAGCATCCAACCGGACGAAGCCGACAGAGAGGCTTACCTCTCGCATCTGACGAATCTCGTTCTTCTATTGGGATCTGAATCAGCCTCAGAAGTCTACGCAGCCCTCAACCGCACGGAGATCGAGGAACTGACACGTCGGTTGAATGCTACTGAAAACAGACCGGACGAGAAGACGACGTTCGAGTTTTTCCTGGGTCGGCGCGATATCTCCCTGGCTATGCAGCGGAGTTTTCTTGAGAAGTTGATCCGAAATCCAAGCGAGTTCAAGTTCAGACTGAAAGATCTGCAACGTTCAAAAAAAGAGAGGAACTAGTGGCAAGAAAGGACGTTGAAAGTTATCCCATGCCTTATAAGCTCCTGCAACCATATCGCCTGGTCCTTGGCTCATCGGCGCTCTTTTCCCTGCTATTCTGCTTGCTCCTCGCGTCCAGCGTCTATATCGCGAATCTATTCATGCCAGCAGAAGCCACGCTTATGGTCCGTTTACCACGATTCGCGCTCGCATGCCTTCTGGCATCGTTCCCCGCAATACTCTTCTTCCGCATCACGATCTCAGACTTTCGATTCTATCACTTTTTCTTGCTCATTATTGAGGTGCCGCTATTTCTAATTCTATCTTCTGGCATCACCGCCCTTTCGGCTCGAATTCTTGCCTGGCCGACCGGTGCCCTTTCGGTTGATCCATTTGGTCTCGGTGCACTGATCCTGGTGGTCGGCATGATCCCTGTCGGAGTCTTTGTAACTGCTATTGTGTATTCGGCCTATGTTCGGCAAACCCGGTCAAATCCTGACGCCCGAGCCGATAAGCATCTTCTTCACGCGGCATCAGGATCAGAACGCAGAGCAGAGCGAAGGGATTGAACGTGAACACCGTCCACAACGAAGTCATTCGAATGGTAAATCAGACAGCTGGCGACCGCGAAGCCATCGACGCTGTTATTGCAAGCATACGCTGGACAACGGAGCCGAGCATAACCGATCGACTACCCAATCAATTCATCTGTAGCTCAAGGAATATCGAAGATGTGTCCTTGAACATTGAGTCCTGGGGCACCTTTGAGTTTATTGAAAATCTGTTTCAGGCGCATCAAGAACCTGGCTTCATCTACAATGAGATCCAACCCTTTCTACAATCGAATTTGAAAGGGATTCGCTGTGATAAATGCAGCCAACTCATTCGGCCAAAAAGTCGCACCTTTCTCTCTGCCGAGGGACAGACCTATCACTTTGGTTGCTTCTTTCCGCAACCGACTGCGAAACACTGGCATCTCAGGCCTTCCCAAAACAGCTCGACGACCTGGTGTCACAACAACATCCAATTCTTGAGGACATGCCTGAAATTGTTGCGATACGTTCTGATATTGGATTGGAGGAATCCGCGCCGGCTGTTTTGTTCCTTGTAAAGTCTACGCTATCAAAATTTCAATTAAGCTCTCAGTCGGAGTATGAGAAATTCAAGGAAAACCTTTTCGAGGATCGCAGCTCTTACCCTTTTCAGAGAGAACTGAACGCTGTGAGAAATGCTTTCGAGAATTTTACATCTTCCAGAATATTCTGACTTTCGCTGGAAACTTTATGAACCCAATGGATCCAGCTATGCGACGTGGCGTTGCGGGCGCCGGGCATGTTTGCTTCTGGATGCAAGTTCCGAGGTCAAGGGGATCGTCCAACGCTAGTAAGAAAATCTTCCGCGCCCTGTCACCCGGCAGTAGCATCATCCGAGGGTAAAGCAATCAAATACGCAAGTGTCGGGACTTCAAACACTTCGGAACGCGGGTGACCCATAGCAAAAGCGTCCACGTCCTCCTGCAACCTGGAGCGCAATCCGCAATGCTTGAATATTTTCCCGTGTTTATTGATAATCACCGGTGGTATCTTCCATCGCCTGGATTGGAATGGCTCGCCAGGCGACTCAAAGTAGAAAGCCCAGCCTCGATTATCAATTACCTGTGCTTGAATAACATCAGACGTTTTCGTCGATTGCTCCATCCTGTGACCCGCCACGCGTCTGGCCTTTTCGAATGCCTTTTCGCGAGACCAGTGTTGTTTTCTTCGACTCAAGTACAGGGCCTCCAATAGATCGTGTACAGGAATGGTCAGGCTAAAATACGTATCTTCGGATGCGTGCTCAAAGAAAATAACCATACAGCGCGTGTTCGACTTGTATTCCCCGACTATCACACGTTCCTCAAAGCGCGGAGGATCCCAGGCCGGGGATACATTTTGGTCGGCAAGGACTGCGGATACCAGAGCCGCCAATTGGGGGAGTAGTTTTTCTCGCCGCGCAGTCTGCTTTGAGTCTTCAGCGGCAACGGTCGAAGGAAGCAGTGGACCAGGCTCACTTTTCCAGATCGTATTCAGGAAATTGTTCGGAAAATCTAGAATGAATTGTACCTGAGCTACGGATCCTTTCACATAAAAGTAGGTGCCGGGTGCAGGAACGCTCCGCCAGTATTCCTCGAAAGTTAGCTCTTCCAGGTGTGCCAGACGAACATCCAACAGACCACGATGGTCAAGGACTGAGCTCAGGCGATGCAACTCGCTCCTTAGCCCCCGTGCAATGAAACTCAGCATTCTCCGCTGTATCATGGCCGGAGAGTTCATGTGAATCAACGACCGCTTTCGCTCGGCCGGGGGAGAATCGAGGGCCAGATAGATGGCTTCGATGTGGCCGTGAGTTAGAAAATCAATGTCGAAGTAGATATTGAGAAGTGCCTGGCGAAGACTCAATAGATCTCCTTGTCTTTCCTTTGAAGCCTCTTTTTGTCCGGCCAAAAGCGAGTCGGTGAGATTTTGGCACGACTGCCTTGAAAGCATGCCCGCTTGTTGGAACTCTTCTTGCAGTTCTTTCGAAACCGGTTTTGAAAGCCCGGATGCCCCGCAGAGATTCTCTAATAGCAGTGAGAGTGTTGCATTCGATTCGTGGATGGCGGTGTAACAGTCCAGGAGCAGCTCGTTGGGTTTCCTGTTATTTGATGCCCGATCAAAAAGACTTCTTTCCGTTCTGAGCGAATCATTATCATCCTTCGCGTTGATGGCCGCGATCAGAGCCTCGATTTCAGACTGCGAAAGAATTTCCGTCATTTGTTACATTTTCAGAGGGGAATCCAGGTAAGACCAGATAAATTCAGCTTCAATTGACGCTAAGCAATTTATCGCGAAAGCCATTCGGAACCCCCGGCCACAGGGATTAACAATAAGTCCCCGGCCCCAAAGATTTTTTCTTTCAAATGCTCGGGGCAGGTGTCTGATAGTCCATGCGTCAATCCTCACTGCTGTTACTAACCCTGTTTTCCACTGTGTCGACACTATTCGCGCAAACAAGAACGGATTGGAACGATCTTGTAAGAAAGGACAAGTACAGGGTAATCATCAAAGAAGCGGACGCAGCTCTCAAGAAAAATCCTCGCGACATTGCTGCGCTTTACGCCAGGGCCGTTGCTTTGCACCAGGTTTACTCCTTTGAAGAGGCACAGGAGAGCTTCAACAGCGCCAAACAGAACGGCGTACAGGGTAACGCAAAGCTTGGGAATGTGACTTTCGACGAGTGGAGGCAAATGAATTCCGGCAGCGCTCGCATCCTACCTTTGCGGGCCTCGGCGCCCGGGAAGAAGGCGTACCAGATTGGTGTTCGTTCGCTTGAAGAAACACGTTTCTCACAAAATGCCAGGGCGAATCTGCCACGTCTGCTCGCGCATGCAAAGCAGTTCTTTGGGGTAAATCCCAATCGCGTAGTCATTTTCCTCATCCGGGACGGGGATGCCCTGGATGAACACTGGAATGAAACTCGCCTAACGTTTGGAAAGCCGGACCTGGAACGCGGTGCTGCGGCTGTGTTTCAGACTGTCCTATTTTTTGAAGACTCTCACAAAAACCAATCGGAGGAGCAGATAACGGAGACGCTGGCGCATGAAGTGGGTCACGTTATGCATCTCTTGAGAAATAAGGAACAAGTCATTTCCGGCTCGCAGCATCCCGACTGGTGGACAGAGGGCATCGCAACGCAATTTGCAACAGTCTTCCTTGGAAAGGATAAAGCCTGGGAAACAGAACAGTGGCGCAAAGAAATGAAGCGAGTCGGTTCATTGCCATTCAACGGATTCAAGTCTTTCTTCCAGGAAAATGAAAGGTCACGCCTTCACTACCGGACGGCGAGCCTTATGATTCGTGCGCTCATCGAAACTCATGGCACGGAGTCCATTGGGAAAATCATTGATCGCGTCGCGGAAGCCGACAACTATATTGAAGCGCCGCAGGCAATGAAGGAAATCCTGGGGGTTTCAGAGGAAGATCTCTTCAACTCCGTAGTTTCAAAAGCCCGAGAACAAACGGGGATCACTGAAGAAGGTCCGCAACTCAAGCCCGATGAACGCGACTACATTCCAGGTGATGCCGTACTTGCAAAGGACACGAACGGACGCGTATTTGAGCCCGCAATGATGCTCAGTAAAACAGGCGATGAGGCCTACATTCGGTTTTTCTGGGGAGGTCAATCCCGCGTTTCCTACTCAAAGAATATTCGCAAATTCGATTGGAAGCGAGGAATGCAGGTTCGCTGCAACAAGGATTCCGATTCGGAGAAGGAAGCCGTGACTATCGAGGGGCTGAAACTCGAATCACTGATAGTACGATTTTCTGATGGGAACAAGGAATTGAAATACGAACGTTGCGAGGATCTGCGCTAGCTTCACCGGACCAATGGGCTTCACGTTGCAAAGCCCACCAACGAGCGCACGAGCCATCACAATCAAATCAAAATCCGGGAGGCGTCAGCCGGGCCTGGCTTTGACCGTGAAGAAGCCCAGGGGTACGGAATATTCTCTGGCCAGATCCACAAAGTAGGGCGGATACTCGTATCTCCCATAGTCATCAAATAGTTCTTCGCCGGCCTGGATGTCGCGCGACGCATAAGAGCTAAAAAAATCCGAACCCTCCGGTCCGTACCCGGTATTGGGAGAATCTGAATGATTCCACATCCTCGCATCGTCGAGAATTTCGTTGAGGACGCCGCCAACGAGATATACATGATCCATAAAAAATTTCTGTTCAGATTTGCTCAGTTCAAGAAGCCGCGAGCGAACCTCATCAACATCCCGATAGACGCGCACATTGATCCCTCTCCCGTATTTCCAGATCAATTTGCCCTGTGGTATGAATTCTTCGGTGAACACACCCTGGCCAATGCCGGGAATCGTAGATTCTCTAATAGAATACCGGATTTGAAAACCAGCGCTCATACGATGCCCGCCCTGCCCGCAAGCTGAGCGCGTTTCTTGAGGCTCAGAGCAAGCGCGTCCAGGGCCCTTTCTCTAGTCTTTGCGCTCATCCGGGGTTCGGGAAGCGCGCCATAAGGCGAGTTATCTTCTATCTCAAGAAGCTTCAGCGTACCGTCTGCTCGCCGGATCAAATCCACACGGGCAATGCCATTTGGCATATGGCGCGTAAACTGCAGGGCAAGCCTGCATTCATCTTCAAGCGGATTGCGTTCTTCGAGCTTGTCCCATCCGGAGGCAGTAAACTTGCTGGGGCAGCTGGTTGCATAAACGCATCTCCCGTCTATTACATAGACACCGACCTCAGATACGACATCTGGATAGAACGGCTGCACAATGCGTTCGCGGAAATGCTCATCCGCAAGGCCGTTGCGTTCAACGACGACACAACCGCGCGAGCTGAATCCAAGTTTGGGTTTTGATAGATACTGATCCACCACTGGCAGTAGCTCGATATCTTCGGGGGAATCAACTGTGGGAATTACTTCGTGCCCGGACTTGAATAAGGGCACCAGATAAAACTTTCCGTTGCGGTCTTTGTCTGCTTCCAGCCCGTTATAGATTGGCAGATTCAACTGCTCTGCGCGCGCATAGAAGTTCATTCTTTCTTGAAAGAAGTGCGCATCGTATTCTGCAGAATCCGGTGAAATGTTGCTTATGTAAATAACGTCAAAGTCTTGAGGTTGAACGGTACGGAGTTCTTCGAGACTGGTGACGACAGGTTCAAATCCTCTGACGGAGAGTGCCTCTGGTAGCAGCTCTGCATCTTCTCCGTAGTCATGAAAACTGCGAGACCCGGTGACCGGGTGACGATAGGTGACAATGGCAATCCGCAAATTCAAGTGTGAATCCTGCGCGGTCAATACGGAGGAAATCGCCGAAGGCTGTCTCTTGCGAAAGTCCATTCAGGCGTGACGAGCTCCCGGTCGATCCGGTCGGAATGATACCATTCTCCGCCCTGCGGATTCCGAAGCACATGCAGCTCCTGGGCGGGCATGTAGCTCTGGGCCAGAAGGAAAGCTGTCGTGCCGGACTTTTCGGCTTTGTCCACAACAATCACTGCGTGTCCGGGAGAACCGCTCTGCAGGAACAGGTCGCCAATCCTGAGCTCCCCAAACGACACTTTCTTGGTGTCACTCACAAGGGAAATGGTGCCAGAGTAAGTGTAGACAAACTCAAGGTATCGAGACAGACTCTGATAGGAACCATCGGCCGGGCGGCTTTGTGTCCATCGAATCCGGTTTCCCTGGACCTGCGGCCTTTGACCGGATTGCCATTTAGAAAAAGGAAGAAGATCGCCTGACGTCGAATGGAACACGATTTGTTCCTTGTTTCCCCGATGGAAAAGGTACTCGGCGCGCAGGTGCATCAATGCATCTGCACATTGATGCAGATCTTTTTTCGAAATGGGCATGTCTACCACCGCAGCATGCGCTGTCTGATTCCGCTTCGGCTGGCCGTTGTACAGTAGCACCTCCGGCCGCCCCCGTTTTAGAGGTAGCCTTCGCAGCCATTCAGCAAAGCTTCCCTGTTCTGCGGGAACGCGGCGAAACCCACCTGGCGGTGCAAACCTGGTCTCTAAAGGTTCTGAGGAAGCTCCGGGCATCCAAGAGTACTGCGCGGGTTCGGCAGAGAGTGCAGTTGCAAAGGAGAGTATCAGCAGGAATGTCCTCATGGTATCTGCAGCAGTCGTATTCATTAAGCCCCTTGGCCTGGCACAGCGGCGGATTGAGAGTTAGGTGCCCGCGCTGCTGCGCAATCGAAAAAGATTCCTCGCTTACTGGACCGTGACTCTGGTCGATTGGCTGAATAGTGTCTTGTAGATTCGAACCGTCCAATTTTCGTTGCCCTACGCGGATACTTTATCCATTCAATACCGGGTAATTAGATTTGAAGCCTTCAGTTTGCTCCCTGGTGCCTGGTTTGCCAATCATCTCTGCCAGTAATGCGCTTCAGCGCGCCACCATGTTTTTACTCCATCTGGTAAATGACGGCGGCCTTGATCAGCACAGGCAGCTCGTTGCACTGATTGTTGACGTAGAGTCAGGGGAAATTATTTCCATGCCCCTGCCCGTCGTCTGAGAGGTTCTGTCGCCATTCCTACCTGACGTTAGGCGCTTTTTAGACCGAAAACCAAGGGGAAAACAGACATGCCATGGTCACAATGCCCTCTGTGCGGAACTCTCTCGCAATTGCTGATCAGGCAGGATCTGGAAAGCTGGTATTCCACCCTCTTCCCGACGATTCCAGCTGGGGAAATCGTTCCCGCAAAGTGCTTCGACTGCTTTCCCGAAATTCGGGAAGGCGATTCTGTCGAGCTGCGGAATCAAAACGGAGAACGCAAAGCGGGTGCTTCCGAGGGGTATGTTATTAAGATACTCTCCGCGCCAGATGGCCTCCTCTACAAAATCCAGTTTGAAAATGGAGTGGAGTGTCTGGCACGGTTTCAGTTTCGGAAAACACGGCAGTATCATCCGCAGAATGTCACGATTTTGAAAGATGGGACATTGCGGATTTCAACTTCCGGAATTGCACAGGACGGCGAGCGCTGGGACGGATTTGAGATCGTGACAAAGGAACATCCACACTACCAACTGTGGAAAACTATGGCCAGCAATGCAGAAAACAACGAGTGAGGCGTAAGTATGAAAATCAACAACCTGACCATACCACCGGTTCTTGTCCGGGCCATCGAAAAGGAAGCATCGAGACAATCCGGATCCAGAGAACTGAAGAATGAACGGGATGCTTACGACAATCGCCTCGCGATTCCGGACATTGTCGACTTTACGCACATCGTTTGTTTTGGGACATCGGGGGACGGAGCGCCATTCTGCCTGGACTACCGCCAGGACAGCAGCAAACCATCCGTATTGTGGTGGGACGACATCTACTGGCGGCGAATCGCGCCTGACGTTGATTCATTTCTTGAACTCTTTGCATCATAGAGTGATATCACAAATCTAATCTCATGAGGATTTCATGAATTACAAAAACGTTTTCCTTCTAGTCGTTTGCTTCTTGCCGTATTGCAAACCATCCTCGCAAGAGATCGGCACAAATCTATGCAAGAGCCAATCGGCATGGCTACAACAATTCAACTCCGCTTACCGGGAAAGTAAGAGCGGTCCCCCGATATCAATTCTAACTGCCCAGGAGCTGAAGTCCCATGACTCCTCACAGGAGGAAAACCAGAATCTTGTGCGAGATGCGTCTGGTAATTTTGTTGCGCTATCCCTGGACGAGGATTGCAGAATAGATAAGAATCCCGCAGTCACAATTCTTGCCCTTCTTGTTGATCAAAGCAATGCATTTCTCCAGTTAAAATTGGGGACCGGAGGTTCCAATCAAACGATTGGCTACACAGAATTCGTGAGGAAAGACGGAAGGCGATTCCTCTTCCTGGCTCAGGACATCGAGGCAGGCATCTTTCCTGAGAGAATGCAGAGACTGGACATCTTTGAAGCAAAAGAGGAGCGACTCACAAGAGCGAAATACACAGATCTGTTTCCGCAAATATCTGTAAGATCCCTGCTTGTTGATCCGAACCAAACGAATGGCCTGAGTGAGAAACTCCTTGCCACAGTCTATCCACAAGTCGATGCCGATATTCGCGAGTCTTACTTTGAAACAACCCTTCCTCAGAAAGGAACGGATTTGCATATTCGTTTGAATCCGGCCACGCTGGCATGCAGCGTGGAAGACCAGTCGCGAAGCGATTGCAGGGATCGAATGGAGAAGATAAAAAGCAAGTCCAGAACGCGGATCTTGAAATGGGACGCAGCTTCAGGAAAATTTCTGCTGTGATTCACCCTTGACTGTTTTATCGCGCTCGATTTGCCTTGCTTATGGAAAATACGCCCGTTCTTGAAAACGCAACTCCCGCCCGCCCACCTTTTGTTGGATGGTGCATTGCAGCTGTTCTTATGGCGCTGGGAGCCTCCCTCATCGGAACTATCTCAGAACTCCTGAAGAGCTCAGGTGGCCCGTTTGTTTATTCCCACCTTACGGGCTATTTCATGGGAGGATTTCTTTGTCCCGCCATCTTCGCGTCCCTTTTCATGATCCGTTCAAAATGGAGAAATCTTCGCACATTTTTCAAAGTTTCGTTCTGGGTTTCCGCAGTGGCGTTACTTGCAAACCTTGCTAATCTTGCAAAGGGCGTTGAGCCCACGCTGTACCCAATAAACGGCCCAACCTATTCCATTCAACTTCCGTGTCCGACTCCTGAAAAAGAAAGCAAGCCATCCGGTTTTGCTCAATCCGATTCACAATTTTGCAATCTTCGCGGAGGTAGAATCCACGTCCGGTTCAGCATAACGGGTCCGGGCGCAGTGGATAGCGGCCAATTCGACCAGGCAGCTCAGTACATGATCACCCAGATGATGAAGGAGGGAAAAGTCACGTCCACATCTCAGGCACCAATTGCAGATACAATCGCTCACGATTTCTTCTTCACTGGATTGATCGAGGGCAAGACGCAGGCAGAAGGCCGGTATAGAACTTTCATTTCCCAGGGCTACCTCTATCAGTTTATTTTCCTTAGCGCCGACAAAGGGACCGTAAACCAACCCTGGGTAAAGGCTGTATTTGAGTCCTTTACGCCGCCAAAGCCTCAGGGCAGTAATCAGGCCAAGTAACTGGAACATGCGCAATGTTTCTCCCTGATTTGTCGCCATATTCGTATGGAAGAGAGATTCCGGGAGTCCAGGCAGTAGGCTGGCTTTCCGAGAAGAAGTCTTTCCCAGTAGGGACTGTCAATGCGGAAACCCTGCACAAAATCCGCGCACTTGCAATCGATACGCGATGGAACGTTATGCGAGGAACCCACCAATGTGAAATCTGCGGCCCGGGTGGACCCGGCTGTAATTCTGAGCTTGCCGTTCCGGACCGTGCGAGAGGCATCGTGTACTCTGCCCCGTCGCTGATCACGCACTATATCGAGGCGCATGGATACCGACCGCCCGACGAATTCCTTGAAGCCGTTGAGGCCGCGCCAGGATTTCTGAAATCCTGGAGAGCGCAAGGCATGATGGAAACTGCGCAGACCCTGAAATGCGCGCCATTGTCCCCATCGGGCGTCAGCCAATTGCTTCCCGTAACGCGCCATGGCCAGGGCTCGTCCTTCACTTATTCATGGGACTTGGTTTTTGAAACCATCAATCTCTCGTCCGATTGGGAGTATAACGCGCCGGGTATTTCCTTTCGATTGTCGATGCCGTACGGATATCACGCCTACCTGGAAGCCAGCGTGACAACCGGTAACGATCCCCACGACGTTATCCGGCATCTAAACGATGCGCTGACTGGACTTGAAACCCTATCGCCTATCATTGCTGTGAATCTGGCGTTACGCGGCAATGGATGGACCGGAGCACGATTGCAAACGGATGAGATCTTGCCGACCAGCTGCGCCTTCATAAAGAGAGAACAGGGTGAGATTCTACTTTTCGCCACGCCGTTCGCGTTGCGAAACCTGGCAGCGTATGTTTTAGGTGGTGTTATCAGCCTCGGCCTTCCATGCGCGGACCCACCGGAGGACGCAGTAACGCACCTTGTTCTTGATCGCTCCGCATCTCATTCTACGGACAGCGCTTTGATCGAGGATTCCAGTCTGGTATTGCAGGGAGATGATGGTGCATTCTCCAGACTTGCCAGTTCGCTGCGCAATCTGGCGCAAGGGAATGTTGATCAGGACTCTCCTTTTGCTAATCTCCACATCCGTACACTCGAGCCAGAGCATAGCTATATCCGTGTGAGTACGGTGTAAGGATTGGGATTTTGACTGCGCAGAAGAAAAAGCTGATCGCGCTCCTTGCCGTTGGCCTTTGTGTCCTTGTTTCCGCAGGCTATCTCGGGCTGGCTATTCGCTTGGGCATCGCTCGGGAAATGCCATTGGCTTTGAACTTTAGCGCTCTGGGAATCTGTATGGTGGGCGGACTTGCACTTACTGTGCTCGCCTCGTACTATTTCATGGATCGAGGCAAATCGAACTTCAAAACTGATATGGCGAAAGCGGCCGCTGCAGTTGATCAGACCCCGCTTAAAAGAGACCCCGGAGAGCCCGTTGAATCGGCTAATCAAGGTAACAGGACTCCGATTCTCGAGGTCAATTCTGAATCCACCCGGCAAATTCTCTCACTGCGGAAAGCTGCAAAGGTTGCGGCTTACTACCTGATCTCCAACAACAAGTTCAAGAAGCACAGGTTGACTCATCCCGAAGGGAGCTTGAACCCCATGGATGAGATCCTCCTCGACCCCGAAATAGCGAATTGGGAAGGACCATGCGGACACCCTGGCAGCCTGCTGAATTGCGCCATTATGAACAGCGCAGCTGCAGCCTTTGAGCGCGCACGTTTTGGAGTTATTCTCAACCTGAATGAATCCCGCCGGCCGGATGTTCGGGCGCATCACTTCACCAACTGTTATGTTCAGGAGATGGAACCCCCATCGGAGGAAGCGTCACCGGAGCAATTTGAGAGAGCAAAGGATTTCATGCGAAACATCGAGGCCGACATCTATGAGGCCTTGATCCCTTACGAAAATGAAATCAGCGGAATTGCCAGACTTCTTGAAACCGATGGCCGAGTTGATGTTGAAATAGCCACATCGGCATTTCAACAAGCAGAAAGCAATGCCAGAGACCGGGCTTGGTCTGATTTGGAACAAGAAATCAAAAGACACCTCGTACGCGGCGCCCATTACGATGAGAAAAACCAGATCGTAACTTTTACGCGATCTCATTTCCTTCGCCCTTCCGCGGCTCTTTGCGGCCTTAGCCTGGCAGTACTGGCACACTCCCAGGCGAGTACGTCTGGCTGGACGTTGAGCCCAGGCGTGGTCCTTACGGGATCGGTCTCGGTTTTCCTTTTGGTGCTGGCTTTCTTCCTACGCGTTCAATATGATGTTGTAGTTGCTAACGCTCGCTGGATCTCTCGCCCAACATCCTATGTTTTGCAAACTATTCTCGGGAAGAGCGAGGGACACTTTGAAGTAATCGAAACCAATCGCGCCATTTCAATTTTTGGATTTTATTACTATCTCAGGTTTTTTGATGGTTTGCGCGAACACAGGCTTACTTCTTTTTTCAACTCGGAAAAGCGCGTCCGACTCCTCGGCAAAGCGATTGCAAAACATTCCGGACTGTATTTCTCCAACAACAAGTATATTGATGACGACTACGACGGAACGTCGAGGCGATCGAGCGCTCGCTGGATTCTCATGTTGCCGTGGATGTGGGCCGTGATTTTCGCAACGACTACGATTCTATCCTGGGAACGAATCAGCGCATTTTTGCTGCGTGCACTTGCAAGCAACGTTTGAATATGAGTTAGGAAACGCCCTGATTTATCAGGGAGGCCGGCGACCCTATCTCCAAAAAACGCTTGATCATAGAGGGCAGATCCTTTCATTTTTTTAGAAATGTCATCGGGCTTTTCAGGATTCAACATAAACGTGACCGAGCATTCCATGGAGGAATTGCTTGAAGAAATAAAAAGACTTGGTTACAGGACCGCCCGATCGAAGCGATTAGATTACCGGGAGACAGACAGGGAAGTGGGCTACCAGATTCTTGATACCGATATCACCATTGGAGATCCAAAGCAATTCATGGGATTTCCGGGGAAGCCGACGCTAATTATGGTTTTCCTGCCCTTCCCCAGCACCGGCCTCCTGAAATATGACAAAGACATGAACCGCAAACTGTACAATAAACTGAAAAGAAAATTTGAAGCAAGTTTTAACCGATGATGAGATTCGCAGACTCTTGCAGCCGGGCCGTTTTGTTGCTATTTCCGCTGGTGCATTTGGTTGGTGCATTGCCGCTGTTCTTATGGCGCTCGGAGCATCCCTGCAAGTCTTTTAGCCTGCGCACTTTCAGGAGAAAGTGTCAGCGCCCTGTTTATGACATTTCGCGCACGATCGACATTGCCGTTCAGTCTGTGCGCGTCAGCCAGGTTGATCAAATTTTGTATGTGTCCGGGTTCTCGAAGCAACAGCCTCTCACCGAAATCGATCGCTTCAGCAAACTTTCCTGATTGTTTCAGGGCACGCGCTCCGACGCCGAATTTCTACTCGACGTCCAGGGACCAGAATGTTATTCCTCCTCGGTGATTTTTCGGCTGGCTGGGGCCCTTTTCGTCCTGCTACCACTTCAACTCCGGGCAGACATTGTGGTAATGCGTGACGGCACAGTCCACCGCGGTTCCGTGATAAAGCAGGACGCCGGCGGCATGGAGGTTCGGACGAAAGATGGCACCGTAGAACTGGAGAAGCCGTTCATCTACCGCATCTTCTACGATGAAGCGCAGTACAGGGTATTTGAGCAGCGTGAAGGGCCGAGGATGGCGGAAATGAGAGCCCTATCTGCCGCCTGGCAGAAGAAAATCGAAGAGTCCGAGAAAGAACACAAGGAAACACTGGAGTCAGAGCGGACAGAGCATGAGCGAGTTGTGGGCGAACTGAAATCACGCTACACTACTGAGTTGGGAACGGCCAGACAAAATGCCCGCGCCGAACTGCGCTCCGATCTCTGGCACAATGCGGTCTTCCCGGGCTGGACGGAATACCGACGCCGGGAGTTCCGCAAAAGCGCGGTCTTTTCTGCGGGGGCGGTCCTCGCACTTTTTAATTTGCGCCGGTCCTATTCTGCCCTGTACCAGTCGAAGCGTGAATATGCTGATCCAGGAATGCCGGCAGTTTACAGTCAGTTTGGCGCGGCCGGACTTGCGCTGAACTATATATACTTCGAAGAAAAGACTGCGCACATACGCAGAAAACAGAGCGCCGTGAATCTGGCCTGGCTCATCGTGGGCGCAACTTGGACGGCGGGCCTGGTAGACGCGGCCGTCGCGCCGGAAGCCGTTCCCTCCAGCGAGACCGGACAGATAAATCTCTCCTGGACAATGCGATTTTGAACGGGAGAAGAAGTTGAAATCTGCGCGGCTGATATCAAGAACAGCGGCTCTGGTAGTTGGCGGGGCGCTTCTTGCGTCCGGCTGCCAGTTCCACGCCAATCCGCTCGATGCAAATACGGCGAACGGACTTGTATCGTCGTGGCTTCTCTGCCAGGTTCTGCGCTCCGCGCAATCGTGCCTGGGATCTTCCTCCCGCGCTTCGCTTTCTCAGCTGTCCACCGATGTCAACGGAGACGGCTATCCGGACCGCCTGATTGCAGGCTACGGCAATCAGGGGGGAGGCGCGGCAGACAAGGGTGCAGCGTATATCTTCTACGGCGGACCGGGGGGAGTCACGCTCCACCCCGCGTCCGCAACGCCGTACACCTGCAGCGGACCGCCAGACTGCACAGTCATTCAGAATCCGGAGAATGAAGGAACAGGACGATTCGGCCAGCATATTGGCGCGTTAGGCGACGTGAATGGCGATGGCTTTGCAGATCTTGTTGTCGGCGCGATGAATAACCAGGGCGCAGGCGCGGCGGATAAAGGTGCGGTGTATGTGTACTATGGCAGCGCTGCCGGCATCACATCGCATCCACTCTCCGCTACACCGTACACATGCGGCGGTCCGCCTGACTGCACAGTCATTCAGAATCCAGACAATGAAAGCATGGGCGGATTCGGCATCGGGGCAGCCACTGCAGGCGACGTAAACGGTGACGGCTACTTCGATATGATCATCGGCGCATTCGGGAATCAGGGTGCCGGGGCTGCTGACAAAGGTGTTGCCTACATCTTCTACGGAAGCCCGGCCGGCATCACATCGCATCCGCTCTCCGCCACACCGTATGCATGCAGCGGACCGCCGGACTGCACAGTCATTCAAAATCCGCAGAATACCGGCAGCGGACAATTCGGATTCTCTGTGTCGAGCGCCGGCGACGTCAATCGCGACGGATTGGCCGATGTGATCGTCGGCGCATGGGGGAATGCGGGCGGCGGCGGAGCAGCCTCGAAAGGCGTGGCGTATGTGTTTTACGGCAGTGCAAGCGGTATCACATCACATCCAACCTCAGCATCGCCCTATACATGCAGCGGTCCGCCTGACTGCACTGAATTTCAGAATCCCGAAAATGAGGCTTCAGGACAGCTGGGGCATTCGGTTTCCTCGGCCGGAGATGTCAACAGAGACGGATACGCCGACGTAATTGCGGGAGCGCGCCTAAACCAGGGCGTCGGAGCAGCCAACAAAGGCAGTGCTTATGTATTCTATGGCAGTGCTACCGGGATGACTTCGCATCCTCCATCGGCGGCTGCCTACGCCTGCAGCGGACCGCCGGATTGTACCGTGATCCAGAATCCGGAAAACCAGATAGGCGCCCTTTTCGGGTACGCCGTCTCCTCGGCCGGGGACGTCAACTCGGACGGATTCTCGGACGCGCTTGTCGGCGCCTATCTGAACATGGGCGCAGGGGCAAACGGCAAAGGCGCCGCGTACGTTTTCTACGGCAGCGCATCGGGTATAACATCACATCCATTTTCTGCTGCCTCGTATGCTTGCAGCGGCCCGCCGGATTGCACAGTCATGCAGAACCCGGATAATGAAACGACCGGCGTATTCGGCCAGAGCGTTGCGCCTGCAGGCGACATGAACCGCGATGGGTTTGCAGACATTGTGGTTGGCGCGCGAAACAACCAGGGCGCAGGAGCCAACAACAAGGGCCTGGCCTACATTTTCTACGGCAGTGCATCCGGCATGACTTCGCATCCTCTGTCCGCAGCAACCTACACCTGCAGCGGCCCGCCCGACTGTTCCGCCATCCAGAATCCAGAAAACGAAATACTCGGCGAATTCGGATACTTCGTTGCCAGTGCGGAAATCGAGATCCGTGAGTTGCTGGAAAACCTGTCGAAGCGCTTGGAAACAGCCCTGGACCTCCTGGAAGCTTGATTATACGTTAGCCGCTATTTATTCGCATCGCGAGGAACTTTCTCATCATGAGACACGCGAGGATGCAAACGGGAAGTCTTAGTAAGCGGCGCGCATCGGGAGCATCTCTGCAAGTCGTTTAGCCTGCGCACTTTCAGGAGAAAGTGTCAGCACCCTGTTTATGACATTTCGCGCGCGATCGACATTGCCGTTTAATCTGTGCGCGTCAGCCAGGTTGATCAAATTTTGTATGTGTCCGGGCTCCCGAAGCAAGAGCCTCTCACCGAAATCGATCGCTTCAGCAAACTTTCCTGATTGTTTCAGGGCACGCGCAAGTAGATAGAGCATGGTGCTATCTTCCGGATTTGCTTCAAAGCAAGCAGAAAGATTTTCAATTGCATCTGTGAATTGTTTTTCTTTAAATTGCAACCGTCCCAGGTAGCCACGAGCCAGACTTTCATCCGGATATTCTTTCGTGAGCATTGTAAGCATTCTGCTTGCCTCTGTCAGTTTTCCAGCTCGGACAAGAGCAACGGCTTGCTTCACCTTTGTGAAATACTCGCGTGGAGTGGCGGCGGGACGTAAGTCTTCTCGATATGAAAGTCGCAAGAGTGAAAGGTCGTCTGTGATTTCGCCAGCATCTCGCAGTCGCTCAACTATCAATGAAACGTCGCCGCACGCATCTTCGACGATTTGCCTGAACTTTTGCTCATCTTCGTTTATGATGCGCACATCACCTTCCCGGCCAATCTCGAGATCGTCGCGACCGTCGCTTCCCATTAACAATACGTCTCCGGGTTGCAGCCGGAATGTGTGTATCTTAACCTGCTCCAGGAACCGCGCTTTTCCATTTCTGAGTAGAACAATCCACGGATGCTCTGCGTTGAAATAGTACATGGCGCCCGTCATCTCTTCCACGATTCCCATGACGACGGAAACGAACATACTTCCATCAAACGCAAGGAATGCATTTTGAATATCGAGGGCCGCGTCGCGCA
Source organism: Leptospirales bacterium (assembly GCA_016788865.1). GTDB lineage: Bacteria > Spirochaetota > Leptospiria > Leptospirales > Leptonemataceae > JAEUSB01. The sequence goes on from JAEUSB010000048.1 coordinate 134,446, forward strand.
GCCATAGCTCGGGACTCTTTTGCATTTGATAGGAGGAAAATTTGGATCGATTCAAATACGTATGCACGATGACACCGAGCACAATCGCGCCGCCGGCCCCCTGCAGCGATTTCCCCATCGCATCGCCATTCAGAAATACGGTGTACTTTTTTCCGCGCAGGGTTACCTGGTCCGTGATGCAGGTGTCTCCGCCGAGGTCGGATTTCCATTTTCGGAATTCGAATTTCTTTTTCTGCTCCACAAATACGTGCGTTTGGACCAATTCACTTTGATTGCGGTCGGCGATCATGGGCCGCGTAAGGAGCGACGTCAGGAAATAATCCCCATCCTGTTGGATCTTGAGTTCGCGAATGCGCTCCAGGTGTTCCTGGATGATTCGAGCTTTCTCGGAAAGCTCAGATTCATAAGCAGCAAGCTGCTTCTGGTGCACGGTACTCAGTTCTTCAACCATGCTGGATCGCATCACGCGCAGTTCTTCTTCGCGCTTGATCTTTCGTCTATGAATGGTCAGTTTAGCAATTGTGCTGAAAATCGATTCAGGCACCCATTCAATGTCTCCGGCTTTGCGATTACATACGCGACGATTCGATATCGCAAGGGCATGAACTTCGAAGTCCAGGAAGGATACTCAAAACCTTCCGGGAGACGATTGTACCTGAAATAGATCCGTCCCACTTTCGCTCCTTTCGTCGAGATCAGACTGGGCTGCTCATCGATAAACTCCGCCCGGGTGTCTGAGATCAGTGTAACGCGCGATGTGAACTCCGCCAATTTGCGGACTATTACCGGAAAGGGCGCAATCTTCAGCTTGAAAGCGAACAAGGTATCCTTCTGATCCAGGTGCCCGGATCCAGATGCCACGCCAAATTCATAAATTGCTTTGTAAGGATCATCGAATAAGTCCTTGAGTTTGTCATAAAGAAACACTTCAAGAGCGTACGAATTCCAGTTCTCATCATCGTAAATGTGCTTAAAGATTGAGCTTGTCCTCGGAATTCCGACATCTTCCAGAAATGCATCGAGCGCTGCCTCTCCTTTGACCCTGGCCAGGTAGTCAAATGCTGTGCGTATGTAGCGTGAAGAGCGCTCCTTTTTCGTGATGGCCTTATGGAAATCAAATGCTGACGGGATGGGCATTTCTAATTCAGACATGTGCTTGTTGCCCCCGTCGTGTGCTAGCGTGCATGGAACGTTCATGAGCAAACCCCGCCGTGTCAAACCGAAAACAAATTCTCCTACACTTGACTGGACGCGTTGCACGCTCAGCACGAGGGAACAAACCTGGACCAGGCTTCGGTGGTTCACCGTAATGTCCGGCCCCGTCCTCTCTGCGAACCACGAAAATGGGACCCGTGCAGTTTTTATCAGGCGGTTGACACATTTCAGCCAATCCTGTAGCCCTTCTCATGCGCAAATTCCTGGCCGCTATTGCATCCTTTGGTCTGGACCCTGGTGTTCCGGCAGAAGAGGCGAAGTATGTACGGGTCCTCAACAGCAATGTGTTCGTTGTGGTTCTGATGGTGACGGGCTACGCGTTGTTTTTTCTGACGTTTACACCGGAAATATGGATGGTTGCAGTTATCGGGTTTATTGCCACCCCGCTTTACTGCGTCGTCTTTCTGCTGCACTACACTAAGCACTTTCGGACGGCCCGGACGTATGCACCCATCCTGTCCTCGCTTGTTGTGATTTCTTCTTCCGCAGTGATGGGCAAGGAAACCGACTTTCACTACTTCCTTCTCTCCGTCGTTGTTGCTATTTTCTTCACTTTTCCGCGCGCCGAGAAAAAACTGATGGGAGGACTGATTATTCTACAGGCACTGAGTTTCCTGGGTTTGCAGGTCTGGTTTCTTGATCACCAGGGAATTCAACATGTTCGGCCAACCATGTTGGGCACAATTCAATTTGCGGCGGCAGTTGGAGTGTTCTTTCTTGTTGTTGGATTTTCTTTTTATGTTTTTTCAATTTATCGCGTAGCAGAGACCGCGCTTGCCCATGAGAAAAATCGAAGCGAACACCTACTGCTTAACATATTGCCAGCACAAATTGCAGAGCAGCTCAAAGAACACCACGGCCGGATTGCAGAGCGCTTTGAGGAAGCAACTATACTTTTCACGGACCTTGTAAACTTCACACCGCTTTCAGAGAAATTGAGTGCGGAAGATTTGGTGGCCTTGCTGGATGAAGTATTCAGCCGTTTTGATGTACTCATCGACCGCCACCGCGTCGAAAAAATCAAGACGATTGGGGACTCATACATGGTCGTTTCCGGCGTGCCATCCCCTCGAGGCGATCACGTGGAAGTCATGGCCGACCTGGCCCTGGATATGTTGGAGACAATGAAGGAGATCCAGGAAAAGCACAACCTGAAAATCCGAATTGGGATTCACAGCGGACCCGTGGTGGCCGGTGTGATTGGCAAAAGAAAGTTCTCTTATGATCTATGGGGAGACTCGGTGAACACGGCGAGCAGAATGGAATCCCACGGTTCGGAAGGGATGATCCATGTGAGTCCTTATGTCTTTGAAAGACTCAGGGACAGGTTCATCTTTGAATCTCGAGGGATCATTGATATCAAGGGGAAGGGACCCATGCCCACCTACTTTCTAGTCGGCAGAATTGCCCATCCTGAGGCGCTATCCCATTCCGAATCACAAAAGATTTGACCGCATCAACCATATTCATACGCTCAATAATACTCAGATGCCCCTCGCAAACGGCAAACCATCCACTCCCCTCCGTAGCGTGCTCGTGGTACTGTTGATCCTTTCCGCATACGCGAATTCATTTGCGGGGAATCCCGATCCGTCACCGTCAAGGCATCGGCCACGAGATCTTCCCGGGCCCATTCGTCCCGTACTCCAGATGGAAGGACACACCTGCGGTCTGCATTCAATTCAGGCAATCTATGCCGCCTATCGTTTACCTGTCCACGAATTCGATTTGCGCGACCGACTGGGCACAGATGTGGCGGCGTTTCCTTTTTTTGATTCTACAACCGGAACGATTCACCCGGATATCTACCGGGTGCTTGATCAGGACGGATTTGCATACAGAGATGCTAACGTTTCAAGCGAATCAGGCCGCGATGATCTATTGTACCATTTCTATGAAGGGCATTATGCGCTTACACTGATCAGAAGAAAGGAAACAAAAACCCTGCACTGGGTGGTCCTATTTGGTCGCCAGGGAAAGAATTATCTGGTGGCGGACTCCATTGGCGCGAGGATTTATCTCGAAGACGAGGCCTTCTTGAAGAATAACGTTGTTTCAACCGTGCTGATCAAGCCGATCGGCGAAGGCGCGTTCTTTGGAAGATTCGGTGCGTATTGTTCTGGCGTGGTCGAAGGTGTTCTTAGTCTCATTCGTTGAGCGCACACGAAATGGACCTCGAATCCTTTAAGAAATCATAAACTCTTCTACGCCCTCATGATCTCTAAAGACAAGAAATCTTTCGGCCGAGATCGGGAGAGGTCGCGCCGTATTGTTCCGCGCTGCCTTCAACTAACGAACGGACGTGATGACATGATCCTTCGTCGATTCTTCGGTCCCGGTTTTGCACTCATCCTCTGGGCCCATCCGTCTCTATCAGCGGAAGTCCCGAAGCCGTTGATGGATGCTGCGGCCGTTCGCGCAAAGTGGCTCGGGAGAGCCGAGCAGGACGCGCGCGCTCACGCCGATGCGCAGGTATACCGGGCCGTGAAATTGGGGCAAGCAACGGAGGCCCTGGGTCGCGCCCGGAAAATGCCCCATGCGGCCGCGGCGCACAACCGCTACGGAATCGAGTGCCTGGATACGCTGCGCGCCCGTTCGATCGGTGCACTACATCCCACCGACCACACGCTGCTTGCCGAGATGATCCGCGAATATGTATTTCGCGCGTTCGATGACGGGGATCCGCGCGGCGCCGGTCGCTTGCGCGGCTCGCGGTAACGGTCGGGCCTGGAAATTAGTTTCCGCCTGAGCAACACGTTAGGCGACATATGCACCAACATCCTCCTGTTCGGCGCACGCGAATTCCAAAAGGTAATTGCTGCGTATCTATTCCCGATTGGCATTCTGGGACTGCTGGTTTGTTCGTGCGGCTCCGAATGCGAGAAACTCATTGCCCCCGTCCTGGTTCAAGTAAGGAAGCCGTTACTGTAAATGGGTGCCCTGTGCGCCTGGAAAAACATCCCCACTTCAGCCTTAAACCGGAACACAAGACGGCCCGCCACTCACTGCGCGATTTACTAACGAAAAACAATATCCAGGAAGTCGATCTGGATTTAGAGAATGAGGCGGCGTTTTTGATTTTCTGATTGTGTACTATAACATAGAAATGAGCTCGGGAGCCGTATTCGATGGCCTACAGGCTTGGCATTCATAATCAAGTTTCAACTCTGACCATAACCGGGCTTCATTCGCTTGCGCGAACTGTCAAAGAGCTCAAACAAGCGAATTTTCTTCATGTGATACCAGAAACCGATTCGTATGGAACCACCTGGAAAATTCCGAGACCCTATTCAGAAATGGAATTGAGGGATAAGCTCGCGCGCCTTCCCGCAATCTTTCCCGGCAGTATCACCTTTTCTCTCAAAAGCGCCCAATGGATTCAGAGCCTCAGGGCGGTCGGCTGCTGTGAATTTTTTCTAGAACCGGAACGTTACAATGAGCCGTAACTTTGGATATGGCGGCTAACGTTTGACCATGCAAGCATTGATTTTATTGAATACAAGAGGAGAACTTATAGAAAAAATCGACCACGAATCTCTCGAACCCTATCTATTAAGGAAGAATCTGGTCGCTCGCAGAGTAAATATTCCGGCTACGTATGTTGTGTTCGACTCCGGACTGGAGCGATTTCTAAACCTGGAGAAAGATCCGGAGTGCATAATGATAAAGAAATATGAAGATCGAACATCCTTCCGGGAAGGATTGTTGCGCCTGGTTCCGAAAGATAAAGTTTTTGTTTTTGCACCGGACAGAAGTTCTATCCGGCATTTTTATAACTCAGCCGGTTTTGCGGATTCAATGAACGCACTGCTTTCGGAATTTTCAAATATCGAGGTGCTGCTTCCTCCGGGCTTTTACGGCCACAGACATCTGTTCATATTTCGCTGGAAGTCGAACTTCGAAAGCAAGGCAGAATAAGGGAAGCCAATTGAGCGTCGCTGCGCGAGCGAGGAACTTTCGATGTTCCACTCTTTGCCCGCAGATGTCATTGCTCTTCTTCGGAAGTTCTTCGCAAATAATCACGCAAGCTCCCTTGCCTGGATGGCGGTAGAAACTCCTGCTTTAGAGGATCCGGCAAATCCAGAGATTGTCCGTAATTAGCATAATAAATCCAATATGGATCGCGGCGTCCTTCAACAGATGAAAAGGGGAAAGGATGACGGGCTCCTGTCAAAATGGTTGGCTTTTCTGAAGAGAGATCGGCCCAGTACAGCTTCTCTCGCGCTACCCAATAGTCTAGATCCCAGAATTCGTCTTTTGACGCAATGTCTTCTGGAATATTGCGGCAGGTTGCACCGAATTCGCCCTCATCGCTGATTCCCGTCAGCGCCATTGTTTGCCACCGGCGGCTTTTCCCAAACAAGAATCTCTTAAAACGGGTGACCACGTACAGAGTGTACCGCGGAACAAAATCGCCACCCTCGATACGATGGATTGGAATCGCGCCAATGAACGTCCGGCCGGCCGCCATGTGCTCCGGAAAGATGTGCGGTACCTCGGCAGGCAATACCAGACGCCTATTCAATTCTCGATCGGAGAATTCAGGCCAGACATTGTTGAGATGGATAAACGTGAGTACATAGTCAAAATGCGGACATCGACGTGTCGTACCCTTGTAACTAAAGACCGTTTGCCCGGAGTAGCCATCAAAGCTGTTTGCCCAGGAGCGCAGGCTGTAAATATCCACCGGATCCATCTGATGCGCCATGCAGTAAGGACAAATTGCCGTCGTTCGGAGAGGCAATCGCGATAAAAACTCGTCCGTGGGCCAGGCTTCGGGGCGCAGCTCGAGGTATTGGTCAGGAGTAAGCTCCATTGTCATCTCTCCGGTAACAAAAAGCCATATCCAGGCAAGTCAAATGCGGGTCTTCGCCGACCGAATCGTTTAAGAAATCATAAACTCTTCCCCGCGCGGGCTGATCGTTGCTCGATAGGGATTGACCGCCTTTACGCGTGCGTACCATAAGAAGCAGAAGATTAAAGGATAAACCATGGATATAACAGCTCTCAAGAATCCCCCTCCTCGCCGCATTGAGGACGTCCGTCCTTTTGCATCCAGGAATATTAAATTATCTAAACTACTACTTGGCGTTGCAGTCGTGACGTTCTTCATTGCGCTCGGAAGATTCTATTTTAAAGCCGGGGTGGAGGCCTTGTTTCCAGCCGGGGTGATTGTCGCTGCAATTGTTGCAGCAATTCCGGCATTCTTTGCCTGGGGCACTCGAAAGATCGCTGCTCAATCCGTCGAGTTTCTGCGAACTGCCATTTACGCGGAAGGTCGTGTAATAGCTGCAACTTCAAACTCTGCAGGCCTCACAGTCGAGGTGGATTATACAGATCGCGTCGGCAATTCCTGGAGTGGCCAGGCGGTAGTCTTAGGCAGTCCCGAAGAAAACAAGGAAGGCGAATCAATTGCAGTGCTTTACGACCCGAACAATGCAGCACAATTTGTGGTACTCACGGCCGGTGGACTGGCGGCTGGAAAGAGCTCGAAAGGTGGCATTGGAAAGATTCGCAGACTACTTACAAATCCGTGGATGGCTATCGGATTGATCTGCGGATTGATGGCGCTTTTCGCGGGAACCTTTTCCTTTATTTCATCTCAAAGGGAAATCATAGATGCAGACTTGAATCGGCCTGAAACTGTTGAAGCAGCCAGAGCAAAGGGTTTGTTCCCCGGACTCCGCGGAAAGGTTGTGCGAATTGGACCCCACCTGCTTCTGTACCCGCTCTCAGTTTACGAGTATAAGAAGGACGAGTCCGACGTGAGCACGGAACCCACGGAGGACACGCGCCTTTCGAACGTTCTCTACGTGCCTGTGATCTCCCAGGATCATCCGATGGGAAAACTTATCATGCAAATTCAGCCCAATGAAAAGGGGGAACGGATTCTTGATCCTGGCTTTATTGCTCTGCTTTCTCAAACAGAGATTCATTTTATCATTCCTGATGGCCGTCGGAACTTTGTCCGTGATATTCCAAAAGGTGTACTCGCAGCACCCGGATTTGTCTCGGACCCGACAACGCAGTTAAGTAACTCCAGTGAAAGAACCAAACGAATCAGGTCTCAATTGAAAAATAGCCCAGGCGATCTGACTATCCTGGATAAATCAGAAGCTTCCTACGCATTCGCGGTAATTCTCACGATCATGAGCGCTGGAAGCCTGCTCCTGGGACGCAATCGGGAAAAAAAGGCGGCCCTGAAAGCCGCTGCCTTGAAAGATGCGAAGGCACAGCATTAGATTCTCAGACTATCTCTACGCTAGCGGGATTTCTGCGCTTGGAGAATTGCCGCTGGGACAGGTGCCTAATACACTGCTCCGATTTACCTACAGCCAGGCCTTCAGTGGAAGATACCTTTTGCGCTTACAGTCAGACGGAACGATTGTGATGAAGACAACCAGGGGAGAAACAACTCCTCCCAAACATATGGAGACCCTGGTACCTCGTTTCTTTAATAAGGAAAGCGATCTAGATCCAGGTGGAACCGTGCACGAAATTGAGACAATTCCATCCGAGTTCTATTTTCAGATCCCGGATGTATACTCGCATAACGTCATTGAGGAGCGCTTGCAGCTTCCTCGGAACGAGTTGGAAATGATTGAACAATCGTTGCTGGAAATCCAGTCACGAATTGAGAATCACTCACCGATCGAGCGACACCAACTCGATGGAGATTCACTACAGGTGGAACTGCCATATCTAAATCGAGCCTACGATCTGTGCATGTGGGAAGGGAATGGTCAGGGATTCGATGAGCTGGTGGCACTTACCGATCGTATTCGGAAACAGGTGCGTCATCTGGAGACAAAGTTCTTTATGGCACACCGCAATCCTCTGGGAAATATCAACGTTGCGCAGCTCGAAGTGGTTCTAAAAAATGAACTGGACTCGACCATTGCTTTCTTGCTGGCATTCGCACCAACTGATACTATGAATGAATTCGTAAAGAATCTCATACCAGATAGACAGGGACATATTGCAAAAATCGCCGAAGGCATTGACACCACTACAACCGTAAATCGAGAACGGTTTGGCGATTTGCTGCGCGTCCTACTGCGAAACATCCAAACTCTCTAATACGGGAGGACACAATGAAGCCGCCACAACACTACAGACTTCTTCTCTGCTTAAATCCTGAGGACTCGCGCACGATGTTTCGATCGCTGACCACCCGAGAAGCAGCGGAGGCATTGCAGGAAATCTTGAAGTATATGTTCGATGATAAAGAGAGTCTATTGAGTCCCAGCCTGCAAGTGACTCCACCATCCCTTTCTGTTGTGATCAGTCAGCTCTTCAAAGAATATCCCTATCGCCGGGAGGTCGAGCTGTTGAACCTGCTTGAGGAGTCCCATGCAGAACTCGCCTGGGAAATCAGGTCTATCTTACCACAACTGGATTCGCTATTTCACCTGACGTCAGATGCCCGGAAAGTTCTGCTGAGTCATTTCTCTGCGGCTGAGCTCGTCAGCTTGCGCGCACTTTTCGTTCTGGGCCCAGAGGGAGAGGTCAACCAGCTTCAGGCAGATAACTTTGATTATCTTTACAAAGAATATCTCTCCAGTGAGCTCCTGGAGATTGTAAACGCACTCATTGAAAAGAGCGAACCTCTAACCGAGGATGCGGAAACTACAATTTACAATAGATTTAGATCTGCTATCTCGCAAGTACTGGAAACTCTGCCCCATGCGATGGTCATGTCCGGGGGA
>JAEUSB010000079.1 GCA_016788865.1 Leptospirales bacterium
CCATAAGGGATTCTAATTTTCTAATCTACGTTGTATACGTGATACTCTTTGGATTCACTCTCAGCTGCCATACGGGATTTGCGTTCCAGTACTTATGGCCGGACTCGGTATGGTGGAATAAGCACTCCCATACGTTCTTCTCCGCAATGATTGGCTTCAGTATGTGCCTGTTCTGTTATTTCTTCCTGGATTTGCGGACACAGGCTCCGCGCCTGGGCCTGCTGGTTCTCATCCCCGGTTCACTTGCAAGCCTGGTCGGCATCGTCAGTCTCTCTGGTTTCTTGCTTGAGCTTGCAAAGATTAACAACGCTCTCCTCATACTCAGCACTAGCCTCGTCTATGCGGCCGCCTGGCAAGTCTGGGCTAAGGGATACAAGCCGGCCCGGTTCTTTCTGCTTTCATTCTCGCTGGTCATTGTCACCGGAATCATTCTCCTCCTCGGTGCCCGCGGCCTTGTTGCTGTGCCACAGGAGCTAACGTACGTCGCGCAACTCGGCTCTGCGATTGAGATCATTCTTCTCTCGCTCGGCCTGGGCGATAGAATCAACGTTATGCGCGCACGAACCGACCTGCTTGAGAAAGAAGCCCTTAGAAGGGAGACGGAAATCAAGCAAATGGAAATGGAACTGGGAGTAGCGCGCCAGATTCAACAGTCCATTCTGCCACAGGGCGCCCCCGTCTTAAGTGGCATTCGCGTTGCTGCACGGTATGAGCCAATGCAGGCCGTGGGTGGAGACTTCTATGATTTCTATCCTGTATCCAATTCGATGCTTTGCGTCCTGATCGCCGATGTTTCCGGCCATGGCATCCCGGCGGCCTTGATTGCATCTATGCTGAAGATCGCTGGCGCAGAAAACGTCTCGCGCGCGGAGTCGCCCTCGGAATTCCTACTCGCAATCAATCGAGTCATCCTTGGCAAACAAAGCGATCATTTTGTAACAGCAGGGTTTGGTGTGATTGATATTAGCAAACGAACACTGACTTACGCCAATGCCGGCCATCCGCCCCTGCTGATCCAATCGAAGACCGGTGCCATCAGGCGACTCAGGCCTCTCGGTCGAATCCTTGGAATTTTTCCCAATCCCTCGTTTGCTCACGAAACGGTGGAACTCCTCGACGGGGATCGCATTGTCTTCTATACAGACGGAATCATAGAAGCGTCCGGTGAAGATTTTGTCCAGTTTGGCCAGGAGCGAGTTGAAATGCTTCTGACAGAATTCATCAATCGCTCACCGGAGGAGCTCTCAGATGCCCTACTGCAACGATTGCATGATTGGACGGGTGCGACATCACTCGACGATGACGTAACGTTTGTCATAGTGGACATCGGTCCGGAGGCTGGTGCCATTTCGGAAGGTATCCCTGAATTCGTATGATGTCGCCCTCCTGTTTGGTCAGTCTCTTACTACTTTTTGCTCTTAGCTTTGCGCCAGAATCTGTTCAAGCAGATGTTCTTGAAATGAGCAATGGGGCTATTGTGCGTGGCCCCACCTCGAAGAAAAAGGTGGCTCTAATCTTTGCCGGACATCATTACGCCGAAGGCATGCAACCTTTACTCGCTGAACTCGCGCGACGAAACGCAAAGGGATCCTTTTTTCTAACAGGGGACTTCCTGAGAAATCCACACTTCAAACCACTGGTGGTCAAAGCCATTCGCGAAGGACATTACGTAGGGCCACACTCGGACAAACATCTACTCTGCTGCCGTGAAGTCGATCGCCGCACGCTTCTGAGCAAGAGTGTCTTCCAGGCCGACCTCCGAGCAAACTTGCATGAAATTCAAAAACTAGTTGCGGAGGAAAGAAAAGGGCAAGGTTCAAATTACGTGGCTGGAACGCGATTCTATCTGCCTGCCTTTGAAGTCCACAACGAGGAGACGACTTCCTGGAGTCGGGAATTGCATTTGCAGACGATAAACTACACACCTGGAACTTTTTCGCATGCCGATTATACCGAGGACGGGCGCGGCTTTGTAAGCTCGCAGGTCATTCTCCGCAGCATCCTCCAGATGGAGCGACGTCCAGGCGGCCTGAACGGATTCTTCCTGCTACTGCACACAGGCGCGGGCCCACGTCGAACAGACAAAATGCACGCAAGGTTCGGAGAACTGCTTGCAGAACTTGCGTACCGGGGATACAGTTTTGTTCGCATCGACCAACTAATCGATGCCAACTAACGGGCCAATCTCGAAGTCCTTTGCAAGTTTCACCGATTTTTCTTCTTTCGATTCACTTGACTTCCGGGCAAGACGCTTCCATTTTATCCGCATGGATGCTACCTGGCCGGTTCTATTGATAGTCATCGCTTTTCCTCTTGCGTGGTTTGGAATTAACTCGCTGGTGATGCTTTTGCTTTCCTTTGCTGGATGGAGCGGGCTTGCAGAAAAGTACAGGTTCAATGGGGAAATGCCGGAACCCAATTACAGATTTGTAACCGTATGGACGTCAATATTCGGGCGGTACAACCGCGGAATGCACATTTCCCTCACGCCACGCGGGCTCATTGTCCGCCCCTTCATTCTGTTCAGAGTCGCGCACCCGGCACTCCTGTTGCCATGGGAAATGCTGAAATCTGCAAAACAACAGACTTTCTTATTCTACTCCTTTGCTGAACTCAAGTTTGATGACGGACAAAGAAAAATTGAAATCCATGCCCCGCTGAGGATACTGGAAGACACGTACGTTAAAGCAAAGCGAATCGCGTAGTCACGGCAACTCCGGTAGAGTTTCGAGAGAGCGCAGCAATCCTTCCAGCTGTGCCCTGGAGAGTGATTCCTGCTCTCTCATGGTAAGACTGAATCCATGCCCGGGCGCAAATTCCGAATAACGTGTTTCGAGCAAAAATTCGCTTTCAGAGACTCGGGTGAGTATGTTCTCCCAGACACGCGTATCCGGGTACAATTCTGTAGAAAAAGGAACTGCCAGCGATTGGCCAGGACTCAATCGTCCAAGGAAAGCAACAATGCTCGCGGCATCAATCATGGACAATTGGCAAATACACGGAGACTGTGGTACCTTGACCCAACCAGGTGGAAATGCGCAAGAACCCGAGCAACTAGATTATGCCGGCCCATTGGGCTCAGATTCGCCCATCTGAGCTTTTGAGAACGCAGCGCAATCTGAGGCCAACTTGTCGGCGCGTTGAGCCAACGCCTTTATTCGCCCAAGGCAGGCGCGACATTCCGTATCGTTCGTTTTCTCAAGGAGAAAATCCAAAGCGAAGCAGATCAGCGCCAGAGTTTTGTTCAATTCCTGTGCAATTGCCCCCACGAAGGGCCTGTCGTCAATTGGCTCAAGTCTCCCGGGCTGCTCGGCTGATGTCCCGAGTCTTTCATTTTCTGCCTGCAGTTGATGGCCCAGTGAATGCAGCTGCTCTACCTCGGAAGCGACTTCCAGAAGGAGCCGATTTGCCCACGCGGCACCCCGCCCACTTAACAAAACTCCCTGGTTTAACGCCGCAAGCCTGGCCTGAGCCGACTCAATCAAATTGTCCAACACCTTTGAGTCCAATGTCTTGACCTCCCTTGTTGGGCTAGGCTATAGAATGGACCCCCAATTCCCCCTTTCTCTGCATTTCTTCGCCTAACTTGTCATAGGTTTGAGTTCAGCTCATCTAGAACTCACCTCGTGTTTTAGTCGACCACAGTTCTACCCGGTTCCGGTTTTTTTTCGCTGAGGAATCCAGCCTGCACCGGCACCGCGGTCCTGAAGGCGATCAGAAGCATCATGAAAGGCAGGATAAAAGACCGGACAGAATCGGGTTGCTTCTTCCGCTTGACTCGACCCGGTGTCCGGGTACAGTGACGCAACACTTACCTTCCTCTACTCCCGCGATCTCTCTTAAAAGTCCTTACAGTCTTTCCTGGCCGATTTGCAGTGATATTGAAATGTCCGTGTAATTTGTCCTAAGGAAACTCTAAATGAAACTATTCGTTGGAAACCTCCCGTTCTCAGTAACGGAAGATGATCTTCAAAATGAGTTCGCAGCTAAAGGCAGCGTACTCTCAGCAAAAATTATTACCGATCGCGAGACCGGTCGTCCACGTGGATTTGGATTTGTAGAAATGGCTAACGTCAAAGACGGTCAGAATGCAATTTCAGAACTCAATGGCAAAGAAATTGACGGTCGTCAGATCGCGGTTAGCGAAGCCAAACCTCAAGAAAACAGAGGTGGTGGACGCGACAATCACCGCGGCGGTGGTCGCTACTGAGTTGATTCAATAGAATCAAACGAAGGCGAGGGTTGAAAGGCTCTCGCCTTTTTTATTGGGAATTTTCCCAGACTTCTTTCTGATTTTCCGGAATACCCTGGTCATACACTTTAGAAATATTAAGAAAGTTTCGCGCCGGATCGTAATCCACAGTCATGAATAATTCGTGGCGAAAACTCTTTGTGGCAAAGCTTCCGCCCGCCATTGTGACTTTCCCCGTATTCTCAACTTCGTCGACACAATTGGGAAACTTCAGATGTCCGAGTAGCCTGGTTTCCGATGCCTTAACGTACGTCGTACCCCAGGAATAGAACGTGACCGGTCCGTAATTGCACGATCCGTTGCTTGCATTGGATGATCCAGTGGCAGCATGGAAGGGCAACATCCGTACCGTATCCTGCATAAGAAAGTAGGTTCTGTTTTCCGTCCAGGGACAACAACAAACGCAAAACATTGCCGTACTCTGGATCGAATCGGGAAAGGGTCCAGTACCATGAATCGATTCCTGCAACCCTCCCGGCGCAAGAAAATAGACGCCCGTCTTTTTGTTCATAAAGACAAGTGCCGATCTCTGTTTTTGATCGCATTGATCCCGGAGTGTGATCGAAAGGTCGTGAATTTCAAAATAAGTCGTTTCGGAATTCCTCACATTGGGAAAATCCTGCTTCAATGCGAGAAATCTTGCTTCGGAAATTGTTTCCAATTCTATCTGCTCGTCCAGAAACTTCTTGAAGCCAATTTCGTTACTTGCAGCCATGCCTTCCGTCAACCATTTCAGGTCAGACGCTATAAGCGTGAATCCTGAGAATACCCAGCCTTCCTGTCCCTGAAATTGACCAAAGAACCAGAATCCGTTTCGCGAATCTATGGTAGTCTCCTCACGCTTTCGCTTGATGATCTTACCTGAGGTCGAAAAGGGCATGAGGCGAATGACGCGCGATGTAAGTGCAGGTGATTCGCGCATGTTGAGCCCGGAATAAGAACTAACAAAGAAGAAGTAATCCTGTTTTGCGGTTCCGAGATTTCGATTCCGAATCCAACCCTCGCCTTTTTCGAATTTCACTTTGGACCAAACAGTCGATCCAAACATGGGCTCCGCGGATTTTCCTCTGACCGTTGTCAGAACTCGAACAGGCATATTATTATCAAGGAGCTCAATCTCACGGCCATCGTCGTCGGCGACGTCCCGAATGGAAACGGGAGTAAGCGAGTTAGTGAAGCGCTCCGTATTTTGCCGCTCTCGATCGAGAGCCCCGGTTGCGATCCACCCTATCTGGCGCCCAGAATGAACCTGTGAATACTCTGCGCCTTCGTCAATGAGAACGACCTTACTGTTAAATGGAATGTAGCCGAATGCCACCGCCGAGCGGCTCAGGGCCGGCGATTCCGTATAGATATCTGTCCCGTCCGAATACTTGATGTATCGATCCCTGGAAAAGTAGCGACAATCGATCAGGACCAAGGAGCTCAGCAGAACCAGGATGAGCGGGCCGGTGCGGCGGAGGCGGGACAGTACCATGCACAGCATAGCATCAGGATCCGGAATTCCCGGGAGATATGTAAAGAAGATTCCGTCAAATCAGTCTCACGATGGTCCAAATCATATACTCTGTGTTTCTCTACGGTTTGTTTGACTCCGAATGGGAGCCTCTATTCTAGTTCCATGTCCTTCCGAGCGCACTCACTTATTCTTTTGATTTTGATTTCAGGGTTCTTCTGCAAAGATCGCGATCAGACTCCCCCAAAGGATTACCTCTCTCCTGCCTGGGCTGTATTCATGTCGCGCTTTCCATCTGGCAGCACGGACGCAAATCCAGCAACCAGGCAAGCGGCCATTCAGAAGGCCAGCGAACTCAACCGCCAGGCCTACGCTCTTTATCTGAACAAGAAAGATAAAGAAGCGATTCCACTCTATGAAGAAGCGCTGTCTAACTTCGCAACAGGTGAGATTTACTACAACTATGCGAACAGCCTCTCAAACGTTGCGCTCGGGAAATCCGTGAGGGCGTACCAGATCGCACTCGACCTTCACTACGCGCACCCGGAATTAGCATTCTATAACATTGCCTGTGCGTATGCCAGGTTGGGTGAGCTGGAGAAAGCCTTCGGCTACATGGCGCTGGCTATCAATCGTGGCTACAATGCATTTGAGCATATCAAGAAAGATCCAGACTTAGCAGCGCTACGCCAGGTGGAGGATTGGGAGAACAAAATCAAAGGACTTGTTCCCGCTGACATTGAGTTTGGCCCGGAGTCTGTAACTGGAATGATTTCTGAGCCAGGCCCCCGCGGCCCTACCATGATTCGTCTCTGCCCTAATGGAACATACTGGTCATCGTACGGAGCGTGGACTGCCAACCGGGGAAAATGGTATCTTAGCAAGGGCGATCTCTACCTGACTGCGGAATTAGACTGTAGCCTGACTGATCCCAAGGGGCTTTACAGAGGTTCAGGTGGCGGTGGTGGCGATACCTTTGAAGGCTGCAGAGCCAGCGATCGAAAAGCCTTCATGGCGCTTGAAAAGACCAGAATCGCAAGGATGCTCAGCGGCGAAAAATCGGACTCCTATATGGCTATCAGCCGCACACCGATGAACGATTCGCGCTTCTGTGAGGCATCATGGAGACCAACGTCAGCGGCTGACGTTGCCGCCATTGGTAGCAATTGAGTACGTTAGTCGACCTTGAAGCCATGCGGCGCTGGTAGATCCTCTTGAAACTTGAATCTGCGGACTGAGTATGGGTTCGCAATTGAAAACTGCTCAGCCCGTGCCCAGAGCCAGCTGCGGAATCTCGGGCAGTGTAGCAATCCCGCTCATTTCACCATACAGCATCGATGTGCTCTGGATAACGGACTGAATGGCCTGGCTACGTTTGGCCCACTGAGTCTGCATGGCTCTCTGTTCGCTTTCAAGCTGCTGTTGCATTCCCACAAAACCCTCAAGAATTGAAATCAAGCGCTGACGAAAGATTGGTCCGGTCACAAATGCAAATATCTGATCCCTGGTGGATCCGGTTGTCTCAAGTTTTGCTTCAATGGTCTTGATCTCTATCAGTTGAGACCTCAGCACGCTCGTAAACGCGATGGCTACCGGAACCGAAACAACCCACACACCATCGATGCAAGATGCATGTGCCACATCCTTTGGCAGGACTTCCGAGACAATCACACCTAGTTCGGCCCGTTCTTCTCGCATATCACCGCGAAGCTTACCGATCCAATCCTGCTGAAATGACTTTGTCCTTTTGGATTCAAACAGAATCTTTCCGCATACCTGACCACGCGAATTGTGAACGATCAGAAGGACATCAGCCCCGTTCTTACCGGACTTAACTCTGCTCACTTCGTCTTCCGGGAAAGCAGCGGCAAGCCGATCGTACAGATCTTCCTCTTGCACATCGCCCTGCAGTTTCTGGCTGGTAACATCAGATCTGCGTTTCAGTTCTTCAATCTGTTTCTGCATGTCGGAAAGAAGCTTATCCTTTTCAGCCAGCTTTAGTCTGTTCTGCTCGCTCGCCGACTCCACTGCCTGTTCGAGAACTTTCTTCTTCTCTTTTTCAAGTCGCCTTTCCACCTCCAATTTCAGCTCTGCTTGCGCAGCCTCAAGTTCGCGCTCTTTTTTACGAAGGGACAATTGCTCTTTGCGCAGCCTATCGTTGGTCTTCTCCTTCTCGGCAAGCGATTCACGCAGATCATCCATCTCCGCGGCCGCGGCTTCTCTGGCTTTCTTTTCTATCCTGGACTGCTGTACGCTCAACCATTCCGCCCTCTCCTGTTCAAATTCCTTGCGGATATGGTTCTCGATATCTGCCCGCATGGAAGCGGAAAGGCTATGGCCGCACTTGGGGCAAAGTAAAACGTCGGTCAGTTTGCTTTTGGATCTCATAGGGACAGCATACCCGGCGGGTGTGACAAATTGCGCTCCATGCGCACAATTTTCTTGAATCAAAGCTTCTTTTGAATGCTTCGCGGGAAGCCTTTCCAGGCCAAGCCGGGTGCCCGCGGTTGTGAGAGACCCGTCAACGCATAACCAATCGGGCACCATTCCGCAGGCGTTCGTAAATTCCACGCAACTCTTCGCCTGGTTGCGCAGCGGTGCCAAAGCGTGGTTTGAGTTCCTCGAGAAAATACATTCCTATTTTCCCTTTGTTCTTAGCCTCGACCTCGCCGCGCGGAACAAGCTGGAAGAGTGGCTTCAGCAATTCATAGCTCGCCGCCGAAACATTGATACGACCCGGTTCACCCGATGACTCCATGCGACTGGCTGTATTCACAGTATCGCCCCAGATGTCATAACTGAACTTGTCCTTGCCGATTACACCGGCCACAACCGGGCCCGTGTGAAATCCGATCCTCGCCTGCCAGTACGGCAATCCCCGCTCCCGGCGTTTGGCGGCCAGCTCTTCAATGGCGCGACGCATCTTGAGAGCTGCGAAGGCCACGTCAAAGACGTGGGTGTGGTTGGGCGTGGGCAGGCCACCTGCGCACATGTAACTGTCGCCTATGGTTTTGATTTTTTCGAGACCATGCTCGGAACAGATACCGTCAAAGACAGAGAAACACTCGTCCAGTTCACCAATCAATTGCTCCGGTGGCATGGTTTCAGCAATCTTAGTAAAACCCTTGAAGTCCGTGAACAGAACGGTGGCCGAAGCTATTTGAACCGGCTTCACTCGCTGTTCCTTCTTTAGTTCTGCGGCAATCGAAGCCGGGAGAATGTTATGGAGCAGACGATCTGACTCGTCGCGCGCATCCTGGAGACGCTTTTCAAAAACCTCATTTACGGTTTCTTGATATTCCTTGCTCTGTTCAAAGATCAACTCCCAGCCTGCTTCATGGTCAATCCCTGGCAGTTTGAGCATGATTTCGCGCAAGAGTTCGCGCATGTTGTTTTCCACACGTATCAAAAACGAGATGGAAAAACCTGCCTGCGTATAATCAAACTGGCGAAAGTTGACAAGCGTTGCCTCTTTGAACCGCTCATGGCTCTCCGGAGTATCTTCCTTTAGCGCCAGTAAGCGTTCTATAAAAAGTCTGTTGTAGCGTTCAAAATTGTAATCGTCGTAATTGAAGGCGAAACGGTTTCGCTTTGCCCATTCCCGAATCAGGTTGAAAGGCGGTTCTGCAGTCCCCTCAATCTCCGGGAATTCGCGCAATAGACGGTCATAAATCGCGCGGTTTACTTCCCCGGCCGTGCGACCATCAAAGCTTGTCTGTTGCTGCAACGAATTGTTCTTTGCGAGCTCCGCCTTCAGATGGTAGAAAAACCACCGGGCAATTTCAAGGGCTATAGCACGTCGCGTGTCCTGCATCATTTGCGAATATGAAGAAACACTGAATTCCAGCGATTGCCCATCAATTATCTTTCAGACAAGGCCAAGTTTATTCATTGCGATTCTGGTGAGAAATGCCTTTTTGGACCGTCTCCGGACTGGTTGGTTTTGGATTGTGAAAGGGACCGATGCAAAGCCCCCGATGAGGGAGCAATCCAATAGCGAAGAGTCGTCCAAAGAATCCGCAACACCGGAAACACCGTGGCAGGACCGCGTCGTTTTCTGGACATCGGTGGCCCTCGTGACCTGCCTCCCCCTGATTATGGGGATCTTCTCGATTCTGGCGGGGAAGATTGCGCCCCTTGTTATCATCGATGCACTGGCTCTAATCCCTGTTGCGGTCTGTTTGATTTTGCGCAGTCATTGGAAATGGCGGGCCATATGGCTAATCCTGGCATTTGCAGTGGGTTGCGTGGCGGGTGCTGCATTCAACGGGCAGAAATTTGGCGTGATGATGAGCGGCGTGATTGCCGGTGGATTGGCATCGACCCTGTTTGGTTGGCGAAGTGGAATCGCTGTTGCTATCGCGATCACATGTATGATGGCCTTCGAAGCATGGCTTGCTCTTCAAGGTTTCATTTCGCCCGCTACAAACCTCTTACCCGGAGAGACACTGCTTTCCGGCTGGATTCGCGGCACCGGGTCCTTTCTTCTTGTGAGTCTTATCTTCGTTGCTATCTTTTCAGTGATTACATCCTCGCTTGAGAGGCGTGTAGAAGAAAGTCGGCGCCTGGCAAGCGAAAGGCAAGAACTCATAAAGATTCTTCAGAGAAAAAATGCCGAACTGGAACGCTTTACTTACGTAACCTCTCATGATCTGAAGAGTCCGCTTGTAACCATCAAACTTCTTTCGGGGATGCTTGAAAGCGAGACCGGCAAGGAGCTACCTTCACAGGCGCAAGGTCACATCGGACGGATCATGAACGCAGCAGACAGAATGCTCAACCTCCTGGATGATCTGTTGTATATAGCGCGCCTCGGTAACGCAGAGTTGGACCGAGCGCCCGTTTCGATGAGAGCTGCGGCACTTGCGGCAATCCAGAACCTTGAAGGAAATACCCTTCTGCGCGGAGTTGGCATCCATGTTGACGACATTCCGGATGCAATCGGCGAAGAGCGCCGCGTAATCGAGGTCTGGCAGAACCTGATTGAAAATGCGATAAAATACATGGGCGATGAGAAGAAACCACAGGTCCGCATCGGTTGTCGAATCGGCGGAAGCTCGGCAATCTACTTTGTCGAAGACAATGGTATGGGTATTGATCCGCAATATGCGGAAAGAATCTTCATGCACCTGGAGAAGCTCAATCCCGAGAGTGAAGGTAGCGGCATGGGACTTGCAATTGCGAAAAAGATCGTTGAGGCACAGGGCGGACGAATCTGGGTCGAGGGTACACCTTCCGGTAAAGGATCTACCTTTTGCTTTACTATCGAGGCATGATTTGGGCGGATCGCAAAGGCATACCCCGGTTCACTGTGGCAAGGGATGAGTGAATTGCTTCAGGCCACTCTTGACCAAACCGGGAATCCCTGATTCCTCGCGTTGATCCAGAGGCTTTCTAGCGTGTTGCCCAGCAATGCACGGAAATCATCTGACCTGCCGCCGCGAAGGAGTGTCAGGAGGGACGGCTGGCCGTCAGTTATGGTATATTCGGCTCTCAAAACATCTTGATTGATCCGATCCGGTAGGTGTGTGCCCGCATGTGTTAGTGCCACAAGGGTATCAATCTGCATATTGATGAATGGTTCGCGAAACGATTCCAGTGGAGCGAGGCCGTCACTCTTGCTGCTGTTTGTAGTTGGCGCTGTTGGCACTAGATTCCAAAGGCGATCATGCAACACAAATGACCAGGGAATGAAGTGATCAATGCTGAATGTATCCCCAATCGGCTCGCCAGTATAAATGCATTTCAACGTACCAGGAGCTACTGATCTAACGTAACTCCAGAAAAACCTGGCCAGGTTCAGATCCCGTTCTACCAAAGGCTCAAGTTTAGACAATATATTGGGCGTGTAGGGATTGCGCGCTGACAGGAAATTCGCAAACTTCCAGCGCCACCAGTCGTAGATAACGGCTGCATTTTGACGCAAGTACTGTTCAAAGTGAGGAGCGATCTTTAAGTACTCGCTGCCATCGTCACCCTCGATGAAATGATACGGACAGAGTTGTGGACCTGCGTAGTCTTCAGCAAGCAACGCAGCTATGCGTTTGTTTATTTGGGAATCTGGAACCCCTTTCAACGAGGCATCCAGCCAGGGGCGCACAAAGCGGTACTTTACATATTTGTCCAATTGTTCGGACAAGGACAGCAGGTCGGGCTCACCCGTTCCGGGAGCGAAGAGAGGTATTGCCTCCTGCGCGACTATCTTCACATCTTTATGACGCTCCGCAAATTTGTGAACGTAGGCTGGAATCGGATCCGCGGCTCCTAATGAGAGTCTGAATCGGGACACAGGATACCAGGCATTCACAAAGACCATCGCGTACAGTTCCCACAGCGGAATCGGATTCCGAATCGTGAGCGAGCGCCCGGTTATGTTCAGCGAATCGAGAATGCCTTTGAAAAAGAGAAACTTGTAGGAGTTGGTTACTCGTCCCAGCGTGGTTACCAGGGGCGCGACAATTCGCTCTTCAATTCCAGGTAATTCCACATCTGATTCACGAGTTGTCGCCGGGAAAAGCAACTGATTTTGGGGGAGGCCGTTTGAGCGCGAGGACGGGCCAGCACGAAGGCCATGCCAAGTCAGGGTTCACCGATGCGAAATGCCCCGCTGCCTGGTATGGATTGACAGGCAATCGGTGGAGGGCAAGAAGATGCTCCTGGGACTCATGTGGCGAAGCTGTAGCCGGAGACAGGCGCCTGTATCCGCGTTGTGCCGAAAAGTGAGTTTGTAAGCCATCAATGCGAAAGCGACTCGCGGAACTTCTCTGTTTCAGTTGGGCCGAGCCGCCTCCATTTCCACTCGAATCCAACAGATGCGGACCGGACATTTGTTTCTCAAAGCGATTCACGCCGTATCAACTTCTCATCCCATGCCACGGTATGAGGAATATCGCGCGCGGGACGCTCAGCTAACATTAAATGCCACGCTGTTCAATCCTAAGGACGCGGACCTCCTTCTCCAGTATTTGCAAGACCTACCTCAACTTGATTTGTCCCAACGGCTCGTCTGGACCTCCTCCCCCGTCTCCAGCCGTCGCCTCGCATCTTACATCATATCATTCGTGGACGACTATCGTGGTAGCGCGCCTGAGGAGTTCTTCCCCTGGGACCGACTATCTCTCCTATTCGCCGCTCTCGCCAACGGCGATACGCCCATGCCTCTGCCATTCCAACTCCGATTAGCTCTGCATCATGCGGATCAAAACCTGCTATCCGCGCTTGTTCTCATACACTCCGCCTCCCGAATCATTGCCCGGGGTCGCGACTACCGCATCCTGCCTGTCCCGCTTCACTTCAGTCTTGAAGCTCGTCTCCTTTTCGCCGCACGCTTTGCTCCCTTCGACTCTGAAATCAGCCAGGGCGGTGATATTCTAGGTGATACCTACCATTACTGGGCTATGCTTCTCGCCGGTTTCTTTTTCTGGTCACCCGCAACCTTCTCTCTCATTCCCTATCGTCCTCTCTTCATGCTCGCGCCCGATTTAATGCGTATTGTGAGACAGGGTATATTCCGTAGCTACCTATTCAATGGAAATCACAAGACCATCGATAAACTCGGATTGCGACACGGACGGATCATCGGAATTCAGTCGCGCCGCACACACGGGGCATGACAACAGCTGAACCGTTAGCCGCCATACACAGGCTTTTTGATCACCAGGAACGACTCGACCACCACAAATAGCACGTTATGCGAACTTCACGGCCATATGCTCGAGGAATCTTCGGTATTTTACTCGTGATAGTGTCTTTCCTGCTTGCTTGCGCTTCTCTATCACAAACATATCGCGCCTTAGCAAGGAGTTGCCAGGCACCATTGCCCGATACAATCATCAACAGGGAGTTTGATTTCATCGTTAATGCCCAGGGTCTCAACAGCTTCGTTCGCTCTCAGGGTGCCGCCAAAGCCAAGCTGCCGAAAGAAGTAATCCAGTATTCGCTAGAGGTCGCCGCTTGGAACAGTGATGGCTATACGCTGCTTTTCGTGAACTCAGGCGAAGTAGTCACTCATATGCAATTCACAAATTGTCGGACCTACGTCAGCAGCAGCCAAGGATACTACACGCCTCGTGGATCTGCCTTGACGATTTCCTCACTAGATCCGTAAGTCCCACATCTCTTGCTTATGTCCCATCGGTTCCGCTACTCGCGTCCACGATTTTGCTTTTTTGAAGATTTTCCTTTTGTCGGCAAAAGCAGTGAACAAATAGCTCACCATGGGGGTCGAACGACGCATGCCCGGGACACCAGAAACTTGCAGGCGATGCGGTCAAATCCTGACCCCGGGAGTTGTTCAATACTCTCTTGATCGTTTCGCCATACCGCTCTGTCGCAAGCATCAGCATTACGCTCGTAATTCAACAGCCACAAAGGAATCCTTGACGCTCTACGGTCTTTTAAAGGAAGCCGGTATTCCTGCTCAGTTCGAGAAGTTTGACGGATACAAAACAATCGACATTGCCATTCCCGCTCTTTTCCTCAATATCGAAGTTGATGGTGCACACCATCGTTGCAACAAGCGGCAGATCCAGACTGACAGGTTACGCGATGAATACTCGGCTCGCAGAGGATTCGCAACTTTTCGCGTCTCCAACGAATTAGTCCGCGGGCAAGCGCGCGGAATCGTGGACGCAATAGTTCGATATGCTTCGGAGAAAAGATTACGTCGGGACTTCGCATAACTTTCGGTACAGGTTAAGCTAATCCGGGTAAAGGAACCTTGCGCGTTAGGCCTTGAACACTGAACGTTACATACAGAGACATCTTCCTAGCTTGATCGCAAACGGGATTTCTCGAAAACACCTGCGTTCTCACCCGGCGACGAAAGATGCTTTCGTCCACTCCATTGGCAGGAATTCCGAACTCATATTGCATCCAACCGGTTTGGAGAGCGACTCTCGTTTTGCGCCGTATGCTTACATTTCTTTTCGACCAGAACCATGGCCAGGGCTCTCAGATATTATGGCCTCAAAGCAGCAGGAAATGCTTTGGCCCTTTCGACTAACGGCTCCGGACGTCTCTTTACTTCTGTCCTTGCCTTTCTGGCTCGGGGAAGCTATCTTCCGGTTCGTTAGCAAGCTCCAAAGACTCCAGCGCCGTTATGCCCGAAAAAAAGAACTCCCGTTTGAGGGATTTGACTGCTTCTGTCCAACCTGCGAGCTGCCCGCGCGATGCAATTCAGCCAACGTTTGTCGGGCCTGCAAGGACACTCTGACATCGCGGTAAAAGCCAGGGCTTTCTCCTGGCGACGGTCAGGCCATATTCTTTGCAGCCAGATCTCCGGAGGATGGCAGCGTCTTCAACGCGCTCCAGGGCGCACCGACAAGCTCCCCAATGTCGAGCTCCACTTTGCTCTGTCCCAATTGGGACTCACCCAGGCGGAGCTGTGAACCGGAATACTCTCAGCTTTACCTGAGCGAGTGGGCATTCTTCAAGAACTTGAAATACTTCGGGTTGGAATCGATACGGAGAAGAGCTGGTGGTGTGATCCCTCCCTACCCTACAACCCCGAGTTCTTCCAGGGAATCACTGACGCCGTGCTCTCCTTGTATCCCAAACGGTGTCCCCGTTGTGATATCGTGCTGACCTCTCGCGTCTCCACACGGCCCCACGTGATACGCTGCTCTCGGTGCCACCACATGGCTTCACGCCTGGCTGCTACCCGACCAGAAGGCCAACACACTTGGTCCCATCATACGAGAGAGTATTCCGCTCAGCACACCGGTTTTCACAGACGAAGGATACAAGTGGCTGTGGGGCATCTACAGGAATCACCGGGCAGTGAATCACTCGCTTAAGTCAAAGGATAACCGGTGGAGATTCTCTCGCCAGCGCTGGTGCCGCAACGGCGTCCATAATCAAGTAGCGGAAGGACTCAACTCTTCCCTGAAGTCTGCCATGACTGCCTATCGTTACTTCAGGCCGGAATACTCTCAGCTCTACCTGAGCGAGTGGGCATTCTTCAAGAACTTGAAGTATTTTGGGTTTGAGAAGGTGGCGAAGGCGTGTGGGGACAGAGCGGGAGGGATCATACCACGTTTCTTCATCCTTTAGAACACAAATCGGCCATTCGGAACTAGAGGAGGAAGAAACGCAGTGTGATCCCTCCCTACCCTATAACCCCGAGTTCTTCCAGGGAATCACTGACGCCGTGCTCTCCTTGTATCCCAAACGGTGTCCTCACTGCGATATCGTGCTGACCTCTCGGGTCTCCACACGGCCCCACGTGATACGCTGCTCTCGTTGCCACCACATGGCTTCACGCCTGGCTGCTACCCCGCTTGAGAACATGCGAGTACCCCAGTGGATGTTTGGATGGTGCGTCAGGGAGTCCGTAGTGCTGCACCCCCGCGTCCTCACTGCAGTCCACATACAGAGATCACTGGGACTAAATGCGAAGGCAGCGTATCGTATGAAGCGCAGGGTTCAGCTACTCGCATCAGACCAGATGGTAAGAGTCAAAACACTTATCCGTAACGAACTCGAGAAATCCTTTCGGGATTACCGGTTGCCACCTGAAGGCACAGACCTCACGGCAATTCGTAAGTGAAAGCCCATCGTGCATGCAGACACCGTGGTGTTGTTTTCAGCGTCACAACGAGCCAGTAAAGGCCGTAAAAACTACAGGAATCGCGGACTCACGGCTTCCATATACCTCCAGGACCGACTCGGTGGACGCCAGATCGGAACTTTGGTGCATGTCATGGGTATAGAAAAGGGATGGTGTTTACTGGACTCCGTGCCCGACCAGAAGGCGAATACACTTGGTCCCATCATACGAGAGAGTATTCCGCTCAGCACTCCGGTATTCACAGACGAAGGATACAAGTGGCTGTGGGGCATCTACAGGAACCACCGGGCCGTGAATCATTCATTGAAGTCAAAGGATAACAGATGGAGATTCTCTCCCCAGCGCTGGTGCCGCAACGGTGTCCATAATCAAGTAGCGGAAGGACTCAACTCTTCCCTGAAGTCTGCCATGACTGCCTATCGTTACTTCAGGCCGGAATACTCTCAGCTCTACCTGAGCGAGTGGGCATTCTTCAAGAACTTGAAATACTTCGGGTTGGAAAGAATCAGGAGTTGTGTTGTGTCTGGTTACCCCGTTCGGAATTCCGGGATTAGCAGTGGTGCTGTTGGGGGTAGAGGGATCACACCACATCCAGTACAAACAACGAGTACAGACAAGCAAAAACGGACGTCAGGCGCTCTCCCCGATCAACCCGGAATACTTCCAGCGGGTCGCGGAGTCCTTCATGGACTCTCTGTACCCGTGCGTCTGCCAGAAATGCGGCGTCGTCTGCTCGGGCAGAGTCGGAAACCGGGTCGCTCGGGCGCGCTGTCCGCAGTGCCGCCAGCAGCGTTCGCGCTTCGGGCACACACCGCTCCGCAGTTTCAAGTTGCCGCTCTGGATATTCGGTTGGGCAGTCGAAGAATCGTTCTTGCGCCACCCGAAAGTTCTCACGGCGACTGAGATCCAGAGACGCGTCGGAATCTCGTACCCGTCCGCCCTGCTCCTCAAGCGCAGAATCCAGCTAGTCGCCTGTCAGCAGAACGAGGCTGTTCGGGCTATCGTTCGTGCCGATCTGGGTCGCGAGTTCCGCCGCTTCCGTTTGCCTCCAGAAGGGCGAGACGTGAGGAAATCTGTCCGGGGACGGTCGGTCGTACACGCAGACACGATGGCTCTCTTCTCGGCCTCGCAGCGCGCCAATAAAGGCAGAAAAAGACACAGACACAAGGGACTGACGAGCTCGATCTACCTGTCGGACAAGTTGGGCGGCAAACAGATCGGGACTCTGGTCCACGTCATGGGCACGCAGAAGGGCTGGTGCTTGCTCGATTCAGTTCCAGACCAGAAGGCGGAGACGCTGGGCAAGATCATTCGAGACACGATCCCGACTAACGTTCCAGTCTTCACCGACGAGGGATACAAATGGCTGTACCGGGTCTACCCGAACCACCGCATGGTGAACCACAGCGCGAAGTCCAAAGACATCCGCTGCGCGCTGTCTGCGGAGCGATGGTGCAAGAAGGGAGTTCACAACCAGGTGGCCGAGGGTTTCAACGGGTCACTGAAGTCTGCGTTCCGAGGATACGGGTACGTGAGGCCAGAATGGTCTAAGATGTACCTGAACGAGTGGGCTTTCTTCAAGAACGTCAGAGTGTTCGGCGTGCGAAAGATCGCTGACCAGCGAGAGAGAGCACGACGTACCCGAAGTTTGTACGGGATCACACCACGTTTCTTCCTCCTTTAGAACACAAATCGGCCATTCGGAACTAGAGGACGAAGAAACGTGGTGTGATCCTCTCCCCTATAACCCCGAGTTCTTCCAAGGGATTACTGACGCCGTGCTCTCTCTGTATCCCAAACGGTGTCCTCACTGCGATATCGTGCTGACCTCCCGGGTCTCCACACGGCCGCACGTGATACGCTGCTCTCGTTGCCACCACGTGGGTTCACGCCTGAGTTCTACGCCATTGGAGAACATGAGAGTGCCCCAGTGGATGTTTGGATGGTGCGTCAGAGAGTCCGTAGTGCTGCACCCCCGCGTCCTCACTGCAGTCCACATACAGAGATCACTGGGACTAAATGCGAAGGCAGCGTATCGTATGAAGCGCAGGGTTCAGCTACTCGCATCAGATCAGATGGTAAGAGTCAAAACACTTATCCGTAACGAACTCGAGAAATCCTTTAAGGATTACCGGCTACCACCTGAAGGCACAGACCTCACTGCGATTCGTAAGCGAAAGCCCATCGTGCATGCAGACACCGTGGTGTTGTTTTCAGCATCACAACGAGCCAATAAAGGCCGTAAAAACTACAGGAATCGAGGACTCACGGCATCCATATATCTCCAGGATCGACTGGGTGGGAAACAGATAGGGACATTAGTGCATGTCATGGGTACAGAAAAGGGATGGTGCTTACTGGACTCCGTGCCTGATCAAAAGGCGAATACACTTGGTCCTTTGATTAGAGAGAGTATCCCTCTCAGCACTCCGGTATTCACAGACGAAGGATACAAGTGGCTGTGGGGCATCTACAGGAACCACCGGGCAGTGAATCACTCGCTTAAGTCAAAGGACAACCGGTGGAGATTCTCTCGCCAGCGCTGGTGCCGCAACGGCGTCCATAATCAAGTAGCGGAGGGACTCAACTCTTCCCTGAAGTCTGCCATGACTGCCTATCGTTACTTCAGGCCGGAATACTCTCAGCTCTACTTGAGC
>JAEUSB010000032.1 GCA_016788865.1 Leptospirales bacterium
TTACCGGATTCAATCGCACGCAGCGTCGTTTCTATCCTCGATATGATTGTTGAGTATACTATGGGGGATGATCCTGCGCGTGCTTTTCAGTACAAGAAAGGGCTTCGTTGTTATGAAGAGCTCTACCACCTCTACCATTCAGAGAAATTTCTCCAAAATTTTGAAGTGTTCTCCAAACAGAATGGTTTCTATTCAGATGAAGACGATTCGGTTCCCATGATCATGGAAGACGGATCACTTGTGAAGATGTACAAGTTCGTCAACATAAAGCATATCACACCAGGCTTTGGACGCGATGGAGAAGAGCTGGACTTGCGGATGCGGAACTTTCAGGACTTTATCAAAAGCATGATTCCGGCGGACTTTCACATCAAGACGGATTCCTGTGATCCAATCTTTGGCCCTGTTACTCCCGGGCGCTATGAGCGCGGACTCGAGGGTTTCCGCGTCAAGTTTGTGTTTAAGACGTAAATTCGTATCTCTGGGTGAATCCGGATTGGCGACGGGATTTACGCTCCCGGATTCAGATAGGTCTGGTATTTCTTACTCAGTTCGAATATCCTGAGCGAATCATCGACTAACGTCTTTAGAACATCCGGGGTGATTGCTTGCTTGGGATCGTCTCCAATTCCATTTTTGGGACTGCAATGCGTTTCAACGCAAATTCCATCTGCGCCATAGGCAACGGCGGCCAGGGCCGCCTGGGGAACGTAGACTGCTTTCCCGACCGAGTGGGAAGGATCTACTACAACCGGAGACCATGTCTTTTGTTTGAGCAGCGGGGTAATAGACTCGTCCGGATGGTTTCGGTATCCATCCATTCCAGGCACGGTGCCTCTGGGGCAGAGCAGCACGTTTGGATTTCCACCTGCCACAATGTATTCAGCAGCGCAGATGAATTCTGAAAGCGGTCCCATGTGCAGACTGCGTTTAAGCAAGATGATTGTGCCTTTGTTGGCCGTCTTCTCTCCGATTTTTCTGAGCAGCGAATAGTTCAGAGCATTTCGCGCTCCAACTTGAATCATGTGGGCTCCTGCATCCACGGCGATATTCAATTGCTCTTCATCCATCACTTCCGTATTTACAGGCATGCCGGTTCTTGAAGCAGCCTCCATCAAGATCTCAACCGCCTTTGAGTTTCCTTGATAGGAGTGAGGACTCGTGCGGGGCTTCCAAACGCCGCCGCGGATCACGTGCGCGCCCGCTTCTTTTACGGCCGCAGCAGTTTCAAAAAAGTAATTTGGATTCTTTGGGTCAATGGTGCATTGACCGGCAATGACCAGGAAGTCTTTGCCCAGGGTCTTTCCTGCGATTTTGATTTTGTGCGAGGCCAGCGAAGCCTGCAGATCCATGAGCTTGTAGGGTGACTGAACCGTATCAACCTTTGAAATGTAGGAAAGCCCTTCAATTCGATTGATCATCAGCTCGTGGCGTTCATCGCCACGGATTGCATAGATGGTTCTGGTGGTTCCGGGGATCGGCGTCAGGTTACATTCGAATTCTGCGAGGATATTAGTAACTTCTTGTAGTTGCTCGTCTGTAAGTTTGGATTTCTTGGGGATGATCATTGCAATCTCCAACAAAATTATCGCGCTGCGCCGGGGCGATTCTTTTTGTTGAGATCTCAGTCAGCGCGGTTGACGAATGCTCAACGCTTGCAGCCGACGTCTCCAGCGCGCGATTTCGCTCGCGCCGGCAAGATGCCCTATTTGCTCCCATTGTATCTTTCCCCACGAGCTTTCCAGAAAACGGATGAGCTCATCTGATTCGAAACTCTGTTCCAGTGGTTCCAGCTGTGCTTTGTCTGTGGGGCTATTTGCTTTTTCTGATGGCATGGGTGCCCATGATTCGAGCATCGTCTCCAACGCGTTTTTCGTTTGTATATTGCGGTGGCTCAGTGACTCCGAATAGCCTCCAACTCTGTATGACTCGACGGGGCTGGTCCGGGAATTCCGCTCAAGTGCATAGAGCAAATAGCCCGTACCACGAACATGCGAATCTCCATGCGTGGATACAAAGCTGACACCTGCTGTTTCAAACGATGCTGCGCGGATTGCCCGCGCCGCGAGGAATGCAATGCCCGCAGTGTTTCTTGTGGCGTTTACAAGTTCATCGATTGTCGAAAGTGGACCATCGCCCAGGATCTGATCCATAGGGAACGTTGACCTGTATCGAATCACTTTTCCAAAGAAGTCACCCAGGCCTGGATGCGCTGTCAGCGGTGCTAGAACGGAGAGGTTGCGCAAGTCCGTTACTCGGCGGGCTGCACGAAGATGATAAAGCGTCCCATAGCCACTATCGATTGAAATTACCAGATGCGGACGAATCCCACCGGCCAATAGCGGAGCCAGAGCAGTGTCAGCGGCAATGATGAAATGCCTGTCCAGGTCGAACCGAGCCAGATCTTCAAGAAGCGTGGGAGCAGCTCCGCAGAAAAGTACAGCCGGGCCAATGGAATTCTCATCCTGTCGCCTCCGAACTGGAAAGAACTCCAGGGATTGAGAGGCCGCGAGGTTTCGAAAAAAGCAATAAGACCAACGGCTAAAAAATCTACCGGTCGTTGTTTGATCGATAGTGCGAAGGGATCGCAGCAGCTCTTGATGGGAATCCGGAAAGAAGTCGCGATGCCTTGGAGAGGAAACGATTCGAACTCCCGATTGCCCGCGCAGAGCTTTGAGGAGCGCTTCCTGGTTTGAATAGAACCGTGACCCTTGCGCTTCTATTTCCTGGACAAAGCCGTTCTGATTCAGGAACTCAGCGAGTTCTGCAATTGGTTCGTAATAGATGATTTGCGAAGGTGTGAGGACCCTGCCAAGCACCCGAGCGTAGCCAGCTCCGACACCAACAAGGACTACAAGTTCATTGGGTCCCGGGCGAATTGTTTCTGCGAATCGGGCAGCTTCCTGTTCCGGATTGTGCCTGGAGTGAAGAGGTTTATTGTCGAAAAGAAAATTGGGTGATTGATCTGGATTTGGTGAGAGTTGGATGCGCCCGGAGGAGTCAGTCATCCTCTTTTTCTACTTCATCCTCGTCATCATCATCATCGTCGTCGTCATCGTCCGCGTCGTCGTCATCATCGTCATCGTCGTCATCTTCGTCCGCGTCGACGCCTTCGCCTTCTTCTAGATCTTCATCCAGCTTACCGGCTGGTTCAATTTCGCCAATGTCTTCTGCGGCGAGATCTTCATCCGATTCTTCCACAACGGGCACTCTGGCGCGAACAAGCTCGGCAGGTTGCCCTATGGCCGCTTCTGGTCCGTGCAGTTCTTCTTCCAGGGCCTGGCGAACTGAATCTTCTATATAATCGTATTGAACAATACCATCAGAAAGGGCGATCATGGCCTTGACGGCGGGTTTGCGATTGGTATACTTTTTAGGTATCTCAATCTGTTCGAGCTTGTCGATGACTTCAAACGCCGCCACGGTGGTTGCATACTTCTCCTTGTTTGCCAGGGAGAGCAGTTTTGAAATTTCAAATTCTTTAGGGTCTCTAGACATGGTAAAAAGAGAGAAACGCCAAGATTTTATTTTCAGGAAATTATGCCACTAAAAAAAACTTTGCTCCTGGTTCCATTTTTGCTAGGTCTGGCGGTCTGTCGGCCTCAGGAAGCCCCTAACTTTGGCGTGGATCGCTGGGCAGGGCGTCTCCTGGATGGAACTGCCGTTCGATTTGCCGACACAAAGGCTGCCCACCTGGTCATTAACTTCTACAGTCCAACCTGCGAGCCCTGCATTCAGGAGATACCGGCCCTTGAGCTTCTGTCCGAGGAAGCAAAGCGACGTAATATTCCAATGTACATGGCGCTGGAGGGTAACCCGGCCAGCCATGGGCTAAACCTTCCAGCCGGCGCCTCCATGGAGGACTCGTTCGATGCCATTCGGAATCGTATGCTTGAGGATATTCAAAAGTATTCAATCCGACTCCCTGTACTGATCATGGACCCGGAATTCAAGATCGATCCGCGCAACGGAACCGTCACCGGTACCCCCGAGACGCTCGTTTTCAGCATGAACCCGATGATGTTGCGGTATAACTTTATTGGGCCCATTTCCGTTTCAAACAAAGCAGATCGCATTCTGCGCGAATCGCGTTACCAGTTTGTTCTGGAGAAGCTTTGAAGAAGAAAAAAGAAGCATTCTTGCTTTCGGCTTCGATCATAACATTTAACGAAGCTGCGCGTATTCACGATTGCATTGCGTCGGTTCACGATTTGTGCGATGAGGTACTGGTGCTTGACTCATTTTCCACGGACCACACAGAGAAAATTGCCCGCAAGTTTCCCAAAGTAAGGTTTTACAAACATGCATTTGATGGTCACGTGCAGCAAAAGAACCGCGCCTTCGGGATGTGCAAGGGGCAATGGATTTTTTCTTTAGATGCAGACGAGCGCTGTACCCCGGAGCTTGCCGCTAGCATCCGTAAGTTCCTGCAATCAGTCCAGGCAGGCACCGATGGAATGCGGATCAATCGACTTACAATGCATATGGGCCGTCCTATCAGGCACGGTGGTTGGTACAACGCTCGCTATCGCCTGATTCGAAAAGGGGCTGCAAGCTGGGGCGGCGAGAATCCGCACGATCAGATATTCCTGCACAATCAACCCAGGTGGAAAACCAACCTTGGGCCCACGTTACCCGGCGACTTGATTCATTACTCGTTTAAGGATCTGTCGGACCAGATAAACACGATAAACAAATTCTCAAGCATTATTGCATTTACCCGGGCCGGAAAGGGAAAGAGTTTTTCCCTATTCCGATTGCTGTGGAAGCCGTTTCAGAAGTTCGTTGAGATATACTTTCTGAAAGCCGGGTTTCTCGACGGGATGCCTGGATTTGTGATCGCTTACTCGTCCGCGTTTTCATACTTCTTGCGTGAAGCCAAGGTTTATGAAATTAGAAATGGCCTGGACCGGCCATCCAACCTGCGCGCAGATTACAAAGTGCAATAATCGTGTCGGACTTCAGACGTCCCTGTGCGCTGTCACGCCACGGTCGCTTGTTTCAAAGAATTCAATAATGAGCTGCACCTCAGGAACGTTTGGTGCGGATTTCAATTGAGCCAGTGCTTGTGTGGTATTCAACTTTGAGTGATAGATGACTTTATATGCCTGCTTAATGGCATTGCGTTGCTCACTCGTAAGTCCTTGACGTTTCATTCCGATGGTGTTCACGCCAATCATCGTTGCAGGATTTCCATCAATGGTTCCATAGGGAGGCACATCCTTTACGACTTTGGCGAGCCCTGCAACCAGCGCAAAATCGCCAACTCGGCAAAACTGGTGGATGCAACTATTTGCGGAGATCAAAGTACGGTTTCCGATCTGTACGTGTCCGGCGAGCCCGGCGACTTGCACAAATACATTCTCATTCCCAACTATGCAATCGTGTGCGACGTGGCAATTTCCCATGTAGTAGTTATCCGATCCAATCCTTGTAGCTGCATTCTCTTTTGTTGCGCGGTGGACGGTCACATATTCTCGAAAGGTGTTATTGTTGCCAATCTCCACGAACGTCTTGCGCTTTGGGTCAAAGTGCATATCCTGTGGAAGTCCACCAATTGCAGCATTATGACCGAACTTGTTGTTTTTCCCGGCAGAAACTCCACCATAAATATGAACACCGGAGTCGAGAATGCATCCTTCATCCATGTCCACACCGGCGTCCACCACAGCGTTGCCCCCACCTCCACACTTTCATGCAATCGAGCGTCAGGATGG
This sequence comes from Leptospirales bacterium, assembly GCA_016788865.1. GTDB lineage: Bacteria > Spirochaetota > Leptospiria > Leptospirales > Leptonemataceae > JAEUSB01. The sequence continues at coordinate 5,718 of JAEUSB010000032.1, forward strand.
ACAAAGGCCGATGGGTGAATTTTCATGTTCGCTTAGCCGGTCGCCTAACTCCTACGTGTCAAGCACATGCGAATAACCGTTCAAGTAAAGCCTGGTAGTAAGAAACCCGGGATAGAGAAGAAGAAGGATTGTTGGGTGATTCGCGTGCGCGAGCGGCCGGTGGAGAACCTGGCCAATTTGGCTGTGATCCAGGCAATTGCGCAGGAGCTGGGTGTTCCCCGCTCGCAGGTTAAGATTCTGCAAGGAAACACTTCTAAAACAAAAGTTGTGGAAGTGCCGGACTGAGGAGATGCCCCTTAGTTTTCCCGACCCTTGCCGGCAGGGAGCGTAAAGCAAAAGACAGAACCATTGCCGTTAGGCGGCGATTCAACCCATATCTTCCCGCCATGACCTTCAACTATCCGTCGGGCAATGGAAAGGCCAATTCCGGAGCCTTCGATCGCAGGATTGAGCTGATTGAAATGTCCAAAGATGATCTCCCGATATTTAGGATCGATGCCTATGCCATTGTCCCGGACAAAGAATGTAAGCTGGTTTGCCTCATTGCGGCAGCCAATTTGAATTCGCGGTAGCTTCTCCAAAGGGTTTCTGTATTTGATTGCGTTTTCAATTAAGTTTTGCCAGACTTCTGCAATGCGTTTTGGATCCGCCGAAACCTGCGGAATGTCCTCATCTACCTCAACAACGATGCCATGTTCTTTGATTCCGCCCGCCAGCAACTCGAGAGTTGAATCGATAACCTTGCGCATTTCCAGCAGTTCGATTGGATGCAATGCATGACCTGCTCTAGAAAGGTCGAGGAGGTCGCTCAAAAGCCCGCTCATTTTATCTGCCGCTCCCTCAATTCGATTGAGGTCCTCCTGGATATTGTCTGTAGATCCGGATGCCAGATCCTGGCGCAGCATCCCCACAAACCCCTTGATCGTTACAATCGGACTCTTGAGATCATGAGACACGGTATAAGTAAATCGTTCCAGCTCACTGTTCTTGTTTTCCAATTCGCGAATGAGTCGCTCGCGGTCCATTTCAAGTGCAATGTTGTCATTGATGTCTGTGATCGCTCCGGCCATGCGAACGGCATGGCCGTTCTGATCCCGGATTGCTTCGCCTCTGGATCTGAACCAACGGTAAGATTTATCAGGGAGCATCAGGCGCAGATGCACGTCATACTTACCGTTGCCTGCCATGTGTTGTCTGACCACTTCCTGAACGCGTGCAAGATCATCGGGATGGACCAGTTTCAATAGTTCAGCTACGCTGTTTCCCATTTCTGATGGAGTTCGACTCAGTAACTCTGCAAACCTTGCGCCGTAGGAGATAGTTTCATTGGCCAGATCCCAGTCCCAGATTCCGTCGGTGCTTCCTTGCACGGCAAGCGCATAACGTTCTTCGCTGGCCTTCAGGTGCAGGCTCGTTGCATTTGCTTGTTCTAGATTGGCCTCAAGGGCTCGGACAATTGCAGAACAAATCCCTGCAACAGCACCGGTCGTAACGCCAAAACCTACAAGTGCTCGAGTCCAGCCGAGAGCGGGAGATTCGTTTGGCATGGCCAGGCTAGGAGCATTGAGAAATCCGTGGAGCGCGCCATACGCAACACAGATCAAGCCGGCTATTAAAAGCACTAGAACCAGTACACCCTGGCGGAGGCCCAGCAATGTCATGGCCAGGCATGCGGCGATGGTCCCGCTGGTGAGAGGACCAAATCGAGGTCCCAGGGACGCTACGGCCGAAAGACAGATAAGGCTACATGCGATGACCAGGAGATATGTCTGAATCTGCCAGCTGCGCTTGGTCAGCCACCCGAGTCCAACAGCAATGAGCAGTAGGAAGGTCAGAATGAGGTAGGGTTCTACCGACTTGCTGGCGACGGCCAGAATGGCCGCAAGCGCGGTTCCTCCCAGAAATACAATTCTGGATGTGCCGTTTACTACGCCAAACTGCCATGTCTGTTTGCTGATAGAGTCCACGGAGCTAACTTGATTCTTGAGGCTGGAGCGAATCGTCAATCGGTTAGTTTGTCCTCCTGGTTCAGAGAACTTCGATGAGATGAACGTTTCGATCCAGATCTTCTCTGCGGAACTGACGATCAAGGAACATCCGGATCGTGTCCATGTTTGTCAACGCATGCCGCGACACTCGTGTCGTGGTAAACTGCCCCTTTCCTTGAACAGCAATCGGAAGCAAGAGTTGATCCCCCAGGTGTTCACCAATAGCGGCCCGGCTTGCCAGATAGCGCCGCGCTTCTTCGCATGCGTCCATTGCAACTTTTTCCGCCGACCGACCGTGCTCCCCGAATGCAGCGAATACTTCCGTGACTTCCTGATTTTCAATTTCAATCAAGACTGCATTGCCAGGCCCGTTCGAATTCTGGCGATTCTCGACCGTAATCTGTTCCGGACTCCAACCCATTGCCTTTGCAATGGTCTCTCTTTCACGCTCAACTATATGGAAAGGCAGGTTGGCATATAGAATGCGAGCACCGAGCCGGATCGTGTCGCCGCGCTCTTCAAGCGTAAGAAAGCGAGTTTCACGCCCAGTGCCGGTGAGGTCCGCGTTTCCATGAATGCGAACGGAGATTTCTCCTCCACCTGCCGGATAGAATCCAGTCCGCGTAAGTTCTGCAGAAACCTGAATGCCCATTCTCGCGATCAACGGCAGGAATGCCTTTGCAATGAAGTCAAAGGGGGGAGCAAGCGGGTTATGCGTTCCTCCATTCAGGCGCACGTTAGACGATTCTGAAAGGGAGGCGAGCGCAGGAAGGATTGTCTGCAGGAGCAGGGTGCAGCTTCCCGCGGTACCTATGGAAAAACTGTAATTGCCTGAGCTCAGTTTTCCTGGCTTAAAGGTCAAATCCAGTGATCCTGGTTCGTCCCCGGTTACTTCCGCATTTCCAATTTCCGCTGCAGCCTGCACACACGCCAGGTGCTGACGCATCAATCCCGGTTTCTTTCTACCCTTGCGGATATTAAATATCTGGAAAGGCCGGCCAGTGAGCATGGAGAGGGAGAGGGCAGACCGCAAGATCTGTCCGCCCCCTTCGCCCAATGAACCATCAATTTTGATCAAGTCTTTCATCCCTTTACGCAGAGCACCTGCCGGAGCGTGTGGACAATGTCTACGAGCTCCTTTTGCGCCTCCATTACAAGGTCAATATCCTTGTAGGCGCCTGGTGTCTCGTCAATGACGCCTTCATCCTTACGGCATTCGACCCCGGACGTTGCACGTATATGATCGTCTAACGTGAAACGTTTTGTAGCCGCAGTGCGTGACATGGCTCTTCCGGCACCATGGCTACAGCTGTGGAAACTGTCGGGATTCCCTTTGCCCTGCACAATGTAAGATCTTGCGCCCATGCTCCCCGGGATAATTCCCATATCGCCTTTGCGCGCGCGAACCGCACCCTTGCGTGTAACGAACACGTTTTTGCCAAAGTGATGTTCTCGAGCAACGTAGTTGTGGTGACAGTTTACTGCTTCCAGATGAGACTCAAAAGGCGGAATCCCCTTTGTTTGCGAAACGGCTGACACCACACGGTCCATCATGATTTTCCTATTCCACATTGCAAAATCCTGAGCCCACCCAACGGCTTCCACGTATTCGTTAAAATGGTCTGTTCCTTCTGGCAGATAGGCCAGATCCTCATCTGCAAGATTAATGAAGAACTTTCGCATATCCTGTTTTGCCAGCTCAATGAAATACGTACCTATTTTGTTGCCAATTCCGCGCGAACCACTGTGAAGCATAAACCAGACCGAATCGCTTTCATCCAGGCAGACTTCAATGAAGTGGTTCCCTGTCCCAAGACTCCCCAGGTGAGTTACATGATTTGCATCTTTGATCTTCTTGTGTTTCGCAAGTATCGACTCGTAGCCGCTCTTTAGTTGAGTGTTCCAGGTTTCAATTACGGCATCCGGCGGATTTGTCCAGGCACCCCTGTCGCCAGATCTTCCGTTATTGGTTCGCCCATGTGGTACCGTACGCTCGATTGTACTGCGCATTTCTTTCAGCGACTCCGGAAGATCGGAAGCTTTCAGGGTCGTCCTTGCTGCCATCATCCCGCAGCCAATGTCTACTCCAACTGCGGCTGGAATAATGGCATTCGTTGTTGGTATTACGCTGCCCACCGTGGCACCTATGCCATGATGAACATCTGGCATTACGGCCACCCATCCGTGGACGAATGGCAGTGCCGCAGCATTCATTACCTGCGCGCGGGCCTGCTCTTCAAATGGAACACCTCTGGTCCAGGCCTTGACGAGTCCACCGGACTTACCTTGAATTATTTCGTGTCCTCTTTCCATGATACTACTCCTCAAAAAAATACTATCCCTGCTACTTAAAACGCTCTCAAACTTCCAAAACAATGTGGAGTCGCCTGGATTCGAACCAGGGACATCGAAAGAACTTGTAGTTCCAGCGGCATTCGCATTGCTGCGACAAGTCTTGCTGAAACATTTTCGTGCTCTCCCACTGAGCTACGACCCCAAAAAAAGACCGGCAACAAGTAGTGCGGAGATTCCACCGGGCGTATGCCCGGCGCGGGATTCGAACCCGTCCTTTCGGATTACCAGTGTAATCCCCGCTGCATTTGCCGATCAAGACATGCTCTGAGCTGAAGATCAGCTCAGAGCAATCCGTTGGATCTCGCCCACCCAGTGCCCGGGGCGAGATCTACCCTCTGCGAAATCGCGGATCACGTCAAAGACTTGATCCGAAAACCCGCCGACATTCAAAATGTCCTCACGCTCTCTGGCCTGCGTATTCCCATTTGGCTGGATGTCCAGACACACCAGCTTAGCACCGGGATTTCTGCGGCGAAACTCAATCCACTCCGCCATCAATTGCGTACCATCCCGTCCTGCATCAACCCAGGACTGATTATCAGAAACAATCACTACCAGGCTCCCCTTTGCGCGAAGAGAGTTCAACCGCGCCAAAGGCGCGCTGATTCTTGTTCCTCCTCCTCCGAGCTTTGACAACCGGGTTGCGTTCGTCATGATGCTATCCCGGGGATTCAGACGAACCGAATGAATGTGTTCATCAAACGGTATCACCTGCGCCTCAGGATTCATTCGCAAGAATGAAGCAGCAACCAGGGCGGCCACGTCCACACAGCGAACGACTGAGCCCGATGCTCGCCAGCCCGTGACCGGTGACGTCATTGAACCGGAAACGTCCGGGCAGACAAATGCCGCACCTTCTGCAATCGGGATGTTCGCGGTTGCGATTTCGAGCGCATCTTCCAATGCGCTGAGAATCGCTTGCGGAACTTTACCGTTTGCGTTCATGAATGCGACAAGCATCTGATATGGCATGACTCGCGCCTGACGAATGCGTTCAGGATCTCGCAGTCTTGCTGCAATCAGCTGCACACATTCGCTATCTTCGAAAACACCATTCCGAGCGAACGTATTCAAGTTCATCCGTGTCGTTTGCCATGAAGCAGTCTGAGCAATAGATCGCCAGTTCTCCTTCGTCAGTTTCAGGTTCGAAAGAAATTGAAACGAAACCTGCGGGATATCAGTCGACTTGCCGGATCTAAAATCCTCGTAACCGCGGATCAAAGTTGGCAGCAACGTCTCTTCGACTTTCTTTCCAATCAAGTAGCCATACAGCGATTCCCTTTCTTTCGACTCTGGCCTTGGCCGTGCCAATCGAATCACATCGGCCAGCGAAGGAGATTCGCCAATTGAATCACCAAACAACTGTTCGGCGGATCTCGAGGCTATCCATCTCTGGATGGCCTTTTTAGGAGCCGAACCCAGTGATTTCCTGCCGACCTTCCCGGATCGAATAATCTGCACAAAGTTGCGCAGCATTCTACCGTTATCAATCACACGGTCAAAGTTGGCCGCCAGCAAGGACGGATCTCTGGTAGACAAAACCGCGCACAACAGTGCTGGCATATCTTTCATATATGCCGCCTGACGGCAGTAAATGGCAGTTTGTGTTAAGAACTGCGCGTCAACCTTGAAAGCCAATTCGAGAACGCGTTTGAGTTCCATTTCCGCCGAAGCGTAGAACGTTGTTCCAAAGCAACCGGTTGCAGCGTACTGTGCGAGTGAGTGTTCATCACCAAACGCGTAGGCAGGCGCGCCTTCGCTGTTAGTCGTATCAGCCTCTGGGACTTGCAATCTCTCTGACTTGAATAGATTCAGATTTGCCATTTTCTGCCGCCTCCCTGTCGGCATGTCTTCTATTGCAATCGCTGTGCCAGGGCGAGGCTCGGGTGCGGCTATCGGACGCGTAGGAGTATCCTTTGCAGAAATGGGCCTTTTCATGTAAAATTCAGGCCTGAATCGCACGACCGACCCAGGCATGCGAAAGGAACCGAGAAAACGGGCAAGAAATCGATCCAACCGGGAGTAGAAAATATTCTAGAGTCATATAAAAAAGTATAGATTTCTCCGGATGTTCAGAGACGTTTTCCCATGGCTCGCAGGCAGGTGATCATTGGAATTCTTGGGCCTGTGCTGGATCGCGGATCCGGCGCAGATCGATGGGAGCGTTGGCGGCCGACGGTTGCAATTTGCAGCCAGGAGAATCTGGTTGTTCACCGGCTGGAGCTTCTCTGCCAGAAGGGCTACGAGAAGCTGGCTCAGACCCTTGTCAAAGACATAGGCTCCGTTTCACCTGAAACGGAGGTACGCCTGCATGAGGTCGAGTGGAAGGATCCGTGGGACTTTGAGGAGGTCTATGGCGCGCTCCATGATTTTGCGCGCGCGTATTCTTTTCGTCAGGCAAATGAGGACTATCTGGTTCACATAACCACTGGCACGCACGTTGCTCAGATCTGTCTCTTCCTGTTGACCGAGGCTCGTTACATTCCCGGGCGGCTGGTTCAATGTTCTCCACCCTCGAGAGCCAGAGATGGTTCGGGGGAGTTCCGTATTATAGACCTCGATCTGTCCCGTTATGACAGGATTGCCTCACGCTTCAAGCAGGAGCAGGCTGACGATCTTTCCCATCTAAAATCCGGAATCCAGACTCGAAGTCAGGCTTTCAATAAGTTGATTGAGCAGATCGAGAAGGTGGCAATGAACTCGCGTTCTCCAATCCTGCTGACCGGCCCCACAGGAGCGGGAAAGTCCAGGCTGGCCCGCAAGATCTATGAGCTTAAGCAAAAGCGCAATCAGGTGACAGGGGCTTTCATTGAAGTGAACTGTGCGACGTTACGCGGCGATTCAGCAATGTCTAATCTCTTTGGTCATGTGAAGGGTGCCTTCACAGGCGCTGTTCAACCGCGCAAGGGTCTACTGAGGAGCGCAGATCAGGGCATATTGTTTTTGGATGAAATAGGCGAACTCGGACTGGACGAGCAGGCCATGCTGCTTCGCGCAATTGAAGAGAAGCGCTTTTCGCCGCTTGGAAGTGATTCAGAGGTAGCCAGTGATTTCCAACTTATTGCGGGCACCAATCGTTCGCTCGCCCAGGATGTGCGGGCCGGACGTTTCCGTGAAGATTTGCTCGCTCGCATCAACCTCTGGACCTTTGATCTGCCCGGACTCAGGAATCGGTCTGAAGATATAGCGCCTAACGTAGAATTTGAGCTCGCCAGCTACGCACAAAGAAACTCCCGCATGGTCCGTTTCAGTCGCGAAGCGCTGAATGAGTTTCTAGAGTTCGCGACGGGTAAGGAAGCGCTCTGGTCCGGGAATTTTCGCGATCTGAATGCGGCCATTACGCGCATGGCCACGCTCGCACCTGGTGGGAGAATGGATCTAGAGACAGTTCGCGGCGAGATTTCGCGCCTGCGACGGGATTGGGGCCAGGAGGATTCTGCGGCGAATGCTGACGAGCTTGACTTTATGGGTGAGCGGGCCGAAAGGCTGGATCTGTTTGAAAAGATTCAGTTAAGCGGGGTACTTCAAGTTTGTGCGGATTGTGTAAGCATTGCAGAGGCCGGAAGAAAGCTGTTCGCGGCCTCGCGTAAGGAGTCAAAGCACCCTAACGACTCGGACAGGTTGCGTAAATACTTGAATCGTTACGGCATTGAATGGGAGCAGATCCGGCGAGGCTCGCGAACCTGATCGCAGACTCGACTCCAGTCAAGTGCCCGCCGCAAGTTTACTCTTTCTTCTTCCGTATCCATAGTAAATCAAAAGGCCAATCGCAAGCCAGATGAAGAATCTAACCCAGGTCTCAAGCGGCAGCGAAATCATCAGCATGAGGCAGGACAGGATTGAAAGTACGGGTAGAAACGGCACAAACGGAACGCGAAACGGTCTGGGTCTCCCCGGGTCCGTTTTTCTTAGAATCAGAACACCTGCGGAAACAATAACAAAAGCGGATAACGTTCCAATGTTTGCCAGGTCTGCAAAAGTACCAATGTCCCAGATTCCGGCCGGGATTCCCACCACAAGTCCGGCAATCCAGGTGCTGATGTGAGGAGTCTTGTACGTTTCATGAACCGCGCCAAACGCCGGTGGCAACAGTCCATCACGGGACATTGCAAACCAGATACGGGCCTGACCGTATTGAAATACCAGCAGGCATGAAATGATTCCAATGATGGCACCCACACCTACAAGGCTGCGGATAGAGTCTAACCCAAGAGCTTTCAGCGCGCCTGCAACGGGAGCTGAGTTCGCAAGCGTTTTGTAGTCAGCAATACCGGTTAACGTTATTGCAACCGCCATATACAGTATTGCGCACACGCAAAGGGAAACTATAATTCCTATGGGCATGTCGCGTCCCGGATTTTTTGCTTCTTCGGCTGCGGTTGAAACCGAATCAAATCCAAAGTAGGTAAAGAATACGATCGCGGACGCGGCCATAACGCCTGAGAATCCTCCGGGGAAGAACGGATGGTAGTTTTCAAACTTAATGTAGCGAGCGGAACCAAACACGAAAATCAAAATGGCTGCTAGCTTGATTAGCACCATGACGTTATTGGTGCTTGCGCTTTGTTTCACGCCGCGTACCAGAAGCACCGTCAGGAGCATCACAATCAAGAACGATGGCAGGTTGAACCAGGCACCTGTGGCTCCGCCGTTTTCAAAAATCGGTCGAGCAAGCTCTGGTGGGATCCGCAGACCAAAAACAGAATCCAGTACATCGTTCATGTATGCTGAGAAACCGACTGCCACCGCCATGTTTGAAACAGCGTATTCTAGAATCAGGTCCCAACCAATAATCCAGGCAATCAATTCACCTAGCGTTGCATAGGCGTAGGTGTAAGTGCTTCCAGCGACTGGAATCATGGAGGCGAGTTCCGCATAATTCAAGGCCGCAAGCGTGCAAATCAATCCAGTAATCAAGAAGCTCAGGGTTACACCGGGGCCAGCTGGCAACCGACCGGTCGATAGAATGTCCGGTCCCTTGAGAATGATGTCTATTACAGGGGCATGTAGAATAGAGGCGTACTTCAGGTTTTCACCCGCTGCGGCACTTCCCGTTAGAATGAAAATTCCAGCGCCAATGATTGCTCCCACCCCCAATCCAACCAGGCTAAAGGGGCCAAGGTGCTTGCCCAAACGTTGCGTGTCGGCCAGCAAGTGCTCAATTGGTTTGACTCGTTTCATCTGGCCTCCGGGCTCCTGAAAGCATCCTGAAATGATTGCCTGTCAAAGCAATTTTGGAATTCTGGAATGTATGCAAAAGCTTCCGCCCACTCGCGCAGCAGCCGGCAGCATTCCGGAGGCTTTTACCGAGTCTCCGTTCGCCTATGGAGCATTTCGCACACGCGAAGTGCAGGTGGGGACGGTTGGCCTTGGTGGAGCAAACCCGATCCGTATCCAGTCGATGACGATTTCGGATACAATGAATACGGAAGCCACCGTCCAGGAAGCCATCGGTCTGATTGAGGCAGGTTGTGAGCTTGTGCGAATCACGGCACCGCGGGTGAAAGAAGCGGAAAACCTGAAGAACATCAAGGCCAGGCTTGTGGAGCTGGGGTATAATACTCCGCTAATCGCTGATATTCATTTCTTGCCGGCGGCTGCCATGACTGCCATCGAACACGTCGAGAAAGTCAGAATCAATCCCGGAAATTTTGCTGACCGGAAGTTCTTTGAACTGCGCGAGTATACTGAATCGGAGTATGAAGAAGAACTGGATCGAATCCATGAAGCGTTCAAGCCGCTCGTAGTACGCGCGAAAGAACTGGGACGAGTGCTCAGAATTGGAACCAACCACGGAAGTCTGTCTGACAGAATCATGAATCGTCATGGTGATACCGCCATGGGAATGGTCGAGTCCGCACTTGAATTCATACGTATTGCAGAATATTATGATTTCCGCGACATCGTGGTTTCAATGAAGGCCTCCAACCCTGGAGTGATGATACAAGCGTATCGACTGCTGGTGGCGCGCTTTCTGAAAGAGGGTATGAATTATCCATTGCATCTGGGCGTGACGGAAGCCGGAGGCGGAAAGGACGGAAGGATCAAGTCCAGCATTGGAATTGGAAGTCTGCTTGGGGACGGGATTGGTGATACTATTCGCGTGTCGCTTACAGAAGATTCTATTCACGAAATTCCGGTTGCGCGCAAGATCGCAAGCTACTTTGATCCTTTGCGGACAGCATCCTACACACTTCAGAACGCACCTGCGAGACCTGCAATCTTAAGCGCGCTCGCGCCTGTGTATAACTCGACCTTCAAATACTACGATTACAAGCGTCGAGAAAGTGACACAGTGGGAATGATTGGTGGGAAAAATCCCATTCGCATTGGTTTGCGAAACACACTGGCTCGGCCTGCGTTTCTGGCAAAAGGCCTGGACTTTGTTGCAGGGCCGCAGGGGACAGATGGCGGCGATTTTCCGCTGATTACTTTTCAGGACATCCTGGATCTTTCCATCTTTGAACCGGAAGATCTTGATCGGGTTGTTCCACAGGTGCGCGCCCGTCCGGGCGCAATCGTTTCTGTGCTCTGTAACGAAGAGGAACTCACTCGCAGCTATCGCATGGTTGCTGCGGAGTTGAAACGCGCAGATCTGAAAAACCCGATCCTGCTTCTGGCCAGATACAATTCTATTGAAGAGGCCCTGTATCAGACGTCCATTCACTTTGGAGCCCTGCTCCTCGACGGAATTGGTGATGCCGTTGCTGTTGGGCTAAAGCATGCAGATCCTTCCGATGGCGAGCCACTGCTCGATCTGATGCTTGATCTGCTTCAGGCAACTCGCTTGCGCCTGAGTAAGACTGAATTCATAAGCTGCCCTTCGTGTGGACGGACGTTATTTGACCTTCAGGAGACAACAGCCAGGATTCAAAAACGCACGGGCCACTTGAAAGGAGTAAAGATTGCAATCATGGGTTGCGTTGTAAACGGCCCCGGTGAAATGGCAGATGCTGACTTTGGCTATGTGGGCGCGGGTCCGGGAAAGATACACCTCTACAGGGGCAAAGAACTCGTAAAGAAAAGCATACCAAGCGAAATCGCCGACGAAGAGCTCGTAAAGCTCATTCAAGAGGACGGAATGTGGGTGGATCCTCAGGCCTGACCGGCCTGAGTCGTTCGTTATTCACCAAAGGTCCAATGCCTTTGGTTCGTCGAATTACTGGCCGGGATGCGCTGCGGGCCGCCGGGCCAGGCTGAGTGCCAACAGGATTGCCAGTATGATTCCCATTGCAAGTGGCACCACGAAGAAAAATTTCCAGCTCAAGTAAGACCGAACAATTGTCTCGATCAGAAACAATGCGAGGAACGGGCGAGCCAATCCGTAGTTTGCACGGGCCAGATTACTCATTAACCACAGTGCAACAGTGTGCCCGAGCAAGTACACGCTGATAATGATTCCGAAGCCCTGATAGAAATCCCAGTATGTTCGTGTGGAACCGGAAACATCAAAGCTGTGTAGCTTCATCTTTTCAATGATTTGGAGGGACTCAGCATCTGTCGACGGAGTCCAGGGAATACCGGAAGTGTGTCCTGCGAAATAGAGCAGGTTCACGATCGCGGCTATGCGGAGGATTAGAACTGGTTTCATAACTTAACTCTCTGATTTTGATGGAATCATACTACCACAGCAACTGGACTCCGTATTGTAAAAATGGGAAATCATTTCTTCAGGCCGTCAAACCTAGAAATACCGACCAAACTCATTCCGAAGCCGGGCCAGTCTGCCCGGGGCCATTCCAGTGAATCTTTTGAATTCTCTAATGAAGTGCGATTGGTCATAGTACGCATCATATATCAGTCCATCATGGGGCGTACGGTCATCCTGCAAGAGCCTGTAGAATTTTTGGAATCGCGCAATTGTGCCAAGAGTCTTTGGAGAAATACCCAGGTGCTCCTGAAAAAGCATGTTCAAATAACGTCGGGAGTAGCCGGTTTTTGTCTGTAAATCCTGGATGGGAATCAATCCATCCGTGGCAAGTATGGCTTGAACAGAAGTGTTTACTACCATGTTAATGCGACTCTCAGTTTGCAGTCGCCGCAACAGGAATTTCTGAAGCGCCAGGGCCTTATGCTCTGGTTCCTGCATTTCTGTCAGGCGATCGCGCAGTTGTTTTCCTTCTCCCCCAAACAGGTCTGAAAAACTAAACGCAGTGTTCGTAAGCTCCGACATGGAGCCCGGGATAATGGCGTATGTGTCTCGGATTCCAATGAACCATATGTCGTTCTCCTGGCAAACGGCCGTCTTCCCTCTTGACGTTGTGCTCAAATTGTTTTTGTAGGGGAGCATGATCTTGGGTCTACCGTTTGGTGCAATAAGGTTAGTTCCTGGAGATAGACCGTTTATGCTCTCTGCGATCCAGAGTTTTGAAACGTACGCTCTCAATTCCGGCAGTGGTTCGAGCAGCACAGGGCGCATCGTGCCTTTTCACAATTGCAGAGCGAACTGACAAGCAAGAGTTGCAAAAAGGCTTGCCTCAAGGCCGGAGCGTCAGATCGTTTTATTATGACGAACCCTGCTCTTGCACCATTTGACCTGACCGGTTATCAGGGAACACGCGGCGTCAATTTCTACGAAGCCACGCCTGCGCTCATGCATATTATGGATCGCTATTCAGGCGATTGCACACCCGAGCACAAGAAGGCAATGCACGATCATCTCTCCGGATACGGCGCGCTTTCTGGCGGGGTACTGAACGATCTCATTGAGGCCTGCCACAAAGAAGGTAAGTATGGAGAAATTGTTCAATATGATTCAACGGGCAATCGGGTGGATGAGATTCGGTACAGTGCCGAGCAAAAGGAAGCACGCCGGGTTAATTTTGAACATGGCATTGTAAATCTTCAATACCGCCCGGACTGGAAATTCCCATTTACCTTCGCGCATCGCATGATGCTTGCCTGCATGACCAATATGAACGGAGAAGGCGGCGTGGCATGTCCATTGGCGATGACAGACGGCCTCATTTTGATTCTCGAAAAAGTAGGCACGGAAGAACAAAAGCGTAAGTATCTTCCGATTCTGACCGATCCCCAAAGTAAATCGCATTTCATGGCCGGTCAGTACGTTACAGAAAGAGTCGGCGGGTCAAACGTTGCAGCTAATCGAACCGTCGCAGTAAAGGCGGCTAACGGTAAGTGGATCCTGAACGGAGAAAAATGGTTTTGTAGCAATCCAGGGGATCTGTGGGTTACAACCGCTCGAGTGGAAAATACATCCACTATCGGTCTATTTTTAGTGAGCCGGATCAAGGATGACGGATCCTTGAACGGATGTCGTCTGGTTCGGAAAAAGGATATCATTGGCTCAAGGGGAAAGGTCACTGCCGAAACAATCTATGAGGATGTGGAAGCAGAAGAATTGGGCCGTCCTGTTCATGGGCTGGCAAATTTAATCAAGTATGTCATCAATACGTCGCGCATTCATGTTTCCGCCGGCGCAATTGGCCACGGAAGGAGATCGTATCTGGAAGCTTTTGCATATGCGCAGCGCCGGACTGCCTATGGAAAGCGGATCATGGAATTGCCTGCCGTGGTTACAACCCTTGCCAGGATGCAGATTTTGCAGACAGCACTTGAACTGGCTGTTTTCCGTAACTATGATTTGAACGCGAAAGGCGACAACAGCACCAAGTTATTGACTCCTCTTCTAAAATATTCGTCCACGAACCTTGCGACGAGTCTCACGCATGAAGGGATGTTGATTCTCGGGGGGAATGGAATTCTGGGCGACTTTTCGATTCTGCCGCGATTGCACAATGATGCCATCATCAACGAAACCTGGGAGGGCACTCATCCGCTTCTTTGTGAGCATGCTATCAAAGCATATGCGCGCGGAAAGGTGAAAGAGTCGTTTGACAGTATCATTCAGGAGAACCTGAATCGCGCAAAACCTCTTGCCAATCGACTGCCGCTCAGCTTTCAAACGGCTCAGGCCCTGCAGGATCGGCTCAATTCCTACGCGAAGGCTTCTGATTTCTGGATCGACTCGAATCGGTTGGTGTTCTGTGACGCATTGTACGGTTTGTTTTCGTTAACCGAGTTGATGAAGGACGCCGGCGCCGGCCCGGGTAAAATAGATTCCGGGGCTATTGCCGAAGGTTACGCATATCTCCTGATGGGGGCAGGCGTAAGCGACACGGATAGTCTGTTCTCTTCTAGAGAAAGGATGATGGCAATTCTATGATTGACAACTCGCTAAACGTGAATCAATCCGGGCGTGTGAAAATCTGCAAGGCTTTCTATTTTCCCCTGGTGGTCGTTGTCCTGGCAACTGTTGCATCCTGTAGCTCCATGGTTACGGTCAAAGTGCTCCCGGGTAACGACATTTCCATCATGCATGGAAACTCAGTCAAAGGGAAGGGCGAGGCAACGTTTGAGGTTAGTGATTCTCTATTTGAAGACTACAAATTGACGTTCTTGAGCGGGGACAGGGTCGTTGCCAGAAAAGAACTGGAGCGCCGGATTAGTCCCGGTCTCCTGGTGGCGGCGTTTCTACTGTGGGTTCCCGTTATCTGGGCACTTCCGCCACGCGAGCAGCAGCTATTCGATGTCAGTGGTTATCTAACTGGACCGGCACCGGCTTCCGCTCCCGCATATCGGCAGGGATTCAACGATCTTGTGATTCTGAAAAATGGAGCTCGCTACAGCGGCGTAAAAGCTGCAGTGACCGGTGACTCTATAGTCGTAATGACTGCTGATGGGAAGAGTATGGTATTCCCCAAGACGGAGGTCCAGTCCCTTACCAAAGGCAACTGATCGGGAGGCCAACTGGCCTGCTCAAAACGGTTCTATTCCGGGAGTCGCACTCTACCAAGAATCTGGTCTTGTGTAACCGGGCCAAGCAATCGTGAATCCAGACACTCATCACGGCGGTCACAAAGCACAAACATGGTGCCGGGTGCAATCTTGAGCTCATGCAACTGATCGCGGGGTGAGATTCTTCCGCTGATTGTGTTACCGGATTCATTCCTGGTCTGCCAGGCCGCCGTAACAGGCTGGCCATTGCGGATCAGTTTGCGATCTTCGATCGCGATTGCGTCGCCGCCCAGTCCCACAGCCCGGCCCAGGAGGTAGTCTTTGTTTTGAGGATGTCGGTAGAGAACGATGTCCCCCATATCAATCTTAGCCCGGCGATTGATGTAAACCACCTGGCCCTTCTTCAGGGTTGGGTCCATGGTTGCGGTCTGAATCTCCAGGGGAAATATCCACAAGGCGTGCACGAGCAAACGCCCAATGACTGCGAGCAACAGCGCCAGAAGCAGGCCCAGGACTATGGACATCTTCTTTACGGGAGGTCGCTTCTCAGGGACAAGGTTGCGGTCTCGCAGGGCCATAAACACGAAATTTCAAAGGAAGGCCGTCGCGTCCAATCACAATTTGACAGACTCAGTGAGGCTGTGAAGCTCGCCCCGTGGGCTTTCAATTCATCGATCGGCAGCCGCAGCTTGAGCAGGCAGTGGCGACGATTCTCCAGCAAGACGCTGTCGCTGTAGACACCGAGAGTTCCAGCTTCTACACTTACGAGTCTGAACTGTGTCTGATTCAGATAAGCTCTCGCGGGAACCACTTCATAATCGATGCTCTGGCCAAACTGAACTGGGATGGACTGGGCGAGGTCTTTGAGAACGAGGCCATCACCAAAGTGATGCATACAGCGGCTTCTGACATAACGGAGCTCCGCCGAATCCAGAGCTTCAAGTTTAACAACCTGTTTGATGTGATGGTTGGGTGCAGGATGCTGGCCTTTCCATCGTGCTCGCTCGTATCATTGGTTAAGCACTATACCGGCAAGGACCTTGAAAAAACGGAACAAAAATCAAACTGGAAAAAAAGGCCGTTATCCGCTTCTCAGCTGGAATATGCGCACCGGGACACCATTTACCTTGAAGAGATCTGGTCGCGAATGGAAAACGAACTGAAGCAGTTCAAGTTCCTGGAAGAATTCAACCAGGACATGAATCGAATCATTAAAGAATCCTTTCCGGTTGAACGCGTGTACGATCCGGATTCCTGGAAATGGATCAGCGGCTCCATGCGCTTACCACCTGCCCGGCGTGGCTTCTTAAAGGCATTGCT
Organism: Leptospirales bacterium; assembly: GCA_016788865.1. Lineage (GTDB taxonomy): Bacteria > Spirochaetota > Leptospiria > Leptospirales > Leptonemataceae > JAEUSB01. Next base: position 22,139 of record JAEUSB010000032.1, read on the forward strand.
TGAGCTTCGCGAGGCCCGCGCTCGCAAGGAGAACATTGCACCATTCCGCCTGGGTTCAAACGATGGCTTGCTTCGCATTGCGGAGCGCTCGCCTGATAGCGTGGCCGAGCTGTATGAGATGGGCCTTCATCCGGACTTTGTAAAAAAGGACGGCGATAAGATTCTCGACGCTCGAAATCGTGCGCCTGAAATTCGCAACTCTGATGTCCCTCGTGAAAGCCGCCGTGCTCCGGACCAGCTCATGGGCATATTGAAGAAATGGCGCAAGGACGTGGCGGATTATCGAGGGTTCGATACATCAATCATCCTATCAAATCGGCAACTCGAACAAATCGTAGATGCAAGACCAGCGCACATGGAAGATTTGAAAGCAATGGATCTAATGAGCGATTGGAAATTGGCCAACTACGGCCCTATGATTCTTGAAATTCTGGCCGGCAAGAATCCGGCAATGCCGGCGCACTTGAGCCGAATCCCACCGGAAAAGCGCCGAGTGGAGTTCTGACTTTTATTTGTTGCCCGGCGCCCCTTAAGCGCATTCTGGGGCTATGTTTAAAAAGATTAAGCTGACAAGACTGGCGTTCATCAATCTAATCTTACTCGCCCTCTTTGTTGGTTCCTTTCTCAGTCCGCTCATCTACAGCGGCTTCCGCAGCGTCCTGCTCGACCACTCGGGTAGCGCAGATCCAATCCCTGAAGGGGAACAGAAAGCAGCTCTGGCATTGCAACAGAGCTACATGAACGTATTCAAGAAAGCTTCTCCGTCCGTTGTGTTCATCAAGACTAACGTGGTAGTGCCCCCGCGGTTCTGGTTCGATCTGTACCGCCAGGTTGAAGGCGCGGGAACCGGAATTGTCATTGATAAGGATGGTTACATTGTTACCAACAATCACGTCGTGGCCGGCGCTCAAAAAATCGAAGTCGTATTCAGCGACGATCGTAAAGTTCGGGCAAAGTTAATTGGTCGGGACGAAACGAGCGACATCGCGCTAATCCGTGTTTCCAATCTTGAAAAGCTAACCCCTGCCGTGCTCGGTGATTCAGATAAAGTAACCCCCGGCATGCTTGCCTTTGCGTTGGGTTCGCCGTTTGGTCTGGAAAGCACATTTACGGTCGGTATCATTTCTGCCAAGCATCGCAGCATCGATAATACCAAATACACGCGCATCCAGACCGATGCGTCGATCAACCCGGGGAATTCGGGCGGACCGCTGCTGAACATTTTTGGCGAAGTGATTGGAATCAACCAGTCCATTATTTCTCCAGGCGGGCAGGGTGGAAGCGTTGGAATTGGTTTCGCCATACCAATCAATGAAGCCAAAGCTGTAATTGAGCAGCTCAAGAAGGAAAAACGAGTGATCGGGCGTCCTTCACTGGGCGTTCAAGTTGGTGTGGCCACACCCAACCTCAAGCAATACTTAAAAGTGAGCGAGGACTACGGATTGATTGTTCGCTTTGTGGTTCCCGGTTCTGCCGCGGAAGAAGCGGGCGTTAAAGCCAACGACTATGTCTTGAAAGTAAACGACAAAGAGCTTCGCGAACCTGATGAGTTGATCCAGGAAGTGCAGAAGGCAGGGGTCGGCGGAAAAATCAAGCTCGAGCTGGTACGCGAAGGCAAGAAACGAACGCTGGATATTACCGTGGGCGAGGATCAGGACAAGGGATGAGCAATCTTGCTCTCGAGTCGGATTCGGAAAAATGGCTGCGACTCAAGCGAATTGATTCAACCAATACGTATGCGCTGCGCGAGAACGTGTCTTCGGGTACGGTCATCATAGCTGATGTTCAAACATCCGGGCGGGGCAGGCGTGGTAGAAGCTGGGTCTCGCTTGAAGATTCGCTCATATTTTCCGGCGTTTTGATTTTTTCAGCTGAGCTGGTGCCAGATGAGCGGCTGGCCCACCTGCCAATCCTTGCCGGTGTTGCTGTATTGCGCGCGGCGCAAGAAGCTGCGCCACACGGTGAATTCCATATTAAAGAACCAAACGATGTTCTCGTGGTTAGAAACGGAATGCCCGGAAAAGTTGCGGGCGTGCTCGTTGAGTCTGAGATTCGTGGTGATCAAAGGAAAGTCGTAGTGGGTATTGGAGTAAACGGGAACCGAGCGCCCGAAGTCTCAGAGTCCATGTACCAACCTATGCCGTTATTCGACAATGATCCGTTCGATCGATTCAAGTTCGCGGCGAGTTTGATTCGCGAATTCAATGCAAGGATTTCGCAGATTCTTGATTCTGCACCGCCCGCATTTCTTGGCGAAGCAAAAGAATACCAGCAACTGGTTTGAGGCATTATGAAACGCTATGTACTGGCAGTCGACATTGGAAACACAAACACGGTCTTTGGTCTGTTTGAGGACAACAATGACAAAAATGACTACGAAATTCAGAAACACTGGCGAACTGTAACTCGTCGGGACCGCACCTCGGATGAGCTTGGAATCTTTTTACTCGGGTTCCTGCAATCTTCCGGTATTGATCCGGCCGCCATACAAGGGTTCATTTATTCTTCTGTAGTGCCGTCGTTTAACCCCATTGTTGAAAGAATGGCGAGCGACTACTTTCGTTCGCTGGCATTTCGCGTGCGTCACGACAATATTCCGCTCACTATCGATTATCCGCGCCCCGAGGAAATCGGTGCGGATCGTCTGGTGAATGCAGTTGCCGGAAAAACCATTTATCCGGGCAGTCAGATCATAGTTGATCTGGGCACTGCGACAACGTTTTGCATAGTCAATGATGGGCATTACATTGGTGGTAGCATTGCACCGGGACTGAAGCTTTCTATGGAAGCACTGTTCAGAAATACAGCACAACTGTTCCCCGTGGAGTTTTCGCGTCCGCCCTGCGGTGTGGTAGCGGATTCGACACGACATGCCATTCAATCGGGATTCTTCTTTGGCTGGGTTGGATTGCTTCGCGGCATTCTATCCGAAATTCACAAAGCGTATCCCAATCAGAAGTATCAGAACATAGCAACTGGGGGACTTGCGGCTATGATTCACCGCGAAATACCGGAACTGTTTGACACAGTGGACCCCATGCTCACCTTGCGTGGACTCAAGATCATCTACAAGGCAGGCAAATCCGGTGGATCTATTTCGCACTAAGCCCATTTCGCAGTTACAAGAAGAAGCATCAGGACATGTACTCAAGCGCGCGCTTGGGCCCTGGAATTTGACATTCCTTGGAATTGGCGCAGTAATTGGAGCCGGAATCTTTGTTTTAACCGGCCAGGCCGCCGCCAATCACGCTGGACCCGCCATTACGCTTTCATTTGTAGTTGCGGGTCTTGGATGTTTCTTTGCCGGCCTTTGCTACGCTGAGTTTGCCTCGATGATTCCTGTTTCGGGAAGCGCTTACACGTACGGTTACGCCACAATGGGCGAGATGGTTGCCTGGATCATTGGCTGGGACTTGATCCTGGAATATCTTTTTGCTTCTGCTACGGTTGCAGTTGGCTGGTCAGGCTACTTCAATGCATTCCTTGCAGAAATGAATGTGTACCTGCCCGCAGTTCTAACGAGCGCGCCTTTTACCGTTCAAGGGACGCATGAAATTGTGCGTTCCCAACTCTGCGTGAATCCGGCCACGACGGCTATCTTTGTAGATGCAGTCACTCACGGAAAAATTCCACTGGATCAGTGTGTCCAGGCCGGTGGCGTGATTATGCAGGGCATTCTCAATGTGCCCGCAATGGTTCTGATTGTGCTGGTTACAATTCTTCTGGTAATTGGAATCAAGGAATCCGCAACGTTCAACAACGCAGTCGTCGCACTGAAGCTGCTAATCGTCTTCGCGGTGATCGGTTTTGGTTTCTTCTATGTTAATACTGCAAACTGGTCTCCATTTATCCCGGATCAGCTTGTGGACGCATCCGGTAAAGGCATCTTTGGTAAGTTTGGTTGGACGGGAATTGTCGCTGGTGCCGGCGTTATCTTCTTCGCCTACATTGGCTTCGACGCGGTTTCAACGGCTGCCCAGGAAGCAAAGAATCCTCAGCGAGACTTACCGATAGGGATTCTTGCATCGCTCTTAATTTGTACACTACTGTACGTCTTGATGTCCCTTGTGATGACCGGACTTGCACCGTACAAAGAGCTCAATGTTCCGCATCCGGTTTTTGTAGCAATTGATCATGCCGGTCCAGCATTGAAATGGCTGGGCTATCTTGTTAACATTGGTGCGATTGCTGGCCTTGCCTCTGTGGTGCTGGTTCTCATGATGGGACAGCCTCGCATCTTTTACTCAATGGCGCGTGACGGTCTCCTGCCAGAGGCGTTTGGTCGAGTGCATTCCAAATTCAAAACGCCGTATGTGGCCACAATCATCACCGGAGTTGCTGCTGCATTCATCTCGGGTTTGTTTCCCATTGGCATTCTGGGCGAACTCGTTTCTATAGGGACTCTTCTTGCCTTTGTCATTGTTTGCTTTGGGACCATGATCCTCCGGCGCACCAGTCCCAACATTGCGCGCCCGTTCAAAACGCCATTTGTTCCCCTGGTTCCTATTCTAGGCATCTTGATTTGCGGCTACATGATGTACGGTCTGCCACTTGACACATGGCTCCGCCTTCTAGTGTGGATGGCCCTGGGCATGCTTATCTACTTTGGATACAGTTACCGCAAGAGCAAGCTGGCTCAGAAGTAGATCCGGCTGCTCCTTGCCCGTGGCGCCCGAATAATGCCCGGTGCACTCTATTGTTCCGGGTTTCTGGGCGGCCGAGCTTTGACGGCTAGGGCTGGGGTTCGCCAAACGCTGTACTCAAGTATTCTCGTTCGCGAGTTTTGACTTCACTCAAGAACGATTCGAATAGTTCACGGGAGACAGGCAGCACGGCGTAGTAGCCCTCTTCAACAGTTGCGAATAACGGATAGATTCCGAGCATTTTTGACATGAATCGCGCTGGCTTTATCAAAATGGCATTCACAGGCCGGTGTGCCAGATCGTAGAAAGAGAGCATGTTCCCGATTACCAGGTCCAGATGCCGCTGCCGTTGTACTCCCTGGCCTGCTTCTACGTAAAGATTGCGGTATTCACTGAGACTGATCGTGGTGCCGGGCTGGTATCCCTTTTCCAGCAGTTTTCTGGCCAGCAATAGATCCAGAGATTCCGTGAGCTCATTGAGCTCGATCAGGTGTTCAATATTGTTCCGGGTCTCTTCCTTAACGAGGCTTTTGACATTCTGAAAGGTGCCCAGGGCCAGTTTGCGCCATTCCTGGTTATTCTCAAGGCTATAGATCCGATCGAAGAAGTATTCCACCATAGGGCGCGTTTCTTCGCGCTGAAAATAGCTGGCGTAGAACTCGTGGAATCGTTCGATTTGAACACGAATAATCTCGACCTTTGCCGTTTGCAAAAGATCGGTATTTTCACCGGCCATGGCCCGAATCTGTAAACGAGTTCCTGTACGTCATGCCCGATTCAATCGTAGAAAGGCTGAGGAAACGAGGAGTCGGCTGACATTTGCTTTGACTGCAGGGCTTCTTCACGGAATTCCGTTTTAATGCAAATAGGAACACCTCGGTCCGCAAATTCAACTCGCCTCATGCTTCTTGGATCAGGTGAGCTCGGGAAGGAAGTTGCAATCGAGGCTCAGCGTCTGGGCGTCCACGTGATTGCAGTGGATCGCTATGAAAACGCTCCGGCCATGCAGGTCGCGCACGAATCGTACGTGATCAACATGCTCGATGGCAAAGAACTGCGCTCGCTAATTGAAGCGCATCGGCCTGCCTTAATTGTTCCCGAAATCGAAGCGATAGCAACGGACACACTTCTGGAATTGGAAGCAGAAGGGTTCACCGTTATTCCCACAGCCCGTGCGGCAAAACTTACAATGGACCGCGAAGGCATTCGTAGATTTGCGGCGGAAGAGCTTGGTGTGCCGGTTTCAAAATACAAATTTGCCGGGGATGAAGCCGAGTTCAATGCAGCTGTCGAAGCCATTGGAATTCCCTGTGTCGTAAAACCAGTCATGAGCTCGTCCGGAAAAGGGCAGAGTATTGTTCGTAACAAGGCGGACGTATCAAAGGCCTGGCAGTACGCGATTTCAGGAGGCCGTGCGGCAATCGCTCGCGTGATCGTCGAAGAATTCATTCCGTTTGATTATGAGATTACGCTGCTTACGGTCAGGCATTCCGAGGGCACCACGTTCCTCAATCCAATTGGGCACTTGCAGATTGACGGTGACTACCGTGAGTCGTGGACTCCGCAACCAATGAGCGAATCAGCATTGGCACAAGCACAGGCTATTGCACGTTCCGTAACCGACGGTTTGGGTGGTCGGGGCATCTTTGGCGTTGAGTTATTCGTGAAAGGCGAGATGGTCTACTTCAGTGAGGTTTCACCCCGGCCGCACGATACGGGCCTAGTGACTTTGATTTCTCAGAACCGCTCCGAGTTTGCCCTTCATGCCCGCGCTATTCTCGGCTTGCCCATCGGCACGATCCAAACCTATGGCCCGGCCGCTTCTTGCGCGTACCTGGCCGAAGGGAATATGCGGGGGCCGTTGTTTGCCGGTCTTGAAAAGGCCCTTGCGATTCCCGGGACCGATTTTCGACTCTTTGGGAAGCCCGAACTGCATGGGAAACGCCGCATGGGTGTGGCCCTGGCCCTGGGGGAAACAATCCAGGAAGCCCGCGAGAAGGCCATTAAAGCCGTGACCTCCGTTCGCATTATTTGATTTTCGCTTGTTCAATTTGAGTCTTTGTTCCATACACGGGTATGGCCGGGGACAAGAAGCGCTTTATGAGCATTGGCGTAGTGCCGGCTCCCGACAGTGGTATTTTTAAAGTGCGTGGCCCATTCCGGATGATTCTGGAGCAGACAGATCGTCCGGGCGTGAAGCGCCTGAAGAAGATCATCAAAGAGGAACCGGAGACGGTCAGCGAGTTTCACGACTTCATACGTTACCTGACATCACAGATCCGGCGCGCTGCTGATCTGCTATACCAGGTTGGCGACGAACGGCATAAAAAACGTGCCGAAACCCTGCGAAATCATGCATTTCGTGAGCTGGAAGTAGCCCAGCGTTACGAAACGGACCCTGGCCGGTTGCGGGCATGCATGGCCCGACTGCAGGAAGCATTGCGAGACATGAAAGAGGTTGCGAACGAGGAAGAGGTAGAAGGTCACTAGCCTCCATCCGTACGTATTGTTTTAACAACAATTTCATATTTTACCTGCTTCAACTCGCATTCGTCCGGCTATTTGTAAATTTTTACTTGCAGTCCGGAAGAAACCCCAAGAATCAGCGGAATATGGCCAAATCAGCTAGCAAATTCTCCTTTCTTGATGTTCTGCTTGAAGGAGTTCTCGAAATCTCAGAAGCCGGAAAAAACGGTACTGTAAAAATCAAGCGCACAGAACTCAAGAACGTGCTTGAGAAAACATTCCAGAGCGCAGTGAAATCCGCCGCGGGTGGAGAGCGTGTTAAGATTCCAGTTATTGGAACTCTGATGCGCAAGGACGTTGAGGCAAAGAAAGGTGGAAAAGGACGCAATCCTTTCACCGGTGAAGAGATCATGATCAAACCTCGCGCTGCAACAAAGAAGCCGCGTTGGTCTTTCCCCAAGTCC
>JAEUSB010000007.1 GCA_016788865.1 Leptospirales bacterium
AATGGAAGGCCTCACGCGGGGACTTGGAGCAGATCCAACTGAAAAGAAGTGGGATGACAAGACTGATCGCCTTTCACCGGCGCAATGGCGCAGGTCCATCGATTTTGTTGAACAGATGATTGGATCTCTCCAGGGAGATCAGAGAGAGATCAAGCGAAACATAGTTGCCGCAGAAGAGGATGTTCAGGTAGCCCTGGTTCTGGCCGAGCGATTATTAAGCCGTCGCAATCTGGTCAGCAAGCAAGCACGCATCCTGGTTCAGAGTAGCGGTGCACAGACGGACTTCAGCCTTTCCTATCGCACACCCGGAGCAGTCTGGTATCCATCCTACTCTGTTCGAGTGGGTAAGTCAGAAAAGGACGATGTAAAACTTACTGCGTTTGCTCTCGTCGAAAACCGAACAGGTGAAGAATGGCAGAATGTAAAATTGCAACTTTCTGCGTCCAATCCGGAAGATCTGATCAGCTTACCAGAGCTCCGCGAGTGGAGAATTCGTACTGCAATGATTGCGGAGCAAACCACAAACATGGACAAAAGAAGACAGGAAGCCCAGCGACCAGTTCCAGCACAGACTGCCATGCAAGATGTCGCCAGAGATCGAATTGCACGCGAAGAGGCAGACGGTGATTCAGAGGGATATACAACAAACAACTATACAACAAACACGGCCCAGAACCAGCCGGGAAAGGCTACAGCAGACGACGGACTGAACAAAACTGTGAGCAGTTCCAGGGCAACCCTTGGGGAAGCCCAGAAGATCACGTCGCAAAAAGATTCAGGTATGCTCCAGCTTCTCAATGAGCGGGACAGAGCTTTTAAGAGCGGCCAGTACGATCAGGCTGCCCGCTACAGCGAGGATTTCCTGGGGAAAGTTGGGAACCTCCGTTCCACCAACCAGATGCTCTTCGCGAATGAAGAAAAAGCCTCGCGTGAAATTCGCGAGAAAAGTCTCACTGCGCTACAAAATCGCAGCAAGAACCTCATTGCCCCCAGGCAATTGCGCGGCGGAGCAATCTACGAAACTCAATACTCAGAGACAATACCGTCTGACGGCATTCTGCGCAAGGTTTCGCTTTTTGATGTAGATCTTGTTGCTCAGAAGATATACGAATGTGTTCCAGTGCACCAGCCGTTTGGATATTTGACCGGCCACATCAAATACAAGAACGACAAGCCACTTCTTCCCGGTCCGGCGCAGGTCTTTCACGGCGATGACTTTACCGGGGAAGCAATCCTTCCCGAAGTCGGAAACAATCAGGACATAGCTCTGGCGCTCGGAAGCACGGAAGACATCAAGGTTACTCGCACGGAGAACCGTTTCCAGGAAACTGCTGGCCTGCTTTCAGGAGATTTGCTCTATCGCGTTGAAATTCAGATCAAAATCAAGAATGCTCGGCGCGAAGGCATCACGATCGATGCATATGATAGAATCCCCGTGTCTGAGGATGATAGAATCAAGATCGAAGACAAGGGTGTGAACATCACGCCGGCCCTCCGAACGCCAGAGGGATTGATGCGATTCCGACTCAATGTTGCGGCAGGAACGGAGCAGATTATCACATTCAAATATAACCTGCGACACAGCAAAGAAATCACGCCTTCAGGTTCCGAATCGGGAGCAGAACTATGATGCGCCAAAGTTTTCTGACCGGAATCTTCCTTGTTCTAGGAGCGAGTCTTCACGCACAGACCGTACTACCAATTCGATCAGTGCTTATGTATCCTGATCGTGCGCAGATCACACGCAAGGACCAGGTGAAACTGGCAGCCGGAAAGAATCGCATTATTGTGGGGAACGTGAGTCCCAATCTTTCTCCGGACACGCTGCGCGCGGCATGCGCGCCGGATTGTACTATCGTGGAAATTTCTTCGCGGTTGGATCGATTTGCGGAAGCTGTTCGTCCAAGGATCCAGGCTCTGGAAAAGAAACTCGCGGCCGTTCAGGAAAAGCGTGATTCAGTCGCCCAGGCCGTTTCCAGAAATGCATTTGTTCTGACATTTACCAACCAGCTCGGCGCGGCCGCGGGTCGCGTAATCGGTGAGGAAACCATCCGCCCAGGCGAAAGTTCACGCTGGAGAAATGCGTTTACATTCATCCAGAATGAGAAATCCGCGCGAAAGAAAGTAATTCAAAAACTGGAAGATGACCTTCGGCGCGTGGATCTAGAACTACAGGCCGTCCAGCGTGAGCTGAATCAGGCAAAGAGCGATGGAGAAAAGACTGCGCGCACAATTGAGGTTCGCATCAACGCACTCCGCGCCACAACGGCGGAACTGCAAATTTCTTACAACATCACAGGTGCGTCCTGGAGTATTTCATACGGTGCCACGTTACAAAAAGACGGCGGCGTTACACTGGAGATGTTTGGCGACGCGATTCAATCGACGGGGGAAGACTGGAAGAACGTTTCCCTTGGTTTCTCCACTGCCAATACGCAGCGCGGAATTGACCGACCAAAGCTTCGGGCATTTCGGCTACGCGTAAATGAGATGCGTGTCCAACAGGTCTACAAGTTGGATGAACGCGGGGCAGGTAACGAAATTGCCGATGCGGAACCCGCGTCTGAAGCGGAAACGGGCGGCGTGACTCAAATAGAAACAGGTGGAACCGCGCTCGTCTTCAGAGTACCTGAGGCACAGACAGTTGATTCCTCTAACAGACCTCAGAAGATTCCTCTGGCAAAATTCAACCTTAAACCTGTGGAATCCTATTTCCGAGTTGTCCCTTCGATCTCAACCAGCGCCGTATTTGCCGTGAAACTCAAGAACGACCGAGTGTTTCCACTGCTCGCAGGTCCGGTTGATCTGTTCCGTGCTGGTCGGTTCACCGGGAAGACTCGCCTTGCGTATGTGCCGGGCAGTTCAGAATTTACCCTTGGTTTTGCCGAAGACAGAAATATCATGGTCAATCGGAACGTTATTCGCAATCGTGGGAACGCGTCTATCATTGGCGACAACAAGCTACTAACCCGTGAAATCCGCTTCGAAGCAGAGAATCGTGGAAAGGAATCCGCAGAAGTAAGAATCTACGAAACGGTTCCGGTATCGGAACTCCAGGAAGTTGTTGTAACCGTAACCCAGACCGGTGGATTCAAAGAAGAGAAAGCTGGCAGCGGGATCTATTCGCAGCGATTCACTCTTGCGCCAGGAGCAAAGGTCAGCGCCTCACTTACTTATACGGTCAAGGCGCCACCTGATTTTCCAGAACACATGATCGATCGATGAGACCAGTCAGTGTTGTGGGAATCGGATCGATTCCAATTCAAAAAGAAAACCCCCTCTCACTTGGAGAGATGGGGGTAATGGCCGGGCGGCAAGCGCTGGAAGATGCAGGGGTCGAGATGCTCGACGCAGTGTATGCGTCCAATATGCTGGGATCTGAACTGCAGAATCAGAAGCATATTGCAGCAATGATTGCAAGCGGTCTGGGTCAGGTTGGTGTGGAAGCGATCCAGGTCGATGCAACGTCAGCGTCCGGTGCCGCAGCCCTTCGCGCAGCCTATCTATCTGTCGCCTCTGGCGCCGTCGATTTCGCAATGGCAGTTGGCGTAGAGAAGATGGGTGGAACGGACAGCGCAACGCCCGTGCTCGCCCGAGGACTTGATCAAGAAACAGAACGCGGCGAGACTATGGTCAGCATGAACGCGCGCGTCATGCAAATGTATATTGACGCAAATCGAAATCGGGTTCCCATCGAGAAGCTGCTCGAAGGTTTTGCCCACTTCGCGGTCAATTCGCATGCGAATGGTGCTAAGAACGAATCGGCGTTGCTTAGAAAGCCCATCACGCTCGAAGATGCTATGGCATCCAAAACCATACATGCGCCTCTCCGACTGGCCGATTGCTCACCAATCTGCGATGGAGCGGCGGCCGTCATCCTTGCAAGCTCGGAAATGGCAAAATCCTTTACCGATCTTCCCGTCCAATTACTGGCTTCGTCGTGCTCTACGGACAGATTCAGTGTGGCTTCGCGGAAGGATCCGCTTTCGCTGTCAGCAAGCCGTCATTCGGCTGAGAAGGCATTTCGGCAGAGCGGGCTCACACCAAACGCCATCGATTTCTTTGAAATCCACGACGCCTTCAGCATCATGGCTGTTCTTTCGCTTGAAGCCTGCGGGTTTGCAGAACGCGGCTCCGGATGGGAGGCCGGCATAAACGGAAGCATCTATCCGACCGGAAATCTGCCACTTTCGACTTTCGGTGGGTTGAAATCACGGGGTCATCCGGTTGGCGCAACGGCGCTCTACCAGGCCTGTGAAATCGTCAGACAGCTGAAAGGCCAGGCAGGTGCGAATCAAATCAAGGCCAGTACCGGAATGATGCAGAGCATTGGCGGCGCCGGCACCACAATACTGACGCATATATTCGGATTGTAGGGCAGATTTGACCGATATTTAAGGGAAGAGATGCTTCCCGAGGAACACACCGAACCATTTACACCCGGGCTTGAAGAACTGGCAGAGGCAGTACCCGGGGAAGCTCCAGAAGAGGACCTGGTCTCGGACCTGGAACTGCGCAACCTCATGATCCAGTACAGCCCGGTCTACCTGAAGGAAGTCGGGCTAATCGAGTCTGGCGTTGATAGCTTTTTCCTTTTTCACGAATCACCGGAAGCGTTGGTTCATACGGACAAGTTAGAAATGCTCAAGGCCAGGGAGCTCAAGCTCCTAGAAGAGAAGCATGCCATTCGTCTCTATCATTACATTCATCTATCAGAGGACAAGAGTAAACTTTCGCTGGCGGAGGTTGCAATTCGCCCGGCAAGCCAGAAGGGATATCTGATCACACAGGTAAAGCGTGGATGCGTTCGGGGGAGTGCATATTCCGTTATGCGACATCTATTGTATCGCGTCGAGATACTGCGCCAGCTCGAACAAAAAGGCGAACTTGGCCCGTGGATGCGGAAACGCGTCGTTGGAGAAATCACTGGCCCCATGCGGGTGTTTACCGAGTCGCAGGTAAAACGACTACCTGCGGCGTTCAAGGTTCTCTCTCTCGACTATTTTCTGTCTCAAGAAATTCAAAAGCCAGAGCTTGAGAACGCAGTCCTCTCTCTCCTTTCGCGCAAGCCGGGTGCGGGTGGAACGCTCGAAGACGGAGTCACTCCACCGGAGGATATTCGCGCCGCACTGCTGGCACGTTCGCAGAGACCGGTATTGACCACGCTGTCGGAAAATTTTCATCTGATGCTGCCCGCCGTGCTCAGTGACGTGGCCAATACGGGTAATACAAAACTCAAAACGGAGCTGGACTACGTTCTTGACCTGTACTCAGAAGCCCTCCGCGCGATCTTGATTGTTGGAATGGGAGAAGAGCCATCGCGCGTCGAATACGCGGAGTCAGAAGAGCTGATTCGTCTCATTTCAATTCATCCAAGTTTTCAGCATCCGGAACTCTGGCCACGAGGAGCTGAATTCTTGGCCGAGTTCAAGAATCTGGCGGCTTCGGCGCAGGATCTGGTAAAGCTCAGACGTGAAATTGTGATCGTATCAATGATCGAAAGAGTTTTCAAACTCTTGAATATGCGATTTGAACCCATGCTGTTTGAACCGCTTGCCGCCATCTCAAGCTTGCCAGAAGAAATGCGCGGGCTCTTTCCAGATACCAATGCGGCGGCGGCTGTCATTATCGAGCGATTGAAGAGTCACCCTGAACTTTTTTGTTTTACAGAAAGGCGTGGCCCGGCAGGCGACATCCAATTCTACACAATCTTTAAAAGCAATGTTGCCGGCGCGTTCATTAGAAATCCACAGCGTCGCTCCTTCTATCATCTACTCGCAAAGGAAAATAAGATGCCGCGGGGCATCTATGATTTCTTGCGAAACGTAACACCTGGAGATCCGCAGAAGCTCGTTGATGAGCAACTGGCGCTGGCACGCTCCATCCGGGATTGGGAAGAGGAACAAGAGAAGGAACGGATTAAGAAGGAGAAGAAGGCCCGCGGGCTCTGGGGCCGATTTGTAGACTTCATTCTTTCGCTGTTCGGAATCTCACGTTATGCTCGGCGATCCGACGATAGTATCCCGACATCAGGGCGCGAAGTCATCAAGGGCAATGCAAAGATTCCTTCTCGGGTACAGAAAGCAATTGATTACGTAGAGCGCAACAATCGCGGCCTCATCTGGATGGATGAGCTGATGCCTTACCTGAATCGCACGGAGCAATCGGAATCAGAAGTTGCAGAAATGTTGCTGGGAGATTCGGAAGGGCGCTACCTTGAAGTTGAGCCCCTGCACAATACCCGGCGACTTTTCATCAGATATGCCAATCTAGACAAGCCCGAATGGCGCCGAAATACTCTGGATATCCTCGAAAATCGGTTTTCTCCGAGCCCGGAGACCCGGGCCCTCATGGAATATCTGACGACTCCTCCCAGAGCCTGACCGACAATCTAAATGTGAAGTCTGGCATTTGGGTCGCCCTGGGGACAGCTGTACTACTAACGGTCTTCTGGGATACGTCTTTCATCCTCCCGTTCAAGTACCTTGTGGTACTCGTACACGAGATGTTCCACGGTCTTTCTTCAATGGCGTTTGGTGCGCGCATTCAACAAATTGTAATCCATGCCGGAGAATCCGGAGAAACCCTGGTCACAGGCTTACGTGGCGCAACCGCCGTGGTGATATCAGTTTCCGCGGGCTACCTGGGATGCGCACTGAGCGGTGCCCTGCTGCTCAGAAGAGGATTGTTTGAATCTTTCGAGCGCACGATGCTCGCCGTCTTTGGTGGCGTAGTTCTCTACATGACTCTGCTATTTACGCACGGCGGGAGTCTGGCCTTTACTACCGGACTTGGTTGGTCGCTGTGTCTGTTATTTTGCTCTGCTCTTGGATCACAGTACGCCAGAAACGCGCTCATAATCGTCGGAACCATGTTCCTCTGGTACAGCTTCTTTGATCTATTTGATTTCACGCGTGACGTAAAGCAGACGGATGCCGGGATCCTGGCGCGATATGCCCGTTCGCAATTGCAATTTCAATCGAGCGTTGGACTCTTAAGCACTTCCGTTTCTATCGCCTGGGCAATCACAATGCTGGTTGCTGTCTGGTTCATTCTCGCTCCGCTGCTAAAGCGTCAGGCATTGCAACCGGCGCCGGAAGCCGCGCCAGCAGATCCACCCCTTCCTGCTCCGCCCACACCCCTCCTGGCTCAAGTAGCGCCGGCTGGTCCATCTGCAGCCGCTCCTCCGCCGTCGCCTGCTCCTGCAGCCCCGCTCGCGGCTGCAAAAGTTTCGCCCACGCCACCTGCTGCGCCGCCCCCACAGTCGGGTTCTCCTCAACAGGCGAGCCCAAATCCGGGGGTCGGTTCGTCAAATGATCTCGCAGAACTCATGGCTCTACGCGACGAGATCATGAAAGATAAGAATTTACAGGCCTCCATTCAAAAATAAACCGGAGCAATGAAAACTGTCCTTGTGACCGGCGGTGCCGGTTTTGTTGGCTCGCATCTCTGTGAACGTCTGATCAAGGACGGTCACACGGTCTTATGCCTGGACAATTTTCATACCGGCCGCAAATCAAACGTAGCTCACCTGTTGGGCGAATCGCGCTTTGAATTGATTCGACATGATATCATCGAGCCCATTCGTCTCGAAGTAGAACAGATCTACAATTTAGCCTGCCCTGCGAGCCCAGAGCACTATCAGGCCAACCCAATCCAGACAATGAAAACGTCGGTGCTTGGGACAATGAATCTTCTTGGACTGGCGAAACGAACAGGCGCGCGCCTGCTTCAAGCCAGTACGTCTGAAGTATATGGAGATCCAGAAGTTCATCCGCAGCCGGAATCGTATCGGGGAAACGTGAATCCAATTGGCATTCGTGCCTGCTACGATGAAGGGAAGCGTGCCGCTGAAACGCTCTGCTTTGACTACAATCGTTTTCATGAAGTGGATATAAAGGTCATCAGAATCTTCAACACATATGGACCACGCATGGATCCTGCAGATGGCCGCGTCGTTTCCAATTTCATTGTGCAGGCGCTTCGCGGAAACGACATCACAATGAATGGAGATGGATCACAGACTCGTTCTTTCTGTTATGTGACTGACCTTGTGCAGGGCATGATCGATTTCATGAACAGCGAGAACCACAAGGGACCAGTCAACCTTGGGAACGATGGCGAGTTCACAGTAAAACAGCTTGCAGATCTGGTCCTGGAATTGACTGGGTCAAAGTCGCGTATCGTACAAAAACCAATGCCGCTTGACGATCCTACGCGTCGGAAACCAGATTTGACCCTGGCCAGAACATTGATTGGATACAAGCCCGCAGTTCCTCTGCGCGAAGGCCTCGAAAAAACGATCAATTACTTCAAAACTCTGCGGGACTCGTGATCGACGTCGTCGTCATTGGCGCAGGTTTAATTGGGACCTGGATTGCCTATGAATGCGCAAACCGCGGGCTGGTAGTGGCGCTGTGCGACCAATCTGATCCGCCCGGTGATGGTATTTCTGGTAGAAATTCAGGTGTGCTGCATGCGGGATTATACTACACTCCCGGTTCGCTCAAAGCAAAGCACTGCATCCGCGGACGTAAACTAGCAATTGATTTTTTTGAGAATTACAATGTTCCCTATATGGTTTGCGGAAAGCTCATTACCGCCGGAGAGCCATCGCACGCAGATGATGAAGAGACGATTCTGAAAATCAAAGCAAATGCGGAAGCAAGCGGTGCGGAAGGAATTGAGATTCTACAGAACCCCGGCCGCATGTTTCCGGGCGTTCGCGGGAAACTTGCTCTTCATTCCGCGGGCACTGGCGTTGTAGACGCCGCTGCATACTTGAAACGACTGTATCGCGCAGCCGAGGAATCAGGCGTAACAATTCTGGCCGGTAGAACATTCGTAGAAGGGCATGCCGGTGAAGTTACTCTGGAAAATCCGGCCGGCGAGCGCGAAACAATCCAATGCGGCGCCATTATTAACGCAGCCGGACTTGAATCGGATACTGTTGCTCGTAACTTTGGCGTGGATAGATTTGAAATACGCCCCAACCGCGGAGAGTACTTTCGTCTCAGAAAAAATTTGGATCAGCAGATTCTAGTCTATCCGTTACCGCACACTGATTCAACCGCCCTTGGTGTGCACTACACATTTCATCTGAATGGGGATTCTTACGCGGGACCCAATTCCATCTGGGCGGAAACCAAAGCAGATTATCGGGTGACGGCATCGCGTGAAGAGTTCCACAGATCCCTGTCCCGCATTCTCGATGGATATACACTTGATGATCTGCAGCCAGGCTATTCGGGGTTACGACCGAGACTGTTTGAAAATGGGAATGCTATTAAAGATTTTGTAATTCTCGAACAACCTGCGCGAGTAGTGCACATGCTCGGCATCGAAAGCCCTGGATTGACTTCTGCGCCGTCGCTTGCACGCGAAGTCTGCGATCTACTTCTGGGAGAAAAAGGGATTTAAAAAAGGTCCGTCCTTCCGGGCGCCCAGGGTGCCTTTCAGAAGAAAGGCCTGCGTCTTGCGCGCCCATCGAAAAACTCATCGCTCTTTGTAGAACATTCGTAGAGCAATTGGGGCGAAAATCAGAGTAATCACTGCTGAAGCGCCAAGCACCCAAAGAATATCCGGTAAAACCGACTGGCCATGCATAAGGCCACGCGACGCATTCGTCAGGTGCGTAACGGGATTGTGGCCCACAATCGCCTGAAGCCATGCCGGCATGGTGCGCAACTCCACGAAGATGTTGCTTGCGAAAGTCATTGGCATAAGAAAAATGAAACTCGTCGTCATTACAGATTCGGGAGTTTTTACCTTCATTCCAATGATGATCCAGATCCAGGAAACGGAAAAGCAGAAAGTTTGCACCAACGCCAACGCCAGAATCACTCCCAGGATACCCCCTGCCGGCCGGAAACCAAGGATGAGACCCACAATCAGGATCACCATCGATGCTACCGTATAGCGAAATAGATCGCCGGCTAACGCGCCAAGCACCGGCGCTGGCTGCCAGATTGGCATTGACTTAAACCGATCAAAGAGTCCCTTCTGAATGTCAGTATTTAAACCCATTCCGGTATAAACCGTGATGAAAATGATCGTTTGAACCAGGACACCAGGCAGTAGGAACTGAATATATTCTCCCGGGCTTCCTGCCAGGGCTCCCCCAAAAATAAACGTAAACAGCAAAGTAAACATGATTGGCATGATGGTTACGTCGAACAATTGAAAGGGAATGTGTTTTATCTTCAGCATAGCGCGCCAGCCCAGGGTAAGGACTGCTGCCACCAGACCCGGCGGTTTTGCCTTTTTTTTGTCTTTGAGGAAATCCAGGAGGGCCTCGCTATTCTGTATTGAATCGCTGCTCATGGACGGTGTGCGTCATTTTGCCCGGGTGCGGCCGAATGGCCCGTGAGTGCAAAAAATACTTCATCCAGGCTTGGATGCCCCACAGCGAACTCTGCAAGCCTCACACCCCCTCCCGAAATTGCCTGGTAAACCTCCGGAATTTGCGACTCTCGTGCAATGCTTGCTGCAAATGAAAATGGATCTCCACCTGGATGAACTTCAAGGGCCATTCGCTCTTTCAATATTTTCTCAGACGTTATGCGATCTTCAAGGCTATAAAGACGGATGCGAAGCGTGCTGGCGCCAACAGATGCCTTCAATTCCGAGCTTGTTCCCTCCGCGATCCGGCGTCCATGATCGATTACGGCAAGTCGATCCGCAAGGCGATCCGCCTCTTCCATATACTGGGTTGTCAAAAGTACAGTAGTTCCTTCTCGCGCGACCGCGCGCACAATTTCCCAGACCTGTCCGCGACTCCTTGGATCAAGACCAGTCGTTGGTTCATCGAGAAATACAACTTCAGGAGTAACAACCAATCCGGCAGCAATATCAAGCCTGCGCCGCATCCCCCCAGAATAGGAGCGCACAAGTTGCTTTGACGCCTCAATCAGCCCAAAGGATTCCAGAAGCTGAACGCCGCGAGCTCTAGCCCCCTTCCATGAAAGCCCCAGCAATCGGCCGACCAGAACCATGTTTTCAATTCCGGTTAGTTCCTCATCCACGGAAGCATACTGACCGGTAAGTCCAATTCGTTCGCGCACCTGTGCAGCGTCATTGACAACGTCAAACCCGAGGACGGTGGCCGTACCCGCAGTTGGCTTGAGCAAAGTCGCGAGAATGCGAATGGTCGTAGTTTTCCCGGCGCCATTGGGTCCAAGCAAGCCGTAAATGGTCCCTTGCTTGATCGCCAGATCAATCCCGTCGACTGCTCGCTTATTCCCGAACTGCTTCGCGAGCCCATGCGTTTCTATCGAATTCATTCGGATTAGGAACTTTCCAGGCACTAACACGTCAAGCGGGAATGGGTAGTGCGAATGTTCGCAAGGCGAAAACACTAAGTGGCGTTAGTCGGAATCGAACCACACGCGTATGCGCGCTGTAAGCGTTCAAGGATGGAGCAGGGAATGGTTCGCACAGAGCGAAGGGAAGAAATTTGAGTGCCGACGACTGTCGGCACTCCGATTCGCTCAGGGCATCTGAGCCATCAAGGCTTGTGTCAACGCTGGCTGATCAATTTTTCCAAACCAGATTGACCAGGTTGCTTTCATGAACTCAGCTCCACCAACTGCTGCTCCCTTTCCTTTGAAGTAGCAACTGGTAGTCTTGGTTGCAGCATTGTAAGCGATTGTGATGTTATCTCCTGTTTTGAGATCACCGGTCACAACGCTGAACAACTGCAAGCCATGCGCTGGATTGCCATAGCCGTTCAGAGCGTAAGCTTCCTGAATGGCGTTAACAATCTTCTGCGAATCAATGTCGCGCATCATGCTCATTGAAAACACTTTGTCCTGGTCCGCATTGATAATCGCAGCCGCATTCTTGGGAGGAAGCTTCCCTTTCATCTGATGAACGATGTAATACACGTTCACACCAACAAAGGCAATCTTCTTAACCCGAACCCCTTCGCCAGTTTTTACATAGGCTTCCTGCGCAAACAGGACACCGCTGGCTACCAGGAGTGCCACAAGCGCACATGTGAATTTTCTCATCCCACTCTCCCCACTGTTTTTTCTAAATCCAAAGACTAATCCCCCTTCTGTCCAGCCCGATTATTTCGCACGCTCGACAGAAACAACGACATCCTGCGCGAACAACCCGGAGATCTCGAGCTTAGCCACTTCAGGCGATGAAAGCAACTTCATCGAAACGCCCTGCGCCGCCAGGTTTGCCGCCCCGGCGGGGAAACTGCCCGCAAAAGTCTTTGTTTCCGCGCCGATTTTGATTGTGCCCTTGAAATCCGCTGAACCGGGTCCCCCGTCCTGGATAACGAGCTCAACAGGCTTTGGAGCTGAGACACCATCAAAAAGGGAGCCCGTCCACTTCCCGCTGAATTGTTCCAGTCCCTGGCCGGGCAGTAATCGGTGCCTTGCTGCAGCACGTTCCTTGTTCACGAACGCTGCCACGGCCTGCGAGTTAACTGATTCGCCACCGAGGGCCGATTTAGTTCTAACTATGTAGAAGTAAACTTCACCCTTTGTTTTGAGTCCCTTATCATCCGTGTACTTCGTAGTCCCAGGCGGTACGGTTGCCACGAACTGGTATTCCTTATCTTTCTGCTTCTTGCGGAAGACATAGTATTCGGATGCATCTTTGACTCCGTCCCAGGCAAGACTCACAGATGCCTTTTGTTCATCGACGGTAGCCTTGAGGTTCCTGGGAGGATCAAGTACCATTCCGGCGCGCTGTGCTAAAGGGTTTGCACGTCCGCTGGCGACCTCTGAGTAATCGCTTTTACCTGCGCGATTGACCGCCGTAACCACATAGGAAAACTCTTCACCAGATAGAACGCTCTTGTCATCGTCTTTCAATGAATTGGTTTTGGTTTCAACCGGGCCAAATAGTTCTTCGGATTCCGGATCATAACGATAGACCTCATACTTTGTGGCTCCTGGTACCCTGGCCCACTCGATAAGAACATACGTCTTGAATGTACCCTGGGAAGCCACCACGTCCGATGGGATTGCCGGTATTTCATCTTCGCGAGTTCCGCCGGCCACGAACAATGTCTGGCTCCATTTACCAACGCCAGAGTTGTTTATAGCGCGCACAGCGTAGTAGTTCTTTTCCTGAGGATTTGGATCTGCATACGATGTTCGTGTCGCTGTGCCCTTATCCTGCCATTGTTTGGCGTCGTATGAATACTTTGTGACACGATAGCCTGTTGCACCGGGTACCGCCGTCCAGGTAAGAGTGATTTTCCCGGAGCTATCCGCCTCTCCGCTCAATCCAACCACCTGCGTTGGAACCTGCGCTGTGGCCTGGGGACGAGCATATCCTTCAGCAATTGGAGATTGCTCGAGATCTGTTTCGTCATCGTCGTCTGATGCAACGATCTTATAACGATAGGCGGCATTAGGCTGAATGGATTTATCAACGTACGTGGTGGTGTCGGAATTACCAAGTTCTTCAAAGCTGCTGCTTGATGGCTCAGCGCGGTAAACTGTATAGGCCACCGCCCCATGGACCGGTGACCAGGTTACAACAACCTTATCTGGATACGTTCCGGCAGTTGCCGCCACTTGCGTCGGTGGACGAATACCCGTCTGTTGCTGTATCACTGTAGGGGTTGGCTGCGTCGTTGTATCGTCCGACAGTTGCATGATATAAGGGGTAAGCGATTGGAACATGCGATATGAAACCCACCCATATCCCTTATCTCCCCAGGAAGTTCCCCAGGAGTTTAGAATCTTCACGGCTCCACGGTCTCCACGCGGGCTTACCTTGTTATCGTCATATCCAACAATCGTCATTGCATGGCCGCCATGGACTTCGCCACCTCGCGCATCATAGACAACCGGCCCTTTGACCTTGTAGAATGCATCGTCGATTGACATACCGAATACGAGTGGATTGCCTCGCACGAGCTCAGACTTGATGGTAGTCATGTCATCATACCCAACACGATAATACCTGCGAGCTTTGTATTGCGCGGCTACTTGACGTGCCTGCGCTGTGGGTTGTGTTCTATAGTCTTTTTGATTGTACGGCATGACGCTCCAGGGCACAGCACCCTGCTGCACAAAGAGATTCATAGCCACCTGAATGTTTGAACCCTTGTCCTGACCGCCATTGATTTGATTGTAGACGTAAGCGGGAGAGAACACGTGATTTCCTTGACCCCCGATTGCAGGAGAATCATAACCCCAGTTACGCTCGACTTGCTCATGATACGATTTCAAAGCATAAGCAGACGCCCATGCGACGCAGCTGTTTTGTTGACCCTGGTTCCCGGGAGGGGGCATCTTTGGGCTAAGGTCAAAACTCGCCGGCAATCCGCGCATCCGCACAGTGGGCGCCTCAGGGACTGCGCGCTGCTCATCAAGTGACGCGGGCGTGTAGCCACAGTTGTAGTTTCCGTTGCCGCACGTGGCTGAACGAACACTCTTTGGATCAAACTCTTGTGCATGTACTTGCGAAACGAACGCCAGGACCAAACCACCGAGCGCAATTCGCGATAACCAGTTCCCTCTTTGCATGAACCCCTCCATATAAAAACAGGGTCGACTCTAGCCGATCGCTAATTGGAGTCCAACTTTTGCCAATTGGTTGCGCTTTTTTTTGCGTTCTGGCTGATGCACCGTGGCCCCAACCGGACGGATTCCCTGCTATGCGCTTAAGTCCGTATTGTTTATTGCAGCGCTGAGCACGACTGGTTGCCTGGCTCCCGTGCTCCGGGACCCGTATCTGCCCCATACCGATTCCCCCCTGCTGACCTCGATCCTGCAAGGGCCGGCATTTCAGGGAATCATGGCCAATCCTGACAAACACCGGCTACAGATCATCTTTAGCCAGATTCATATGCGGCTGGGCAAGCCAATCCTTACACACCATACGTTCCGGCTCCGCGACGATGAATTCTTCTATCCCGCCAGCATGGTCAAGGTGCCTCCCGCGGCCCTTGCCTTTGAGAAATTGCGTGAACTAAGAAATACCGGGATCGCCGCAGATACCACCTACAACACAGAGATCGTGATATGCCCCCGAACGGATGAGGAAACCGTTCAGCCTGCGGCCATCACTCCCGCCCCATCAATTCCACCTACCATTGAGCGGGATATTCATGCCATTTTCCTGGTAAGCGACAACCTGGCGTACGACCGATTGTACTCCTTTCTAGGCCAGGATCGGGTAAATCGAACCATGCTTGCCAGAGGCTATCGTTCGTATCAGATGACGCATCGGTTGGGACGGAAGTGTTCCATGCTTGCCAATCAAACAACCGATCCCGTTGTTTTCGTTGACGGGAAAGGAAAGGAGATTTTCCGGCAGGACTCCATCACCAGCCATGAGTCTTACCATAAGCGGCGCGATGGGTCAGACGTGGTCACCGGATACGACGGTGCCCTGCGAAATTCTGCCTCGCTAACAGATCTTCATCGAATGCTAATTGCGCTCATTATGCCCCAAGCACTTCCCGAACATGCGCGCTTCCAATTAACCGAAGAAGAACACAGATGGATCCAGCGTTCAATGTCGATGTATCCCGAAGAAGAAAAGGAACTTGAGTTCGATCGGATCAGGTTCCGCGGTGGCAAATCCAAATACCTGTTGCTTGGCGGGCAAACGGTTCAAGCACCAAAACACATCCGCATATTCAACAAAGTTGGCATGGGACTTGGCTTCCTGACGGACACCGCCTTCATTGTAGATTTCAAAAACGACATTGCGTTCTTTCTGAGTGCAACGGTCTATGTAAATGACAAGCATTCTGATATAGACGAGGAACACATGTATGAAACACTGGGTCTTCCCTTCATGGCTGCACTCGGAACTGAAATTCTCAGAATCGAAATCGAACGCGGCGACTCGTTTGACGTTGATCCTTTCAAGTTTAAGTATTAGCTTGCCCGCTACTTGCCGTGTTGGGATTTCATTTCCTGGTTGAAAGCTTTGCTTGCGCCCGGTGGGATTGTAAGCCACTTCCAATCACCCTCTTTCACAAGGCGGCAAAGGTACAGGATTTGGCCAACGTGATAAGCCGTATGCGCCAGGGAACGTTGAATAGCCAGCGGAATGGAATGTGGCTCCATGCGTATAGTTACAATTCTTTTGGCGTCTGCTTCTGTGAGCTTGCCAATTTCATCGAAAACGATCGACCAGCTTTCCTCCCATCTACGCATCAAATCTGATCGGGTATTCTCAGGGAGAATTACAAACTCGTTGTCCCGGTCGCGATCGGGCTTTTCTCCATCGCTCGTGAGAAAATTTGACCAGCGCGAGCGCAGGTTTCCGGAGAGGTGTTTGATGGTTGCCGCAATGCTGTGCGAACGTGGTCCCGGTACTCGAAAGAAATCCTCGTCTCTGTCCAATTGAACCAGAGCACTGTCGGCCCAGGTCTTGTGCTGCTTCAAAACGCGAAGCGTCGCTTCCTTATACTCATCAAAAAATGAATTCATAGAACCCCGCTACCAGAACGAATATGCCCGTCCTGAAACCAAACTGGACTGGACTTCCAGACGTTGCAAGACTTCTATCGCTTATGGCAAAAGGTGCAAGCATCTACAAAGCGGATATACAGATCGCAGATATGGATCGGAACTATTATGCGAATCATTCACTTACGCTGGCCTGCCACCCGTCTGAGACAGAAGAACGCATGATGGTTCGACTTCTGGCTTTTGTTCTATACGCGCACGATTCGCTGGAATTCGGTCGCGGGATATCGACCCAGGATGAGCCGGACCTCTGGCAGAAAGACCTGACCGGGGCCATTGATCTCTGGATTGAGGTCGGAACTCGTGAGGAGCGCGACCTGCGCCGCGCCTGTGGCAAGGCCAGACAGGTGGTCGTTATCGGTTACGGTGGGCGGGGTGTGAATATCTGGTGGTCGCAGAACAGCGAAGCACTTACGCAGCTAAAGAACCTTACCGTCATCAACGTTCCCCTACCTGCCACACAGGGCCTCGCAAGCCTTGCCAACCGGACTATGGAGTTGCAATGCAACGTGCAAGACGGACAGATATCTGTGATCGCGGAATCGGAAATGATCCAGATCGAACCCGTTGTTCTGTTTGCGCCTGGACAGGATTGATTTGAGGAGCCCGTAGAGGTTGCCTTAAACAAATCGAGTCGCGTATGCTTATTGCTTCAGAAAATTCTGGATCATCCGCGTTCCGCCCTCTGTAGCAAACGATTCCGGATGAAATTGAATTCCTTCCAGGGGAAGGGTTTTGTGCCTGATACCCATAATCTCGGACTCGCTGCCATCAAGCTGGACCCGGGCAGAAACTTCAAAACAATCAGGGAGGGACTCCGGCTCAACAACCAGAGAATGATAGCGCATGGCGCTTAGACTTTGAGGTAAGTCGCGAAACACGCCCCTGCCATCGTGCAAGATAGAAGACACCTTCCCGTGCATTGGAAGCCGGGCCCGAACTACCTTACCTCCAAAACAATACGCAAGCCCTTGCATGCCAAGGCAGACTCCCAGCACCGGGACGTTAGCCGACTTTGTTAGCACATCAGCACAAACACCAAAATACGCTGGATCATCGGGACTGCCCGGGCCCGGTGAAACAATGATGCGATCGTACTTGCGTGCTTCGATTTGGGGGAAAGTAAGCTCATCGTTTCTAATAACGTCGAGCTGCCCACCCGCCTGCTCAAGGAGTTCCGCTGCAATCTGATACAGATTGTAAGTGAAAGAATCGTAGTTATCTATCAGTAGTAGTTTCATCTTGGTTGCCGGTGTTATCGCCATTCTCTCCTGTCTACTCACACAAGGAACGGAGCAATTGCCTTTCTCATACTGGCAAGCTTTGCCTGTATTTCCGCATATTCGCCTTCTGGTGTGGAATCAAATACTATCCCACCCGAAGCGCGGATGAATCCTTTGCTCCCGGAAATAAAGAGCGAGCGTATTGGAATGGCAAAAGTGCAATCTCCGTTAAACCCAAAGTGCCCGACCGCCCCGCCATATGGTCCCCGCGGATCCTTTTCAATGCGCTCAATGATCTTCATGGATTCGATCTTGGGTGCCCCTGAAAGCGTTCCGGCCGGGAAAACGGACGCCAGGCCCGAAAACATATCATGATTTCGCGCGATAATCCCAACGACCTCGCTTGAGATGTGCTGAACATGACTGAATCGTTTCACGTCCATTAGCCTACGCACTTTGACCGTTCCCGGTCTTGCAACGCGACCCAGATCATTTCTATGCAAATCGACAAGCATGTTGTGCTCCGCGATCTCTTTGGGATCGTTGAGCAGCTTACGGGCCAATAGCTTATCGTCGGCCGGGTTCGATCCACGCTTGGTGGTCCCTGCAAGCGGGAATGTTTCAATCTCGCCCTGGCGAAGGCGGAAGGCCAATTCTGGACTTGCTCCCAGCAAAACCTTGTCTGCGAGCTTCACATAAAACATATGCGGAGATGGATTTACGTCGCGCAGATTCTCGTAGATGGCCACCGGAGATCCCGAAATCTCAAAATCCGACCGGAATCCAATCTGACATTGAAAGGTATTTCCCTTCAGTATCTCTTCGCGCGTTTCCAGCACCATGGCCGCATGACGTTCTGCCGTGCACGAATCGCCAACAGCCGTAACGCGCGGCCTTTGGTGCTTCTTGAAAGTTGAGTCGTTCAGGACAGTCCGGATCTCTTCGATTCGATTTATATTGTAATAGAAGTAGAATGTCTCGCCAGTCATGGAATCGTGCGTGAGTCCATCCGTATAAACACCAAACTGAAAGGAGTCAAACTCCGGATGCTCGGCAAGGGCCAGCGAAGGCTCAAAAAAATTCATTGCATCGTAGCCAATGTAGCCTACGAGGCCGCCGCAATAGTTACGTGAAATCATTCCCTCAGGAATGAACTCTTTCAATAGATGGTACGGATTTTCGGATGGGATCAGTTGCCCATCTACCACCAGACCATCCTTTGTTCCGCGAAGGATCTTTTCGGGCGCAAAGCCAATCACGGAATGGCGCGAATCTGCCGTCCATTCACCCAACGATTCCAGCATGAAACAGCTGTCATAGCGCTGCTCAATTCGCTGGAACAAATCTAGAAAGTCCACGTCCGGCAGACGCAGGTAGGTCGGCTTGGCCGCTAACTGGACTTTCATTTAATGGGGGTCACTCCGATTCATGCATACCACGCAAAATCTCATGCTTCAGGCGGTCGAGCAAAAGGGCGGACTGCTTCTGCACAGATGCGAGATTTTCTTTCGTGGTAAGTTCGGTAATGCCTTCACTCAGAAATTTCTTGAGAATTGCCTTCATTTCCTCGCGCCCTTCCTCGCTTGTCAGGGCCGATTTCAAGCCATCCTTGATGGAAGCCTCTGCTGCATACAGGACCATCTTTAGAATAGGGGCAAGTGGAGTGCGCAAATAGGTACCCATTGCGGCATACACGGAATGAACTGCCAGGGTAGTAATCTGCGGCTCAACATCGGGAAGCACTGTGTCCGTAATCCGGTCGATCTGTGTGTCCAGGAGTTCGCGCGTTACCTGAACCACTTCGCTCTGCCCGAGTCCATCGGTATCTGTTTTTTCAACGATTACCGCCATCTGATCGAGAATGTTCACGAGGACCATTCCAGATATTTCTTCTGCAATCAGCGCTGCATTGTCGTGCAGCAGTTCCGGCAGGATGCTCTGGCCAGGAATGAGTCGTGCCTGTTTCATTCTGAAGTAGAGTGGAATCGCGCGAAGCAATCTCAACCAGACTGCATGATGCGGTGGAATCAGGTTAAAGATTTCAGTGCAGTGGCGAACCGGGAATAAATACCACTTGCGGTGTTGCTTTCTGGCGATTGCGAGAATCCACCTGGCCAGGAAATCCACCCAGAAGAACAGCACGAACCACATATCGATCTTGAAGAAGTAGTCTTTCATCTCGCCGTCTTCATCAATCCAGCGGAAATAGTTCTGACTCATGAGCGGGCGAATCTCACGATCGAAAAACGCTTTCTCTTCTGCAGCCATGGGTCCGGTGAGATTCGCTGTAGTCCAGAACCGCGTGAATGCATCCTTCGCAGAGTCGTTTCCGTAATGCTTACGCATGCGGTTCTTAATCACCTGCAGAGTTCCGTCCTTTTCAGCGATACTGAAGTGGCTGAACCCAGGCTTCTGATCGATCATTTCCTTGCTCATGTTGATGAGCTCAGCATAGATTTTTTCTGCATCGCGCGGGTTTGCACCAAAAGCCGTTGCGAACGCTTTGTCCGCCTGTTCGAGATACGAACTTGTGAAACGGTGGGCCTCTATGCCTTTGACCGGGTCGTACATTTGAACCAGGTTGGGAGCCCGCTCCAGCAGAATGTCACGCGTTGTGACGCGCATATACGGCAGCTTCCAGAGATAAGCGGCGTCAAAGATTACAAACCCAAAGTTTACCAGGCCGACGAGACAAAATAGAATCTGATACACCCGGTTCAAAATCTTCATAACTCTCTACTGTTCGGCGCAAGTTTGCCTGTCATTCAATAATTTCCGCATGACGTAGCGAAAAGAGTTGAATCACCGCGGGAGAACCCTATAACAGCAACATGGCGGCCGGTCTGTTCGTTGTGTTCGAAGGGATTGATGGATCGGGCAAAAGTACACTCACAAAAGCAATCTGGGATGACCTGGGAACCCAGGCTCTGCTGCTCCGCGAACCAACCGGGCTCCATACCGGCAAGCTCATCCGCGAGAAGCTGGCGGCCCCAAACACCATGTCCCAGAAGGATTGGATTCAGCTTTTTTCAGATGATCGCGCTCTCGACGTAGAGCAGCACCTGACGCCGGCCCTTGCGGCTGGCAAGATAGTCCTGATGGACCGTTATTATTACTCCACTGCTGCCTACCAGGGCCAGAATCCACCTGATCTTTCGGCGCTGCAAATTGTACAGTCCCAGCAAGCCCTCTTTCCCCGGCCGGACATGGTGGTGTATCTGGAGATTTCTCCCGATGCGGCCCTTTCACGACTGGGTTCCCGGGCAGGTCTTGAGATATTCGAAACCAAAAGCCAGCTGGAACGCATTGCAAAGAACTACGACTCAATCATACCAAAGGAAGCTTTGCGCCTCGATGCGGCAAAGCCCGTCGCGACAAATGTTGAGAAAGTAAAAAAAGCAATTGGAAAGAAGGTTCCCATCTGACTGCGGACTGCGGACTCTTCTATCTTGTCTCTTCCGTCACGACGAATAGCCCCTGCGCTACGGCCAGTACTCCCCCAACTTGATTAAGAATCTCTCCGCTGAGGAAGACCTTGCGTCGTTCACGTCTCAGCAGAATTGCCTTCAATTCCAATGGTTCGCCAATCTTGCACGGTTGCTTGAAGTCCACGTTTAGATTTGCGGTAAAGCCCTTAAAGCCCTGACCCTTCATCGCTTTCGCCATGACCTCGTCCAGGAGTAGCGAGATAAAGCCTCCGTGCATGAACTGCGGATGCCCGGCCATCCAACCGGGAGGGGTAAACCAGCTATGAGCCTGGCCGCTGTTCTTAAAATACAGGAAAGGAAGTGCAATTCCGGGGTCGTTTCCGGCGCCACATCCAAAACATACTGTTCCAGTTTCGGGACGGAAAACTACAATATTTGAATCCAGTTCGAGAGGCTCAATTACGTGCAAACGGACTCGAGTGTGTGCCGTTGTTTCTACGTATGCATAGTAGGGTCCAAAGCTCTCAATTGATCTACCCATCTCGATGATCAACTCCCTGTTGAGCAATCCCCATTGGCCGACGGGTGCCGGGTAAAGCAAGGCCTCTGCATTGCCAGCATAGCGCAATTGGACAGGATCAAATACGACTGATAGCCCGGGTGCGTAGTACAATTTTCCATCTACCAGCTTCTGGAATACCATGGGAGTGTGTGATGCTTTGATAAAGTTCAACTCACGACCGCATGGTGAAAGATATGGATATTCCGGATGGCTCCCTGTATCATTGGACTTCAAGCGTGCAAAGAAGAAGTCCAGAAAAGCCGGGTCGCTGAGTTCGGTTCCATCGTGAAAGAGCCTGCCCTGCCGGTCTATAGTGTAGAAATACTCGCGTTCCAATGTATCTCCTGTGGTCCATCCGGCCACGATGGCCGCAATTTCAAGGCAACGACCCTGAGTGACCGCCAGCCAGCACTTTCCTAAAAAATGCCAGGAATTTGTTTTTTCTGTCACACCCATATGATACATTGTCTCTATGACTGATTTTCTCCTGGCTTTCAACGCCCTGGCTATTTCTGCAACTCTGGGTCTTATGCTCATTCTGTTCCTGCGTCGCCAGGGCTCCGCGGATCCCGGTCTCGACCGGAGATTGGACAGCCAGGAGAAGCAAATCGAGAAACTGGAACGGGGACTCCGGGAGGAGATCGCGCGAAATCGCACGGAGGCCACGACGTCCGCTCGGCAGGGTCGGGAAGAACTACAAAATTCTCTCCACAAAATGACGGAGTCAAATGCAGCCCGATTGACGGATATGTCCCGCCTGCAGCAACAGAGTCTCGATACAATGCGCAAGACGGTGGAAGATCGCCTCCGACTCTTGCAGGAAGATAACGTCAAGAAACTGGAAGAAATGCGCTCTACAGTGGATGAAAAGCTTCAATCCACGCTGGAACGGCGACTGTCGGATTCGTTCCGGCTCGTGAGTGAACGGCTGGAGCAGGTACACAAAGGTCTTGGGGAGATGCAACACCTTGCCGTGGGCGTGGGTGACTTGAAAAAGGTCCTGGCAAACGTCAAGACGCGAGGCAACTGGGGAGAGATTCAACTTTCCCTTTTGCTTGAACAAATCCTTTCGCCAGATCAGTACGATAAGAACGTTCGCACGCGCACCAGCGGGTCTGACTATGTTGAATTCGCGATCAAGATCCCAATAAACGATCAGATCATGTGGCTTCCTGTGGATTCTAAGTTTCCGCAGGATGTGTATGATCGCCTGGTTGTGGCACAGGAGAATGCAGATCCCGATCTGGTGGAAAAGGCAGGCCGCGATCTGGAGAGCTTTATCAAGAAATCGGCGCGCGAAATTGCAGACAAATACGTTGAGCCACCTCGCACAACGGATTATGCAATTCTCTTTCTACCAACAGAGGGACTTTATGCTGAAGTGATTCGTCGCACCGGGCTTGTTACAACTTTGCAAGCAGATTTCAGAGTAGCAGTGGCAGGGCCAACCACACTGGCAGCACTTCTCAATACGTTTCAAATGGGTTTTCGCACCATGGCCATCCAGAAACGCTCCAATGAGGTTTGGGAATTGCTGGAGGAGATCCAACATGACTTTGGAAAGTTTGGCGTCCTACTTGAAAAGACGCAGAAAAAATTACAGGACGCAACGGATTCCATACACACTGTTCGCGGAAAGGCAGATCGAATGCAGAAGCGACTTGCCCAGGCCGGTACCTATCATGTGACGGATGGCGCAGGAATTGTAAACGGCGAACAGGAAGCCCAGGAGTTACTCGGGCTCAAGTGAGGGCTGTGTCTACCGTCATCGGATGATTTCCGGGCTCCGCGCGACGGTCAGCAGCCGGCCAGCGCGCGTCTAAACTCGCCGCGCCGGAGCCAGGTGCGAAATTCCGCCTGCCAGTCATTTGGCCATTGGAGCGCGGCAGGAACATCGTATAGTTGGCGCGTCTGGTAGGAAGTTTTCAGAAAGCGTTCCAGCTGACCCTTTTGCCAGACGAATAACACGAAAGCGGATGAACGCGCGGCCACCTGGATCGCTCGCTCACGCGAGCTCAGATCCACTGACTCCCAGGATTTCAAATCGACGTCTGATAAATCAATCTTCCCAGACGTTAAGCGGTCAATCAACCATTGCGGAATGGATGCATTCGAACCGCAGGCAGCTGCATTGCTCTCAAGGAAATAGGCAAGACCTTCATGCAGCCAGTACGGCGTGTCCGGGCGATTCAGATCCAGCAGCGCATGGGCCAGCTCGTGCCGCGCTGAATCAGATTTTGCATTGGGATCAAGACCAATCACCTTCTTTCGCGAATCGTACGCTGCAGGTATACTGGCGCTCCTAAAGACAATCCGAATGGGTTCGCGCATGGGAAAGAAACGCGACCAATTCTCGCCGGTACGAGCCAGATTGTCGATCTGTCCCGCCGAAGGGGAGCCTTCGATGATGAACCCATCGCGCTGTCGCTGAAGGTGACATTGAAGCGAAAAGACAAGCACGAAAGTTAGAGTCGGAGTTAGCCTGGCGCAAAGGGCCATGATCCCGGGACTGTTTGCGTCAGGTGGCGCGTGGAACGATCTCTGCAATCTTCTGCACTTCCACGAGTTCAAGAATAACGCGAATCTTCCGGTCGACGCCCAGGAATCTGAACGCGGACTTGCCACGGGTCTGTTCCTGGAAGAGTCTGTGAATTGTCACAAGCTCCGTAATTCCAAGAGAATTGAGATATTCCACTGCTTCGAAGTCAATTTCCACCAGAGTGACGTCCGCGGTGACAAACGGTGCCGCTTTCAGGGCAGCAAGAACGTAATTGCTACCGTCAAGACGAGGGTGCAGTATGCGGATTCGAACTACCTGTCCGTCTTTTGTGACTTCTGCGTGCACATAGCCAGAAAACCCATGCCCATGATTTCCTCAAATAAAAACTTGAATGCGCATTCAGGCCGGGAGCCAATTCATGCAAAAAATGCCAAAAGGGATAGCTATCGTGGCCCAACGGGTCGTCCGCTTCTGCCGCGAGCATCCAGCGATCGCACTTTGCACCAGCACAACCCTGGCGCAATTCTTCTTCCTGCGCAGCCTTCCATGGCCTTACGCTCTGATGATGCTTATTCCCGCGACAGGCATCACCTATTTAGTGCTTCGACTGACGCTCCCCTGGCTCATTCGCAGGTTTAATAGACCTGGCCGCCGCTACGTAGAACTCCTCATTGCGCTCGTCTGTTTTACATTCATCTATACAACGTTGACGCTCCCCTGGTGGAGCTTGATTCTCATGTTGCTGCTCTGGCTCTGGATGATCTTTCAAGTCACGGAGAAGGCTGCCGGGCATTTCTGGACCGCTCTGGCCGGCCTGCTAATCTTTGTTCTCTTCTTGCTGGCCCACCGGCTGTTGCTGCTTGAGCAGGGCCTGCTCTATGCCTTCATGCAACGATCAAAACCGGAACCGCAATTGCGCATGCAAGGTGGTCTCGCGGAAGCTACAGTTGAACGCGATGGAAAACCTGTCCTGGGTCTGGAGATTCCCAAAAGCCGCACCTTTATTACGCCAAGAGTCATTCAGGAATCGGAGATGTTTTCAGGTGGCATTCCTCTTGGAGCGATTGGTGGACGTGATCCCTGGGATCATCCTACGATAATCTTTTCTGAACTCATGCAGCCGGAACGCGGGAACGGTCTGGGGGTTTTCCTGGGCGGAATGAATTTCGCAGGAACAGTAGAAATGGCAAGCGCAGCCCAGGTTGACAGGTTGGCCTTCGCAGGATTTGAACTCGATGGCATCGCGTTTGAGTTTCGGCTGCCAAAGAATCGTAAGCGAATGCGCATGGGCTTCTACTGTTCACCCAAATTTGATACGGCAATTGTACTCTACGAGGAGGTAGAGCCCGGCTTCCCGCACAGTCCCACTATACTCAAGACACTTGACTCGCTACGTCCGGGGATTCAAAAAGGGAATCCCAATTGCACACTGCGACCTGCAAAGCCTTGACATCCTGAGATTGTTTTCGAACGATCTCACATCATGTTTTCAAAACACGCAAAGCTCATTTTCACACTCAGCCTGATAGCAGGAACAACGCTTTTTTGCTCACAGAATATGGAAGCCAAACTACCAGCGCGACCGGGATTATTCGCAGTTATTGATACAACGCAAGGAGCGCTTGCAATTGAACTCTTTCCCGATGCAGCTCCAAAGACTGTTCAGAACTTCATCGACCTGGCTAAAAAGGGGTTCTACAAAGGAATTGTTTTTCATCGCGTGATTCCTGACTTCATGGCGCAAACCGGAGATCCAACCGGATCCGGTTCCGGCGGACCTGGCTATCAGTTTGAAGACGAAATCAGCGCAAAGGCGCTGGGCCTCGACAAGACCAAAGTTAAAGAAGCACCAGAGTACGGACGTCAGGCACAACAGCTTGCGATTAAGAACCTCCGGATCTCAAGTCAGGCAGAGCTGAATCAACGCCGCGCACAAATGGAAGCTGAGATGCGCAAGATAGGCGAGATGTCCGTCGAGGAAGTACTGACGCAAAGCGGATATTCATTTCAGAATAGTCTTCCGTCAAAACAACCGGTGAAAGGAGCCCTTGCGATGGCCAACGCTGGACCAAATACTAACGGTTCACAGTTCTTCATAAATCAGGTGGACACGCCTCATCTGGCGGGTTTACACACAGTCTTTGGTCAACTGGAAGCAACGGACGCTGCTATCCTGGATAAGATAATTGCGGCTGGAAACGGGAACACAAAGATCAAAGACATTCACATTTTCGACAAGCGCAAGTAACGGGTAGCTAATCGCCGCCTATCGTTACCGAGGAAATAAGCAAGGTGGGAGCCGCGGTGCTTCCCATCTTGAAGCTCACATCGTTGCCTACGGCCGTCAGGTTGCCAAGCATCTCAAGGAAATTTCCGGCTATCGTGATCTCCTGAACCGGATAGGATAAGGCGCCATTTTCAATCCAGAAACCCGCAGCACCCTGGGAAAGATCTCCTGTAACGCCGTTAAATCCCATTCCCATGAGCTGGGTTACATAGAGCCCTGATTTCACCGATCCAATGATAGCATCCGGGGAATCCTTTCCAGGCAGCATGTATAAATTGGATGACGAGGCAACCGGCGACGATTGATATCCGCGCACAGCATTTCCGGTTGGTTTCCGACCAAGCTTCCGCGCTGAATATGACTCGCAGGGCATTTCGAGCAAGACGCCATCTCGCACAAGGTCCATCCGGCGCGAAGGCAAGCCCTCGCCGTCAAACGGCCTTGATGCTGGACCATCCGGGAGCGTGGCATCATCCACAATATTCAGCAGAGCAGACCCAATTTGTTTACCCAGTTTTTCAAAGAGAAAAGAGGATTTGCGGTAGATGCTTCCTCCCGACGCCGCAGAAAAAATCATTCCTACAAAGCGGCGCGAAACAAGCGGATCAACAACGAGCTGCGCGGTCTGCGATTTCACTTTTCTGGCGCCCAGCCTTGCTACCGTCCGGCGCGCCGCTTCCTTGCCGATTGATTCAGGCGCATCCAGTTTGGAGAAGAATCGATCATACGAATACCAGTAGTCAGTTTGTTTTACCCCGCCCTCTTCTGCCAGCAGCGAAGCTGATATTCCCACAGACGTCCCTTCATATTGCCCAACAAAGCCGTCAGAATTTGCAAGCGTAAAGCGACCGTGAGAATCAGACCAACCTGTGCCATCTGAGTTCACGATGCGTTTATCAAACGCAAGACCGGCTGCCTCGCAGGCTCGGGCCATCTCGATTTTCTTCTCCGGTAGAATTGACGCGATCGTGGTGTCCGTCAGATTGAGTTTGCCATCATATTTGCCGAGTAATTCGCGCGCGGCCAGACCGTTCGCCGGATCAGAGTCGGAAACACGAAGGATAGAGAGAGCATCACGCACAAGAGACTTGACCGACTTATCCCCGAAATCCGTTGTATGTGTAATCGCAACAGCCTGGTTCTTGAAAACACGAATCCCCAGGCCGCGCGAAATGGATTCTTCTAATTTCTCAATCTTACCAAGGCGCAACTGCACGCTGAACTCGGAGGATTCAGCCGCAACCACATCGCATGCATCGGCTCCTTGCCGCATTACTTCTTTGACTACATCTTCTGCGAAAGCTTTTGAATCCAGGCTCATACTCGCGAGCCGCCAACCGTAATTTCGGAAACTTTACACGTCGGAATTCCCATTCCCACTGGAACGGACTGGCCATCCTTGCCGCAGGTCCAGCCGCCGTCAGTGAACTTGAGATCGTTGCCCACCATGGTAATCTTTGTCATAACATCCGGACCATTGCCGATTAACGTTACGCCTTTGAGTGGCGTAGTTAGCTTCCCATCCTCGATTAAGTAGCTTTCAAGCACCGTGAAGACAAAGTCTCCCTTGGTGATATCGACCTGACCGCCGCCAAAACGTCGCGCATAAACGCCGCGCTTCACAGATTTCAGGATTTCTTCCGGA
Source organism: Leptospirales bacterium (assembly GCA_016788865.1). Taxonomy (GTDB): domain Bacteria; phylum Spirochaetota; class Leptospiria; order Leptospirales; family Leptonemataceae; genus JAEUSB01. Next base: position 28,103 of record JAEUSB010000007.1, read on the forward strand.
TCGTGTTCGCCGGCGCGCATATAGGTATTTGTCATCCGCGGCATAGGCAGATGGCGATAACTTTCCCGGCGACCGTTTCCGGTGGCCGCTGTCTTCATGATTTTGGCACTGATACGATCATTGATATATCCGCGAAGAATCCCTTTTTCGATCAGGACAGTTGAGGTGGGAGTGTTTCCTTCATCGTCCACGTTGATACTTCCGCGCATGTTCGGGAATAGCCCTTCGTCCACGATCGTACAATGCTCCGAGGCCACGACCTGTCCCACGCGACCGCTGTAATTAGAGAGGTCTTTGCGATTGAAGTCCGCCTCAAGTCCATGCCCAACAGCTTCATGCAACAATACACCACTATCAGAAGGCCCGAGGACTACTTCCATTGGCCCTGCTGGTGCCTCTTTGGCGTCCAGCGACAGCACGGCAAGACGGGCAGCTTCTTTCGCAATGTCCGCTGCGCTCCGCTTTGTCTGAAAGTATTCAAGCCCAACGCGGCCACCGCCGGAATCACTCCCGGTTTGACGCACGCCATCTCTCTCTGCTATGCAGCCAACCCGCAAGACCATCATTGGTTGTACATCGGACCAGGCTACACCGTCCGAGCTCACATAACTGACCGTCTTGATTTCATCCGCCAGCGAACACGTGACTTTGATAATGGCAGGATTGTAGCTGCGAGCGGCCTCATTTGCCTGGTGTACGTATTTTAGTTTTGAATCCAGATCTGCCTCCGCGGAGGGCGTTTCTAGAGGATACAGATTTCTGGGTTGAATAGAATGCACTTCCTGGATTTGAATACGAGCAGTAGTATCATCTGCGATTGCCGCTGCAGTGCGGGCGGCTTTCATGAGGCTTGGAAGGGAGAGGTCTTCTGAGAAAGCGTAACCGGATTGGTCGCCCCGCAAAACACGCACACCCGCTCCAACGGCGATGCCCCGGCCTGCCGCTTTAACAATATCGTCTTCAAAAGAAATGGAGGATGAAATGCGTTGCTCGAAATAAATATCTGCGAAATCTCCGCCGCGCGAAAGTGCAACACCGAGCACCTGCGCTGCTTCATCAGCGGAGATACCGAACTGAACGTGATTCATGCAGTATAAGTTAGTGCGATTGTTGAGGATTGGCCCTATTTATTTGGGGCCAAGCTTCTTGCGCTTGATAAACATCTCAAGACCAGTTGCAGCTTCCGCGCGAATCTTGTTCTGGACTCCCGAGCTCCAACCCATCAGCTTACCGGACAACCCGAGCGCCATGCCTGCCCATCTCCACAAACTGAACGTGTCGCGGTGCTTGATAATTTTGCCATCCTTGAATTCAAACCTGGCATCAATAATATTGTGAATCTTGTTCCCCGTCTTTGCGAAGCTGTAAACTGGTTCCCAGTGCGCCTGCCCGCTGGTGTCATCCGCTTTGATATTTCCGTATGTCAGCGTGAGGTCCGTTGCGCGCTCAGCGAGCATTTGCCACATTGCCTTTGCCTTCCAACCCTGTAATTGAAAGACCGGATCTGCAAAATCAATGTCGTCGTGGTAACAATCGACCATTGTCTGCCAGTCCTTTCGCGTGAAAGCAGAATAGAACTTATCGATGAGAGCTTCGTTTGGATGCATAGCGCCCAGTTGTGCAATCCTCCGGCTATCCGTTCAAGCTAAATATTTATGGCGAGATGGGAATGCGAGCAACAGCCGTTAGTTCATTCAAGAGCGATTCTAATTCGGAAAACGGCTTTGGCGCAGATTCATAAGCGGGATTGCTTCTATATAGAACGGACTTAGCCTGTCCGTCAATGTTCAACTCGATCCGGTAGGGATAGAATCTTTGTCCCTCCGGTGCTCCGTATGTGGCGTTCAACCCCAGGAATCCGTTCTTCTGGATAGTATTTCTGAGCCTGGTGATTTGATCCCCCGTTAATCCACCCTGCATTGAGGTGGCTTTTGTACTCGAAGGAACCGGACTAACGGGGTTTGCAAACTCTTGCTCGAGCCTTGTAACGATCAGCATTGAATCCTCAACGACGATTCTTGTCGTGGATGAACTGTAACTTACGTGGATCCGATTCGCCCGGCGAGTTTGCGAGCTGCACGACACAACAAGCAGAGCAGATAGAAATATGAGGGTGAATGATCTTGCAACTTTCATCAGATTCTCCTTTTCGCTTGCGTAGGATTGGATCCTTACAATAGTTTAAAGTCCGATGGAAGGCCCGGCAGTTCCGTGTCTGTCCAGGTCCAATCTCCAATCACATTGACAATGGGTGCTTTCTCGCCTGCCAGAACCATGCCTATAGCTCGTTTCAGGTCTGTCTCATCTGTTTGCCGGTGCGGTTGTGGAAACCTGCTTCCGAACGTTAGCCGCTCCGATTCGCAGGCGTAGTCGAAAAAGAAGTCGCCGAACTTTTTCCCGGATGCCTTCCATGCTTCACCCAATTTCCTGATTGGCTCATGCTTTGTATCACGAACGGCTCGTTGCAGCAAAAGACCGATTCCACGCGTAGCCGTACTCCGAAACGTTCCGGCCCGGACCATCTTGTAACGATCCGGATTGGCGATTGCGATCTTCTCCTGTCTGATCTTAACGTACGCCATGGATCCATACGCCGCCAGCGTATGGGCAAGCCAATAGAACGCAGAAAAACCTATGGTCAATTCGGGTTGAAGCGCTTCATGGAGGGCAACCATTGGATCGAAGGAAAACTGCAATGCCGCCCTGACATCATTTTCCGGGGTTTCCGCTATTGGGTAGCCGAGCGGACCAAACGCTGGCGTGAAGAAGAGTGCGCGCGGCGATCCGGTTGCACCAGAGGCAACCAGCTTCCAGGAGTCCGGCTTGTTGAGATCAATGCCGCGTATCGTTTCGCTGACACCTGGAACCTCTTTGTCACCGGATGACGTTGCAACAATCTTGATTCCGGGAGCAAACTCTTTAACCGCGGCAATTGCAGCCTGTCCTGCTACGCTCGATCCTCCGATTACTAAGTAGTACGTTTCGCTCATAAATCACACCACATTCCCCTGATTCGCGCCAAGCAAGGAAAATTCAGATAGCTATCTTGCGCACCGTGCTGGAAATCGGAACTGTGGAAATCATGTTTGATTCTGAACGAATTCGCGAATTGATCGCGCAGCGCCATCCCAGCATTCGTAAGATTCCCGCCACTTTGCAAAAGACTGTACCCTTCAAACATGGACGTGCCTACGGGATTGATTCCACTGTTACAATCCAGGGAATTTCCTCTTTTGAGAACAAACCCGTAGAAATCAAACTTTCTCCCACAGAATCCACGCCCGTTTTTGAATTTCGGCAAACAGGCGAACGTTTTGCGATTGATCCTGGCCTCTGCCAGAAGGGACAGCACAACATTCAACTCGGTTCCATCAAGATCGTTGAGCACCCGCTTTCCTTCATGTCTGCATTTGGTGTTCGTTGTGACGTTAGTCTCGATCAGCCAAGTTTTCCAACGTTCGACTATTGTAACTTGCCGTACCTTGAGGCGGTGCAAGGACACCTCGTGGATCTAGGTCCCGAGAGTTCTTTTTCAATTACCAAACCAGCCTGCCTCTTGTTTGGCAAAGGCTATTGCATCCTGGAACCTGACCAGGGCGCGGATGCCCTACTGATCGACCACCAGGTCAGCTATCCCGGAACATCGGTTGGGACAACGCGATTGGAACTCAAACTGACGCCAGAAACATACGCATTTCTTTGCGCGGCGCGCACACCGTCCTTTCGAACCAGAAGCGAGAATCTAAAAAACTATGAGTTGGTAAGATCGGGTCAGGTTAAGGAGTATCCGGTCACAACTGAAAACGTTCTCTTTGTAGACGAAGAAGAGTTCTATAACCCCCGGGCGGAGTTTGTGTCCAACCGGTTCAACTATGAATTCATGATGCATGAGATAATTGATATTATAGCCTGGCTACGGTTCCTTGAGATTGCGCATAACGGACGATTCGTTGGAAAAATGACTACTTTTCTTTTTGACCATCATGCTCAGATCGACGCAGCAATCTGGGCATGCGCCGATCGTTCGCTGTGGACGAAATCGCAGCTCGTTTGACTTTTCCTTTGAACTTTTCCCCCATCGCAAAAATAAGTTTGTCAACCGTCTCATTCCCTTCCGATTCTGAGGAGGGGGGTAGTTTGACAGGATTCCGCTTGGCTGGAAGTCTTTCCTCGGAAGGGGCAAATGCCGCCGAAGCACCAAACAAATCCAATTGTGGCTCATCTTCCTCGTCCGAAAACTCCGTAACACCCACACCTATCAACCGCACAGCCTTTCCTTTTCGATCAAAGCGCGCCAGCTGATCCCAGGAAAAATCGCGCAATGAATGCATGTCGAACACAGCTCTGGGAAGCGTATGACTACGAGTAAAGGTTTCAAATCCAGTGAGACGAATCTTAAACTGAAGTGTTCGACCCTTCAGATTCTCTTTCAGCATCTTCTGCGAAAGGCTTTCACATATTCCCGTCAGCACCTCGCGCAAAAAATCCAGATCGTCCGTATCTGTTTCAAACGTCGTTTCTTCACTGATCGATTTCCGCTGCCAGCCCGGCGCTACGGGCCTTGGATCAATTGCGTTTGCAAGTTCGTAGATATGCGTACCCCACCTACCGAGGAGGCGCTCGAGATCTTCTCTGGATGTTTTTGCCACATCGCTCACAAGATGATACCCCAGCTGCTTCAAGCGCGACGCTGTCTTTGGTCCCACTCCCCAGAGCTTCTCAACAGGAAGTGGAGCCAGAAAGTCCTTCTCTCCTCCCGGAGGTACCACTGTTAGCCCGTCTGGCTTGTTGAAATCGGAGGCAATCTTAGCGACACTCTTACACCCGGCTATTCCAGCACTGGCCGTCAGTCCCGTGCGTTCGTGAATCCTCGCCTTGATCTTCTTTCCACGCTGAATGGCAGGTCCAAACAACGACTCGGTACCCGTGCAATCGAGGAATGCCTCGTCTATGCTGACGCCTTCGACCAGAGGAGAGAATTCAGACAGGGTTTCCATAACAATGGCCGACAATTCCGCATAACGTTTATGGCGACCTGGAACAAAAATCCCATGGGGACAAAGACGGTACGCCTGAGAGACAGGCATTGCTGATCGCACGCCAAACTTCCTGGCCTCGTAGCTGCAGGTGGAAACGACGCCCCGTCCCTGTCCGCCCTTTGGATCTGCGCCAACTATAACGGGTTTTCCGCGTAATTCAGGTGCATCGAGTTGTTCAATAGACGCGTAAAAGGCGTCCATATCAACGTGAACAATTGTGCGCGAACCCACGTCTCAGCTTCTCGCAAGGCGGAATTGATTCAAGCAATTCCTGGCAATCTCCCGGGGCGATTGCCAGAGCTAAATCAGGCTCGATTTGCAGTGGAGAGGAAAAGAATCCCAGGAGAAGGCATGGTTCTTGCTATGATTATTTCCGGAAAATACTATTGATTTGAATTAGATTTCGTGCGATCTAAGGAACAAGGAGAGTGTTATGGAAAGAGACTGGGCGCAAACATTTCGATTTCATGTACTTGCCTTCGAGCATTTTCTTGGAGCGAATAAGCAAATTCGTGTACCGGGAGAGAAGGCTGTCTACCTGGCAGGTATGGTGGCAAGGCAAACAGACGATCTATATTGTAAGCAAATTACAACTATGCTCGTGGACGATCCAGCGGAGATCGATCTGGCCGTTCGTATGCATGATCCGTACATTGGTCAGAATGCTCCGATTGTAACGCTCTCGCGGATCAACGCAGAGCATAGAACGATTCGCCTCGCTGTTTGCGAACGTTCCGCGCTGCCTTTTGAAACCAGGTTCCCAATCCGACTGTTTGGTCTTGCATCCCAGTACTCATACCTTGCCGGGAATCGCACGCTGGGAGACATTTTTCATTTCTTGAGAAACCATTACAGCCTGGTCCTGGACCTGCTGCGCGGCTACCTGGACTACGTTCAGAAGAACGCAGAAGCCATGGAAGAGGCCAGCAAGTTCATGTGGGATAGATTCGGGTCAGAGAAAAATGAGCGGAACGTAAAGAAGGATTCCTGGGAGAAACAGGGCATCGATCTCAGACGCGTTCCGCAGATCTCTCCCTCAGAGCTGAACGGTATGATCAACTTTACTTCCAGGAACTGAGGGGAGTTCACTCTGGACCTAGCAAGACGTCTGCGCGTGTTTCAGGAAAATTCTGCCGATCAGTTCAGGCCAAGGCGCTTGTAGATATAGTCCACGTTACGCAGGAAGTACCCGGACGAAAACACTTCGCTCAGCTTATCTGCGGAGAGCAGATTAGCTGCTTCAATTTCCGCGCGCAGTGTCTTGCCAGGGTCTGCCCAGACACGCATACTGGCTGATTGCACCAGCGCGTATGCCTCTTCGCGTTGCTTGCCAGAGTCTACGAGCGCAAGCAACAGGCGTTGAGAGAAAATCAAACCACGAGTTGTCTCAAGATCACGTGCCATTGCATCCGGGTACACGTGCAGGTTCTTTAACACGAAAAGCATCTTGCTGAGTATATATTCAAGCGCAATCGTACTGTCCGGAATGATCACACGTTCAGCAGAGGAATGCGAAATGTCTCGCTCATGCCAGAGGGGCATGTTTCTGTATGCAGCCTGCACGTTTGCCTGAATAACGCGCGCCAGACCGCAAATCCGTTCACAGAGAACAGGGTTTCTTTTGTGCGGCATAGCCGACGATCCCTTCTGTCCTTCCTTAAATGGTTCTTCAAGTTCGCGGGTTTCTGTCTTCTGCAGCAGCCGGATTTCCTGGGCCATGCGATCAAGACTTCCTGCAACCACCCCTAGCACTGACATGAAGAAAGCATGCCGGTCGCGATTGACCACCTGCGTTGAGATTGGGTCTGGCTTCAGCCCCAGGTCGCGCAGTACGTCTTCTTCAACGTCGGGTTCGTTGGCAGAAAACGTACCGACTGCACCCGACATTTTCCCCACGCAAATTTCCTCGCGCGCTTGCTTTAGCCGACTCAGATTCCGCCGCATTTCTTCAAAGAACAAAGCAAACTTCAATCCAAGCGTAGTTGGTTCAGCATGAATTCCGTGAGTCCTGCCAATCATCACCTGGTTTCTGTGTTTGATTGCAAGTTCGCGCGCAACATCAATCACTTGATTGACACGCGAAATGAGCAAGTCTGTGGCTTCGACCATCTGAAGGCAAAGCGTAGTGTCTCCGAGATCGGAACTGGTCATTCCGTAGTGCAAATGACGACCCGCAGGACCAATGTTGTCACGGACGTTCGTCAGAAATGCAATTACATCGTGTTGAACTACTTCTTCAATTTCTAGAATCTTGTCCGTCTGAAAGGCAGCCTTTTCTTGAATCTCTTTCCAATCAGCATCCGGAACAGCGCCGCGCGAATGCAGGGCCCTGGTTACGGCCAACTCCACTTTGAGCCAGATTCTGTATTTGTTCTCAAGCTCCCAGATTTTTGAGATTTCGGGATTTGAATAACGATCAATCATGCTATTATCCTTTAATTGCTGTTGCCGCTTCGTTCGAGTTGCGATCACTGAAGGCTATGAAACGTTTCACCTGATCTTTGAGCAGGCCATACTGGAAGTCGTCGTTGATTGCCGTTGCATCCGCAGAAAGCTTCTTTCCAATCTGCGGAAACCAGACACGTTCCGGCAAACAGTAAGCGTTCCTGTAGTTAAAAACCATTTGAAGTTGTTCAACCGCACGAATGCCGCCCCACAGGCCATCTGCAAGCCCCGTGAATGCGACCGCTCGGTGCTCCAGACACTCCGGAAACTTCAGCATATCTATGAAATACTTCAAAGCGCCAGGAAACGATCCATTGTATTCAGGCACAACGATATGCACGCCGCGCGAAGTCAGAATGCGCTGTTGCATTGCCAGAAACCCATCGGGTTTCTTCTTATAAGAAGACGGCAAGAATATTTCGGGTGGAAGATCCACCAGGTCCAGGATTTGCGCTTCTGAACCGGCATCGATGTAAAGCTGGCAAATGATGCGAGCCAGCTTGATAGTTTTCGAATCGGGACGATTTGTCCCGGAAACGATTTCAATCATAGGCCAGGGTCGCTTTGGGCCGACTCACTGTCTTCTCATTTAAGATTTACCAGAGGGTGGAAAAGGAATTCCTGCGCGCTCCATAACCAGTTTGATATCTTCCCACACATCTTTGCGCAGGGGACTCTTATCACCCCCATTCCTGAGAACGTAGCTGGGATGGTAGGTGGGCATTACGGGAATGTTTTGAAACTCACCCCATTTGCCACGCAACTTTGTAATCCCCTCTTTTGTTCCCAGAATGAATTTGGTGGAAGGGCCACCCAGTGTGACGATGACCCGCGGAGCAATCAACTCGATCTGCTTCAGTAAGAAGGGCGTGCATGCTTCGACTTCATCAGGTTCTGGTGGTCTGTCTTTCTTCATCTCTTGATTCACGGTTGGTCTGCACTTGACTATATTGGCGATGTAGACATCCGATCTTGGAATACCCATGCCTTTCTCAATAATGCGCGTCAGTAACTCGCCAGCCCGACCAACAAAAGGTCTTCCAGTTGCATCCTCCGTTGCTCCAGGGCCCTCTCCAATGAACATTACTTTTGCCGTTGGGCTGCCTTCACCAAACACTACGGTTTTGCGTGTCTTTGCAAGCCTGCATCGAGTACATACGAGTGCAGTCGATTTTAGATCGTCAAGGCTCATGTGGTGTTTCTCTTTTATAGAAACCGTCGTACGCAGCAATGCCGACTAACTTGTTAGTTCCTGGTTCATGAACGAAGTCGTGCGACAGGGCCATATAACCGCCTGTAAACACGTGATTCGTCTGGAGGGAAAGCGGATAAGCCCAGGAATTCTCGCGCTGAAAATAGAGCGTGGAGTTTTGCAACGTTACATTCACTTTCTTGCCGGAAACTAGCTCTGCATACGCACCGCGATACAACTCCAGAGTTTTCTGGTCCGGCGGCGACGGTTGATAGAAATAAAGCGGTTTCTCCGCTTCGGTGTAGGCCGTAGCAAGATCGCCTAACTTTATCTGCGTACCCAACAGCATGCTCATTGTGTTGTCGTCGTAAGAAGGAGGATCGCCTAGATAGAGAATGGCCATACGGTAGCGCGGAAATACCTGGAGCCACGCTGCAATGTAGTCTGCGCCGCCAATGTGAAAAAATGTAATGATACCCTGCGGCCCGCGCTTCACTCGCCAACCGAGCCCACAGTATTCTGTAGTTTCGGCCGGTGGATAGTAGAGCGGCTGACTGAGCATCTGTTGTACGGTAGACGGTTTAAGAACCTGCCTTCCTTTGTATTTGCCACGGTTCAGAAACATAATGGCAAAGTGCGAAAGATCCTCTATGTTCGTCATTACGCCGGAAGCCCCCGTCATCTGCGGAGCCTTTGTATCCGTCATCTCTAGCGGCTCAAAGATTTCCCGGGCGACGTAATCCGACAGTGGCATACCGCTGCGCCTTGCTAGCGCTTCGCCGAGAATCATGAAACCCGTGTTGGAATAGCGATAGTGGATTCCGGCCGGGACGATCTGAGGCGGGATCTTAAAGGGCAGGTCCGGGTGCGAAATGAGTGTTGGATGCAGATACCTCAAATCGGGTAGTCCGGATGTATGGGACAGCAGGTGGCGGATTGTCACCGGTTTGGACCCAAGTTCGGCCCTTTCAAGGCGCAGATCGGCCAGGTAATCGCTGACCGGGGCATCTAGCTCGATGAGCCCCTCTTCCATCATGCGCGCTGTGGCTGTGGCCGTAAAAATCTTGGTTATTGAGCCCAGCGAATAGTGGCGGCCGCTGGTATAGCCGCTTCCGTAAGAATAGACGAGCTTGTCACCTTTGACAACCCCTACCGTCATCCCGTAAAACTTGCCTTTTGCCCTCCAATACTCCAGGAAGGCCTGCAAACTGAGCTTCTGGGCCTCGATTCTGGCCGGGTCGCCCTCGCCCAGGGGCTCCTCGATATAGTCGAGGGTATCCGGCGCATGGCAAAACCAGGCCGAAAGTAGTAGTGCAGAGCCCAATAGGACGAACAAAGTCGGCTTGACCGCACGATTAACGGCGAAATTCTGCCTTTTTCTAAAAAAAACTGTGCTCATCCGATACTAAGAGGGTTCACACAGAGGTTTTTGATGAAACGAAACAGGCAAATACGATTTATCGGCGCGGTGATTTTGACCGGGATTTTTGTGATTCCGGGCTTCGACGGTACTGGTTTCTCCCATCAGGTTGAAAGTCTGCCCAGCGTAGAACTTTTGATGCAAGAAGTCCCTCCTCCAGGTGATTGGGCACGCCGCAGATTGAACAATGTTGCAGCGGCTATGCAAGGTTTCTTGAACGATCGGACTGGCACGCCTGCTGTTCCAACTGCCTTTGTTTCCGTGCACTCCGTAGTTTCCCCTACTCCAGTTGTTGAGGCGCGGGAAGGAATGGATCGCAACACGACCATGAGCCTCGCCTCGCTTACAAAGCCCATCACGGCAACCGGTGTTCTCATTCTGGTGGACAAGGGATTGCTTCGCTTGGATGATCCGGTCTCTCGCTATATTCCTGAGTTCAAAATGGAAAGGCGCGACCTCAACAGTCCGCTGATCACTGTGCGACATCTTCTTCAACAAACTTCCGGCATTCCTTATGCTGGAAGATCGGCCACTGTGCCCACCGGCATCGAAGGATTTTTCATGCCCAAGCAAATGTATCCGGCTGGATCACATCATGAGTATTCCAACTCAAACTACGAGTTGCTTTCGCTCTTGATTGAGCGCGTTACCGGACAGAAATATCATGAGTACATGAAGGAAGCACTCTTCGACCCGCTGCGCATGACACATTCGCGCGCCGGATACGGATTAACAGGCGCGTCGGGCGTGCAGAGCTCCGCGTCTGATCTTGCTAATTTTGCTCGCATGCTCCTCAGCTGGGGACGCTTTGAAAACAAGCAGATCCTCAGTGCGGATCTGATTCGCGAAATGTTCATGCCACCTCCACACATCCCGGTTTCGCAGAACATGTCCTACTATGCAATGGGATGGAAAGTGAACGTCGCAAAGGGCCGCGTTGTGGAAGCGTATCATCCTGGCGTATGGTTTCACATTCTAACTGATCTGAGAATCTTCCCCGGCAAGAAGATGTTCTTTGTCATTCTCTCAAACCCGCCGGTTTACAAGTCGGACGCTGCAAATGAGTTTCTGGGTTACGCAACCGGCAACGCGCGCCGCGTTGTATCTTATATGGGCCCACCTGATGATCTGGAAACCATGCGCCCATCGCAACCAGACCAAGGCCAGCTTTCTTCCTACTCCGGTCAGTACATGAACAGCGATGGCGTGCTTCTTGAAATTCAAGTTCAGGGCCGCAATCTTGTCCGCAAAATCCAGAGCGACATGCGAGTTCTCGCACCCATCTCTGAGTATGAGTTCGGCGGCGATGGCAACGCGATTCCGCACGAATTTGTTTATAGAAACGGGCAGCTGGCCGGATTGAGCACACCTGGCGGTTACTACGAACGCCGCATGCCGCGATAAATTTGCTTGAAATGATCTGGCAACCTGTCGCCCTTCGGCGATGGGCAATCGTAAATGGGTAGTACTGGCGGCCTTTAGCTCCGTCGCAATGATCAGCCAGATGCTCTGGCTGAATTTCGCCCCCATCCTTGGATACGTGCAAAGCCGTTATGCGGTAACCGAATCGCTGGCAAGCCTGCTGATAATCGTGTTTCCGCTGCTCTACTTCGTTCTATCTATTCCGGCCGGTGCCTGGATAGATCGATCCGGTTACCACACACCGGTTGCAGCCGGATCGTTGCTCCAGGGCGTCGCTTCGCTGGTTCGCATCTACGACCATAGCTTCGTTGTACTCGTGATCGCACAAACGGCAATCGCAGTCGCACAACCGTTCATTGTGAATGGCATTTCCAAGCTTGCAACTGAATGGTTCGATGAATCTCAGGGAGCCATCGCAACTGGAATTGGAACCATGGGAATGTTTTTTGGTATGGCCCTGGCCCTTGCAGGGACTCCGGTCCTTGTCGAAAACTTCTCTTTCAGAACGGCGATGATCGTCTTTGGAATTCTTTCCATGGCCTGCGCGATCTTCTTTGTCCTCGCTGACCCAAAAACCAATCCGCAATTTCAAACTGTTTCAAACAAATCCACCCTGCGCAGCCTGATGCCTATTTTGAAGAATAAGACGCTCCTCTTGATTTTCACTTTGTCCTTTCTTGGACTTGGTTTCTTTAACGGCCTGACAACCTGGCTTGAATTGATTCTTGCCGGCAACGGCGTGAGCGCCAGAGACGCAGGCCTTGCAGGGGCCACGCTTATTGCCGGAGGGGTGCTTGGTTCTATTGTTATCCCGGCCCTCTCAGACCGATTCAAGCGACGAAAGCCATTCTTGATCGGATGCGTTGTGATGGCGCTCATTGCCACCTATCCTTTCACAGCGCAGAGTTCGCTCGCTGCCCTGCTTGTAATTGGCGCTGGACTCGGGTTCTTCTTCTTACCTGCGTATGCGCTCTTGCTTGAAATGTGCGCGGAAGTTGCCGGCGAAGCTCACGCAGGTTCCGCAACTGGCTTGCTCATGTTGGCCGGAAACGCCGGTGGCGTGGTTGTGATAGCGGGGATGGATGCTGTAAAGGGCGAAGTCACAGGGTACTATCCGTCGATTCTGTTTATGCTGGGAGTGCTATTCATCGCGCTTATGGGATCTACGATTGTGCGCGAAACGCACGGAGCACATACCTCAAATTAGGTGGTTGATTTTTTCTCTCGCCAATTCGAACGGCACCCGCGCACTTTACCCATGCAGCGGACGCACGCGATCATTCTTGGCCTGATCCTGGGAAGCACGATCAACTGCCGCTATAAGGTGCCGGATGAATCTGACATTCCGTTGGCCTATGCCCTGTTTTCCTTTGCTGACATCTGTAACCAGGATGCAAGTGCAGCCGCCAGTCCAATCAATTCCGGCCAATTCCTCGCAGAACTGCGCGCTGAGGCAAACGCAGGCAATTCCGGCCCGCCTTCAGCCGACGTGACCACAATCACCGGCCTGCCTGTTGGAAACAAATGGGCCTCATCCATTCTCTCCTTTAACAAGAAGCTCTACTCTATTCCAGTGGACAGTGGTGTGGTTCTCATTACTGATCCCGCAACCAATGCAACCGACATAACGTCAATCACCGGACTCGGTGTGGCCACTGACAAATGGTTTGGCGGCGTGCTGGCTATGAACGGCAAGATCTACGGGATTCCATTCTCGGATACCAGGGTCCTGGTCATCGATCCGACGACCAATACTGCAGACGTTTCGTCAATGACCGGCCTACCGGCCACAGCCTTTAAATGGCAGGGCGGAGTTCTTGCACCTAACGGCAAGATATACGCCATTCCAAGCCAATCAACTAGCGTTCTGATTATTGATCCGAATACAAACACCTACGACAATACTACGATAGCGGGACTGACGGTCTCATTCAGCTGGCGCGGGGGAGTTCTTGCGCCTAACGGCAAGATATACGGGATTCCCTCCGATTCTTCGAGCGTACTCATTATCGACCCCGTCACCAACACCGCGGACGTAACTACAATTGCCGGAATTTCTGGAGGCACCGGAAAATGGTCCGGAGGAGTCCTCGCGCCCAATGGAAAAATTTACGCAATCCCATTTGACGACACACGTGTTCTAATCATCGATCCGGTTACCAATACAGTTGATGTTACATCTATCACAGGATTGTCAGGCACCGGAAAATGGTCCGGGGGAGTCCTCGCGCCCGATGGAAAAATTTACGCAATGCCATACGGAGATACTCGAGTGCTCATCATTGACCCAAAAACCAATGCAATCGACCTGACGTCTCTCTCCTCACTCGCAGGGGCAACCAAGTGGACCGGTGGTGTGTTCCATCCTAACGGCAATATCTACGGTTCACCCCATACGGATCAGCGGGGGCTTATCATCAGGCCGGCTGCTCGCGGCCGGTTTTGCGGTGGAATCCCATTCTCGGGATATGTGAACAAATTCTGAGAAATCACAACAATCCAATCTGCCTGCCTTTCTCAAGCGCGCCGGATTTGCTTCGCACTTCAAGTTTGCGGTAAATATTCTCGATGTGCGTCTTTACCGTACTCATAGATATCGCAAGTTTTTGAGCCACGTCCGCATAGGTTAGCCCAATTCCCAGCATACTCAAAACTCTGTGCTCCTGCGCCGTGAGATTTGTTGCAAGGCCGGGCACTTTACCCAACAAGGCCCGGGCCATCCTCGGCGTAATGGGAGCGCCTCCAAGGTGAACGCTTTGAATTTCAATCAGAAGCAGTTTGGGATCGATGTCTTTTAGAAGGAAACCGTTTGCGCCCGCCTGCATTGCGGCTATCAAACGTGCCTCATCCTCAAACGCTGTGAATATCAGAACCCTTGCATTATCCCAGGCGTGGTTTGATTTGAGGCGTCTTAAAACCTCCAGCGCACTGGCATCCGGTAGCTCGAAATCAAGCAGAACTACATCTGCTTCTGCCGGAGTCTGAAAGAACTCGGACGCGGTAGTAAAGAGTCCACACATTTCAAAACCAGACTCTTTACGAATCAAATCAGAAATGTCCTGGCCCATGGCAAGATTGTCTTCCAACATCGCGACTCGAATGCTCATGCCTTCCCCTCCAGAACACTTCCTGAAACAAAAACGGAAACGATTGTGCCGCGCGCACCCGAAAGAATCCTGAGCTTGCCCTTGATTCTTCTGGCTCGATCAAACATACCGGCAAGTCCATTGCCATTGCGTTGCCGGAAGCCCTGCCCATCGTCAGCTATGAGCAAGAGGACGCCTCTGCGCAATTGTAAGAGCCGGACGGAAAGCCTCGTTGCTTTTGCATGTCGCAAGATATTTGTAACTGCCTCCAGAAAAATTCGATGCATTTGAAATGACAAGAGCAACGGAAGTTGCAACGCTTCAATCTTCGAAGTTACACTAAAGTCCTGCGCGCTAACGTGGCTTAGATGTAGTTGCATTTGATCCCTGAGGTCGAACTCCGTTTCCATCATATTCAAGTGGACCATGTCACGCAGCCTACCCAACAACAGCGCAAGTTTTTGCGCCAGATAATCTTTCCCGGGCGCCGGTTCCCGCCGCAGGGCGAACATTAGGGCGGATAAATCGGAACCAATGACGTCATGAAGTTCGCGGTTTAACTGAATGCGATCCTCGCGGATTTGGTTTGCGGCCTGTAACCGCAATGCTTCCTTTTGTTCGCGCAGAATGTTGTAACGCCCACCCAGAGCAAATGACATGAGTACGCTTTCCGTGAGCGTGAACAGAGGTAGACCAGCGTAGAGAACGGACAGGTGGAATTCACGGGCTGAGACCAGAACAAGGAATCTTGTTGCTGCAAACAACCCCAGGACACACAGGATGGGGACAAATGCAATCAGGATGTACCGTGCGGGGCGAAACCCTTCGCGGTACTTTAACACGGCACCCAACAACAGAATTGCGAGACATGGAAATGTGAAACCAGTAGCCGCCGGAAGACCAACACGCGCAGGAAGGAAGCTTGCGGCAATTGCCCCAAGAACTGCAACCGCGATCAAGGATTGAAATGTTCGTTGCAACCACCCGCGTTGCAGCTCGAGAAAAGCACTCATGAACATTGTCATGGTCATTAGAGTCATGAACGTCAATCCCGGCTGAAGCGCACGATCCAGACCCGGAAATTCGGAAAGCCAATGGTACAGGGTAAAACCGCCCAGATTTAATTGAAGGAGTCCGAAGATTGCAGTGTAGAGCGCGTAAAATAGATAACTCTTATCTTGAATGGAGAAAAACAGGAACAGATTGTAGATTGCGAGGATGAACTGGGGTCCAAGCAGAAGTCCGGCAAGCCACTCTTCTGTGTAGTCGGCGCGACGCAGCTCTTCAAGTCCAACAATCGTTGGATGAAATTTCATTGGTCCGTCATTACGGAGCCGAAACCAAACGTCAGTGACGATTCCTTCCGATGCTGGCAACTGGAAGATAAAGTCCCTATGCGGAAAATCTCGTGTAATACGTATTGTCCCGCTTTCCGTCTTTAAAACCAGTCTGCCATGCTGAAATGCAAAAATAGAAATTTCACGCATGTGAAAGTTGCCCACCTTAAGCATCGCAGGCCGGGCGGAAACAGGGGTACTCGTATAGGAAAATCTGTACCAGAACGCATTATTTGAAAAGCCCTTGTGGACGACATCAACGGCCACGGGCTTGAAGGCTGCAGATATCATATCCTCCTGACTTCGCGATACCGTTGGATCCTCAGCCTCTTCCAGGTACCGGGCAATGGATGTCTCCTTCTGGCTGGCTTCAATCGAGAAAGGCGGAACGGCCAGGGTCGAATGTGAAAACGCAAAATAGAGAATAGCAGCGGAAATGCCGACAAAACCTTTCATCCAGATTGCTCGAGCTTGCCTGGACCTGTTCACAATGTCGCGGGAAATTTTGTTCTGTGCGGCCCGGGAACATCGGGAATTTTTCCCGATTGCACAAAAGATGGGTTCGTGGTAGTCTAATCGGGTTCTAGCGGAGGATGCCATTGAATCAGCCATGCGTGACTGGCCTCGTTGTTTCGATCTTACTCTTTTCGGCGCAGTGCGCGCCGTTCCCGGTTGCTCCAGGTGCATTGCAGACAGAAGCCCAATTCCTGCTTCTCCAGAACATATCCAGTACGGGGACCGGAACAACCCAGGCGATCCAGTCCGGAATGTTTGGTTCTGCCTTTGGTTTTAACGGCACAACTTCTTATGTGGATGTGGACACGTCAGGCGGTGTTCCGCTGGGACCGCCACTCACTATCGAAGCTTTTGTCAAAACAACCGGAAGCGGAACGTATGTTGTTTATCAAGCATACGGCGGTATTGCGGTCGCCCAGCTTTCCATAACGCCTGCAGGGAATGTTTCGTTTCTAGTTGTGAATAATTCTTGCTCCGGATCGACAACGCTCGTGTCAACTGGAGCGCTTACGCCCGGCGTCACATATCATATCGCCGCCGTGTGGACGGCAGGCAATCAAATGAGGATATACATTAACGGAAGCGTTGACCCGGCATCAATGGCTGGCCCTGCCCTGACATGTTCTTCGACCAATCAACACAGCATTGGTAGAGATCGCGGTGGCTTTAACTATTTCAATGGTTCGATTGACGAAATCAGATATTCCAACATCGCTCGCTATTCTGCAAACTTCAGCGTACCCACAGCTCCTTTTGTTGCTGATGCAAATACGTCGCTCCTGTTTCACCTGGATAGTCTGGGCTTTCAGGCCGAGGGAAGCACAATGCCTGTTACGAGTTTCACTTTGAATGGAATCACTCTGGGTAGCAGCTTTGTGCTGTGATTACCTGGGATTCCGCGGAAAAATAGGACGGGATAGCGTCCCGAATTACAGACGTTAGGCGCCCATACCAGGAGCGTCCCGGAAGACCGGACGCTCCTCGATATTATTCGACTTTTCTTGCGATGACCAGGTTAGATTTGCCCTGGCCCTGGTAAAAGCCATACCCAAATGCAAATGGCAATGGATGGCGCTCTTTCGCGAACGCTTCCTTCATTGCAGGCTGGACTTGAGGCGTGTACTGTAACAATGGAAACGGGTGAATGTATTCGCCGTAGTTCTTCAGCTTCCATTTGGAATCAAACTTATCGTACGGGATACCGGAATCGTCTTGAATGATCTTGCTCGATCTTGCCAGGACGAAATCACGGAACTCATAACCGAGCTTGAAATGCATGAGGTACTCGGCGGACTTGAACATAGTGATAAAGTCGCCGAATTGCTTAAAGAACTTGCCTTCCGGTTTGTCCGGATTTGCAGAATCTGGACCTATGCGAATGCGGAGAAATTGGAGAGTGCGATCTTCTGAATCACCCGGAGCGCGAAATGTAATGCGAATTCCGCTCAGTACTGCGAGTCTGCCTTCACGTGGCGTGGGTGCCATTGGAACGATCTTTCCATCGTTATCCAGGCGAACGGTTTCGATGTTCCGGATATTGAGACCAAGGCGGGCAGCAAAGACCAGAATAGCCGGAGTAACACCTTCAAGATAGCGATTGGCAGTCTCCGCCTTCATAGACTCCGTCCAGAAGTAGTTGCGAATAGAAATCTGCCCAACCATGCGCTGGAGGGTAGTCATACCGCTTACCAGTTCATGGTCGCTCAACTTGAATGGCTCAGGAACGGAACCGGCATCTTCAAGACCAATCATCAGGTACTGCTTACAGTCTGGCAGCATGGTAAAAAAGTTTCCAAAATCCGCTCCACTGAGCGGGTAGAATGCAAGGCGATTCTCGCAAGCATCCGGTAACTGATCTTTTTTCCATTCGCGCATTGGTGCGAGACTGGAACGCTCAATAGATTTCCACGCAGTATCCATCAGCGCTACGTGATTCTTGTAAAAAGCAGACTCCGTGGCGCGCTTGATTTCGGGGGAAGGATTTTCGATTGGGAGGCCTGCAAGATAGCGCGCTACGTCATTGAAATGTGATGTTTCAGGAGCATTCTGGGCACCGGGCCCCCCCTGCGTTTGCGGAGAACAGGCGAGCAGTCCGACAAATAGTAAAAAGACTTTAGTTTTCTGAATTTTCATGAATTTCCCCGAAGAAACAGCAGGAAATTTCTAAACGACTGTCCGGGCAAGCGCAAATCGGAACCGGTGCATGCGAGATTTCCATGAGTTGCTCAGGGCAACACAACATCCCCATTTTCCACCCTGGCAATATCCACAAAGTCGTGTCGTTTCAATACAAAGGAGGTTCCATCCGAACTATTCCAGGCCAGCAAGGTTCTATTTGAGTTATCCTCTACAAGATACTCGCGAACCGTCGATTTATCCCCGAACCTGACTGATACCTTCAACGATTTGCGCATGGTCCCGAGGATCGGAATTTCACTGCGCTCGGGTGAAAGTGTGCCCGGCTCATAACGGGCCCCTTGCGCTCTGTGCTTATGATCGCCCTCTACCCCGGGCAAGTTCGCACTCACCAGGATTGGGAATATCTGTAGATTGCGAAAGTGCTCAACCTGGGGAGATCGGGCGATGAGTGGCAGCTCATCGAGCAGCACGGCGCGATCAACGGAAGCGACTTCCGGTCGTGCCAGGACCAGTTCCCCGTCACCTTCATTTGGAGAATGATAGAAGATCCGATCCAATCCACCCTGTGGCAGGAACGTTCGAGAACTCGTGCCCGACCATTCCTGGCTAGAACCTGCGACACGCATCAATGCTCCATCTTTCTGACGCCAGAAAATGGAAGTTGCGAAGATCGCTCCGGTTTGCAGTCTATAGAGCTGGGTCTGCCGTACTACAGGAATTGAATCGGGGTGATTTTCAGGGCTTTTGCGGCGCTTCAGCCCATCCATCGATTCCAGAGAGGTAATGAAGATCACTTCAGCGGGCCGGGTCTGACCCCGATACGCGAGGGTTCCCTGGTAAACAGCAATTTCAGCTTTGCTACGAAAGCCCTCGCCTGCAAGGAAGGGGAAATGGAATCTGTCCTGAACGGGATGTCCGCAATTGGAAAAAAAGGGAGTTGCGCAAATTGAAAAAACCGTGGCTTGAAGTACTTTCCGCATATCTCAGCGTGATTGGGCAATATTGCAGGGGAAGAACAAAATGAGCCGTGAGTACGATTCCATCGACCCGATTCAAATGACTCTGAAACTGGGCTCAACCCCGCAAGCGGCTCATCGCGCCATCACGTCGCAGACCGAGCTTCGCAAGTGGTGGGCACCACGCGTCATCATGTCACGCAATATCGTCTCTCAGGTCACCGGCAAAGATATGGAGATGAAGATCCTCATGGAGGACAAGTATCGCCTGATCCGGTTTACGTGGCGTGGCCTTCAATGGAAGCGCGGCGTTCCTGAAACTGTCATCTCCTATGAAATTACGGATCTCGGAGCGGCCCGAGGAAGCACAGGCCAGGGAATTCAAATTGATGTGAATCACGATGGCTGGAGTGATCCGGAAGAACGCAGCATTCAGGAAAAAATCTGGCAGCAGGCATTGCCTGGCTTGCGCGCACTTCTCGAAGGGAAGAAGTTTGTTGCCTGGTGGGAAGATGAACAAAACAAGTCAGGCGACCAGGGTTACAAAACAGCCGATCTGAAAGCCTTCCTGGAGCGCTCGGATAAAGAAGGACGCGGTAAGAACGATCGCAAGAAATCGATTCAAGCAATCTGGAAAATTTGCCAATCCATGGACGGTCTCGGGGAATGGATCGTGAAGGAAAGCACGGGTGAATTTGAGCTGCGTGCGCGCGACGCCATGATATTTGCATCGATGAAAGGTGGAATCCTCTGCCTGAACTGGCGCGAACTAGAAAAACTGCTTGGGAGAGAACTCGTCGATTTTGCAAACCGCTTATCTCTGGAACAAGATCTGGATCTGCAAATCGGAAAAACGCAGGAAAAGATTGTTGGTAGGGATTTGAATCCAGACCTCTTCTCAAAATGGCTACACGAAGTGCTGGCTCATAAAAAAACGGAACCAAAGAAACGCAAACAGTAGTGACAGCTTCCCCGGCCCGACGTGCGAAGTAGATTGAGCTACTTTCCGTTGCCTGTTTTTCGGTTGACGTGACTATCCCTGGAACTATGCTTCCTGTGGCTGAATGATTTCATTTTCCTGGACAGCCCTTTCAGAAAATATTTTTGAGATTCGTATCAAAACCCCGGTCACGCGGATCGGGACTTTGTATCGCCTGACGGCTGCAATCTACATTCTGGGACTTGATATCATTTCAGGCTCGGTCGATACCGCCTATGAAAACGGCGAAGAATTCACAGATGACACATTCTTGCTTCGTCCAGCTGCTGAGGGAGAAACGGATTTCGCATATTTTTCGGCTCGCGTCGGAGTGCTAATGGAAACTTTGATTCGCAACGAGAAAGATCCCGACGATCTACTTCGCGAAAGGCAAATCGAGCCGCCTAACATCACCTTTCTTTTCGATGCACAACCAATGATTCAGTTCAGAGATTTGCCGGAAGGAAACCTGACAGAATTTAGCATCACGAGCCTCAACCGTACAGGCTTGTTGTTTCACCTCACCCGAATTTTTGCGGAAGAAGAAATCAGTATCATTCGCGGGACAATCAAGAGCGAGCAGGACACCGCAAAGGACCGATTTTTTGTCCAGCGGAATGGAGGTCCCATCAAAGCGGAAACGCGGGATCGGCTCATTCATCGGATTACAGGCGTCCCACCTTAGCCATTCAAGATTATTTCAGTGAACCAATTGGCTCAGAGAGCTATCAAACTGTTATGTCCTTCCCCACGCGTCTGCTATTTCCTTTCCTGATCTGCAGTTGCATTTTGCTTTCAATGGAATGCCTCGGGATACGCTATAGTGTGGCCCTCACTGCAACTCAACCGGCCAACTCGGAACTGATTTCCCAGCTCGACGCCTACGTTCTTAAGAATACGGATCCCGCAGACGAAAGATCTGCCGAGCTGGTGTTCAAGGACAGGGTAACCGGAGTGAAGCTTGGCGCAACACACGTCCGCCTGCCCTACGAACTAAAGCCAGTGAGAAGTGCCATTGGGCCTGTGATCGCGGTTTCATATTTCAGCGGTGGGGAGAGCGGTTGTTGTTTTCAAATGGATTTGCTGCAGCGCAAGGGAAACAGCCTTAGAACTTCCTCCATTTCAACAACTGCTTACGGCGCGGCCCCGGAAATTCGAGACGTGGACAGCAATGGAGTCGATGAGATCATTGTCACTAACACCGATTTCTATGGTCGCTCCCATAAATCTGATGCCTGCGAACTAACCCCCGGCATTCATCAGGGAATTTCTGATCTCCGCTTTCCCGGCCTCTGGCATATTTCCGAAGGGGGCAAAGAGTTAGGACTCATCGAAGTAACGTTCAATCCTGTTTACGTTTCGTTCGTTCAGGCGTCCATGTTGGAGGCCGCAGGCTACCTGAAATCGCACAAAGGCCAGCCTCTACAATGTGGCAGCAGCCCGGATTTGGCGAGCTACGGGCAGCTTATCCAGTATGCCCGCAAGATGGATCAGGAGTCCGAGGGATTCCGGCAGCTCCGCGAGGCGGGAATTCTGGTCACCTGCCCGTGTCTGAGGGTCAAGCAACAGTCCATGGCGGATTTTGTGATGCTCCTGGACTGAGCGCACCCGAAAAGCTGCCCCTGGGACCTAAAAGTACCCCTGAAAGGGCCCACGGCGGAACGGGATGCAAAAAAACCCACTGAAACACCCATTTTGAGCCTGTTTTTTGACGGGACCCGGCAGCGGGCCGTCAAAATAGAATTGCTTTCCTGGCCGGTTTGCAGTTTATAGCAGAAGTCCAAAGAGGAGCCTAACATGCAAGCAGTCGCGAGCAACCTTCACACTAAGGGTCAGATCCTTACGGATGAAGAGATCAAGAAATCCATATCGAAAGTCGCAAGGCCGGATGACCAGTTAACCCTGGCGCCTCTGCTGACTCCTCCAAAGCGTGTCCTGCTAATCGTGCCTCCTGGAACCATGGAAGAA
Source organism: Leptospirales bacterium (assembly GCA_016788865.1). Classification (GTDB taxonomy): domain Bacteria; phylum Spirochaetota; class Leptospiria; order Leptospirales; family Leptonemataceae; genus JAEUSB01. The sequence continues at coordinate 50,602 of JAEUSB010000007.1, forward strand.
AGCTACGGAAGGCTTTCGGCAGCTGCCGGGGAACTTCCAATGCTCGGACTTGCATACGTGGCGGCATCTCTGCGCGACCAGGGCCATGATGTTAAGATCATCGATTATGAAGTCAATGCCTGGTCACTGAAGCGCGTCCGTCCAGACATTGAGGATTGGAGACCGGATGTGGTCGGAATGACTGCATATATCACCAACCTGCGCCGCTGCGGTGCAGTCGCAAAGATCGTCAAAGAAGTAGATCCTGGCATTACAGTAATCCTCGGCGGTCCGCAGGTCTCCGTATTCCCGGAAGAAGGCTTCACTTCCCCGCATGTTGATATCATAGCACTATCAGAGGGAGAGGTAATCATTCGCAATGTAATGAACGCCCTCGGTGATGTGGAAAAATTAAAGAAGGTGAAAGGGATCTGGTTCCGCCATGGGTCAGAGATCATTCAGAACGAACGCGAAAGCCTCGTAGATAACCTGGACATGCTTCCACCGCCCGCGCTGGACCTTTACGAGATGCACAAATACTTCCCGGCGTCGCACGTTCGTGGACGTAAAGTGGCGCACCTGCTCACCTCCAGGGGCTGTCCGTTCAAGTGCACGTTCTGCGAAACCAAACTGACGTTTGGAAGAAGCTTCAGATACCACTCCAAAGAAAGAGTTATCGAAGATATGATGAGCCTTGTTAAGCAGGGCTACAACAGCTTTCAATTCTATGATGACATCTTCACTGTGAACAAGAAGCGCGTTGAAGAACTGTGCCATGCCATCATCGACAGTGGTTTCAAAGTGCAGTGGATGTGCTGGACTCGCACAAACTGCGTTAGTCCGGACCTTCTCGCCCTGATGAAGAAAGCGGGTTGCTACTTAATTACATTTGGAGCAGAATCCGGAAATGAAGAATCCTTGAAGCTCATCAAGAAGAACCTTGGTGTAGAAAAGAATTTCGAAGGGATCAAGATGACGCATGACGCGGGAATCCGCACAATGTCGTCCTTCATGCTTGGTCTGCCGGGTGAAACGCCTGAGATGACACAAAAGACCATCCAGTTTGCTCTCGATAGCCTGCTCGATTATGCGATTTTCCCAATTACTGAACCGTATCCAGGCACAGAAATGTGGGTCGATGCGCAGAAGTATGGAACATTTGATACTTCAGGGAAGTTCAAAAACAACCTGTTGTCAGAGAACTCGGCTGTTTGGGTACCTCACGGAAGAAATCGTGAAGAACTCGAAAAGTTCGCGGCGTCTGCAATGAGACAGTTCTATTTCCGTCCGCGGATTATCTGGCGCTCGTTTTTGAACCTTCTGCTCATGCCACCCGGCCGCGCTTTCCGCTTTGTATTTGGCGGTTTGAAGTTCTTCATGGTGAGCCTTTTCCAGAAGGCGCACGCCGGTGCACGCTACTAGTCCAGATTTCTCAGGATACGCTGCTGCAATTGTAGCAGCGTAACAGCGCCAGGCCCCGTTTGACCTCTTCTGTGGAGAATCCATACATTAAGCCAATGCAAAGGGGACTTGCGCGTCTTCTGGCGCTGGCCAATCGCAATCCGGTTTCGCAAACCTATGGATGCCTGGACCGAAACTACTGGCACTTCAAGACCATCATTGATTTCCCTTGTGCCACATACCAGCACCCCGTCCTGGGCCTGGCGCAGCTTCGCAGCAACGGCTTTGCACAGGCACAGAGCTCGTTTGTCTCGGAAACAATCCGCGCCGCGATTCTCTACTGGTGTAAAATTCAAAACCGCGACGGATCATTCAATGAGTACTACGAGAATGATCGAAGCTTCTGTCCCGGAGCCTTCACAACCTTTGGCATTGCTCATGCATTCATGAACTCCCAGGATTTATTCACTGAGGCAGAAAGCAGTGCGATACAAAAAGCGCTCGTGAAGAGTGCCATGTGGCTTGCCGGCCATGCGTTCACTGTTGTTCAGAATCAAATGATAGCATCAATGGTTTCGCTGTTTCTGGTTTCGCGAATCACGTCAAACAAGGATGTCCAGGCAGCATTTGAAAAAAGACGTGCGGAGATTCTACAAAGTCAGACCGACGAAGGTTGGTTTCCCGAGTACGGAGGCGCGGACACTGGATATTCATGGAAAGCAATGGATTTGTTCTGCATCTATTTGCAACAGAATAGAGAAGACCAAGAGGTTGTACGGGCTACGCAAAAGCTGGCTGATTTTCTGGTCAATTTTACCCATCCCGATGGAACAATGGGAGGAGACTATTGCAGCCGAGCGACACAGCATATCTTTCCATTCTCGCTTGAGTTCCTTTCCAATTCTTTTTCGACACCTGCGGTTGAGCATTTGAAATCATGGTTTGTTGATCAGAAAGATTCCATGATCGACATGACAAGCGTCGACGAAAAGTATCTGGCCTACTTCTATTTCAACTCATACTCGCTCGCCACATTGGCCTGGAAAAAATCACCAGCGACGGATCTCTGGAAGAAAACAAAATTTCCGGATCTGGTTCGCTTGAACGAAAGCAATTTGCTCAGGGCCCGTGTGGGTGATATCACTGCATGGGTCGATTGTGGTCGAAACGGTGTATGCAGAATATACCAGGGAACGAAATTGCTGTACGCGGATTCGGGCTATGTGGCAAGAGCAGACGGAGCCATCGTGGCCAGTCAGTTAGGCAGCTCAGTTGCCGAGGTCAAATCAGCAGAGCATCTGCTACAGATACAAACAAAGGGCGCGGCTGGAAAGGTCGATGACACTTTACCATTGCGTCGTTGGATCGTGTTGTTCAAACTCGTTTGCAAAACAGTATTGCGCTTTGATAGCTTGAGTTACTGGTTCAGCGTCTTTATCAAGAAAAGTCGCGTAGCCCGTAAAACCCCGAGTACCGTCCAGATGGAGCGGTCCATCGAGATAAGCACGAAAGGCGTCACCATTCGCGACTCGATCACAGCACAGAGGAGCCTGGATGAAGTGAGGCTGACGCATTTCTGGACCTGCGTTCACAGCCCTTCGGGTCGATTTGTTCCCTTGCCTTACCTTGAGCCGCTAACCTTTGAGTACTCATCCACGCTTTCAGGAAAATCCCACGAATCCAGAGTCACGTGCGAAACCACAGGATGACGCGCTAACCGATTGGATGTTTATTCGTTCGCGCATTTCTGCGTATCGTTCGCTTCGTTCAATTTGCCGTTTCTAAGGTTTGAGCGTTCATTCTCAGAGATAGCGCTTTCGCCAGTTTTCGATGCGTGCCAGCTTCTCCTGGCAAGCGTCCCGGGTCACGCCCAGGCTTGCGCGAGAATCTTTGAAAAACTGACGTTGATTTGAAGGATGTTTGAGCATTTCTTCTTCGGGAACATTTTCCGTCATATGCCTGAGGTCCTCTGCATACTTGAGGAGACGCGCAAAGGAATCCGCAAGGCGATCCTGCCATTCCCAGCGCCGCATTGATTCCAGTTTCATGGGCTCATCTGCAATGGAGTCCAGAACCTTTCGCTTCTCCGGTGCAACGCGAATCATTGCCGCATGAATCGATGGAGGTCTTCCGAGCCACTCCTTGCAGACGGTGATTGACTCATCCGCCTTGCGCCACGCTTCGCGTTCAATATCGCGCGAAAGGTCCATGAACTCCTGCGTCAGCACGTTCTCAAATACCCGTGACTGTCTGAGTTTTGTCATGGAAGCTTGCTGGCTCTCCTTGAGCCGTGGCAATTCTGCGAGGCATTCTTCTACAAACTTCTGCTCATGAAAGACTTCGTCGTCTGGAATGAACGGCGTTGACGATTGAGAAGACTCTTCCTCCAGAACGCTTTCGGACACAGAGCCAGTTGCCGCTGTCCGATCAGGAGTCTTCTTCTTGTCTTGAATGATCGTTTGCTGAAGACGTCTGGCTTCAAGTCGATTGGAGACTACCTGAACAATTTCGGGTCTGCGTGTCTTGAGATTAAAGCGCAGGGCGTAACGATTTCCCTGGCGATCTATGAATCGCTTGTCCATATCCCGAACTGATATCTTTAGCACATCGATTTCATCGATGGACTCAATGGGTATATAGTTATGCTGCAACAGACCACCCACCCGGAAAAGAATCCTCTGGCTTCCCGGGTCTCAAAGCCAGATCAGCGTGAGGCCGATGCGGGTTTTCTCTTCCCCTGCTCCTTCTTCAGCGCCTCAACAGCCGCAAAAAATGGTCCATACGTATTGGCCGCATGCCAGACAACGTACCCATCACCTCCACTGTCTTCGGAAGCGCGCAACTGTGCTTTTATATAATCGGTCAAATTCAGTCCGGACTCATGCACACGCATGGGGAATCCCTGGATATAGGCTATTACACGCGTAGAGCCTGAGCGTGCCCTGGAAGCCCGCACTCCATCATAGATTGTCTTGTACGGGTCTTTCCTGCGATCCAGCTCCCCGTAAAAGTGCGACGGATAAAGCATTGGATAAAGCGTATCCAGGTGAGATGAAAAGAGCTCAATCTTCTGACCAATGATGTCATCGTTATTGAAAACGACACGGCCAAAGATGTCCGCGCCAACCCGGATTCCATACGGACGCAAGCGGTCCGTTGCCATCTTGAGAATACCACCCACGGTTCTATATCGTTGCGCCAGTCCGACGCGGGAAAGGTTGCGGTTATCCGCAAATCGAATGTAGTCCAGTTGAACTTCCATGAACCCCATTCGAGCCGCATTCTCCGCTGCTCGGAGCACAGATTCGAGCTTTGTTAAGGATGGTGGATACGTATCCAGACCGCCTTGAAAACAAACCACCCGGGCGACCATATAAAACCCATAAGACCGGGCCAGTTTCATAAAGGCTTCCGGAGGCATCCGCTCTACTGCTATGTGGTCTTTGCCGACCAGCTGGACGTCTACAACCAGAGTGTTCATCCCGGCGTTTTTTGAGGCCCGAAGCAATGGCTCGTACATGGACGGAATGCGAATGACTTCGTTGGTAATATAGATTCCGCGATAGAAGCTGGGGTCATCGTGAACAAAAAGGGTCCTGGGGGTGGGGTCCAGATTGGTTGGAAATCCGGCCACAGGGCGGCTGTTTTCGATGTCCAGAGTGGCTTTTTGGCGGTCTGCCGCACGGCGTTCGGCGGCCTTACGTTCCGTATTTTTGCTTTCGCTGGCCTTGTCCTTGCGGTCCTGGCGCGCTGCGTTCGCCACGCGATCGCGTGCAGGTCGGGATTTCCCGGCCTCTTCCCTATCGATTTGCAGGGCTCGATCGCTTGCAACCTCTTCCTGCTTCTTGCGGTCTTCGATTGGCCCTGGGATGCGCGGAATATCAGAAACATCGCCCCCCATGCTGCGCAAGAGCGCATCGGCCCCGGCATCATTTGAATCCTTGAATCCGGCCTGTGCGAACAATCCAAACGCGAGCACACCGCCGGCCAGGGTCAGCCCCCCAAGAATTCGTCGGGATATCTTCGTCGAGAAGAGGATCCGGGCTTTACGATATTGCTGCATGATATAATGTATCGGATGATTCATAGTTTGCTTCAAACACGCTTTTGCGTGATAATGGACCAGATTTCTATAGGACCCTCCCCTGAAAACCCAAATCAAAATGTGATTCCCGCCCGGCGTGCTTGCTAGAATTCGGAAGAATCGGCAGTGCGAACCGCTGAGCAGCTATATGACGTTTATTGAACTAGGCATGAGCGAAGGATCGATGCTCGTGAACCCCTTTGCGGTTCGCTCAGCAACTCCCGTAACAGACGGTCAGGGAGCCACCCTGCATTATCTCCTCGAGTTTGTAGACGGAACCAATCTCAAAGTAGATTCACCGCGCGACATGGATTTGATTCACAAATACCACGCTATGTTTACGCATACGCGCACTTCTGGGAAGACCGTCATGACTTCGCAAGGATCGTTTCATTCGGTGAACGTCAACATTATCCAGAACTATGAGTCAGTTGAGTCAAGGGTTGGGAATATTCGCCTGGTCATCATCACATTTTACGGTGGAGAAAAGCGAATCTACGACAGTGAGTACGATATCAACGTACTGCAACATTGGATTCGTTCCCAGAACGTAATCGTTAAGTAATACCTACCAACAGAACGCACAACTTCAAGGATCAAACTGAAGTCATGGATTCTGAAATTTGGGTCTGCGCCTCTCCATAACCGCAGACAACCCCTCGACAAAATTACCCTCCAGGAAGGTGGCAAATTTCTGGTCGCGTTCCCTTAAATATGCGTCAAACTTCTGAATGGTGGGGAGTCGCAGATTCTCTTTAACCGAACGAATACTGGCAAGCGGGAGTTCAAACAATGATCGCAAATACTTCTCAGATTCTTCCCTCAATCGATCCGCAGGAAGAACTCGGTCCGCAAGGCCTATGCGCAGACATTCTTCCGGTTTGTAGCGTTCCGAAAGCATTGCAATTTGTCGCAGATGCTGGGGCCCGGTGATACTCTGAATTATGTCAAGTAATACGTCCGGGATGGTCAGACCAACGCGCACCTCAGAGAAACAATAGGAATACTTGCCCTCTGCCAGAAAACGAAAATCGGTAAGTACACCGATGACGGCGCCACCCGCCATAGCATGCCCGGCGATGGCGCTGAGCGATGGCTTTGAAAAAGCGTAGAGGTTTCTTGCAAACATTAGAAACCCCAGAAACGTTTCCATGCGGGCCTGCTTGCTCATTGGTATAAGAGCCTCGGGGTCGAGGCCGTTTGAAAAAAAAGACTCTGCTGAAGAATCGATCAACAATGCCCAGCAGTCCGGATTCTTATCGAGGTCCATCACGGCCCGATTCAGGTCCTTGATGAAATCGGGACTGAGTGCGTTCAAAGGTGGCCGCGTCAGCGTCAGACGAGCAAGATGATCATCTATTTCAACTTTCAGGTTTGCCATGCACAATCCTCAAACATATGGAAACCTGGTCTGCGATTTTTTTTCTCAGGCAAATGGGAAAGCACAGGCCGTCGAGTGCGCATGAGTCAATGGCGCATGCGTTATTTCACGCCGCCCGCCTGACGTCGCGCGTCCATGCGGCATCTCATCGTGTGGGAGCAGCCCCGGAAAACGCTTTCACGCGGTTCAGGTGGTCAGAGCACCGATTCAGGTTATAATTGGAATGATCGAAGGGAGTCTGGTGATGACACACGCTCTGAACGACACACGCGTCTATGGCCGAATGGTGAAGCCAATAAAGAAACTCGCGTTGAACTTTTAAACGGTGGGTCTGACGCATGTTCTGCGGTTCAGTTTCCGCCTGTCCACTTTACATAATCCTCAAGGCGCAAGCCGCTTGATCTCACCCGAATACAGAACCACGTAGATCTCGCCGTCCTGGTCTTCTCCAAAACTCGAAATTGGACCCGCTTTTCGAAAAAGGACAAACGCGTTCCCGGCTTTCTTTCCGCCCCGCACCCGGAAGGCCCAGATAGTGCCCGAACCAAAATCACCAAATATGTAATGCGAAACCAATCCTGGAAGTTTCTTACCACGATACACATAACCACCCGTTATACTGACGCCATCCTCCCGCCCGTACGAATGAATCGGCAGCACCAGACCTGAGCGCGAGCAATTCGCAGGCTTATAGCAGAGGTCCGCCTCCATCACATTCCAGCCAAGATTATCGCCGGGGCGCACAAAGTTGATTTCCTCCTTTTTGTTCTGTCCAACGTCGGCGACATACATATCGCCGGTAAGTCGATCGAGACTAAAGCGCCACGGGTTTCTCAGTCCATACGCGTAAATCTCGCCCGCTATCCCTGGTTTATTGGCAAATGGATTGTCCCCTGGTATTGAATACGGGGTTACCGCACCCGGTGTGGGCTTAATGCGAAGAATCTTTCCCAGGAAAGTGGTCTTTTTCTGTCCGTTTCCAAATGGATCGCCGGCCGACCCGCCGTCACCGGTTCCGATGAATAGTGTGCCGTCCCGCTTGAAAATAAGCAACCCTCCGTTGTGATTGGGGAAAGGTTGGCCAAAGCGCATGAGAACTCGCTTCTCCGGGCTGCTTGCCTTCAGATTGCGCACCGGAATGGCCGCGATGATCGTTTCAAGTGCATTGCCGCTGCCGGCAGTGTAGTTCACGTAAAGAAATGAGTCATTCACCTGATCAAAATCAGGCGCCAATGCACCTGAAAGTAGACCCATTTCGCCGCCGGATCTGACTTCATTGCGGATATCAATAAGTGTTTTCCCGTCGCAGATGATTCGACCGGCCTGTTCTACAACACACATACCCAGGCGTTTCGAGAAAAACACTTGAACCGGTTGCACAAAGCCCTTTGCCACGGGCGAAAGGGTATACGCCTGCAACGGATAAATCGAAGCGAAAAGAATCGCCCTCGCAAAAAGACGGCAGATTTTTTTTTTGGTCATGGGAATTTTTTTATTCTAAAAAATAGGATGCTTCTTTTAGGAAGCAATTTCCTGTATCATACCAGGTGAGCAATTGATCCGTTGGAATTTTTTAACTGACAGTCTGGAATCAGACGCGCTGTATCTCGACTGTAGATCAGAGGAAAGCTACGAAGCTTCCACCGTTCGCGGTGCGATTGGCACTGCTTTCATCAAGAAACCGTATGGTTCTGGTGCGGCTTCGCTTGCAAAACTCGGTGGGTTTCTCACAGATCTCAAGAAGAAAACAGATACCAAATCGACCATCATCTGCTTCGATGAGGGAGAGGGTATGTACGCCTGTCGGATGACCTGGGTTCTCCTGGGCATGGGTGTGAATGCGAAAGTCCTGGGGAAGAAGTTTGAAGAAATTCCAAAGGAATGGTTAGGCAAAGGTGCAGAGCAGCTCGCATCGGAACCTGGCAAGGCAGTTCAGGTAAAAACAGTCACCACAATAAGCCAGCTCCAAAAGGATCTAACTCGCGTTCAATTGATTGATGTGCGCACAATTGACGAGTACAGCGGCCGGTTGCCTCGTATGACAAATCCGGATATCGGTGGAATCTGCGGCAGGATTCCGGGCAGCGTTCACTGGGACTGGCTTTCATTGTATGACGGCGAGGGGCGCATTCGATCACGCGAAGAGATCATGAATCAAATTCGCGAAATTGGACTTATCCCGGAGCGCCCAACCGTCTTATATGATTACAACGGGGCACGTTCTTGTACAACAGCGCTTTTATTGAGCAGGTGTGGATATAGACAGGTTAGTGTGTATCTGGGATCGTGGATGGAATGGAGAAAAACAGATCTACCAAAGCAGCACGTAAGGGTCTGGGGCAAGGATTGAGAAGACTCCTCGTAACGTCGGCACTTCCGTACGCTAACGGGCCTATCCACCTTGGACATCTTGTAGAAACAATTCAAACGGACATCTGGGTTCGCTTTCAGAAATACTCGGGAAACGAGGCCTACTACTTTTGTGCCGATGACACACACGGCACCCCGGTCATGATCGCTGCAAAAAAGGCCGGAAAGACTCCGGAGGAATTCGTTGCGGAAATTCAGCGAGAACATCTGCGAGATTTTCAAGGGTTCCAAATCCAGTTTGATAATTATTATTCAACCAATTCCCCTGAAAACAAGGCCCTGTCAGAACAGATTTATGAGGCCGCCAAAAAGAAAGGGAACATAGATAGAAAGACAATCCGTCAGCTTTACAGTGAAGAGGATGGAATGTTTCTCCCGGATCGATTTGTCAAAGGGACCTGTCCAAAATGCAAATCCCCGGACCAATATGGCGATTCATGCGAGGTCTGCGGATCCACGTATTCACCCACTGAATTGATCGATCCGCGTAGCGCCCTCAGCGGGGCTGTGCCCGTGCTAAAAGATAGCGAACATCTATTCTTCAAGCTGGGCGACTATCAGACGTTCCTTGAGAAATGGCTGGCTAAAGGAGTTTCCACCGGAATCAAACGGAAACTGGATGAGTGGTTGAAGGACGGGTTGCGCGATTGGGACATCAGCCGTGATGGTCCGTACTTTGGTTTTGCAATCCCCGGAGAGAAGGATAAGTACTTTTATGTCTGGCTCGATGCACCTGTTGGTTATATGGCATCGTCCAAGAATTTTTTTGATCGGACAAAGCGCGAATCATGGGACAGCTTCTGGAAGAAGCCTGGCAGTGAAATTCATCACTTTCTGGGCAAAGACATTGTTTACTTTCACACGCTATTCTGGCCTGCCCTTCTTGAGGCCGGTGGATTTCAAAAACCTGATCAGATCCATGTGCATGGTTTTCTGACCATCAACGGAGAGAAGATGTCCAAGAGCCGTGGCACTCTGGTACGCGGTTCAACCTATTTGAAATTCCTGGAACCGGAGGCCCTGCGTTACTTCTATGCAAGTAAACTCGGTTCCGGTTTGGACGATCTCGATCTTTCGCGTGATGACTTCATCTCACGCTGGAACGCAGATGTTGTGGGAAATATTACAAACATCTTTTCACGTCTTTGCGGCGGAATCGCACCAAAGCTAGATGGCAAGCTGGGAAAACTCTCAAAAGAAGGCAAAGCTCTGAAGAAGGCGGCGCTTGAGACCGCAGCAAAGACTGCCAAGTTTTTTGAAGCACTAGAGTACGCGAAGGCTATGCGCGAAATCGCAAGCCTTGCGGATTCAATCAATCGGCTAATCGCAGAAAAGGAACCCTGGAAACTAATCAAAACAGATCCAGAACAGGCGCGCACAGTAGTCACAGATGCTCTATGTTCCGCTCGCATTCTTGCATCATTGCTCAAGCCTGTACTACCTTCGTTTGTTGCCGGAGTTGAAAACTTATTAAACCTGAAAGAAGAACTCACCCTCGCCAACCTGGACTACGAATTCCCATCAGGTCATACAATTCATCCCTATAGAAATCTTGCCGCTCGAATCGACGAAAAGGAGTTCGAAGCCATGCTCGAAGAAGAAAAGAAGCTATCCGGCACCATACAACCAGCGAAGACACCCGGACCCGGGGCCAGTCCATCGGGAAATGCAAAACCAGACGAAAAGAAGGCCGAAGCTAAGTCCAGCGGTATCATCACAATTGACGATCTGACCCGAGTTCACTTGCGGGCCGGAAAAATTCTCAAAGCGGAGCTCGTGGAAGGAGCCGACAAATTACTCCGCATCGAGCTCGATCTCGGCGAAGCCGAGCCCCGACAAGTATTCGCGGGGATTCGTGCCGCTTACCAACCTGAAGAACTAATCGGGCTAACCGTGGCCGCCGTGGCCAACCTTCAGCCGCGGAAGATGAAATTTGGAATATCAAGCGCAATGTTACTTGCATCCGGCGAGGGGGCTGGCCTTTCTCTCTACGTCGCGCACAGGAGTGCAAAACCTGGCGACCTACTGAAGTAATTTGAACCATCGGACGTTAGCCGCCCTACTTTTCTTTTCCGTTACCCTGTTGCCTTCAGCGGGGTACGGCCAGCTCGTACCCGGTACCGGGGACTGGAGAACTCACAGGACGCAGCATTTTCTTATTCATTACCAAAACGCGCACAAGGCCATGGCGCTCCGAGTGGGTAGCCTTGCGGAACGCGTGCACACGAAACTGGAACCAAAGTACAAAAGTGGCGCTGACCAAACTCATATTGTAATCGTAATGAATTCGGATCTGGTGAATGCGTTTGCCACTCCGTACGGAATGGATCGGATCTACTTGTTCCTCGACAGTCCGGCCCCCGGGGAATTCGCCAGGTTCGACCTGTGGGTAGACATGCTTGTGACGCATGAATACACTCATATTCTAACGCTCCGCCCATACAATACGGCCCTGGGGATCACTCTGCGGATTGTCTTTGGTCTGCCCCCAAACCTCCTTGGACCTCCCGGTATGTCCGAAGGCTACGCCGTCTACGAGGAAAGCCAGAAGGGTCTGGGTCGCTTGCATGATCCGCTGACCAAAATGATTTTCCGAACTGCAGTTCTGGAAAATCAATTTCCAAACCCTGCGGAAATCATGATGGGCTCACATCGTTGGCCACATGGACAACTCTACTATCTGTATGGTGGTAGCCTGGTTGATTTCATGCATCGGGAGTTTCCGGAAGGTGCAGGACGTTTCTGGAATGTTGATACACCACCACTCCTGCTCGACTCAAAACTCGTTGGAGCACGAATGCGCTCGTACAACTATCTGTACCGAGAGTTCAGGAAAGAGAAGTTCGACTTGATGAACGCTGAGATCCAGAGGCTCAAGGAACTGGGCATCACTCCGTTTGATCGCCTAACGGCAGATGGTGAATACAAAGAGCATTTAACGCCGGGTATAACAGGGTTGTTGTATTTTGCAAGGCCTCGGGCTCGACCTCCTGGTTATTATCGTTATGTCAACCCTGGCGAAAAACCTGAATATCTGAAACGCGTTCTATCATCAGCCGGGATCAGCGAAACGGCAGACGTTTCCGTCTCCAGTGAGGACTATTATTTTCTTCCCGGTTACGGAATCCGTCAGGAACTCTACGATACCCGCCGGACCCGATTCTTGCGTCGCTTAATGCCCGGTGTAAGTGTGATGGATCCGGCGTTGTCGCCTGACGGCAAAACCTTGTACTACATCGAGAAGAATACGAAAGAACGCACAGTAAAACGCATAGCGTACGCGGATGGAGTTGAGGGTAGCGCGACTACGATTTATTCGGTGCCGTTCACCGGGATCCTGCGCTTCACGACTGTTTCTCCCGATCAGAGATATCTGACGTTTGTCGCAAGAAAAGGGGAAACAGGGCGTGGAGGACTGGTGCTCTGCGATTTATCCGTGGCACAAGAAAACTCATGCCGCACAATCGCCGCCGGCCAGGGGAGCATAGTCCGCCCAAGATTCTCACCGGACTCCAAAACGATCTACTTCAGCTCCGATGCTGACGGGATCTATAATGTGTACTCTATCCAGGTTGAAACCGGGCTAGTGCAGCAACGAACGCGGACGCTTACGGGTCTATTTGATCCCGTGCCAGAAGGCGAGACTCTGTATGCACTTGGTTATTTTGCCAACGGGTTTGATATTGTTCGCATGCGTAACGCGGACCTGTTGGCGGAGAACTCTGATTTGTTCAAACCTCGCGCGGAGGAGACGAATTCATTCTTTGAAGAAGAAAATCCCATCCCGGCGGGCGAAAAGCCAGCTCCAGTTGAAAATCCGGTTTCAACTGGAGAAGATCCGTCGTATTCAGGCGTTCTCTCTATCCGGCCCTACTTCCTCGGATTGCTTGGTCCTGTCTCGGCGCTTAACCTTGGCTTTGGCGCGGTAGATCCACTTGGACGTCACGAACTTGTTGCAGCCGTTGCACCCGGAACACCGGATCCGCACGCCGTAGCAGTGTATGACTATTCCCGGTTCATCATAAATCTCACGCTTTTCTACAGCACCAACTACTGGAAGCGTGACCGCGCTCCAGGATGCCTGCTACCGGAATCTCCGGCGCGATTCCTTTGCGATGACAAATACTCCTTCACCGAAGAAGGCGCCGGTTACTTCCGATTCACCAGCCAGGGCAGATTTTTCTCCTATCAGGTGCTACCGGGCTACGTGACATACAAGATTCGCAATGCGCGCAGAATTCGAATCACCGAATACGATGCACGCGATTTGAATCTTTCTGGTCCGTCACTGGTACTCATTGCGGGCGGGACGGACTATTATTCCGAATCCATTTCCCCGGAAAATGGCTGGCGACTCATTCTACAGAGTGAATACTTCACCAGAGACACGAGCAAACGAGAGCTAGACCCGAGGGCGCACACGCCGATTGAATACGGTCAGGCTGAAGGTGGCCTGGCTCTGTATTTGCCGAGTTTTTGGGATCATCACGTAAACTACCTCAGTGCATACGGCTATTCGACGTATGGACCTGACAGGGAAATTCAAAACGTGCGTTTGAGCAGATTCCAGCGAGGAATCGCGTACAGCAGGTCGCCGGTGGGTCCGGCCGCAGCACTCTTCACCTACGAATACAGGCTTCCATTGGTGTGGCTGTCGCGGCCCATTGGAGGTTCACCTGAACTTAATGTTCGGGGACTTGGCATGGGTGTCTTTGCAGAAACCGGAACGTCATTCAATAGGGTTATGTACCGGGATCAATTCCAAAGCAGTGTAGGTGTTTCATTTCTACTGAATGTGAACGTCCTTTACCTTCCGCTGGCTCCAATTCGATTCAGCATTTCGCGCGGTCTGGGTAAAACCGGTGAGACGCAATTCGCAATCATTTGGTCAACAGGATTCGGCAGTCAAATTGATGCGCGAAATTCTGATACAGTAACCAGGCCATGGCATCGTTCAATGCCGCATGCGCGTGAACAACCGGGTTACTTTAGAAATCCCGAGGCCGGTGGCGTACTCGAATAGTGTCCTATCTAGTATGGAATCAAAAAGCGTTTAACGTTTTCGAAGACGCGTTCTGGAGAGATTGTGTCAACGCATGACAAATGCGCACACGCGGGACAGTTCTCGACACATTCTTCCACTTGCGGAAGCAAATGCTTGTCCATGGAATCAGCAATCTTTTGAAAGAATGGAAGGACACCGGACTCCGCCATACGACTTGTAGTCTCTCCGTTGCGCCTTAGCTCGGGTCTACCCTGGTACCGGTTGGATTGCATGTCGTGTAGAGTGATGATTGGTTTCTCAAGCAGCCCGGCGAGAATGCTTTCCGGCCCGGCTGGAGCGACCACAAGCGAACTCTTTCGCATGAGGTCTGCGAGAGCCGCAAATCCCGACACGTCCACAAACTGAATTTCCGGCGCATTCTTTCTAAGATACTGAATCTCGCCTGCAAACTCCCGGGAGTTATCCTTTTCAGCGCTAAGCTCAAGTCTGAATGTGCGCTGAAATTTCTTCATAGGTAGCGGAACAATTGTGCGAATCCCAATCTGCGAAAGAAGTCGCGAAAGCCGCGCCGCATGGCCCACAGGCCAGGATCCGGAAACGTTATGTTCACCAAAAAGGCTGAGGTAGACCGCTTGCTCGCTCTGAATGGATTTGGAATTGAACTTGATCCCTACCACTCCCGGAAGGAGATCCAGGCCCCCGCGCTTCAGAGCCGCCACGTCTCTGGTATTGTGAACGTCAAAGAACCTGAGGAACCTGCCGAGCCTGCTGCCACCCGCCAGACGAATTGAACCCGAAAAGAGCAGCTTGAGTTGAGTACGCATATCGGGCGCGGGAACATAGACAATATCAGCAGCAATGCGACGAATCGATTTAACCAGGTCTCCAGCCAGCGGAATCACCTCATCAAATACGCCAGCCTCTGTGGCAAAGTTGGCACACGACGGATCGACCAGCAGAATTGCATGAAGGCCAGGATGACGGTCGCGCATGATGCGTGCGGTGTACACACATTCAAGAAATGCCGCAAGTTCCGAGCGATCCGCCGCTACGGCCAGAAAACGCTTTAGGCCCCGTGAGGAAATTTCAACAGGCGGTTTTGTTTCCTGAGTGGTTTGCATTACAAATTAAATGGGTTGTGTAAGTGGATATTCCACTGTCCACATTCTTTTTTTCGGTAAGATTTCACGATTCCTACGGAATTCCCTGCGAAATCAATTCCCCACGATTACAACGGGCGGACCCGGCGGAATTTGCAAATTTTTCACATTCTGCACGCTGGACTGAATGAATACCTCTTCAGGCTCAGTTAAATTCACGCAAATGAACACTTTCTTCGCTGGCTGGAAGTTGTTATGGATATCACCAAGCAACTTGCCCAGCCGGTACGGGGTTTCATAAAAAACTACGAACCCAGGCATTTTGTCCATTTTCTTGAAAAAAGGCCCACGTTCCTCGGTCTTTCTGGGCGGGAATCCCGCGAAATAGAACGGCCCCCCTAGCCCCGCCCTTACTATCGCGGTCACGAGGGCGTTGGCCCCAGGCAGGACCTCAATCGAAATTCCCGCTGCTTCACAAAGACGCATAACGTCGAGACCGGGATCGCAAAACACTGGCATACCGGCGTCGGAACACAGAACAGCTGAACGAGCGGCCTTGATTTCAGGAATCAATTCCGACAGCTCCTGCTCCGTAGTGTGCTCGTTTACAATTCGGATTTTTTCACGTGGAAAGGGAATCTCCCACTTCTTAAAGAGTCTGGAAGCCACGCCCGTATCTTCCACACAAACAATGTCCGCCTCGCGGATGGCGCGCAAGACCCGCAGAGTAACGTCTTCGGGATTTCCAATTGGCATCCCCGCAAGCCTGAGGACTGCCATCAATCCCAGTCGCGAACGCGAACGCGGACCCTGCCGGCTCCAAGGAAAGAGACGGCCAGACAAACGATTCCAAGGAGGAATGGAAACTCAAAGTAGGATTGTTGGTCGCTTGAATTCAAGTTGAACATCAGGAAGAATTGACGACCCTGCATCAGCATCGCGATCAGTAAGTACATTACCCCTGCAAAGAAGCCTGCAGTTCGCGCGCGAATCCCGGTGACCATTGCCAATCCGCCTACAACTTCTGTGAAGATCACAGCGAATGCCAGAAGCCAGTGGAATGGCCGGGGAGCCCAGGGCAACGTTGAAACAAAATCCGCAAAACCGGCAATGTTCAAGAGTTTGGGGAAACCATGGGCAAACAGAATGGCCCCCGCAGTTACCCGTAAGATGGTAGCTGCGAAGGGTTCATACTGGCTCAGAAAACGCATATTACGAAAACGTATCTGGGCGAATCAGGAATCAATAGCGGGGCAGAGTCTGATCGATCTCAACGGCCCAACGGTCAATGCCGCCTTTCAGGCTTTTCACGTTTGGGAGGCCATGCCCTTTGAAGTAGGAAGCGGCTTCCATTGAACGCATACCGGAATGGCAATAGAATGCAATTCTGGTGTCTTTGGGCCATTTTTCGAGAATGTCATACGCCATCTCGCGCGTGATCAACTCAGACCCTGGCAGGGCCACAATCTCCGCTTCCATTTCATCGCGCACATCGATTAGTTTCCAGGGAATTCCCTGATCCAATTCGGCTTTGAGAACAGAAGGTTCAATCTGCATTTCTTCGTCGACACGAGCACTTTCGTAGATGTAGCTGATTGCCCCGTCTACTTCACCCGGGCGATTGTGTTTAATGAATACTTCGCGTAGTGTGTCCGTGGGATTAAAACCGCAGCTGGAACATCCGCCAATGTGGTATTTCTGAAACAGGGCGCGTTTAGCTCCTGGATACGCCTGCATAATGTCCTGCATTTGCATGCTATCTGTGATTTGCTTCTCAGCGATCATCGCTTGTCCTCGCCAAATTTAGATTTACGGTACAGGGCTACCGTTTTACTTACATCGTCAAGTATAATGAAGAAAGTAGCCATCGTCCTCATTTTGTGTAGTAGTGGCTGCATTTCGCAGCTTTTTGAGACTCCCAAACCCCGCGTTGTTCTGGCCTGGCAGGAGAAGGTCAGCCATTGTGCCGTGTTCATCAAAGACATGGATTTGCCAGTCTCAATTGAACGCGAAGGCCCACTGCCCTATTCTGCCAATTCCAGCGCTGCCGTCTGGATTGGAAAAAACTTCCCACCCGATCAGGTCGGTGAGGTAGTCGACATCGGTCGAACCTACTACAAGGAGCTCCGTTATGTTGCAATGTCGGACTATGGCATTGAAGATCCCCCAAGACAGGTTCACTATGACGTTGTTCTGGGTGGTTCTACTGAGACGGCCATGAAGCTCGGCCTCAAAGCCTGGAACGACCAGGACTTTAAGAAACTGAAGACAGTCCGAACTCGCGAGGAACTCGAAGCGCTGGTACGTAGTAAGTACGGTGAAAAACGTCCCATGCCATGAATCCATCTACGCTGTTCGAACTACCGGATCTGAATCGCGTAACGCTTGTCCCCTATTTTCAACCCATTCTCAAGCTTGACGATCAACGGATTTGCGGTTATGAATCGCTTGGCCGGATGATCGATCCAGAGGGAAAGGTATCCTCGCTCGGCCCCGTTTTTCACAATCTCGATCAGGAGAATCCACAGCACCGCGAACTCTCCCTGTACATGGATTCGTTCTTGCAAAAGGCCGCGCTCAGGGCCATTGCCGCAGATGACGAACTTCAGCTCTTCATGAACATAATGCCACATACACTTTCGCTTCCGGAAGATGGCAGGCCCAGGGCGACGCGGATTCTTGAGCGGATTAAAGATTCGGGAATTGATCCCACTCGAGTCGTGCTTGAGATCACCGAGGACGAATTCAGCGGGGAACTAACACAGCTTGTTGCAATCGTGGATGAGTTCAAATCCGCGGGCCTCTTGATTGCTGTGGATGATGCGGGAGCGGGAAAGAGCGACCTGAACCGAATTGCGCTTATCCGGCCGGACATCATAAAAGTAGATCTACAGCTGTTGCGTCGCAGCCTTCACGACGTTGGTTTTCGACAGATTTTGCAGATGGTTTCGGCGCTTGCGCATCGACTTGGTTCGTCTCTGTTATTCGAAGGGATTGAGCGCGAAGAAGAATTATTCATGGCATTGCGGATGGGCGCCAGGTATTTGCAGGGCTTCTTGTTCAGCGAAGCGCGCAAGGAAACGCAGAGCCGAGCGACATTCACCGATTTGCTCAAAAGGGCCATTCGCGAACATAGCACATTCGCCGTGGCAGAGTTTGTCCAGAGCTTCCAGATCAAAGATACCCTGGTACGCGCGCTTAGAGAGGCAGTAGTCGGACTTGATCTGGTTGAGACGTCAATTGATGAATCGCTGCAAACAAATCTGGGCCGCTTCCCCGCACACATGAGCAAGGTGGCCATCTTTGATGAGGATGGAAATCAAATTAGCGCGGAGTTCCGAATCGAAAACGGAAGCTGGAAAAAAGATACAGTCGCTATTTCGCACAATGCCAGCTGGCGGCCATATTTTGTCCAGGCAATGGCACAAAGAACGTATTCTAATCAAGATTGGTACATGACTGAGCCCCGCTATGACGTGAAGAGCGAGTTTCCCCGCATAGTCGTTTGCCTTGTCTTGAATGCCTCACGCGTCCTGGTAGCGGAAGTAGATTGGCTGGGCTGATTGCGCTTTACAGGGGCGGTCTCCGTGGAAGGATGAGTTTGCATGGCTAAGATTCTTGGTATTTCCTGTTTCTATCACGATGCCGCCGCGGCGTTGCTTGTGGATGGGGAGATCATTGCCGCCGCGCAAGAGGAACGGTTCTCCCGGAAGAAACACGACGCTGGATTCCCGGAAAACGCAATCGCTTACGTTCTGAAAGAGGGAAATCTAACAGAAGCGGATATAGATTTCATTGCATTCTATGATAAGCCATTTCTGAAAATGGAACGCCTGCTTGAGTCAATCCTCGATGCTTCGCCACGGGGATATCAGGTCTGGTTGGCCGCATTGCCCTCCTGGATGGATCATAAGCTCCTGGTCGAGCATACAATTCGCAAACGCCTGCCAAATTTGAAAGAAGACAGCAAATTCGTTTTTCCTGAGCACCATGAGTCGCATGCTGCTGCAGCGTTCTATCCTTCCCCCTTTGAGGAAGCTGCGTTTTTGACCGTTGACGGCGTGGGAGAATGGACTACAACCTCATGGGGAGTCGGCAAGGGTGCAGAACTCAGTGTCAGACAAGAAATCAAATTTCCGCATTCACTTGGGATGCTTTACTCAGCTTTCACTTACTACACAGGTTTCAAAGTTAACTCCGGGGAATACAAGGTTATGGGTCTTGCTCCGTACGGAGAGCCAACCTTCGTTAAGAAGATCTATGACCATCTGATCGATATCAAGGAAGACGGTTCATTTCGATTGAACATGGACTATTTTGATTATTCGGCCGGCCTCCGGATGACCAATGAGAAATTCCATAAGCTATTTGGCGGACCTCCTCGCAAGGCGGAGAGCAAGTTAACACAACGAGAAATGGATCTCGCTCGCTCCGTTCAGGTGGTGATCGAAGAGTCCATGCTCAAGCTCGGCAAGAGCATTCACAAAACAACGGGCCTGCCATACCTCTGTCTCTCTGGAGGGGTTTCACTGAATTGCGTGGCCAATGGGATTTTGCTCCGCGAAGGGCCGTTCAAGGACATCTGGATTCAACCGGCTGCAGGGGATGCGGGTTCAGCACTCGGCGCTACACTGATTGCCTGGCACAAGGTCCTGGGGAAGCCCAGGGACGTGAGCAAGGCCAAGCATTTGCAAAAGGGATCCTATCTTGGTCCGCGTTACAAACCTGACGAAATTCAAACCTATCTTGATTCCGTCAAAGCTCCATACCAGAAGATGTCAGACACAATGGCTGCGGCGCGATTGGCGGCAAAGCATATTGCAGAAGAGAAGGTTGTGGGCTGGTTCATGGGTCGTATGGAATTTGGGCCCAGGGCGCTTGGAGCCCGTAGCATTGTTGGAGATCCTCGCAGCGCAAACATGCAGTCCACAATGAACCTGAAAATCAAATTCAGGGAATCGTTCCGCCCATTCGCACCGAGCGTGCTGCGGGAAGATGTTTCTGAATACTTCGAGCACAATGGCGACTCGGACTACATGCTCATTGTAGCTCCGGTTAAGAAGCATCTTCGTCGTCAAATGACTGCGGAGGAAGACAAACTGTTTGGAATAGAAAAGCTGAACGTTAAACGGTCAGAACTGCCCGCAATTACGCATGTAGATTATTCCGCTCGCATCCAGACGGTTTCCCGCGAGAACCATCCCGAATATCATGAATTGATTTCTGAGTTCAAGCGGCTCACCGGTTGGGGAGTCATTATCAATACGTCGTTTAATGTGCGCGGGGAGCCTATCGTCCTTTCACCAGAGCAAGCATATCTTTGCTTCATGCGAACCAACATGGACGTGCTCGTACTTGAGAACTATGTTCTGGAGAAGAAGGACCAGCCAGCCCTTAAAGGGGACACAGACTGGCAAAAAGAGTTTGAGCTGGATTAGATGAAAAACACTCGAAAGTTTTACACCAAGTTATTTGTACTCTTCGTGATCCTGTCTATTGTGCAGTGGAAGTTTGATATTGCCTGGCCCCTTTCAAAACCGTTGCACTGGGCAGCCTTGATTTCTTTGATCCTTGCCATTGCGTATCCCGTTGGACGTCCTTTGCACTGGCTCTGGGAAAAGTATTGCGGAATCACCACTCAAGCCATGCGCTTCTTCATGGGCACCGGTCTTGTACTTGGAGGAATCGCGCTCTATCGATGGCACTTCATTTCCCAAGCAGAATGGATGAACTGGAGTATCGCCGGCGGCGTTGCTTTCCTGGTCGGTCTCATTCCACCGGTCGCGGCCATTGTCTACAAAGGATGGATGGCTGTTGCCCATCTGATTCAGATGGTTGTGTCGCGTGTGATACTGACAACCATTTACATAATTGCCGTCATTCCCGTTGGGCTCGTTGCAAAGATTACGGGCAAGCGCTTCCTTGAAAAAGACCTTGACCCTCAGGCAACTACCTACTGGATAACAAAGGAAGAGCCGAGCGATCTAAAGCGCTATCATAGACATTTTTGAGGCCAGACAATGAGTATTTTAAAAGAATTCTTCGAGTTTCTGAAAGTTCGTAAGAAGTTCTGGCTGATGCCAATCATGTTCTTCCTCCTTCTGCTCGTCGGGCTTGGTGTGTTTGCGGCAGCCGCAGGCGGACTCTCTCCGTTCATCTACGCGCTGTTCTAGGCCGTCAGATTGCGTTCAGCGCGTCCGAGGCCACAACAATATCGGCCTCGGAATTCGTATAATGGGGCGCTATGCGAACAAACCCGGCGCGAGGGGCCACGACAATGCCCTGCGCTGCAAGTTTCCGCCCAACTTCATCCGCTTGCAATGCCCCACCAGGAACCAGTGAAATGATTCCGGATTGATTCTCTGCGGCAAAGATCAACGGGCTGTACTTCGATTGATCCAAACGCGACAAAAACAGATCTCTGAGCTTGCGCCCAACTTCTTGAATTCGTTTTATACCAAATTCGTTTGCCGACTTCATGCTCGCAGCAAGCGCTGCCGTCCCGACGAAGTCATGGGTACTGTATTCAAACTTTCTGGCGTCTGTATGGGGATTCCAGGTGTGATTCAAATAGTCCATTCCCTGAACCATCAAGTCCGCCCCGGCAAATACGATCTTTATTCTTTCACGAAACCCAGGCGCAGTGTACATCAGGCCGGTTCCCACCGGGCCCATGAGCCATTTCCAACCGGAAGCGGCGAGTGCCGCAATGTTCATTTGCTCGGGAATGATTTCAAGCGCGCCCAAACTTTGTGCGCAATCCACAATGAGATCAATATTCCTTGCCTTGCAAAAGTCACCGACTCGTTTTAACTCGAAAGCAAATCCGCTGGTGAACTGAACATGGCTCAATGCAACAATGCGGGTCCGATCCGTTACCTTTGATTCGATATCCTCAAAGCGAAAGCCACCCGGACCTGCGAGAGATCCCCCGCACAATTCACCATGCGAACGGTTTTGAATCAATACGAGCCTGGCGCCGCGCCCTTCCTGTATCTTCCAGGGATAGTGATTGGCCGGATACTCGTGGACGTAGCTTAGAATCTCATCTCCGGGTTGCAGCGGATAGCCTGATGCCAGGAGGCTCAGGCCTTCCGAAGTATTTCGAACATAGCTGACGTTATCCGGCGTTGTGCCCAGTAGAGTTGCGCCCTGGGTTTTGAAGTGGTTCAGGGGCTCCACCCAGTCCTGGAACATGAGCGATCCCTTCTCCGCCTGCAAACGTATCTGCGTACTCGCGGCCTCGGCCGCGGCCGGAAGCATCCTGCTGACGCCGCAATGATTCAGAAATATGGACATGCCCCTGTTTTCCAAAACCCGCAGCTTCGTCATTCCAAGATTATGTTCCCATTGCATGATTGTATTGCCAGACTGAATCATCCGCATCGGACCAGAGGCAAAAAAGTGCTTGCCCGGGCTGCACATTGCCTGTCCCTGAGGTATAACTGTGCCGATAAACAAGGGTATTCAGCCGGTATTTCAGATTTGATTAAGCGAAACTTCAAAATTACATCGTTTCTGGTTCTAACACTGGCCCTCGGTCCTTCGCTTAGCGCCGAGACTATGTCCGTGGCCGTTGACAATGAGTACGTTCAGTCGTTTCGCGGAATGACAGGTCGCTGGCTTGTCCCGGGAAAGGATTCAATTCAGTATCTGGCAAACGTTTCCGGGGTCACTCCGGCAGACATTCTCAAAGCCAATGGTGGGAAATTCAGCGCCAACTCGCACGTTTTCGTTCCATACTCAGACGCAATCCTAAAGAAGCTACTAGCAGAAGGCAAAGGCCGTCGGATTCAATCCGTTGAGCACAGCAGGCTTCTCTGGCCAGTAGAAACCCCCGCCTACACCTCTCGTTATGGAGTTCGTGGCGGAGAAAATCATCCAGGTCTGGACTTTGGTTGTCCGCGCAACACAGTCGTTGTGGCAGCGGATGACGGTGTAGTCGTGAAGGCAGGATGGTATGGCGGGCTCGGCCTGGCGGTTGCCGTTCAGCACGCAAGCGGCTATGTAACGTGGTATGCACACAATACCTCGGTGATGGTTCCGGAAGGGGAACGTATCATCCGCGGACAAATCCTGGCCTATTCTGGTTCTACCGGTCGCTCAACCGGCCCGCACGTTCACTTTGAAGTGCGCTTCATGGACGTTCACATGGATCCGGAAGACTTTCTGCAGTTCGGCTATGTCCGGCCAGGACTGGTTGTTCGCGAAGGACCAGAAGAAGTCATTTCACAAAACATTGGCCTTGACAGTGTTGTTTTAACCGGACAGAGACCTGCGCAAAATTGACCCTCTCTCCTCTCTGGAATCAAAAACTCAAATCCTCGCTTGAGGAAATGCTAAACGGTCCACCTGGACTGGCGTGCTTCGATTTCGACAATACACTAATCCGCGGCGACCTTGGCGAGTCGTGCATGTATTATATACTGACGCAGGGAATGCTTGGCGCTGATCTCCCCGAATTCTGGGAACAGGCACACCATCCGCTGATCGAGAGCGAGATCAAGGGGTGGAAACAGCTCTGGCTCGAATACTCTGCACAAGAAAATTCCACAAGCTACGAACTCCTGGTGAAAGGGCTAGTTGACGCGTACGAAAAAATAGCTAAGGCTGATGGTCTTGAAGCTGCGTACCGCTGGACTAAGATCTTATTCTGTGGAATGAGTGAAGCGGAGCTCGTTTCGATTGCAAAGCACGTCTTTGTGGAAAACCAGGAGCCGGGGACAATCCTTCACCTCCCCGGCGGAACTACTATCGACAACAGCATTCGCATTCGCAAACCCCTCTTTGAACTGGTCAGCTTGATGATTGAGAAATCCTGGGATGTGCGAATTATCACGGCTTCTCCGGAATGCACCATCCGCGATGCTGCCACAAGGTACGGATTGAAGGCCACTTCCGTGCGCGGGATGCGACTGACAGAACGCAATGGCATTCTGATGCCTGAGATCATTGAGCCCATGACGTTCGATCAAGGAAAGGTTGCAGCCATTCGAGAGTTCACTTCGGAAGAGATCGGGTTCGCCGCGGGCGATTCGTTTACAGACCTATCGATGTTGCGCGAAGCAAAGCACAGGTTGTTGATTGATCGTGGTAATGAAAAGCTGCGTGCCGTGGCTGAAGCGGAACATTTCTGGATTCAGACTGCCGAAACACTCGACGTTTGAGCGCCCGCAGAAAATCCGCGGGACGCTCTTTTTGAGTTCGATGGATTACTTAATCTTGGCCAGTTCAGCCTGGCAGGCTGGGCTTGCCTGCGCCGCTTTCTCTTTCAAGCAGGCACGAACACCCTGAGCACCCTTTGCAGCTTCCGCGCAAAGCTTCTTTGCGTCTTCTTTGCAGGCTTTCCGAAAAGCAGCCCTTTCATCTTTGCGCTCTTCAAGCTTTGCTTTGCATTCAGCCGCGAGGTTTGCCTCATTCTTCTTCAGGCATTCCATTATACGGCCTTCACCACGAGGCACGTCCTTGCAGAATTTTTCAATATCGGCCTTGCATGGACCCGGCTTCTCTGGTTTATCTGCGTACAGCGCAACAGTAAAAACTAGTGTCAGTGCAACTAAGAGCAAATTCTGATTTCTCATCCAAACACCTCGATTATTGTCTTAATGACTCTATTTTAGACGCCATGAGCCATTTGCAAGTTCATCCTATTCCGGAATAACAAGCAAACAGGCGCGTACGTAGTCCACGTCGCGTGACGAAACAATGCACTGAATATCCTGGCTGTGAAAGGCCGTTATACAACGCTTTTGAAATGACTTCCGGGACACATCGGACTTCCAGTTCTGGATCAGTTTTTCCCCGCCCGGTTTCTTTTTCAGCTCATCCGTGGAGTAGAGTGCCAGCAGGTGCTCGTAAGCACCACTGCACTCTGCCGCCGTGGCCAGGCGGTCCGGCTTGACTTCCGGCTCTGCGGGCTTCTCTGACTTCTCTGGTTTTTCTGACTTTTCCGTAGATCTTTCGCCGGTATCATTACCGCGTTTGCAATCCCGTGCCGGGTCACTGCTGGTCTGTGCACAGGCAACGTACTCGACCGAATCGTACATGAGGCAATTGCTGACAGCAGCCTGAATGGCTTCCTCGCTTAATAGGTCAGCCTTCTTGAGCTGCAAGCCGGGAGCCGCCGGATCGTTTGAGGCCGCGAGACCTTCAATTCGCTTGATGTACATACTTCTGCAGGCGGCCTCGGTTGGTGGGGGCTGCGTAAACAACATCCCCTGGGAAAGCGCAAATACGGCGAGGGCCAGGGTTCTGCGTATAAATACTTGACTCACAGGCAGTATGCACCTTTTGAAATCCCGCGCGGTTCACAATGAAAAAATTCCAATTTCCTTCCACATTCCTCTGGGGCACGGCCACAGCCCCCACCCAGGTCGACGGAGGAGATCATGCATCGGATTGGGCCGAGTTCGCCAAAATTCCCGGTAAGATTCTCGATGGTTCGAGCAGCGTAACGGGTTGCGATCACTGGAATCGCTATAAGGACGACTTTGATCTCATGAAGAAAATGGGCACCAATGCATATCGATTGGGCGCTGACTGGTCAAGATTCGAGCCGGAACCAGGGAGCTTCGACCTTAAGGCCCTGGACCATTTTCGCGGCATGTTGCAAGCGCTTAGAAAACGCAAGATCAAACCTCTGCTGACCATCCACCATTTTGCCGTACCTGCCTGGTGGCTTGCGCGGGGCGGATTTGAGAAGGAATCAAACCTCCCGGATTTCCTGCGCTTTGCTAAATGGCTGATTGAAAACGTGGGTGACCTCGTAGACGAATACATCACGATCAACGAGCCTATCGTCTATTCTGTGATTGCATATCTGGATGGCAGATGGCCTCCGGGCAATCCCGGCCCCTTTGGATACTTCAGAGCCGTGCAAGTTCAAAAGAACCTGTTGCTTGCACATTTTCAGTTGTATGACATGATTCACGGAATTCATGCGCGTAAGAAATTCAAAACACCTGTGGTCTCGATCGCAAAACACATGCGCGTAATGGATCCGGGGGATCCCACCTCGGCCCTTGATCGGGGCCGTCAGGCGACAGTAGATGAGTTTTTCAATCTCTCGTTTTGTGATTCCATTCAATCCGGAACCATGTCGGGATCGCTCGGGAAAGGCGAGCGAGTGCACGATGGCAGAGCCTGGGATTTCATGGGCATCAACTATTACTCACGAGACATCGTCCGTTTTGATCTTCTGGCGCCCCACAAAGCCTTTGTAAAAATCGACATTCAAGAAAATTCGCCAAGAAACGATCTCAACTGGGAGATTTACCCCGAGGGCTTGAAGCGAACGTTAGTTCGCTTCAGCGATCGCTATGGCCTGGCTATCCGAGTCACGGAAAACGGAATCGCCGACGCGGATGATTCGAAGCGGGGTCAGTTCCTGATCGATCATATTTCGGCCATGCAGGCCGCTGCGGCCGAGGGCGTTCGAGTCGAGGGATATTATCACTGGAGCTTCATGGATAACTTCGAATGGGCGGAGGGGTACACGGCTCGCTTTGGTCTCGTGGCAGTCGATTTTAAGACCATGAAGCGGACGCCCAGGGCATCAGCCCGACTTTATAGCAAGATTATCAAGAATCGGGGCGTCAGCGGGATGTGACATAATCAGGAAACGTGCCCGATTGCACAAGAATCGTACGTTACCCAATAAAAACTAAAATCTAAACTAATCCTGAGTTGACGGGCTAGTTCCTCGCACAAAACTTCCCAAAAAGGCAGATTTTCAGAGGAATCTATGCATAAACTCATTCAACTTACACTGATCGCCGTCGCAGTGTTCACTACTGGCCTGTATGCGGAAACTGTTGGCTACAAGCTGACGTGGGAAAAAAACCCAACCGCTAAAAGCTATGATGTAGAAGTATCGCCAACCCAGGACTTCTCAAAAGTCGTACAGAATCTCAAAGCTGATACCAATGAAGCTCGCTTCAGCATGGAACCCAGCGAACCAAAATACTACTGGCGTTACCGCGCTGTTGACACAGCGGGGAAAGCCGGCGCATGGTCGCAAGTAGCTGAGCTGCAAAAACCAGCCGCCACTGCAGATACAAAATCTGACACAATTCCTCCACTGCAAATTTCAAGTGACTCAATGAAGCAAAACGGAATGGCCGGAGCTGACATGTATTCTCTGCCAGCCGGCAAATCGCTCGTTGTGCGTTTCAACCCAAAAGATGATATCTCTGGTGTTGGTGAAGTCTACGCAAAAGTAAACGGCGGACTCTACTCACTTGTGCCAAATGCAGAAATGCGTCTAACAGCAGACGGAGCTTATGTAATCGAATGGTATGCAATTGACCGCGCAGGTAACAAAAGCCCAATCCAGATTCGCCGTATTTATCTCGACAGCACTGCTCCTTCCCTGGTTCGCACAATCGATTCCAGCAAAGTTGCAACTGACGGAAGCCTTGCAAAAACTGCAAAGATCGTCCTTGCCGCTCGCGATGAAGGCACAGGTCTTGATAAAATCGAATGGAGAAGCGGAACTGAGGGAGACTGGAAAGTCTATGAATCTGCCATTGCTGCGGCATCCATTGCTCAAAACGACATGGGCGTAATCCAGTATCGTGCTAAGGATAAGATTGGAAATGAAACAGCAATCCAGACTTACTCCTATCGCATTGACAGCATTCCTCCGCAACTGCCTACAATCTTCCAGGGTCTCCAGGAGCCATACCGCATTCCGCGTGAAGGTCTCTCTGTTGCAGATTTCCCAAAGAATGCCCTTGTAGAATACAAGATCGACGAGTCTGATTTCAAAAAGCTTGAACCAGGTGATCGCATCGTAATCGACAAAGAAGGCGAACACACAGTAACAATTCGTGTAACGGATGAAGTTGGAAACGTAACTGAGAAGACATTCAAAGTGCTCGTAGACAACACACCTCCTAAATCAGAGCTGATGACTGAGATTGCTCCCTGATCCTTCTCAGAAACCAGTCTAGCAAAGAAGGCCGGCCTAAACCCCGGCCTTTTTTTTTGATTTCTGATTTTACGCACAGGCGCAAAACAAAGGCTCGCTTATGGATTACAAAACAGCCGGAGTAGACACCCATGCAGGGCAGCGCTTCGTCAAACTCATTGGCGATTCCGTAAAGAGCACCAGACAACCCCACGTGCTGGGTGGCCTTGGCGGCTTTGCCGCAATGAGCGACGTTTCCTTTCTCAAAGACTACAAACAACCAGTACTGCTGACTACAACCGATGGCGTGGGAACCAAACTGCATCTGGCCACGTTATTCGACCGTCATGAAACAGTAGGGATTGATCTGGTCGCGATGTGCGTGAACGACCTGCTGGTGACCGGAGCCAAGCCCCTGGTCTTCCTTGATTATATGGCCGTGGGTCGTCTCAATCCGGAGAAGATGGCAGTCGTGGTCGCTGGAATTGCAGAAGGATGCAGGCAGGCTAACTGTTCACTTGTGGGAGGAGAAACTGCAGAGCATCCTGACTTACTGGAAGATGCAGAGTATGACCTGGCCGGATTCTGCGTGGGCGTGGGCGAAAAATCGGCCATGATCGATGGCAGCAAAGTCCAGGAAGGCGACGTGATTCTGGCACTCCCTTCGAGCGGAATTCATTCTAACGGCGTTTC
This sequence comes from Leptospirales bacterium, assembly GCA_016788865.1. Lineage (GTDB taxonomy): Bacteria > Spirochaetota > Leptospiria > Leptospirales > Leptonemataceae > JAEUSB01. The sequence continues at coordinate 79,525 of JAEUSB010000007.1, forward strand.
TCTTGTCAGAAAACTGTTTCTAAAGAACGGCACAGAGCTGCCGGACGTTAAAGCGGACCATGATTTTCTTTTGAATCAGATTTTACTTAAGCCCACTACAATCTATGAGCCCTATCTGCGGCCAGTTCTTGACCAGGCGCAAACCCATGCCGGAAGCGGAGATATCTGGATTACTGGAATGGTCCACGTAACTGGCGGCGGATTTTACGAAAACGTGCCTCGGATTGTTCCAGAAGGATTGTGCGCGGAAATCGATCCGGCCAAAATTCCGGTTCCCGCAGTCTTTGAAACGATTGCGAAGCGCGGTGTGGCAAAGAAGGAGATGTATTCTGTTTACAATATGGGTGCCGGAATGATTGCATTCGTGCGACCTGGATCAGTCGGAAAAGTCCAGGAACTGCTAAAAGCGCAGGCGATGGAGTCTTTCGTATGCGGATCCATCGTAAAGGGTACGGAAAAGGTTCGGCTGCGCGGTCTTTAGGCATCTAGCACTCGCAACAGCGCCTGACGAACATCACGTTAGCCGCGATTCTTATTTTTTTTGAGGAATGGGAAACGGGACTGAAAATATGAATAGGCGAATCCAGTCGCAGGCCTTGATTCGTCCAATGCGCGCCGTCGCCCTGGCCATCTTTCTCCTTGGTTTCGCCGGTCAATGTAAGGTTAACTCTGATTGCGCGGATGCGGGTGATCCCGGTTGCTCAAAGCTCCTTGCGCTCTTCTGGCTCAAGATACTGAAACCGCGCTACTACTACGCAACGGATCAAAGCGGCTTTGTTCTCCAGTATTCCGTAAACCTCGATACAGGCGCTCTCACAGCAATTGCACCCAAGCTGCCCGTAACCGGCGCAAGCACGATCACGACAGATGTAAATGGTAAGTACGCCTACATCCAGAACACAAATACAACTATCACGCAGATGAAAATCACACAAGGTTCGGGAGAGCTCGTTGATCTGGGCAGCCAGGCAATTGCTGCAACAACTCTATCTGGCGTTTCTTACGATGCATTGCAAAGGTTTGTGTTTGTAAGTAGCTCGGGAGGCGCGGGTACAATTGTAACCATGCGTCCCTCCCTTTCAACCGGTCTACTGACACCAATCCAGAGCTTCAATCCTGCTCTGATCTGCACCAATACAAAGGGGGTGGCGCCACACCCCTCCGGAAAATTCCTCTACTGTGGAAATGCAACCACGATCGGTTCGCTGGTCATTGATGGCAATACGGGAGCCCTTTCCAGCGGCCCAAGCACCCCGGGAGTGACGGGCAGTATCTACGACATCACGTTCGATTCGACTGGCAATTTTCTCTTTCTCATTAGCAGCACAAACGCGGAATCGTATGCGGTGAATCAGACGACCGGGACCCTTACACTTCGAAGCTCAATCGCACTTGCTGGAGGTGTCTACAGCATAGTCTCAATAGGGAATAACGTGTATGCAGGTGGTGGTGGCTTGCGGCAGTTTTCTTATGATCCAGGGACTGGTGTCCTGACTTTGATTGGCACAAATGCGAGCCCCGGGGCCAACCCGCTTGCTATAGCCGCAGAAGCCCAGGGGAAATTCGTCTACGCAATGAACCCGGCGGGCGGCATTCTCTTTACATTTGCTAGAAACAGCGATGGAACCCTGACGACAATGAATCCAACCGCCGGGGTTACACTGGGTGGCGTAATGATTGCGGGAACCATGTCCAGTCCCATCAACCAGATCTTTGCTGCGGATCAATTCTAGAACCGTCCGGGATCGGGCCGAATTTTTGTTTGTTTTTTTCTCTGTGCTCTGACGGCTTCATTGTTGTCTTTGACCTGAGCGCCGGAAATGGAAACGAGCATCATTAAAGGACAAACCAGGCCAGAACTGGAGGCTTTCTTTGAAAGCATCGGGGAGAAAAAATACCGCGCTCGTCAGGCGTTCCTGCGCACGAACAAATTCACAGCCGCCACGCTAAACGATTTCACCGAATTTCCAAAGACGCTGCGCGAGAAACTCCATGAAATGGGCGCTTTCCCTGAGCTCCCCATCCTTGCATCCCACCAGGAAATAGAAGGAACAGAAAAAGCAGTATTCCTTGCGGGCACTGACAAACGCGATGAAGCTCAAAAGAAGATTGAGGCTGTCTGGATTGTTTCGCATGATAGACGGACGGCTTGCATTTCCTCGCAGGTTGGCTGTTCGCTGAATTGTTCCTTCTGTGCTACAGGGACTCTCAAGTTCAGGGGTAACCTGAAAGCCTGGCAAATCGTAGATCAGGTCTACGGCTTACTGCGGCATCGCGGTGGCTCGACTAAGGCGGACTCTGCAGATAGGCTGACCAACGTAGTCTTCATGGGAATGGGTGAGCCGTTCTACAATTACGAGCAGGTAATCAAGGCTGCCAATCTACTACACGATCAGGAAGGCCTGGGGCTTGGCGCCAGGCATATTACGATTTCGACAGCCGGAGTTG
>JAEUSB010000035.1 GCA_016788865.1 Leptospirales bacterium
CTGGAAAACACTGCCAAGCGATCCCGGTGCCAAATACGATACAGTAATTCAAATTGATGCTGCGGACATCGCGCCCATGGTTACCTGGGGAACAAACCCGGGCCAGGTGATTGCAGTGAACGCCGCTGTTCCGGATCCAAACTCATTTCAGGATAAAGTGGAGCGGGATACTGCGAGCCACGCTCTGGCGTACATGGACCTCAAGCCTGGTGAAAAGATATCGGATGTAAAAGTTGACTATGTCTTTGTGGGCTCCTGCACAAATGGTCGCATTGAAGATTTGCGGGTTGCTGCGGATTTTGCAAAGGGAAAGAAAGTGAAGAGTTCAGTTACGGCAATCGTCGTTCCTGGATCAGGTCGAGTCAAACGTCAGGCGGAATCTGAGGGCTTGCATGAAATCTTTAAAGCCGCCGGATTTGAATGGAGACAGGCTGGATGCTCCATGTGCCTTGGCATGAATGATGACGTCCTGGCGTCAGGGACGCGCTGCGCTTCAACGTCCAACAGGAATTTTGAGGGCAGGCAGGGGCGCGGCGCAAGGACACATCTTGTCAGTCCGCAAATGGCAGTTGCTGCCGCAATCGAAGGTAAATTTGTCGATGTTCGGAGCTGGAAATAATGGAACCTTTTATCAAACTGAAGGGGATAACAGCCCCGCTCGATCGCTCCAATGTGGACACGGATCAGATCATTCCCAAGCAGTTTCTAAAGAAGATCGAACGGTCAGGCTTTGGCATTCACCTCTTTCACGACTGGCGTTTCTCTGATGCCGACGGGAAGGTAGCAATCCCGGATTTTGTACTCAATCGCGAGCCATACAAGCGAGCGGTCGTATTGCTTTCACGTGAGAATTTTGGATCCGGCTCCAGCCGTGAGCATGCTCCGTGGGCGCTCGAGGATTTTGGGTTCCGGTGCATCATTGCTCCGTCTTTTGCGGATATCTTCTTCAATAACTGCTTTAAGAACGGCATGCTACCGGTAATTCTGCCGGCCGCGCAGGTTCAGGAGTTATTCGATTTCGAAAAGTCCAATCCCGGAATGGAGCTGGAAATTGACTTACCGGCTCAGGTTGTGCGCAGACCTGACGGCAAAACATATTCCTTTGAGGTAGAGCCATTCCGTAAGGAGTGCTTGCTGAACGGATGGGATGACATTGGATTGTCGCTTCGCCACGCAGCTAGGATCGATTCTTTTGAGAAAGAATACTTCACGAAATATCCGTACGTTCAGATTCCAGGATGAAGACTGTGAGAAATTGCATGCGTCCAGAAACTTCAGGGCAAGGGCGCCCCAGGCGCTCGCTATTTCTATCCTCTGTGTGCATGGCCCTCCTGGCATTCGTTGCATGCGGGAAAGCCCGCGATCCAATCCCCACAGGAATCACCCTGACTGACTATCCCGGCGGCAAGGTTGGCATAACGTCAACGGCGCAGGCTGCGCAACGGACCATTGATGAACAGAATCCCATCATGATGCGGAACACTTCTTGCGAAGCTGCTCGTCTTTTGATGAAGGCAGAGCTGAAGAAACCAGGCTATAAGTCCGTAACAAAAAACTTCAAACAGGATCCAAGAACGGAATTCATCTACGACGGTGAATACTGCAGAATTCGCGGCCTGTATGACCCGGAAGGAAAATTTGAGCTACCAGATCCTGGACGGTAAAGCAGTATCAGATAAGATTCGCGCTGAACTAAAGTCGCGCGTTGCAGCACTCGGGGCAAAGTCGCCGCCGGTTCTCGCCACCATCCTTGTAGGCAACAATCCCGCATCGGAAACGTATGTGAAGATGAAGGGGAAGGCCTGCGAGTCGATTGGCCTCACTTCCAAGAAGGTTCAGTTGCCGGGGATCACCACAACGGATATGCTCTTACGCATCATCGATGAATGCAATGCTGATCCTCAGATTCGCGGAATCTTGCTTCAGCATCCATCTCCCGCACAAATTGATGAACGGGCGGCCTTCGATCGGATTGCAATCGAAAAGGATGTGGATGGCGTAACTGCGTTTGGGTTTGGAAGAATGAGTCTTGGAATTCCTTCTTACCCCGCATGCACGCCCGCTGGAATCATGCGGCTACTTGACGCGTACAACGTTAAGCTGGCAGGACTCCACGCAGTTGTTGTGGGCAGATCACCCATTCTGGGTAAGCCAATGGCGCAGCTCTTGCTCAATCGCGATTGTACAATTACCGTCTGTCATTCTAAAACCAAAGATCTTCCCGAACACGTGAAGCAGGCTGATCTGGTTGTTGCTGCATGCGGGAAACCAGCCTTCATTCAGGGCGAGTGGATCAAGCCTGGTGCCATTGTGGTCGATGCAGGCTACAATCCTGGGAATATCGGTGATGTGGATTTCAATGGCTGTGCACAGCGAGCCTCTTACATTACTCCCGTGCCAGGTGGCGTTGGGCCCATGACGATCACAATGCTGCTCGCGCATACGGTCGAGAGTGCGGAGAAAGCCAAATAGCAATTGTTTTTGATCGCCGTCCGGCGCGCAATCAGCGATTGATCAAACGATCGAGCAAAATGCCGCAGGCCACTCCCGCATTGAGTGAGGCAGTTCTTCCGCGCATGGGGATCGTGATCAAGTAATCTGACTTCTCAATTACAATCGGCTTTAGGCCTTCACCCTCGCTTCCAATGATGAGGCAGAGCGTTTCGCTTGTCGGAAGCGAATCACTTTCCTCTGAAGACAGGGCTGACTGCTCCGGAGTTGGCTCTACTGTATCTGCAACAGCCGCAACCATCCAGACACCAAGCTCTTTTGCGCGATCCATGAATTGGGGAAGATTTCCTACGCTGTAAACCGGTAGATGCATGCTTGCGCCGCTCGAGGCGCGGTGCACAGCCGGAGTGATGGGAGAACATTTTGAACTCGCGAACAGGGCGCGCACACCAAGGGATTCGGCGGTGCGGATCATGCTGCCCAGGTTTTGCGGATCGCTGATTTCATCGAGTGCCAGAAATGGACCACCGAGTTTCAGCGCTTCCTTGTAGTCTTTGGGAGCCTCAGGTTTGAATGCCTGTGAGAGCTCAATGACGACTCCCTGGTGGTTGATTCCAGGAAACATACGATCAAGCTCGCGGCGGGGCATCTCCTGAACCTTGCCGCCGAGCCCAACAATTGACCCCTTTAGATCCAGGGGAAAACTTTCGGATAGAAAGATGCGATTCACTCGTGGAGTATTCTCAGTCTTGATGAACTCCTTAACGGTCTGGCGACCATAGATCAGGTTATCGCGCAAATCAGGCCTTTTCCCAGGTTGTTCCTTGTGCAGAGTCTTTCAAGAGTATACCTTTTGCTTTCAGTTCGTCGCGGATTTCGTCGGACCTTTTCCAATTCTTCTCCGCGCGAGCCTTGAGTCGCTCCTCGATCTTACTCACTACAAAGGATTCCAGATCACCCAGATCCTGTGCGACAACTTCGCGTGACTCCGGGTTAGTAAACTCCAGGACGTCGATAATTTGATTCACGGCATAGAAGAATAGAACGCCTTCCTTGCAGATGGACTCAGTAAGCTTGCCAGCATTCACAGCACTCACTGCGTCAAACACCGCAGCGAGCGCTCGTGCAATGTTCAAGTCGTCTTCGAGTGCTGTGCGAAAGGCTGCCATCGCCTCAGCAAAAACTGTTTCTTTGAAAATCGAATCCGCTGTTTCGAGTTTGCCCTTTTTGAACCTGGTCTTGACCTCATCGCTCAGCGGCGTCTGAAGTAGAAGCTTGTCAAGACAGGTCTGGATACGCTCGATAGCGGCATCAGAACTTCGCAAGTTTTCAAAAGTAAAATTCAGTCGGGAACGATAGTGTGTCGACAGAAGCAAATAGCGCAATGCTCGCTGCATCTTTTGCTTTTCGTGGAGTTTCAGCAGGTCGGCGGGTGCACGTCCTTCTTTGATGAGTAGTTCTAGTTTATCTTTTTCAGAGAAGTCGCGCAGGGTGAAATAGTTCCCGACGGATTTTGACATCTTCTTCCCATCCACAAGAAGATGCTCGTTGTGGACCCAGTAGCGGGCAAAGTTCTCACCGCGGTAGGCGCAGCAAGATTGGGCGATTTCGTTTTCGTGATGAGGAAACAACAGGTCTATTCCGCCAGCGTGGATGTCCACCCCGCCTTCCCCATAAATCTCACGAATCATTGCGGAGCATTCCAGGTGCCATCCCGGTCTGCCTTTGCCCCAGGGTGAGTCCCACGCAGGTTCGTCGGGGGTCTCCTGCTTCTTCCAGAGCGCAAAGTCGCGAATGTCTTCTTTGGAGTACTCATCCGCCGTGAATCGACCACCCGCAGCAACTTTCAATTGTTCCGGAGAAATATGCGAAAGCTTGCCGTAGTCTTCAAAGCTGCGCAGGCGAAAATATACATCTCCGTCCTGCGTATAAAGATGGCCATGCTCTTCCAGGCGTTTCATAAGATCGATCATGGCCGGAATTGACGTTGTGGCCCGAGGTCTGTGTTCCACTTCCTGGATTCCCAGGTAAGAGATATCTTCCAGGAAGATCTTGATGTAAGGTTCTGTAAAGTCCTGAATCTTCTTGCCCTGTTTGGCTGCATTGGCAATGATCTTGTCTTCTACATCCGTAATGTTGGTAGTCTGTTCTACACCGTAGCCAAAGAACAAGAGGCTGCGACGCAGAAGATCAATGCTCATGTAAGAGCGAAAGTTCCCAATGTGATTGTAGTTGTAAACCGTTGGCCCGCAATTGTAAACCCGCACGTTGGTAGGATCTGCGGGCTTGAAGTCTTCCTTCTTGCCGCTCATCGAATTAAACACGCGGAAGGCCATAATTTGTCAGACAGCGCCCCGGGCACTACAAGTCAAGGATAGAGCGCGTAGGTAGTGCGATAGTGCATGTAGTTTTGAAAAGTGACCCTGCAATAGTTCCTGGACTCGCGCGACGGAATATTCTCAAGGAACAAGTTGAAGTCTCCGTGATAGAACTGCTGCTTCCAGCGCGCGAGGCTTCCCGGTCCGCCGTTGTAAGCAATCGACGCCCAGCGGAAATCTGAATCATACTGAGAGAGCAGGTCGGCGAAGAATTTGGTACCCATGCGAATTGAAACAGAGGGCTCAAGCAGGTCGGGGTTTCGCATCTGCATCTTTCCAGAAAGCCAGCGACCCGTGGCGGGCATGACCTGCATGAGGCCAAGGGCTCCGGATCGACTGACTGCCGTTTCGCGGAACATACTTTCCTGGCGCATGAGTGCGTAGACCATCTCTTCCTGGATTCCGTATTCACTGGCGGATCCCCGGACCTGCTTCAGGTAGGGCCTTGGATAGAGGCTGCGCAGGAAATCCGGGGGAAGGGAGTAGGGATCTTCCGGTATGTTTTCGTCGCGCGCCACCTGTCTCAGATGCCAGACGCTCTGGTCAAGGTGCCCGGATTTCATCCCAAGCATGGCGCGGCGGAGAAAGGTCTCGCGCTTTGAGAATTTGTCTTTGAAATGGTAGTCAAAGAATTCCTGGCCAAGCGCAAACTCACCCAGCTTCCACATGGTTACAACCGATTCCGGAATCGAATACTGAATGGATTGCAGGCGCTTCCAGAGATCCATGGCGCGCGGATCATAGTAATTGCTTACGTTCCGATTTGAGAGGAACCGAATGGCTTCCTGATTTCCGCCGTACTTACCAACCCAGCGCAGGTACGAAGGGCGATCGCGGACGCTTTGCCAGTCGTTGCGAAAGTCGCCACCGGTTCTCTGTTCATCCCAGAATACGCGCGCGTAGTATGAACCAGGCGCAAGTTCATAGAATCGCTCTGCGATTTCCTTTGCCTTGTCCTCACGATTCTGAGATTTGTAGAACCGGCGCAGCCAGTAAACAAAACGTCCGTTAGCCGTTCCAGGAGGAAGTGTGGCGCGCGCAAGTTCCCAATAGGGCTCCGGCGCCCACTTAATATTTCTGTCATTATCGCCAATGAGCCATTCAATCAGCGAATCGTGAACGTCCAGATCAGAGTCAAACACGGACAGGTATGCGAGCATTTCTTTAAATGTGTTCTCGCGATTTCCCATTCTCTCGACTGTGGCCAGTTTCAAGCGCCAGATGGGTGCGTTCTCTTTCTTTACATGATCAAAGCGATCAACCAGGGCCATGACGTCCGCATAACGTCGAGTCTGGATGAGTCGCGAAACCCACCAGTATAAGATACCAGGGTCTCTCGAGACTGCTGTGAAAGTTTTCTGACTCAATTCATGAAAAGCTTTCATATCACCCTGGGCGATTAGATGCAAACCATCGCCGAGCGCTGTTGTTGGTCCCGTAGTGCCAAGGAGGCGGTCAGCCGGCCATGCCTGCGCAAAAGCCTGTCGCTCCATGGGAGTCAGGTATTCATGGAACATCAAGAGTGAGCGATGCATGCTGTGCTGATCTGACCCGGGTCTGAACGATTGCGGAAAGTAGTATTTCAGGTCCTGGAAGATTGACCTGAGTAAGGGCAGGTCATCCTGCGATCTTGCCGCCGCAAGCAGATAGAGGTTCCAACCGTCGTCGCGCTTTCCTCCGCGAATAAAAGCCCGCGCGCGGTAGAAGTGAGTGCGATTGGACGCAAGCGAACCCATTCTTCCAGCCAGTTCCATGGCTTCTTTCTTCATGTTCCGGGCCAGCATTACTTCGAGGAGTTCGGTATAGATGGCACCCGTCAGAGGATCTGATTCGGACAGGGACGATTTGGCCAGGAGATTGAGTCTTGCAGTATTCCAGCCAGTGGATCTAAAAAGTTGTGAAAGTTTAAGAATCGCCAGCCGCTGGACCTGCGAAGTCCGCGACTCGTTCCCGAGCGTTGCCACGCATTCGCTCAGTTCGTCTTCCGACTGGAGACTACAGTTCAGTCCCAGGACGGAAAGATAGATAGTGGTCGGTTCGCGCAATGGTTCAGCCAGCGCCTTTGGGCTTGGCGGAATTTTTGGAAGCTTCTCCTGTGCTGCGCGGCCGAGAATAAATCTGTGAGTCTCGGAAGAAGCGCGGTTGGCCTTGAAGTAGCGTTGAATTTCACTCCACCGGCCGGCACGCAGCAGATCGAGCGGATCGCTGAGGGACCCCTCGGCGAAAATTTTAACTGGAAAAAGAACAGCAAGGCACAGAACAGTGCAGAGACCACCATGGGCCCAAACGGGGATATTTTTCATCAATTGGATCATGCTACCCATGATTCGTTCTTCTTACCTTGTTTTCTTGGGCCGGGTGTGCTGGGAAGAATAGTTTTTAACACCCACTCGGCCGTTTTGTTCCGTGCCGGGAGGGCAACGGCAGACAATCAGGCGGAAGCACATCGAATCCTACCTGTTTTATATCGGTCATTCATTGAAGGTACAGTCGAGGAAAGTATAGCACAGGGAAGGTTTCCCGGCTACGTAAGAAATCGCTATCTCAGAGCTGTTGTTGGTTACGCTTTCTGGACCGGGAATTTCGATTGGATTCATTCCCTGGCCTTCTCGCTGCATGAGCGGGACCTGAAGCACGATGCTCTTTTCTTCCTCGCAGCGATTCTGGCGCGGCGAGAGCGTCGCCCCGTGCTCGCAGCATTCTATGCTTCCAGGATTGTTCTGCTGCCGTTCATGGAATACGCGCTTGCGGGGATAGATGGAGAGTTTGATGCAAACCGCGGCTCAATTCTTGAGCCATTTCCTTTCTTTGTGCCCGGAGCCCGACGCAATGTTTCAGCGGCTCTGGCTCTTCTGAGGTTTCCGGATGCGGCGGAAGCGGCTCTGGTCTGGTTGGCGCTGGCAGGTAAGAACGTTGCATACTCAAAACTACAGGCCAGATACAAACGAATAACCGGCCGGGAAGCGGATCGATTTGAACGCAAGGCACTGCGAATCGAAGTCGATGGCTTTGATTTTACTCCGGTAGGAATTCCGGTGCACGAACGTATGCGCCTTGAAGGGCTCGCGGGCACATCCTATCTGGCTCGCCTCAAACTATCGCTCGATGCGTGCTTTCACGGAGACTTTGAGAAAGGCGAAACGTATTTGCGGCCCGTGCTGCACTGGCATCCGGGAGTGCTGCATGTACGTGCACTTGCGCATGCCGGGCTCGGTGAATTCGGGCTGGCAGCGGCCTACTATCGGCGGATCGTTAAGCGACATCCGCGCGAGGCCGTTTTCTGTGAAAACTACGGACGACTATTGAAGTTGGCCGGAGACGAGAGTGAGGGCGAGCGCGCTTTGACGCGTGCAAGGGAATTGTCGGGATCGGCAAAAATGGTTTACGCTTGAGAGTTTACGTGTAACGATTGTCGCAGTGGCCGCTTATTCCGACGAACAACTCAAAGAGATCGACAAGGTCTTAAAATACATCAAGCAGATGGAAGGCATCATTCGCACTTCGCCCAGCCGCGAGCAGGTTGAGCGAGTGAGAAAGGAGCTCAAGAAGTTCCGCGATCGTCTGAAGGAGCTGATGCCCCACATAGATCCGCTTAAGGCCAATCCGGATGAGATTCGCGAGCAGCTGGGGCTTGGCAAGGTTGCAGAAGTAGCTGTCACCGGACCGGCTGTTCCAACCAACCGAGCTGATCCTGATTCAGGGGACATCCTGGATCGCTTTCCATTGCAAAAGGCTAGCGCTCATTGCACGGACCCTGACGTGAACCTTATGGCTACAATGCTTCTAGTCATGCAGAAGGATTATTGGCCCGCCGTGTCGGAGCAGCACTGCAAACTGGATTTCTCTTCCGGCAACGAACGAGACGCCATTCGTGTTCTCCTTGAGAATGCAGTCAGAAGCTTGAAGGTTCTGGCAGAAACAATTGAGGAATATGCGACAGCAGATAAGCAGGATTTCCGCGAGCAGCTCCTCAAAATGAAGAATAAGCAGACCCGGATATTCTTGTTTGAGACAAATGAAGTCATGAAAAAGGTACGCGATTTCTTAAAGAAGCTCGTGGATGATCTCGACCGAGGCGGCGGGGCCGTCATGAACAAGGAAGACATCATTAAGACGAATGCCCGCTTTGAGGAATCAAACTATCTGGAAGGACGGGTAATCCGCGACGCAATTCGCGAGGTTGAATACTTTGCTGGCAAAGTAATCGAGCGCCTGAACCTCCCGCAGTTCAAGATTAAGGCTCCGTAAGAGGCGCACTGCACCGGTGCGCGCCCAGGTGAAAATCCTGGCGCCTTTTTGCCCTCGCCACGCAAATTCTGGTTGTCCGCCCGCTCTGGTTTTTGCCATTGGTAGGCAATGGCACTCGTCAAGACAGCCTCCGAAGTAACCAATTCCACGATTGGCGAGAACTCCTACTTCAGCGGAAGATTCTTCATCAATGGCTCACTGAAGATTGATGGGAAATTCGAAGGTAAGTCACTTCAGGCAGATCAGCTATATATCGGTGTAACCGGGCGTGTTAAGACCAACGTCACAGCCTCTTCCGTAATCGTAGAGGGTATCATCGTCGGTAACATCACGGCCCGCAATCGCGTGATGCTTCTGCCTACGGCGCGAATCCTGGGCGATATCAGCACACCAGAACTCATCATTCAGAACGGCGTTATCCTTGAAGGCCGTTGCATGATTTCAAATGACCTCAAGCACTCCGCGCGCGATTACATTGAATCGGAATACGGCAGAGACAACCTAACGCTTGAACGCTTGTTTGGCACCAGAGCCAAATCCGCTTAGTTCTGATTCCAAAATCCAAAACCATCTATATCACAGGCGGCGATCCCGCAGGGATTGGTCCCGATCTCGTCTTGAGAGGATTTGAGCATCTCGCCAACGCGGCTCGGTCCAAGCGTATTGTTTATATTTCGGGGGCAGGCAGGGAGCATTCATCCCGGGTCCGGTCTCTTGCAAAGGACAGCGGCGTCCCTTGCGAGGTTCGCACGGGCAGCGGATTGGACATTGCATTGGAAGGTCCGGGAATTCAAGTTCTGGAGCTAGAGCAGAAAGAACCTGTCCAGGCTGGTAAGCCCGGGATGGAATCGGGTCGGTTGGCGTTGCAGGCGCTCGAAATTGCCAGCGAACGAATCGCGGTCAGCGGAACCCGGGGCCTTGTGACCCTGCCGCTCTCCAAGCATCATGTGAGCCTGGCGGCACCGGGCTTTCATGGCCACACCGATTTCTTAGCCGAGCGGTTCCGCTCAGACGTCTTGATGCTGATGCATGGCGAGCGATTGAGCGTGATCCCTTTGACCGTTCATATTCCGTTACAGGAAGTTTCCAAATCGCTCCGCACTGTTCTCGAAGATCCAGCCACGGTCCGGCTGCTCGGTCTGTTGCACAATTGGTCGGCACTGAAGGGGGCGTGGGCCCTGTGCGGACTTAACCCGCATGCGGGTGAAAATGGACTCCTTGGAACAGAGGAGCTTGAGTTCATAGGAATAGCAGCCGATCGCTTTAGAAGGGATGGGATTCCCATCGAGGGCCCGCTCGCTGCTGATGGTATCTTTCAAGAATTTCATGGTGGTCGTTACAGGCTCGTACTTGCCTGCTACCACGATCAGGGGCTTATTCCCTTCAAAGCCCTGGAGGGACGGCGCGGCGTGAATTGCACAATTGGTCTACCATTTCCGCGCACCAGTCCCGATCATGGTACTGCATTTGATCTGGCGGGAACTGGCAGGGCAGATCCAACCAGCTTTATCCAGGCGTTCGAACTGGTAGCGCGCGAGGGAAATCTGTGGATGTAACAGCGATCACACTACCGTTATTTGGCATCTGGGCCATCTTCGTAGTCCTGGGTATGTTCCAGAAACGAATCGACTGGGTTCTGCGTATTGCCTCTCTTCTGATTTGTATCTTTTATTTGATCTGGTTCTTGCCTGAGATTCGGATATCCCTGAATGCGTACGAGAATCAATTTCGCACAACCCTCACGGCCTTTCTTAAATCTGCCATGCTGTGGCTTGGGACTCTGCTTTTGATCTTCTGGCCGGCAGTGATTGCAGTGTCGTTTTACGCAGCGCATGCGACGCTGGCACGCGGGCTGCTCAAGATTTTCATTATCCTTACACTGATCTTCTGGCTGATTCGGTTTGGTGCGGATCGAACCGGGATTTCACTTGATCCCGTGCTTTCGCGGGTGCCAGAGCGAGTTAATATTCCGGATTTGAAGATCCCGACAAGTCCGAATGTTCCCTGGCCAGCCGATTTACCGCAGCGGAATAAATAAAGCCAAACCCCACAATCACGAGGATTGCCCCGGCCGTGAGCCGATCCGAAGAAATCGGAACGAGAATCCGCAGCGTGGCTAGAGCCGTAGCCAGGCACATTGCAATTCCGTATGTACCAAGCACCTGATACACAGACCAACCCGACAGACGAAGAGCCTGATACAAATGCTTCCGATGGGGTGCGAATACGTTCTGCCTTTCTGAAAGCCGACGAAGAATGGTAAGGCCCGCATCGAGGAGGAATGGTCCAAAGAGGATGATGCCCAGGGTAAAGTCGACGCCACTGGAAATCCGATGCCCGTCAAATCGCAGAATTGGACCCGGGTCCTCCGGCCGGTGCCAGATCAGCGGCAGGAATCCGATGAGGAAGCCACAGAAGTAGCTCCCGGAATCACCCATGAACAGAGTAGAAGGTTTCAGATTCCTGATCCAGAATCCAACGACGCTCGTAGCGCAGCAAACCATGAATTGGCCCATGTGTGGCCGATCGCCTTGAAGGATCAGGATCAGGCCACCGGCTGCGAAAAAAGCAATGGCCTGGAGGCCCGCAAGGCCGTCCATACCATCCATGAAATTAAAGAAGTTTATACAGACCATGACCCAGACTACCTGGAACACCAGGGCCGCGGGGCCAGACAGGATTAGAAAATCGAAAATCGCAATCGTAGGCGGCCCTGCCAGATAGATCAGGCATGTGGAAACTACAATCTGCACTGCCAGCCGCACTAGAGGAGAAAGCTGAAATGCATCGTCGAGCAGACCCAGGCCAAGGAACGAAATGGTCCCGACCAGAACGGCTACAATCCAGGGCGCAGGATGGTTGAACCAGATGAAGGCAAGGGCCAGGAGTGCCGGCAATTGGAAAGCCAGACCACCGCTCCTGGGGGTGACCTGTGTATGGAGGGAGCGTGAATTGGGGCGATCCGGCAACAGTCCGATGCGCATGAGGATGCCGGAAGCAACGAAGCTTACCACAAAACAAAGAAAAGCGATGACCGGAGTGGCTGTTCCAGACATACTTGCACAAAAATCAACAGCCCCTTATATTGAAATACAAATTAGGCTCAAAGGCAGGTTAGAATGCAGTTCCAGGGACTCTACACGGCCATCGTAACGCCGTTCGAAAAGAACGGTACAGCAATTGACTACGATGTGTACGCGAAGCTCGTGGAGCTACAGGTGGCTGCAGGTGTCGCCGGAATCGTTCCCTGCGGCACAACAGGGGAGTCACCAACACTTAGCCACGAAGAACACAGCGAATTGATCAAACGGACCGTGAAGCTCGTCGCAGGCCGTATCCAGGTGATAGCGGGAACGGGTTCAAACTCAACGTCGGAGGCCATTGAGCTGACGCGCGCCGCCTGTGCAGATCGCGTGGACGCGGTAATGATTGTAAATCCGTACTACAACAAACCCACCCAGGACGGGTTGTTTGAACATTTCAAAGCCATTGCGACGGTAGCTTCCGTTCCGGTTATGGTTTACAATATCAAGGGAAGGACGGCTGTAAATATCGAGCCAGAAACCTTTGTCAGACTAATGGCGGTTCCGGGAATCGCGGCAATCAAAGAGGCCAGCGGCGATCTCGGACAGATGGCGCGGATTCGGCACCTCTGTGGGGATCGCTTTTCCATGCTCAGCGGCGATGACAATCTGACGCCGCCCGTAATGAGCCTTGGTGGAAGGGGCGTTGTCTCGGTTTTGTCCAATCTATATCCAAAGCGGATGGCCCGGATGGTGGCGCATTACCTGGCGGGAAACTTTGCCGAGGGTAATAAGATATTCTATTCGTTGCTCGATGTAATGCAGGCAATTTTCTGGGAGACAAATCCCATTCCAATCAAAGCAGCTGTAGCACATCGAGGACTCTGTGCGCCTGACCTGCGTCTCCCAATGACGCCCATGTCCCCGGGTAAGCTCGCTGAGTTCCTGAAGGTCCTCGAGAAAACGGGAGCAGACGCTTGAAGGCGAAATTCGTAATGTCAGGTGCGCGCGGACGAATGGGGCAGATGATTCTGAGCCTTGCTCGCGGTCCAGAGTACTCAGAACTAATCGAAGCCAGCGGTCAGATTGACCTGGGCGATGACCCTGTCACGCAAATCAAAGGCGCGCAGGTCATGATCGATTTTTCAAGTCCAGAAAATTCAATCAAAATGGCTGAGCTTTGTGCGGCTAACGGCATTGGATTTGTCCTCGGAACCACGGGGCTCACCATAGAACAAAAAGAGAAGATACAAGCCCATGCAAACAGGATCGCCGTGCTCGTCTCACCTAATATGTCATTGGGTGTGAATCTGTTGTTCTACCTCACGGAGCTGGCTGCAAAGGCGCTTCCAAACGTAGAAGCCGAAATTGTTGAGCTGCATCACAATCAGAAAGTTGACGGACCCTCAGGCACTGCCATTCGCATGAAAGATATTATCCGCAATGTCACAAAAGTCGCTGAGGATAAGGTCATCCATGGCAGGCATGGCCTGGTCGGGAAACGGACGTCAGGCGAAATAGGAATGCACGCGGTTCGCGGTGGCGACACGCCCGGGGATCATACTGTGTACTTTTTTCTGGAAGGCGAACGCATTGAAATTACGCATCGGGCGCTTTCGCGGTCGGTTTTTGCGCATGGGGCAATCCGTGCTGCGATCTTTCTGGCAGGAAAGCCGCCCGGACTCTATTCTATGACTGATGTTCTGGGGATTGCCCATGCTTGAGACAATCTGGAACACGATTCGCCCTTTTGTTCGGGTAATCGATGTCATCATTGTTGCGTTTCTCCTGTACCGTGCCTACATTCTGCTTTCGCGCACGCGTGCGATGCAGCTGCTGATTGGTTTTGGAGTGATCCTGCTCCTGGACGTACTGGCCAGACGCTTTCAGATGGAAACGCTATCATGGCTGATCACCAACGTTTCATCTTATCTCGTTTTCGGTTTGATTGTACTCCTGCAGCCCGAACTTCGCAGACTCTTTGCTGAGATCGGGAAGATGCCAATCTTCCAATGGGTCAGTCCGCCCGTCATGGTGCCGCTGGACGAAATCATTGCCGCTGCAGCGAGCATGGCGCGCAGCCGTACCGGATCGATTCTTGTGCTCATGAAAGAGATTCGCCCGCATGGAATTCTAGAAAACTCAGTCAGAGTGGACGCGCTCGTAAGTCGAGAGCTTCTCGAAACAATCTTTCACAAAGATACACCGCTGCATGACGGTGCTGTGATCATCGAGGGTAATCGGATCCTCGCAGCATCCTGTTACCTGCCACTTTCCAGTTCGCGCTCCTTGAAGAAAACACTCGGAGCCCGACATCGGGCCGCCATGGGAATGTCGGAAGAGTCCGATGCAGTCATCCTTGTCACATCGGAAGAATCTGGCAAGATCAGTGTAATGCACAACGGCGAGATTCTGAGTCCCGTTCGCGCGGGGGAACTCAAGTCACTTCTCAATGACATGCTTGGAAAAACACCAAGGTCGCTTGCAGAAATCGCAGAAGAAAAGAAGGCCATTGAGACTTGAGCTGGATCAATCAGTTCCTCAAATTACCGCGTCTCCTTCTGGCAGACTGGCCCGTGAAACTGGGCGCCATCGCAGTTGCCTTCATTCTTTTCCTGTACGTTCAGTTTGCTCAGAATGTTACAAAAGTTGTTCACATTCGAGTTACTTCGCCTGAGATTCCCCTGGGGCTTGGGTTGAGTTCGCGCATTCCTTCCTTCCTCGATGTCAAGCTGTATGGTCCGTCCGAGCTCATGGACATCACAAAGACAGAGTTCAGGATGAATCTTTTGAATCAGAGGCCGGTCCGGGGAGAGAATGTATATCGTGTAACGTTAACTCCTGACCTGCCCGCCGGCATAGAGGCCTCTTACGCGCGCGAATTGAAAGTAGTTCTTGATGAGATTCTCTATCGGGAGCTTCCAATCGAGCCTGTCTTTGACGCGCAGCGCCCGGCGCCTGGCGGGATACGGATCCGGCCGCGAACGGTTCTAGTCCGCGGCCCGTATCAGCGGCTTGCCGAGATGGACCGTGTCTTGACTGTTCCCGTTACGGGAGAGCATGCAATACAGAGTGTGAAGGTAATCCTCGCGGAAATGCCTGATTTTGTTTCGCTGGCCGATGGACAGCCCAATGAAGTGTCGCTTGAAATATGGGATCGGGAAGGCCGACCTGGTGAGAAGGTAATCGAAGGAATAACAGTTAAATGCGTGAATCAGATACAAGGATTAAAGCTGCGCAACCCTCCCGTTGTGCGCATTCGAGCCGCTGTGCCGGATGGACGGGCTGATCAATTTCGCGCAACAGTGGTCTGTCCGCTCTTTCTGGACACGCGAACGCGAACGATTCATCCATCGTATTTCATTCCAGGAATGAATATTGAGGTGGAGGATCTGCTCGGGCGAGTCGACCGGACCGTCCTCCTGGACGGAACGTCCATCCCCACGCTCCAGTTCGAGAAACTGGAGAATCAAATTCCAATCCCAATGCAGCAGGGGCAACAGGACCATATCTTCAGATGATAGTAGGACTTGGCACGGACGTCGTTGAAAACGACAGAATTGAAGACCTGTACAAGAAGCACGGAAGGCGATTCCTCGATCGAATCTTCACGGAACAAGAAATCCAGTATTCATTGTCGCGCGCGGATCCTGTCCCATATCTTTCGTCCCGTTTTGCTGCCAAAGAGGCAAGCATTAAGGCGTTAAATCTTCCGCCCGGCGTGGCTTTGAACTGGAAGGACATTTGTGTGGAAGGAGTTAACTTTGGCGTGAAGACCCTGCTCTTCACTGGCATGGCACGCGAGAGGGCGGACGCACTGGGAGTGAAGCGGATCCATCTCTCCATGAGTCATGCGCGCGACTCGAGCACAGCGGTGGTGATTCTGGAAGATTGATTCCGTTAGGCGATGAATCCGCGCTCAGAGTTTTACAAACTCTAACTCAAGGCCAATTAGATCCGAAAGCATTTCAGCCTTTAGCCGAGCCGCCCAAATTGGAATACTGAGATCTTGATCCTTTGATTTTGCTTTCAGTCCAACGATGCACGTTTTCCCAGAAACCGAAAGAGAAATGTTTTCTATCAGGGCACCTAGCCTGGTCAGCCCAATCGCGATTCTCAGAACAGCAGCCATCGCCGTAACTTTTTGCTGTGCTGCCTTGCCGATGCCTGCGAATTCTGGATGGCTGAATTTTGGAAGACCTTTGCGGTGATAGCGCGCGACAAGTGCCATGATTTCGATCTCAAGAGGCGTAAATCCTAGCAGATCGCTATTCTTAATAATGTAATAGCTGTGTTTGTGATGTGCTCCGTGCGAGATCGCCATCCCTACGTTGTGCAATTTGGCCGAGCACTCAAGCAGGAATCTGTCCTCTGGCGCAAAGAGATCACTTTTGATTTTTAGGATCTCATCGTGTAGCATCAAGGCCGTTTCAACGGTCGGTGTGCTATCCACAACAGGCGATACCTTCTGAAAGGTTTGGCAGAGCCGATCCACCGAGGCGCGTCGGATGTCAGGAAGGTTGAGACCGCGCCACGATTGCCGCTGCAGTGTGTCAAACACAACACCTTCACGCAGAGCATAGCGAGAGAACGTCATTCGCTCAATCGCGAGCATCTTAAAGCTTTCCTGGAGCAGTATGGCGCCGCCGACGATGATGTCTGCGCGCTTCTCGTCGAGACCAGGAAGTTTCGCACGCTTTTCCACTGTCTCTGCGTCAAGTATGTCATCAACGATCCGATCAAGATCGCTCCGTGAGAAAACTGGCTCACTCAGGTCAGAGACACGTTTCTTCAGACGAATCATTTCCCAGAGCGTTTCCGCTGTTCCGGAGCTTCCAATGGCTATGTCAAACTTACGC
>JAEUSB010000063.1 GCA_016788865.1 Leptospirales bacterium
TCCGGGGGACACACGGATCCAGAGATTGATGTCCACTCTTTCTGTGCAGTGATTCTTCCCCACGGAGATCAATTTCGGGCCACGTTACCGGACGTGCCTCCTCTCAGTGCATCCGGCCCAACGATGAAACATGCCTTGAAAAACATAGGCGATGTGATGGCGGGTCACATGAAGGAGCTACTCAAGAATGGTAAGAAGCTACCGACGGCAAATGCCGTTTCATCGCAAATCGGAATTACAGTCAACGGCCTTGAAGCATTCAATTTCTGGCATCCAACAGTGGATCATATTGGCGATGTTTTGGAATAGTACCATTGACTCCGTGGAAAAAGAATTTATCTGATCCTGAGTACGTCGATGGATTCGCGCGCGGCAAGCGCGTTGCAGAAATGGATCGGGCGTATCTCGTTGCCCTGGGAGACGGTAGCGTATCGCAGGATCGGAAAACTGGTTTGCCTGTATTTCCGAGCGGTTCCCTGGTAAGTGAAGACACCTTCCAGCGTGTCTCTGGCTGGAATGATGCAATAGTCGAATACAACCGGTCCACTGGGACCTGGGGAAACCCGTATGTAGAACACTTTGAGCTGCTGAACAAAGACCTTCTTGAACCTGCGGGTCAAGCCAACTCTTCGGCAAGGCTTAACTCGCCCATCGAGGCATTCGGATTCCAAATCGAATTCATAACGACAGCCGTGACCGAGGAAATGAGTCGCGAGAGCGACTTCGGATGGCGGGCATTCGACAAACCACTCCGGGTGGGGCGCCAGGTTCTTTGTATGTCGCTTAACGGTCATACTTTCAGATTGCATTCGGGAAACCCTCGCCATGCAGTCTTCGGCTTGCGACCAGGACCAATTGATTCCCTGATCCTTGTCCAATTTGCCTTCAACAACGCTAATATCTCTGAACAGGTCGCCATCGACCTGATACGCCGTCGTGTGGCCGGACCACCAGGCCTGACCTGAGCTAGTACGCGCGCAAAGGCAGTTACTTTTATGATATTTCGCCGCACCAGTGAAGCCTGGAAATCAATAGCACCACTGGATTTGCTTGGTGAGCTCCTCAGCGAAATTTCACAGCAAGCCTTTGCCGCCGGATGGACCGGCGGGACCGAGTATTTTGTGCCCGAACTTTGCAGGCGCGCCATTGCAGAGAGGCAGATTCAGTATTGGGGTCTGAGCTTGGTCAGTCCGGATCTCGGCAGGCGCTTATTCCAGATCGCCGACCTGGCAGGGTCATGGGTTGACTATGAGAATCCTGATAGGTTCGTTCCTTTTAATCCGTTTCCAATTCCTCAGGAATATCTAGAAGAAATGTCCAGGCCGGCTAACGTAGGCAGAAGACAACCCCTGCCAACCTTTTCCCCCAAACACCTCCAACTTTTCCTGAGTTCGGACGTTGGCAGTGATTTCCTACAAGGACTTGAGGTTGTTCACCCAGAGTAGCAATCATCACGATAGTGTTTCGAAATTCCATAACAAAAACTCTGAGCATGCAGTTAATACTGTGATTCGCTGAGAAGGTCTGTCCAGGGAAATACTGTTTGCATTGACAAGAAGAGGGCCGCGGTAATGGTTTTGCCTGCCCCACCAATTCAAGGAGCTAAGTGAATGTCCGCGATCGCCTCGTGGTCGATAATTTCAAACGGTGATCTCGAAAAACTGCGCGCGGCAATCCGCGCGGACAGCAAGGCTTTCACAGGAATTCTGGACTCGCCGACGATTCTCACGGAAGTATTCACCGAAGCGTCCGGATATATTTACAACCCGGTCCTATCTTACCTCGATGCAGCTGGCTGCCCGGTACTGGAAGCAGAAACAAATCCGGATGCGTTGAACTTTTCGAGAGCACTGGGAACTTCGTTTCTATTGTTCGACCAATCACTTGCAAAGAGATGCACCGTAGCGCAAATCATGGTCGAACCTTCCAGGGAAGCGCTGAAAGCCGAAATTGAGTCTTTCTCCCCTGGCGATGCCGATGCAACAGTGCTCCAATATGCTCTTGAGAGTATCAAATTTCTGGCTCTTGGCCTTGCAAGGGTCGATTCCGACCATTGTCTATTACTGCACATTGGTTAGTAATCGAACAAAAACAAGCCGGCTATGTGACTCACCCTGGCGGAGCTACGTCTACGCGATCGAATGTCCAATGACTTTAGAATGGCGTTCTTCTCGTGAAAGGCAAAACCTGGACCGGCTTTGCGAACTCAGAAGAACGATTCGCCGACAACTTCGCGAAAATGAAAATCCAGCCGTATTGGATCGAAGACGAAGCGCGCAAGATTTCGGGCACGACATTCAAAGTGCAACCCGCGTTTACGCCTTACGCGATTGCCGATGGCAATCTGGTTACCGGTCAACAACAGAATAGCGGGGCCGAAGCAGCTGAACTCGTCATCGAACTATTAACCGCGAAGTAATTTAATGCTGCGACTCTCCCACATGGTCATTGGGGCCGCGCCGTCACGCGTAGTACACCAGGACGTCGCATGGACATCTGGCCGACGGCGAAATGGACGACAGAATCGTAGTCAAATCCAACAGTTCAAGGAGAAGAATCATGAAAATTGCAGTTATCGGAACAGGTAATGTCGGGAGCGCGCTCGCGGAAAAGTGGGCGGACGCCGGGCACGAAATTTTTCTCGGCGTGCGCGATACAGCGAACTTTAAGGGCAAAGAATTACTGAAGCTGAAAGGGGTTACCGCGCTCGAAACAAAAGCGGCTGTTGCAGCGGCGGAAGTAATCCTCATTGCCGCCCCGGCACCCGTGGCGGCTGAGGTTGCCGCGTCATTGGGCGACACGACAGGCAAAGTCATCATCGATGCGATGAATGTCGTAGCTGGACGCGGGCCGGCAGGATTCAAATCCACGGCACCAGCTATACTTGCGCATACCCAGGCGCGAGATGTTGTTAAGGCTTTCAATACCACCGGTTTCAACAATATCAAAGCCCCAAACTATGCCGGCACCGCAATCGATGCCTTCGTAGCTGGCTCAAGCGCACGCGGAAAGGAAATCGCGAAGCGGCTCGCCCTCGATGCGGGGTTTGCCGCTTGCTATGACGTCGGCGGCGACGACAAATTCGAACTCATGGAGCAGTTCGCGTTTTTCTGGATCAACCTCGCGATGATGCAGGGTTTGGGGCGCGATATCGCCTTTAAATTGCTGAAACGGTAGTCGAATTTAGCGTGACTTTCCGATCTATCACTTCAGCAATTTTGCGCAGAGAAGTCTTAAGAATCGCGAAAGTCCCGGAATCCAGTTCGCGCAACCCAGGGTCCATGTGCGGATTCGCTTCCTGAGATTGCCGCTAATCCCTCCACTACAATCCACACAAAACCACGATCTCGCTCAACGCCGCGTGCGGAAGAACGAACGAAGCTCCCTGGAACATAGCCCACTTCGAGCAGATCACAAATCAGATACTTCACCAATTTTACCAGAAGACATGCCC
>JAEUSB010000094.1 GCA_016788865.1 Leptospirales bacterium
AGACCTTCAACACCATGAATGTCTACAAACAACCCGTAAGAAACCCGACGGACGACTTTGCCGGTGATAACGTCACCCTCCGCGCATTTGGTTACAAGGTCATTCCATAGAGCTTCGTTCTTTTCTTCAAGAATGGCGCGATGACTTACAATTGCGGAATGATTCTTTTCTTTGATCTCAAGGATCTTGAACTCGATCTCCTGTCCAATTCCAAGTCCTTTGTTGGGACGGAGCCCGGACAGAGACATTGGCATGAACAAATCAAGTCCACCGACGGACACTATGAAACCGTGATCTACGGCTTTTGCGATCTTACCGGAAAGACGGGCCTTTGAATTGAAAGCTTCCCGAATGTCTTCCCAGGCCTTGCGCTGTTCAGCGAGCTTACGGGAAAACCTGGGCGCTTGATCGCCGCCGCGTGATACAATTACAACGGTAACGCGCGTTCCGGGCGCTGGTGGTTCCGGAAATTCGGAAACAGGACATGATCCCTCTGTTTTCCCGCCAGCGTCGAGGTAGACTTCCCGATCGTCTGTCTGGCTTACGATTGCCTCAATGAGATCTCCGTTCTGAAAGTCACCCTGGCCGTTTAACGCGCCGAGCATGTCCTCCATGGATTTGGTTTCCTTTTGGTCAAGATCGAAGGGAGTAGCGGTTTTTAAAGTCATGCAGGCTCAAGCTGTAAGATGGAAAGTTTAGAACTGAATTTGTAAGCTATTAAGGATACGTCTAAGAACACCATCCAGATTTAGATGAGTAGTGTCAATTAGAATCATGTCATCGGTCCGCTTCAGCGCGCCCCACTCCCTGTTCTGATCTTCTGCATCCCGTTTCCGGATACTTTCTCGCAAGGCTTCAATATCCTCGTTCCAACCTTTTGCCTGGAGCTCTTTGAGTCTCCGATCTGCGCGCATTTCAACCGAGGCTTCAAGGTAAAACTTGAAGTTTGCGGCTGGAAATACAACGCTTCCCATGTCTCGGCCGTCCGCGACGATTCCTTTCATGTTGCTGAGTAGCCGATTTACGGCTTCGCGGTATTCACGGCGGTCTGCAATGTGCTTTATACGCGATGTTACGTCGGGACTTCGAATGGCGTCTCCTTGATCCGCACCGGAGATGAGATTGGACTGGCGGTCCGATTCGATTTTAACCTCGACCTTGAGACTTGCCGGATCCACCGGACCGCTACTAACTAGATTGCCGAATTCATCCGGGTTCAAACCCGGACCCAGGCGCTGCATCAATGCCAGCGTAAAAGTGCGATACATGGCCCCAGAATCGGCATGGAGCAAGCCCAGGCGTTTTGCCAGCTGTTTTGCTACCGAACTCTTGCCGGAGCCCGCCGGACCGTCGAGTGTGATCACCAGATTCTGATTCATTGGTTTTCTGGAAAGCCGCTCAGCTTATTGCGGCGCTTCCTGGCCTCCTTCAGCCAGCCCATCCACTCCGATTCCGAGCGGTCATCCCATCCCGAAAGCAAAGCGCCCAGGTCTTTGTGAAACTCCTGCATGACCGCTTTGATTTGATCCCCGTTGGTTTTGAGAATGTCGATCCACATCTCCGGATTACTGCCTGCTATGCGAACCATATCGCGAAACCCACCGCCCGTCAAAGGGGCAGGTGACTTATGGATCGCGTTCTTCACGGACGGTGACATACCCCAGGTGGCCATCAATCCAGAAATGAAATGTGGAGCATGACTCAGGTAGGCAAGAATGGTATCATGCTCCTGAGCATCCATTGTCATCACGTTCATTCCGATCGATTTCCAGAAAGTTGAAATATCCGTTACGTCTTGCGAAAGCGAGCTCTGCAGAGGCGTTATGATGCAAAGGCGATTCTCAAAAAGCCCCGGGCGCAATGCCTGGGGACCTGTGTCTTCCGAACCGCAAATTGGATGCGAGCCTACAAAGCGCACTTTACTCGCCGATCTTTCGATTGCACGCCTGGTCGAGGACATATCCGTCACCAGATGCGGAAGGCCAGCAAGGCTGGATGTAAATTCGACGGCAGACCTGACTGGCAGACCAATCACGATCAATGAAGAGGCTGGTAACTTTGATAGTCGTTCAAGCGCGTCCTCTTGCGAAGCCACTACGTGAATCTCGTCACAGACTCCATGGGAGCGAATAAAATCAGCCGAAGCCTGCGATCGGACAGCACCCAGGATTTTTCCGTTGAACGATGGCGTTTTGCGAAGCGCGTCGGCCAGGGATGCGCCCATCATTCCAACTCCGTGTATCCAGACCGTCGTGAACGGGATCAAGCCACAACCGCCCGTGGAAACGAGCCCAGAATTTTGAAATACCTGGATCTGGACTTTATTGTCTCAAGGATCATTGCTGTGCCAGCTTCGTCTCTGTGGCCGGAGAAGTCAAGAATCGAGTACTGTGCTCGCGATGCCGTTCCTGTTCCGGTCTCCACTGTTCTGGTTTCGAAAACTCGCGCGCCCGCTTGCAGGATGCATTGAGCTAGCGATTCAATCGTCTCCGTCTTCTCTGGAATGAAAGCGATGCACGTGCAGTCATCTCCAGTCGGTTCGACAGTCGATCTTGAAAGAACAAAGTACCGATTTCCTTCATTGGCCCTATCCGAAAATGCCTCAGCATAGATGGAGATCTTTTCAAAACCTGGATGTACTGAGGTGCCAATCCACAGGTCGAGCAGGTGAGAAAAAGCCTCACCGGTGGCCGGGAGAAACCCAAATGCATTCACGTCCACAATGACCTGTTCAAGAGTTCTCTGGAGGTCGCACGGTTCGATTCGAACCGAGGTTCCAAAAGCAAGGCGCGCCGCGTGGTAAGCATCGCGCTGGCCCGGTGTGTGCTCGGTACAGAATACCGAAAGCTCGCCTTCGGCGGCCATGCCAAGTGACATGATCTCACGATAGATGGATTGAATGGCGCGACGCAACAACGGCTGGTCGATTCCTCGTGCAACCTTGTGATACACGGCCGTATGCCTGTCAGAACGATAAATCGGCAGCCCGTCTTTCTTTTTTCTGCTCCCGATTTCTTCCGTAAGTCTGGTGCGCTTGCGAATCAGCTCAACAATCTGTTGATCTATCTGGTCGATCTGCGAACGCAGTTCATCCATTTCATTCGATTTCATCGAACTTCAATTCCTTGACTTCTTCCAGGGCAGGAAGGTCAGAGAGGGAGTTGAGCGCAAAATGCTGAAGAAAATTCTTTGTGGTCACGTAGAGCGTGGGCCTTCCCGGAACGGGCCTCGTACCCTGTGGCTTAATGAGGCGCTTGGCAAGAAGCGTGGCGATGTGTGGCCTGGACTGAGCCCCGCGAATGTCTTCAATTTCCGGAAGCGTAATGGGTTGCTTATAAGATATGATGGCAAGGGTTTCCATTACGGACCGGGTAAGCTTGTCGCGCTTTCCATCGGTGGTAATTTCCCGCATTTGTGCGCTATAGCGATCAGACGTTACAAACTGGTAGCCGCCGGCAATCTCGCGCAACAGAACACCGCCGTCGCGCTCCGCAAAGTCATCGACAAGGCTGTCTGCCAGAATCCGAGTATTGACGCGATCCAGGCCGATCTTTCTTGCGAGTACTGCAACGGTAACCGGTTCCCCCGTCACAAACAGTACAGCCTCAATTAGGCCACGAAATCGCTGCATCTCCTCAGGCGTGAGTTCGCGATACTCCGGAAGGCCAGCATCCTCACTTACGGCAACGACGACAGGAGTTTGCTGCTCCTGGGTCTGATCTTGATCTTCTTCGTTTGAAGGCATTGTCTGCTTACGTAATTATGAATGACTTTTTATGGAGCTCGATCGGGCCAAAGATTACGCGCTGGCGGATGATGATTTCTCCAAGTTTGGTAAGTTCCAGTATGGCCAGAAACGCGGCAATGATTTCTCCAGGGCCCGCGTGCGCCGCTTGAATCAACAAATCGGTAAAGTTACAGGACACCGCTTCCTTAAAAAGTTCGCGGATGAATGCCACTTTCTCTTCAACGCTGATCTCGTTGATGACAACTTCATACTCGGGTTTGTCAGGATTCTCTTCTTTAAGTCTGGCCAGGACCATGGTGTAGGCATGAATCAAATCTGTGAGACTGGCCTCAAACCACTCGTCTCCCTGATCGTCCACAACGCGACGCCGCAGCATACCAGAGGTGATTTCCTCAAGATCCCGCATTTTCTCAGAAGCAAATTGAAACTTTCTATATTCCAGAAGTTGCTGGATCAGTTCAGGTGGAAGGCGATCGTCTGACTCTTCTTCAAAGCCAGGATCCGGAAGGAGTGCGCGGCTTTTATAATAGAGAAGTCTCGCGGCCATAACGGCAAAGGAACTTGCAGCTTCCAGTGGAAGGCTCACTTCCCGCATGTGTTTAAGAAAGTCTTCCGTGATTTTGAAAAGGGAAACGTCGAAGACGTCTACCCGATACGATTCAATCAGATCCCAGAGGAGGGAAAGTGGACCTTCTTCTTGTCCTTCCGGACCAACCCAGCTTACAAGGAAGGTATCTTCCGATCGCTCGGGCGCGGAAGTTGTCATAAATTATGAGAGCGCTTTGGCTGCGGCCTGTTGGAGTCTTTCTGGTGGAAACGGTTTTACAACAAAATCCTTTACACCCATTTTGATGGCACGCGCCAGCAAGTCTTCCTGACCAAGAGCCGTAACCATGATGATACGAGCGCGATTATCCGATTTCAGGATTTCGGAAGCGGCATCGAGTCCGTCCTTTTCCCGCATTGTGATATCCATAGTAACCAGGTCTGGTTTCAAGTTCTTGTAGAGCTCGACCGCCTGATTTCCGTTTTCTGCTTCCCCGACAATTTCATGCCCACCCTTGGTCAGCGCGTCGCGCACAAGGGTCCGCATAAATTTTGCATCATCTACGATTAATACTCTGGCCATGTCTATTTGGAACCTGCTGGAATCATTTTTACTATGTGACGGCAGTGCAAGCTCAAAAATATTTAGCGAGCACTTCTGGTATTTCGGCCAAATCCAGAACCAGATCCACTGCTCCGGCCTCAATTGCGCGGCGATTCATGCCAAAAATTACGCTGCTTGCCTCATCCTGCGAGAATGTAAGTCCTCCAGAGGCGTGCAACTGCTGCATTCCGGCGACTCCGTCGCGCCCCATTCCGGTCATGATCAATCCGGCCGCCCTGCCGCCAAAATGCTGAACCGCACTCTTCAAGGTAAAGTCTATAGAGGGCCTATGCGCCTGGATTGGTGCTTCCTCACTCAGTGTCACGGTAAACTGGCCGTTTTGCGCTGTGATTCCCAGATGTCTGTTTCCAGGCGCTACCAGAGCACAGTTCGGGCGGAGCTGCATTCCCTCCCGGGCTTCCATGGCTTCTACAACGCTGATCTGGCCCAGCCGCTCTGCAAATGCGGCGGTGAAAACAGGTGGCATGTGCTGCACGATCAATATGGGTGCAGGGAAAGGGTTTTTGAACTGCTGGAATATCTTATGCAGTGCCTGCGGCCCGCCGGTTGAACTTCCAATGACAAGCAATTCAAACTTTCGCTGTGCCTTCTCCTCCATACTGAGCGGCGAACTTTGCGCCCTGAAAGCGGCCTGCCCCGTAGTCTGCATGAGTTCAGTTACTTTCCCAATGAGCAGATCTTCCACTTCCTGGAGCTTCATCCCTGCCTGCGCGGAAGGTTTTGGGATAAAATCCAGGGCTCCAAGTTCCAGCGCTTCAAAAGTTGTGCGCGCTCCGTGCTGGGTAAGAACGGAAAGCATCAGGATCGGAACCTGGATTTTTCTGAGCCGTAGCTCGCGGAGCGCCGTCATTCCATCCATGACAGGCATTTCGATATCCAGAATTACCAGATCTGGCTTCAACTCCTGGATCTGTGTAATTGCGTCGAGACCGTTAGGCGACTTTCCACATATTTGAACATCCGGAATCCTTGAGAGAATCTCACCAACTGCGCCGCGTACTAGCAGCGAGTCGTCGACGATGAGGACGCGGTACGGCATACTAAAGCTTCTTCACAATCTGTGAAAGCGACTGCTCGTCCGGAACCATGAATATGCGACCGAGCAATTCCATTTCACCGCGATAGAAGTCCGTGCTGAAATAGAGCAACTTGCGACCGGCGATTCCTTTGTCTCGTTCTTTGAGTCTGTCCACAAGCATGGCCGTAGAGCCGTGAATATAACCTGGAACAGTTGGCGGGATAGAAATTCCCGTTTTGTTTGCGAGCTCGTTGAGAATGCTGGCGCAGACGATGTTTGCAAGCTCAGACATTACGGACTGCAGGTCGTCTTCTGAAATCGATCTCCGGTCAGTTGTAGCTGGTAGACCCATTAGATCTGCGGCAGCCTTGTAACCGGTCTCTTCATCAAAAACAAGGAGTAGCACGGACTTAAATCCGGTATCTGTTGAGAGAATTACACCAACGAGTGGATCCGGGGGGAGAAAATCATTCAATCGGCTGAAATCAATCGCCTGAAACTCCGGCACAGACACTTCAACACTTGTGCCCAGCAACTGGGAAAGTACCATTCCGGCTTGAATCATGCCGGTGTTTACCACTGAGTTCAGTTTTGCAAAATCCGCTTCGCTGATCTGGACGGGAGCGTGGGTCACATGAATTTCAGATCTCTTCAGGCGTTCTTCGCGCTCACGCTCGAATATTTCATGCGCTCTGGCTTTCGATTCGTCACGCGTATCTTCGTCCGTTAGACTTGGAAAATCCGTGAATGAATCATCGTCGATGAAATCCTGGCTGGCATCAGGCATTTGAAAATTGGTATCGCGATCTGATTTTGGCCGAGTCTCACCTTGAGTAGGAAAAGAATCCTGACCTAGCCTGACCTCAATTTGAGGCACAAATGTTTCAACGCGTGTGTCGTGGTTGGAACCTGAGCCATTGGTCGATAGACCACTTCCGTTGACGGTCTTTTCTGCACCGTTTGCACTGTGACTCTTTGTGGCGCGTCTGTCCACTCGTCGAGTCAGTGCTTCTACCCGTGCATTGTATGTCCGGGAAGCTACGACCGCTGTATCTTCGCTCATGGCGGCTATTGCATCTAGCGCGCGAAGCGATGAATCACGCGCCGATTCCTTCTGTGCCAGATCCATTAGTCCTTGCACGTCAAGGACCATTACAATGCGACCATCACCCATCAAGCACGCGCCTATCAGGCCGCTAACATGCTGATAGTTTTGTTCCAGGGTCTTAATTACGATTTCCTTCTTGCCTGCCATCTCATCGACTAGAAAGGCAATCTTGCGACCGGAGACGCTGGCAATAACTACGGGGCACTCCTCGGCTGTACTTTCGTGATGAATCCCCATGAGTCTTGAGAGTGGGAACACGGGAAGAATGTCACCACGGAGGTGAATAATGTCCCGTCCCTGGAGCGTTGTAATCTCTTTGCGTTCGATCTTAATGGTCTCGATCACGTCCGACAGCGGAAACGCATACTGTTCTTCGTCCACTTTCACGAGAATTGCGGCTACAATCGCAAGGGTTAGCGGGAAGGACAGAATGAACGATGCCCCCTGGCCGGGTTCATTTCGAATCGTGATGTTACCTTTGGATTCCTGTACCATCCTTTTCACAACATTCATCCCAACACCGCGTCCGGACAGATCGGTTACTTGTTCGGCAGTTGAAAAGCCTGGTTGAAAAATCAGATTATAAATGTCTTCATCTGATGGGATTGTATCACCGGTGACGAGCCCATTTGCGCGGGCCTTCTTCAGAATTGCTTCCTTATTCAGGCCACGACCATCGTCGCGCACTTCCAGGTACACACTGTTCCCACTCTGATAGGCATGCATGGAAAGCGTAGCCGTCCGTTGCTTTCCCATATTCCGGCGTTCTTCCGGCATTTCAATGCCATGATCGAGTGAGTTGCGAATGAGATGCAGTAAAGGTTCATTCAAAGAATCAATGATGTTCTTGTCGAGCTCTGTGTCTTCCCCGTGGATCTCAAATTCTACTTCTTTGCCGAGCTCCTGCGCAAGATCACGAACGGGCCTTGAGAAGCGATGGAACACGAGACCCACTGGAATCATCCGGGTCTTCATAATACCCGATTGCAGGTCGCGCGCAATGCGGGCTGCCTGATCAATTCGGCTCTTGAGCTCCGAAAGAATCGGAGTATCTCTGTAGACTTCTTGCAAATCCTCGTAAATCTTTTGAAGACCCGAGTTTGTGATTACAAGTTCACCCACGCTATTGAGCAGATAGTCAATCTTCTCCGAAGAAACTTTGATATTCTTTGTCTTGATTGAGGTGTCTTCTTGCGACCCCTTGTGAATGTCGCGGGCCATGCCCAGCTGACGCTCAGAAACCCGAACCTCTTCCACCATGTCAATCTGACAGAGACGAGTCAGCTCCTGCGCTGAAATACTTCCATAGAAGAAGAAGCAAAAAAGGGCATCAGCTTTGCCGGCATCGAGGTCCGATTCGGTTGGACTTGATTTGAACAGTACACCGGCCTTTTTCAAATTCTGTGCGAGCAACATGAAGCGGAGACTCTTCATGGGCGACTCCGCATCCAGGCGCACGTAGCCCTCATAGATATGCTGCGTCCCGGCCTGTGACTTCAGGACCTCTTGTTCGGCAATTGACAGCTCGAAAGCCTCTGGCTCAAGTTTAGCCTGGACGGCAAAGCCAGAGGCAGTTGCAACGGGCGGTGTCGACTGCGATGAAGCTGTCGGCGCAGGCGCAGAACTTACGCTGCCACTTGACTGAAATGGAACCGGAGGGACACCGCCGGAAGTCGTACTGTTACCGCGTGTTGCTTCGAGCGCGTTGACAAGATCATTGAAATCGTCGGTTGGCTTTCCACCCTGCTGAACCACGTGCACCGCTGCTTTGATCCGATCCAGACAGCGAAAGAAAAGATTCACAAGCGCTGTATCTACACCCAGCTGACCGCTGCGAATCAAATGCAGTATATCTTCCATGTGGTGCGCCAGCATGGAAAGATGATCGAGCTGAACAAAAGCGGCCGAGGACTTCAGAGTGTGTGCGTTTCTGAAGATATCGTTGATGATTTCTGCATTGTTCTGATCTTTTTCGAGACGAAGAAGAGCCTGGCTGAGCTCTTCAATCTGCTCACCGGCTTCTTCCAGAAATAGTTCTAAATAGCGATCTTCAGCCATCGATTGGCACTCCATTGATCAGGATATCCAGGTTGAGGATCAAGAATAGGCGCTGGTCCGATCTACCGACGCCGCTGACGTATTTATGCGAAAGCCCGCTTACTTCCCTGCCCTCAATTGCATCGAGCGGGATTCGGGCGACTTCAAGAATCTTATCCACCAGAAGCCCGATGAATTTTCCGGCGTTTGCACACACTACAATGCGGCTGGCCTGAGTGACCTCAGAGTACTCATTTCCGAATTTTTTGTTTGTATCAAGTAGAGGAATAATATTGCCACGGAGGTTCAGCACTCCCAGGATTTCAGGGGACACGTTCGGAAGTCGAGTAACATGGACGGGCTTGAGAATTTCGTTGGTATCAAGGATGCGAACTCCGTAGGTACTCTCGCCAGATGAAAACACCAGGAACTGCACCATTTCGATGCCACCCAGTTGGTCTAAATCTACCCCTTCAATCTCGCCGCTGAAGATTTCCGCACTCATTTGAATACTCCCCGTTCCGTGATAAGCACATCAATCTGCATGTCATGCGCAAGCGATTCAAACTGCATTTCCATCAGCTCAAACGGAATTGCGGCCGATTTTACCGCTCCCTTGAGCAGCTGCCTCTGACGGTCGTAATACCCTCCGCCTTTTCCAAGGCGGAACCTTTCTTTATTAACGGCAAGTGTGGGCACAATTACGAAATCTTCCGGGCCCGGGAGACGGGGCAAACAAGGATTTTCTGCCGGCGGCTCCAGGATTCCAAAGCGCCCGGGAACAAGGTTCCCCGGTGATTCCGCCTTCAGGAACTCCATTTCCGTGTCTGACGTTGTGCGTGGGAGAAAGACCGGGAATTTCAGGGCCGGAAGGACGTTGAGTTCGGTAGGCATTGCAGCGTAGGCAATGACCAGCCCCCGCACGCTGGATACTTCCCGCTGCAGGTTGGCCAGGAGTTTACCAACACGAGAGGGATCGGCCAGGAAAGCCCTCCATATTTCGCGCGCTTCCTTTCGGCATAGGTCCTTAGATTTCATGGTTTGGCCGCAAGGTCCAGGAAAGGTCCAGGGGGTAACATGGCAGCAAAAAGTTGTGCGGAATGGAGTCGATCCGCGCGCGGTGAAGAGTGTTCCTGATCAGCCGGCCAGTCGCTCGCCCACAAGTCCTTCATCGAGAAGGTCAATGAGTTGTCGGGTACGCTGGCTGAGTTGCTCATCTGAGCGTTCATCTGGAGTCTGGCGTTTGCGCATGAGCTCATCTGCAAGATTGATTGCGGCGAGAACTGCCAGGCGGAATCGATCGAGGCTCTGTTGTTGGCTTTTGATATCCCGCATGGTGGAATCCACCATGCGAGCGATTTCTGCTATGTAGTCTTCACTTGCTTCACCACGAATGGTGAAGGTTTCACCGAGAATGTTTACCGTTGTTTTGGCTGCACTCACTTGTCTTCTTCTACGATGAGGAAGTCGTCTTCGTCCTCAACGTCGAATACGCCGAGACTTTCCTCATCATCTTCCAGGATAATCTCTTCATCGGCTGAAACGGCTGGAGCTGCAGAACTTTTAGCTGGCGCGGCCGGTGCTGGAGCTGGAGCTGGAGCTACTGCAGCCGGTGCCGGCTTGCTGGAAGGGAGATCTTCTGAAATGATTTCCAGTTCATCTTCCTGGGAGAGTACGATGTCATCTTCTTCATCATCAAGGATGATGATTTCTTCTTCTGCCTCAACTTGCGCCGCAGGAGCTGCGGCTGCTGGCGAGGGCATGGGAGCTGGTGGTGGCGTAGGTGCGGCTGCTGTTGCAGGAGGAAGAGGTGGCTTCGAAGGAGTCTCTTCAATGATAACTACACTCTCATCTTCATCAGCGCGCGGAGCGGAAGCTGCTGCTGCTACAGGTGCTGCAACGGCTGCGGCTGGAGCGGCGGTCGAAGCAAACGATGAAGGGGCCGGAGCCGCGGGCGCCGGACGGGCGGAAGAAGCCGGACGGGACTTTTCCATGTCCGTGAGCTTGCCGAGCATCTCTTGTATCTTGCGTTCGAGCAGTTCTTCTTTCTGACGGAGCTCGCGAAGCTCTGCACCGGTCTGATCGAGCTGCGTGCGCAGCCCTTGCATTTCTTTTTCCTTTTGTTCGAGCGCGAGTTTTAGCTGATCGTGTTCTGAGCGGAGGTGCTCGTTTTCTGATTCAAGGCGAGAGTTCTCTGCCCGAAGGTCACCGATGAGCTCCAGGGCCCGGACTATCCGGCCTTCTAGTTCGTCTAATTGTTGCAGTGTGATCATTGTCGCCGCCCGAAAGATTGCTTAATAAGGGGTACACTAAGGGACGGCAAACAGGAAGAGAACAAGTAGAATTTTTTCAGGGAACCCGAAAAAATCCGGGATTCGGGGCAAAAGCGGCCTCAGGCCGCTTTTTTGGTCGATTGTTGAACGAGAGCTTTGAAAGCCGCTGGATCTGTTGCTGCAATGTTTGCGAGCATTTTGCGGTTCATATCAATCCCGGACTTCTTCAGCCCGTTCATGAAGACCGAATAACTCACGTTATTGATCCTGCACGCCGCGTTAATACGTACGATCCACTGCGAGCGAATGGTGCGCTTAAACTGTTTGCGGGACGCGAACTTGTGCACGCCAGCGTGCACGACTGCCTGAAGCGCCGTGCGATAGAGTCTTCCGCTACCAGCGCGGAAGCCCTTCGCCTGTTTCATCAGGCGATTTCTGCTATTCTTATGAGTAGGGCCGCCTTTAACGCGCATTATCTGCCTCCATAGGGGAGCAGGGTCATGATTTGCTTATGATCTGCTGTGTTGATATAGGTAATCTTCTTAAGATGGCGCATACGCTTGGCTGTTTTCTTGGTCAGAATGTGGTTACCAAAGGCGCGTTGCCGCTTGATTTTACCTTTTGCGGTAATCCGAAACCGTTTAGCGGCTGATTTATTTGTCTTTAACTTGGACATGACTACACCTTTTGAGCTTGAGCGTCAGATTTTTCAGTCCTGGCCTCGGATGCAACCGGTTTTGGTTTGGAGTCTGGCTTTTTCTTCTGACCCGGTTTTGCCGCCAGAACAAGGACAATCTGCTTTCCTTCCATCTTGGCCGGTGTCTCCACCAGTGCAACTTCTGTCACATCCGCTATGAGCCGATTGATGATGACCATCCCCAGATCCGGGTGCGCAATTTCCCGACCACGAAAACGCAGGGTGACTTTGACCTTGTCTCCATTTTCAAGAAATGAAATGGCCTGGTCCTTCTTGATCTTGTAGTCATTGATACCGACCTTGGGCCGGAGTTTGATTTCTTTGATCTGGATTACGTGCTGGTTCTTGGCCTGTTCCTTCTTCCGCTTCTGCTGCTCAAACTTCCACTTTCCAAAGTCAACAATCTTGCAAACCGGCGGGTCCTGGTCTGGCGACACTTCTACAAGGTCGAGTCCTCTGGCCTCAGCTTGCTCAATTGCAAGGCGGGTTTCCACAACTTCAGTGCCTTTTCCGTCTACGACGAGGCGTACTTTTGGGTTTGTTATTTGCCGGTTGATGCGTGGGTCTTTGGACGATGCGGGACGATTCTTATGGTGCTGCAATGAACACTCCTGAGTGATACTCTTTGATTTTGGAACTGATGGACGGAACGGTCATTAGAATGATTGAGAGAAGCAGGATGCTTCTGAGGCGATGGCAAAGTGATTTAGATTGCGAAATTGCATTCAGGCCGTTACTATCTTTCTTATTCGGCCCAGGCACAAATCCCGCAAGCATTTTTCGTGGCGGTTTTGCCTGCGTTCCGGTATGCTGGCCTGGTGCAACTGCGTCTGATCGACACAAGCATAAGCCCGCCTGGTGCGCGAACGGTTCATCCGTGCAGCATGCTGGTGCTCGGCTTCCAGTACCAGGGACGGCTGGAACGCGCCAACGGCAAAGCCTGGGAAAACCTGGCTCCGGCCGGGATTACGGGTCTGCAAAGCGTTAGCCGAACGTTCCGCCAGATGGGGCCTACGGGAACCGTTCTGGCGTACGTGCCGCCAGAGGAATTCCTCGGATCCGATCTTCCGGCCAGCGAACTAACCGAACGTTCGGTGAGCCTTGAGTTTCTGTTCGCTTCGGGTCGCCTAAAACAACTCCACGAACAGTTGGAAGGTGCGCACTCGGCGGCGGAGCGCATTTCCCTGGTGGGAGACTTGTTGGCGGAGCGGCAGCCACGCAGAAGTTCGGCGGTTGTGCGGCTTGCCGCTAATCTAATTCGGACACGTGGCAGGGTTTCCGGGAAGGAGCTATCCCGGCTAACGGGTCTTGGAACCAGGCAATTGCAACGGTTATTCCTGACTCACATTGGCATCAGTCCAATGGAATTTGCGCGATTGGTTCGATTTGAAAGGTCAATCGAGAGAATCCGCTCGGTGGGCGTTTCAGCTGGCGCGGAGGAATACGCAGACCAGGCCCACATGAGCCATGATATAAAGCAGCGGACGGGGTTAACCCCTGGCCAGTTGCGCAGTCAAATCTAGATTCAGAAACAATAGGCGGTGAAGGAATTCCCTCCATTCTACTAACGCTCATTCAAGGGTGTCACATCAAGGAAAGCCTCGTGTTGTGTCAAAAATGTCGCAATCATACAATCTTTCCATGGGTGGCTCGGGTATACTTCTCTCACCCGGTTGCAAGTCGCCTGTCTGGATATGCACAGTTGCGCGAACCACCGGCCTGAGGAGCTTACTTTGAAACGATCAAACTATTACGCCCACGTTCACAAATCTTTACGTTATGCGCTTTCCCGTCTCTTGATTCAGGCCGGGCAAACCGGAAGCGACACGGCGGAGATTGCAAAACTGAGCCAGATGATGCATGAGGTCTTCTTCTTTCTGCATTTTCACGCAGAGAACGAGAACACCGACCTGTTGCCGGCACTTGCCGGTCTCGATGAAAAGTCACCCCGCCGTGATTTAGACGAGCATCAAAAACTCGACGAGCTGGCCACTCAACTCCAAGTCAGGCTGGAGAATTTTCCGCTCGATGCAGAGGACAATTGGCTCTGGTATCTGGATTTAAACGCTTATGTAGCTCTGCAGCTCGAACATATGAATCGCGAAGAACGCGAGACTTTGCCAGCTCTGCACAAACATTTCACGGATGAAGAAATAGCGGCCTTTGGCTCCAGGTCAGTTGCAAGGGCAAATGAGACGCAGCGAAGCATGATGCTTGGCTGGATGTTTCAGGCTTTGAGTCGTGAGGAATCGGCGCAATACCTTGCAAAGCTTCAGGCTGTTGTCCCCGCCGAATCGTTCACTGAAATCCAGAAAATAGCCAATTTGGCCCAGGAAAGCAGACTCCGGTAAACAAAAACCGAACCGATCGAAGGCGAGGCCGTCTGAATATCGTCTATTAGTTCCGGGAGTAATTATGAGATATCGCCTAACGCCTTCGACAACTTTCCTGATGTTGATCATTTCCAGTTTGATACTGATTGATCCTGCCATGACAGCGGAAACCCAGCCTGTTTCCGGTAAGATTGAAGCTGTCACAGTCTATTCCGACCGAGCCCTGGTGCGACGGTCACATAGCATTAAGCTTGGTGGAACGCAAACAACGGTGCGCTTTGTAGAACTACCCGTTTCCCTTATACCGGATACGATTCGGGCATCTGCCACAGGGGTTACGATCGCTTCCATCTCCGTGCGGCCCAGCAATCAAATGGAAGATTCGGTGCTCGAAGAACACCCGCTGAAAAAGCGAATCGAAGAGTTGAATCGCTCCATTCGATCCGAAACGGATCGACTCACCAACTACCGCGAGCAGTTGAAAACACTGAACTCCTTCGCGCACCTTACGACAACGCAAACGGATCGCGAGATGCGAGCCGGCGCGATTCAGGTCAACGGCTGGATGGAAGCCATGAAGTATATGGAAGACCGGAGGCTCGATTACTTACAAAAAATCCAGAACTCGGAACTCAAAATTGCGGATCTGCAAAAGTCCCAGAAAATTGTCAGCGAACAATTCTCCCGAATCGCCAACGCGCGGAAGCGCTCTCCCGTTGACGTGGAACTCGTCTGCCAGGGTAAACCGGGAGCAACAGGAGCCATTCACCTGGACTATATGGTTTCCGGGGTTTCCTGGAAAGGTATCTACGATCTGCACGGCAAGTCAGAAGGCGGTGACTTCCGCCTTGAATCAATTGCGACCGTGCGTCAGAAGACCGGAGAAGATTGGAATGATGTACAGGTAACGCTTTCCACGGCCAGGCCTTCTCTCGCCATCGCGCCTCCAACGATCAAACCATGGCGGGTAAGTCCGGGCAGTCTTTCCATGAACGACCAAAAGCCAACGGACGCCCTTGCAAGCGACGATGAAGAAAGCACGGGTAAACCGACTTCGGGCGAATCCAGCGCAAGCGACGCTGCAGAGGTTTCCACTTTCACCGTCCAACTTCCCGGACTGGAAAGCATTCCCAGCGACAATTCAGATCATCGCGTAACAATGCAAACCGCAACGATCACCGGGACCGTATCGCACGTTGCCATTCCGTCTAGAACATCGTTTGTTTTTCTGAAAGGAAAATTCAAGAATACTCTTTCCATGCCATTGCTCTGGAGTACAGCCAATGTTTATCTCGATGGTGGATTCGTGGGAACAACAACACCAGGAACAAAAGCATCAGTGGGCGAAGAGTTTGAAATGTACCTGGGACCGGATCAGCGGATGCAGGTGAAGCGGACCCTTGTCAAAGGTGAAATCGCAGGTTCTGGAATCATCAGTCAAAGTGTTGAGATCCACAATCAATGGCAAATTGAAATCTCGAACTACACAAAGAAGTCGCGGGATGTGTTGATACTGGATCAGTTCCCGGTGAGTGTGGATCCACGCATCAGCACAAAGTTCCTTGGATCAAATCGAAATGATGTAAAAGCAGATACCAGAGGCATTCTTTCGTGGACCGTGAGTGTTGCTGCCGGTCAGACGCAGAAAGTCGACTTCTCTTATAACTTGAGTTTGCCACGCGAATACTGGACAAGCTTTGAAAAGGCAGAAGAGGCAAAGCAAGAGCGTCAACAAAACTACCATCCTGCTGTCGAACCAAATGCACCGAGCAAAGAAAAGAAAATGTACAATCTAGAAAGAATGCTAATGCATTGAACGACACGAAGGGTTAAGGGCTTCGCGTTCTCCCACTTTCCGGGGACGCGAAGGCCTGGCTATAGGTTGTTTATAAAGTTTATAAAACTTCAAAAATACCTGGCTGAGCCATGAAAATTCCTTGCTCAAAGAAATCCGATTCGTTCCCGTTGGGAATGAAACAAACATTAATGATCCTGATGGCAGTCAGCATGCTCGGTTTTGCTGCTTGCGGTAAGAAAGCGGCCAGCACTGACGGCGGATGCGAAGGCATCTCAGCAATGGACGCGAAAATGAAGTGCGAGGACAACAAGGTGATGTTCTGCTCTTCTTTTACCACCTACAAATGGCAGGCGCAGAACGCATGTGAAGCAGGAAAAACATGCTTCATTTCAGAAGACGGGAAATCCGGCGGCTGTAAGTGATCTCTCCGCCGCAGCCTTCCGGCTGCGGCATTCTCCAATGGCTGGACACTGCTGACTACTGTTCAACGCACAGCAGTCGATTTGGAACATTACAAGCTTGCATGGCCACAATGGAAATGGCCCTTTCGTCCAGCCAGGTGGAAACCCCGTACGTTCCATTCGCTCCCGCCGTTCCGTTGAACCATCCCTGACAGGTTTCCGCAGCTGTCCCAGAAACCCAGTTCCAGGCACCGGTGCCGGCGATCCCGGTCCAGTAGGAGGCCGCAGCCCCAATGGTGTTCGTCAAATTTGTGGTGAAGATGCCCAATCCGTTTGTGGTGTGAATTGGCGTTCCATCTGGTCTTGTGTACTGCATGTTTGGCGCAAGCACCCAATCCACATGTTCCCCACTGCCTCCGGCGCAATTGGATGTGGTACAGGCGATTCGATTGGTTCCATCCACTATCAGCGCCTTATAGGTGCCCACATAGCCGAATACTCCAGCCTCGTCCGAACAGCGAGTGTCTGCAGAGTTAACGCCGGAGGGACCAAAAAACCCAACGGTGGGCTGGTAGGGGTTGGCTGTTATGAACATCTTCTTGCTGGTCGCACCAGCTGTTGCGGAACCCGAGCGCACGGACTGTCCCAGGATAATTGCCGCTGCAGATGCGTCGATATTCTGAGGCGCCCCCGAAACAGCTGGAAAACAGCCTCCGTTAGCCAGGCTTACCGCAAGAGTGATGAAGAAAATGAACCCTGAAACCGACTTGAATCCGCTAACGTTATGCATAGCAATTCCCCAAAGCCTACAATGAATAGTCTTCGGAGTTTTTGCGACAAAAAATACAAAAAATAGAACGTTAGCGAAAAGGAGTAGTCCCTCGGTTAGGGGACCCTCAGCAAAGTGACGTTAACAAGAGTGATTTAAGAGACAACCAGCAGCACCAAAAAGTGCTGCTGGACTCAATACCCGGCTTTTCTAAACGAGCCGAAAGCGATCCATTGGAAATGCTTTCGCAAGCTCCGCGACACCGGCCTTGACTTTCTCGCGAGTTGCCGAGCTCTCGATATCTGAGAGCAAATCGCAAATGAGATTTCCTACTTTTACAAATTCGTCCTTACCAAAACCACGCGTGGTCAATGCAGGGCTTCCAAACCGAACCCCGCTCGTAACTGCCGGTGGATGGGGATCAAATGGAATTCCGTTCTTGTTAGCAGTAATGCCTGCCTCATGCAAGGAGTCAGCCGCAACGGCTCCGGTAACGCCGTTTGCACCGACGTTCAACAGAATCAAATGGTTGTCAGTTCCACCCGACACAACGGTGAATCCGCGACTCATGAAAGTCTCCGCCAGAGTCTTTGCATTCTCTTTAACTTTCTTGATATAATCCTTAAATTCAGGTTTCAGTGCCTCGCCAAACGCTACTGCTTTTGCCGCGATCACATGCATCAATGGACCACCCTGCACACCGGGAAAGACGCGTGAATTCATCAGCTTTGCATGCTCTTCTGAATTGGTGAG
This sequence comes from Leptospirales bacterium, assembly GCA_016788865.1. Classification (GTDB taxonomy): domain Bacteria; phylum Spirochaetota; class Leptospiria; order Leptospirales; family Leptonemataceae; genus JAEUSB01. The sequence goes on from JAEUSB010000094.1 coordinate 18,107, forward strand.
AATCAAACCGCCACGCGGCCCGCGCAATGTTTTGTGGGTGGTTGTGGTTACTACGTCTGCAATGCCCATGGGAGACGGGTGTTCTCCAGCAACAATTAACCCCGCAATATGCGCCACATCCGTCATCAAAATTGCGCCAACTTCATCCGCGATTTCACGGAATTTTGCAAAGTCAAGAACTCGTGGATACGCAGAGAATCCGGCGATGATCATCTTTGGTTTCTTCTCTTTTGCTACTCTGCGGACCATGTCAAAGTCAATCAGATGTTTCTTTTCATCAACACCGTAAGAAGCTACGTTGTATAGCCTGCCTGAAAAGTTTACCTTTGACCCGTGCGTAAGATGCCCACCATGCGCGAGATCCATTCCCAGAAACGTATCTCCGGGATTCATAAATCCAAAGAAGACAGCCAGGTTTGCTTGCGCGCCAGAATGTGGCTGAACATTTGCAAATCCCGCGTTGAATAGCTTCTTAGCACGTTCAATGGCTATGGTTTCGATTTCATCTGCATGCTCGCAGCCATTGTAATAGCGCTTACCCGGATATCCTTCAGCGTATTTATTGGTGAGCGTAGAACTATACGCTTCGAGTACGCTGCGTGAAACAAAGTTCTCGGAGGCAATCATTTCTAGCGAGTGGTCCTGGCGTTCATCTTCTCTTGCCAGAATTGCGTAGGCTTCAGGGTCAGATTGTTTCAGAAATTGTCCGAGCATGTTACACCATCATTCGTTTATTCAGTGCGGCCTTCAAGGATCCAGCTGCGTTTGGTATAGATTTTTTTGGTAAGCTTTGCTGCCAATTGAAAGATGTTTTTTGTATCTACCTTCCCCAGGGATCTTGCCGGTTGATCTACAAAGGTTGCCACTTGCTCCGTCAGCGAATCAAAGAATCGTTCAATGGAAAAATCGACAGGCAGGCTGCCCAAAAACTCGCTGTGCGTCCGGCGGCTTCTGTAATCGGGTTCCTTTGGCGGATGCGGCAACAAACGCGCAATAGAATCAATCAGTCCGGGGTCGGCCAACAGAGTGCCATGATGTGCACAGATTCCAAACTTACGGAATTGCGAATTGCCTGATATCTTCTTTGTCGCATCACCCATACCGATAACCAGATCTGACTGACCCGCTTGCTGCACCGTAGCCTGACTTTTAAGCGCGCGGGTCACCATACCCAGAAATACTTCATACGATTGCTTTACAGGATACACCTGGGGAAATTTTTCCAGGGAAAGAAAAATGCTGTAGTTCCAGTTGCCCGGTCCGTGCAGAACCGTTCCGCCTCCCGATGCGCGGCGCATCAGGTTCACGCGATTTTTCCAGAGCAACTTTCGTGCTGTTGCATCTGAAGTTAATTCTGGGGGCGTATTTTTGTGAACATCGTCAGTGCGGCCCAGACAAATTGCGGGAGCGCCCAACCACAATCGCACCAACCCGGGAAACTCGCTGCGCCCAAAGTACTGACAAATGGCTTCATCAATTGCCAGATTCAACCAGGGATTTCTGGCCTTTGAATCACGAAGAACGAACATTAGCCGATCTTCTTCTTTACAACGAGGGTTGTGCCTACGGTCGCAGATTGATCAAAGAAATGAAAATCCGTGAGCTGTTCTATCAAGTACAGACCGAGTCCTGTTTCTCTGTAGTCGCTCAGGTCTTTCTTTAAATTCTTTGCGATAGGAATTTTGGGCCCCAGATCACGAAAACGGATCTCCGCGAATTCGTTGTAGAACAACATTTCCAGGAAGATGGGCTTATCGGCCCGGTTGTTGTATACGTGTTGGATAATATTGGTAAGCGCTTCGCCTGTAACGATCTTGAGATCAAAGGCAGCCGTCCGGGTAAACCCATGCTGGAGACAGAAGCGGTAGACGGTATCTCGCACCGTCGCCACGTATCGCGGTTGCGAAGGAAATTGCAGACGGATATGGTTTCGAGTTTCGGCTCCGGGCGATTCCGACATGCTGTAGAGAGTTTCCAGGCCCTGGGGAACGCAAACCTAAAAATGTTTGACAGATGCCTGGCCATCGTGCTGAGTCGGGCGTGGCATCTTTTCACGTTAACGATAGTTATAAGATCAAAGTGATTGAAATCTCCGGCCGGTTCACCATTGAGAATCGGGAAGACTTTCAAAATCTGCTCAAGGACCAGGTAGATTTGACCTCAGCCGGCACTTGCATTGATGCCACAGAACTCGGCTACATTGACTCCTCCGGTATTGGAGAACTCCTGCGCTTGAAGGTACAGGCAGCAAAGAGCAACCACCCCGTCTATATCTTTGGCCTTTCGGACGCCATTTACAAGATGTTCAAGATGTCCCAACTGAATCACGTATTTCAAATACTGACCAAAGACGAATTCCAGAAGAAGTTCGCGAAGTAAGACTCCAATGCGGCGGCCTGCCGCCCTTGCAGTCAGTACCTCAAAAGATAATAGTAGAAAGCAAAGAACTCACGGGGGATGTAGTAGAATTCCTTGATGTGCGGTTTGAGTGGTGCGTGCGCGGATAGAGCTCCGCCAATGCCTGCCTTGCGGAGTGCAAGTTTTGCGCGGGTGATATGAAAGTAGTCAGTAACTACGACGGGCGGCATCCAGTTTCGAGATGAGGCCAGCTCGGCGTAACGCACAGCTGATGCCATTGAGTCTTTTCCCAGGCTGTCCTGGATGATCGATTGCTGTGGAACACCCCTACCTATTAGCCAGTTTCGCATGACCAGGGCTTCATCATGCCCTTCACTGCCTACTCCCCCGCTAACTACAATCCATGAAACCAATCCTTGCTGATAGAGATCCAGGGAACGAAGGAGGCGCCGCTCCAGACGCTCGGATGGAATTCCGCTTTCTTCCACTTTGTTTCCGAAAACCAGTGCCGCGTCAGTCCTCTCAACGCGATCACTGAATCCGTCAAACAGGATGTAAACGGTATGCAGCAGAAACCAAATTGCGAGAAACCCGAATACAATACGCGTGCGGCGTCTGTTCAAGTCTCCGCCTTCTTATGCTTTACCTTGCGCGTGTAGACTTTGGGCGATGCAATCACCCGTGGTGGTTTGAGCTGGACAAGCTTGCGTGATTGCTTTTTTGCAAGCTTGACTTTTAGTTTTCGCGCGGCCATGATCTTAGCTACCGGAAGATATGACGTCCTGTCCAGCTTTATTCACTGATTGCCGCAATGGGCCTGAGTCCGCGGAATGCGTTGCAAACAAACCCGCTTTCCAACTCGGCTCTGCCAATCGCTCTGCGTTTCAGTTGGTTCTTCTTACCCAGGCTCTCAAGGAAAACGCCTGGCAATGCACCAGATTCGACAGGAGGCGAATAGTAAACGCCATCGACCAGGATCAGAATATTCCCAATTGCGGTTTCCACGAACTCACCCTTTTCGTTGCGAAATAGTACATCGTCAAAGCCCAGTTCTCGAGCACGGCGGAGCTCCGCGTCATACGATTGTCGCTGACTTGATTTGTGTCTGCGAAACACATCCTGCGAATCAATCGATTCAGGTGAAATAAGGAGACGAACGCCCTTTCCAGAATCCTCCGGGGCCGCTTGAACTTGAACCTCGAATCGTCCATGTTGATACAAGGCCAGTCGAACCCGCAGCGCGGGCGCAGAAATCGAAGGATCTTTGCTCTGTTTTCTAATGCGCTCCCGCGCCTGTTCAACATGGATCTGAACCGCTTCCAGGATCGCGCGTTCAGGGAGCTCCATTGCGAATTCGCGGGCAGATCTCTTTAATCTCTCCAGATGACTGCTGAGTAGCTCGATTCTGCCTTTATCGAGTCGCATGGTTTCAATGAGATGAAAGTCTTCTTCCGCCGGACGAAGGAATGCCTTCTTGAGCAGGTACTCGTTCCATTCAAGCTCAGGCTTTGAATCCCAGACGATTCCGCACCCGCTGCCATAAATGGCCCTTTGGTCCTGGATTTGCAAGGTGCGGATCGCCACGTTAAACGCTGCCTTTCGGAGCCCTGGCTCAGCGTACCCGATCGCGCCCGTGTATACTCCGCGCGACGGCTCAAGCTTCTCGATTGTGCGCGTTGCGGCGAGCTTGGGTGCTCCTGTCACTGAACCTGGAGGAAAAAGCGATTCGTACAACCGTGAAAAGCCCCCCGAGCCATCCAATTCTCCGCGAACAATTGAGATCATTTGTTGGACCGTACTCAGCTGCTCCACTTTCGCCAGTGCTTCAACGGCAACGGTTCCAATCTTTGCGATGCGACCAATGTCGTTTCGCATTAGATCCACGATCATGAAATTCTCAGCCCTTGACTTCTCGTCGCCAGCAAGCGCTGCAGGGTCAAAGTCCCGACCGGCCGTTCCCTTCATGGGATGTGCCCGGATCACTCGCGACTTCAGCTCTTGAAGCGTGTCCGGACCCTCCGGTTCTATGGAAAAAAACAATTCTGGAGAGAGCGACAGCAGCTGGACCCGTTCGGTGGAAACAAAAGCCGAGTAACGCCCCTTTTGAAGTTCTCGTAACCGTCTGAATAGTGCAAACGGGCTTCCCTCAAACTCAAATCGTTCCCGTTGTGTATAATTGACCTGGTAGTAGAGTCCGGATTGGATTCCGGATCGAATGGATTCGGTTGCTTCAAGAAATGCTGATCGAGCTCGCCTCTCGTCCTCAAGTGTTTCAAGCCTCCGCAAAGAGAAGGACTCCTTGAAGGCTGAATAGGTAAATGGGACCCAGGATTTGTAACAGCCAAACCACAGGAGGGGTATGGGGCGTTCAAATAGATCACGCCCATCGTCGTAAGAAAAGAAGCCGGCAGTATGGAAGCCGTCGGCTGCCGCCCCATCGAGGTCACGCAGGGCGCCAGGAATTTCCGCAAGTGACCTCGCGACAATGATGCGGTCAGGATCGCGAAAAAGGCGCGGCCCTGTTGCACTTTCAACTAGAACGGAATCAGGTGGAAGCTGCTGCCAGCCGACTGTGTCGCTTACGCTCATTCGGATCCAGAATCTTTTTGCGAAGGCGAATGTTCTTAGGTGTCACTTCCACAAGTTCGTCATCGTCAATAAATTCCAGCGCCTGTTCCAGCGACGGCTTACGTGGTGGAATGAGCCTGACAGCTTCATCAGAAGCGGTGGTGCGCATGTTTGTAAGCTTCTTCTCTTTGCAGGGATTCACATCCAGGTCATTTTCCCGGGAAGATTCTCCCAGAATCATGCCACCATACACGGAAACACCGGGATCAACAAAGAGAGTTCCGCGTTCCTGAATATTCCAGAGCGCAAAGGCTACCGTGGTACCGGCTTCCATTGAAACCAGCGCACCGTTCTTGCGTCCAGGAATTGGGCCAGCGTATGGCGCATACTCAAGGAAGCGCGAGTTTTGCGCTGCCGTTCCACGGCTTTCCGTGATCAGAAAGCTTCTGAAACCAATCAGGCCGCGGGTTGGAACCAAAAACTCAAGGCGAGACGTGCCATGAGCGGACGTCTCCATGCCCTGCATTGTGCCCTTACGGCGGTTCAATTCGTTGATGATTGTTCCACTGAATTCTTCAGGAACATCAATGATGACAATTTCAAACGGCTCAAGCTTTTGATCGTTTTCCTGCCGCAAGATAACTTCCGGTCTTGAAACTTGAAGCTCGTATCCTTCACGTCGCATGGTCTCAACGAGGATGGAGAGATGAAGATCTCCACGCCCCTGCACCTGGAAGCGATCCGGTCTTTCTGGATCTTCAATCACACGAAGTGCCACGTTTGTGAGTTTCTCGCGGATCAGGCGATCCCGGAGCTGACGAGTAGTAACGTACTGACCCTCTTTTCCTGCAAAAGGAGAATCGTTCACAGAGAAGAACATGGAAACGGTAGGCTCATCCACAACAATTGGAGGTCGTGGCATGGGAAAACCTTCGTCGCATAACGTGTCACCAATAGCAGGATCAGCGATACCAGTGAGAGCAATAATGTCTCCAGCTACGGCTTCTTCACGCTCCGCGCGTTTCATACCCTGATATCCGAAAACTTTGGATACACGATGCATGGTTTCTTTGCCATCGCGAATGAGACTGACCATAGCATTCTTCTTTACGCGACCGTTGAAAACTCGACCAATGCAGAGTCGACCCAGGTAGTCATCATAGTCCAGGTTCATGATCTGAAATTGCAGATGCCCGTCCGGATCACCACTGGCCTTTGGAACGTGCTCCAGGATGAGATCAAGAAGTGGAAGAAGATCCTTGTCTTCTTTGCCGGCGCGCGCAAGTTCACGCGAAGCAAAACCCTGTTTTGCAGATCCGTAGATGATTGGGAAATCCATCTGCTCGCTGGTTGCGCCAAGATCGTCAAACAAATCGAACACCTGGTTTACGCTTTTGTCTGGATCCGCGAACTCACGATCGATCTTGTTAATAACTAAGATGGGTCTATGCCCAAGCGCCAGGCTTTTAGCGAGAACAAAGCGAGTCTGCGGCATTGGCCCTTCGAAAGCATCGACCAGGATCAGACTGCAATCCGCCATGGAAAGAACACGTTCGACTTCCCCGCCAAAATCCGCGTGACCCGGAGTATCGATGATATTAATCTGCGTGCCTTTGTATTGAATGGATGCGTTCTTTGCGCGAATGGTGATCCCGCGCTCGCGCTCAAGATCCATTGAGTCCATCACTCTGTCACCCTGCTCCTTTGAGCTGAGCGCACCGGCCGCTGTCAGCATCCGGTCAACAAGGGTAGTTTTGCCATGATCAACATGGGCGATAATTGTTATGTTTCTAATTTCCATACTAATGAAGGGTTCTTTTTGTCAGTTTTCTGGAATTGGCCAGGGAGGCTATCCGGAAAATTTAGCGGAAGGCGTTGGGAAATCCTTCCCGGCCACGGAAAAAACAGACTTTCTCCGCCGTCCCCTGGCTAAGCAGCCTGGACTGGTTCCTGAGGAGTGACGGTTCTGGAGCTGGTCAGATAGACCCCGGCCAGGACCAGGAGTGCTCCGGCCGCCTGAGCCGTATTGGGCCAATGACCCTGAAAAATTGAAAGGGTCATAACAAATACAGGAACCAGATTTACAAATATGGCAGCTCTCGACGATCCGATGGCGTTAACGCCCTCATACCACCACAAATATGCAACCACGGATGCCAGAAGCGCCATGTAGAGTATAGAAACCCAAAGCATGGGATCATGCGCCCAGATCAGATCATTGGTTTGCCAGAAAGCGAACGGCGCAAGCAAGATTACGCCCGGCACACAAGGTCCGGCAGTGGCAGCCAACGGCGAGATTCGCCGCATAACGTCCTTCCCCAGAAAGGAGTAAACAGCCCAACTGCTTGCTGCACACAGGATCAGCAGATCACCACGGTTAAAATCCAGATGGAGTAAAACATCGAGCGATCCTCTAACGATTACAAGCAGCACGCCGGAGAATGAGATGAATATGCCAAGCCAGCGTTTGAAACCCAGACGCTCGCCGCGAAACGTTCGGCCCAGCAAAGCAGTAATTCCTGGATTTGCACCAATGATTAGCGAACCGCTTACTGCCGACGTAATCTTAAGACCGGTAAAGAAGAACATGTTATAGAGAAATATTCCAAGAATTCCCAGAATCAGATACGATAACCAGTTCTCGCGAGCCAGTAGTTCATGTGATTTCCCGGTGGCGAAAACAAGGGCCACCAGTATGGCCCCGGCAATTGAGAAACGCAGGAAAGCGACAAGGATAGGTGGTCCGCTGACGAGTGATCGTCCTGCCGCAAAGAATGCCCCCGCCCAGAGGAGAGCCGTTAGAACAAGCTTGACGTACGCCCGCATTACGGGTCAGTTTTGCGCGGCTGCGCATGGCTCTGCCAGTGTCGGTTCGTGATGATGCGGGCGCCGCGCCCCATTGTTAAATAGTTGTACGCCCACTGAAACAGTACAACCGTACGGTTCTCAAATCCAATCAAGTAATAGATGTGCACAAGCAGCCAACCCATCCAGGCAAAGAAACCGGACATCTTGAGACGATTGGTTTGGAGCACGGCGAGGGCTCGCCCAATGGTTGCCATACTTCCCTTGTCCCAGAACTCAAAATGTTTCCTGGATTTTCCCTTCATCTCATTCTTGATTTGCTTTGCGACGAAGTGGCCTTGCTGGATTGCAACTGTTGCAACACCAGGCAAATATTTCCCAGCTCCAGCTTCGAAGGCTGCCTGGTCACCAAGAACAAATACTTCGGGGTGTGCTGCCAGACTGCAATCGCGTTCTACAATGACACGACCACCCTTATCGAGCGCAACTCCCAGCGACTTGTTGAGCTCTGACGGTTGCACGCCAGCGGCCCAGAGGACGGTGCGCGCGCGGATGGTCTCGTTACCAACTACGACTCCCGCTGCACTTACATTCGTCACAATACTGTTGGTTTTCACAATCACATCGAGCTTCTCAAGCGCCTTCTGCGCATACGCAGAAAGGGAAGGATCAAACGGCGGCAAAACGCGCGGGCCACCTTCGATCAGATACACGCGAGTCCGTCTCGGGTCGATATTTCGAAAATCGTGACCCATTGTGTAGTGACTGATTTCTGCAAGGGCACCGGCCAGTTCCACACCTGTGGGCCCCCCGCCAACGATTACAAACGTTAGGAGTTCTTCCTGGACTTTAGGATCATGCTCACGCTCTGCAAGTTCAAAGGCGGTCAAAACGCGGCGGCGAATTTCGAGGGCTTCTTCCAGGGATTTCAAACCCGGCGCATTTTCTTCCCATTCATCGTGGCCAAAGTAACTGTGCGTTGAACCACAGGCCAGGATTAGATAGTCGTAAGGAAGCTCACCAAAATCTACCTTGATTTTCTTATTTGCCAGGTCCACACCCGTAACGTTCCCGAATAGCACGTCCACGTTTTCCGAATGGCGCACGACCGTCCGAATGGGTGCGGCAATCTCAGCGGGAGAGAGCGCCGCCATGGCAACCTGATAGAGGAGCGGTTGAAACAGATGATGGTTGCGACGATCCACGAGTGTTACATGAACGTTCTTTGCGCCGGAGAGATCGCGCGCTGCATTGATTCCGGCAAAACCACCACCAACAATTACGACGTTTTTCTTATCAGCCATTTTGACTCCGTTTCTTTTTCAGTGACAAAAATACAAGCAATGCTGCAAGCATAATAAAGAGAGCAAAGGCAAGCAAGACAGGCATTGCACGCACGGAAAGGATTGCCGGAATCTTCTTGTACGATGCCAGATCGCTGGCAAATCCCGAGGGCGTTCCGTCTGCGTTTCTTTCAACTCGGATTGTCCAACCATCCATAGCCGCGGAGCCACGGGCAACGTACAGGTCCTGTGAAATTGGAATCCAATGAACAGCGCTCTTCCCTTCAAACATTCCAAGGAGTTCGAGACCCTGTTCACCTTTCTGAATCTTGATATCCTGCAAGAAACCCAGCCAGCCCAGACCTGATGGAAGCCGCTGCCTCGCACGATAGAATCCCTCGAGACCATCGTCGGGCGAAAGCGTGGTTTGAACTTCGCAGGTCTCTTTCCAGACGAACTGGCGGATGAATTGGTACAGTTCCCTGCCCGCTTCCGGATGAGGAGCATTCCCAAGCACTACAATCGACCTTCCATCCTCAAATAGAGTCGCAAACGAAAAGAACCCACCGCGCTGACCTTCAACCCGGAGGACTTGAAAACCACAGCGGTCCTTCATGAGATGAAAACCGGGCACAGAGCCACCAAGATCAGGATGATACTGAAAGAGCGGCTTGAATAGTTCCTTGCCTCGCAAAGAGGAGATAGATCTTAAATACGTTGCATAGCCCTTCGCCGTAGTCCAGAGCCCATCCCAGCCAGGCACAGCTGTTTCTGGAAGTTCAATCATGAAAACCTTAGAACCAGGAGCTGCCACCCCCTGCGCCCGCTCCTCGACGGAAGTACCCGGACTAAACAAAAAGTAGCCTTCCTGTTTTGCGACCAGCTCCAGTCCGCTGGCTCTTGCGTGATTGGAAACGGCCTTTGTGAAATCCTGGCCACCCCAATCAACTATTCGCTGGGAAAGTACAGCATAGTTGCCGGCTGTTGCGAGGTATGCCTTTCCAGGAGTTGATTCAATTAGCGGGACGATATCCGGCAGCTTGCTGCCTGCGACAAAGGAGGCCCGGGCCACCGCAAAGCCCGATGTTTGCGTTAGAAGTTGTTCGAGAGTAACCTGTGCGCCATTGGACTCAAATACAACGTCGCTTAGCCTTTTGCCTGATTTTTGTGCCACATCAAGCGCGCTCAAAGCGGTAATCGGTTGCATCAGGCCAGCGGCCATGAAATAGGTCTGTACTGTGACGGGGTTGCGGTCCGTATCGCGAACGCCGTAAACAAAACATTCGGACCGAGTCCGGTCCGAAATGCAAACCTGCAACCCTCCAATTTCTCGCTTGCGCATAACGGCAGGCGCAAAGGAATCCAGTGCACTCAAATCCCAGACTGCAGGGACAGCGCCCAGCTCTCCAACACCGAGCATGATTGAAATTACCAGAGCCAGTCTGGCGCTGAATGCAGATCCTCTAAACGACATCATCAAAATCCTCAGCCCTGCTTTCGCAATACCGAATAACGTCAGGCACTCGCGACGCTTCGACGTTCTTCCAGAAGATCATCCATTTGCCGCTACGTTGAAAACCGTCTGCCAGTCGGGTGTACCATTTCTCAATGGAGTTACCTCGACGGGCGCGCCAGAAGAACGACGATTGGCTCCGGGAAAGCGCATCCCAGAGATCCTGCGCAACACCATCGCCCCGGGCCTGCGTACTGACGGCAAACTTGGACAAATAATTGCCGCAGGGAACCGCTTCAAACAGGACTGCGCCTTTGTAGTTCGACTCCAGATAGACGTCCGTTACATCAGAGAGGAAGTTCTTACTCCTGAGCTTTTTGCGAAAGCTTGTTTCAAGTAGATGGATGAGGCGGGCTTCGTCCATATCGTTGCGCGATTTGAGATGTAAAATGGAAGACATGGGGCGAAAGATGGTCCCTGACCCTTTGACGGTGAATATTTCATGCAGCAGCTGATGCGGCGTGCAGAGCGATATGTGCAGGCGCTCCAGGCCCCCAGCCTCGCCCACAACCGCTTCTGCCATTTGCGTCAGAGCCCGATCCTCCATTGCCACACCTTGTGGCAAACTTTGCGAATCTGCGTACGGAACGGGTATCTTTCCATTATGGATGGGTCCGGCAAGACGAAGCAAATGAAACCGCTGGGCAATGGACGATAAGCTCAGTATGGAGCGATCGAGCAGTAGCTCCGGTGTGAGGAATGCTGGAATACGATGCGCGGCGCGTGATTCGGCTGCCAGTTTCGTTGCAGTCGATTGCACCTGGTTTGTCTCTAGCTGAATTGGACGAATGATATCATTCGCCTGGGAAATAAAGTCGCGCGTCAGGCTATGCGACGCAGCTACACCAGAAAACAGAATCCCCGGGTACAATTCCAGCTTCATCAAGAATTCGAGATTTGCCAGAATCGACGCACGCGCCGATCCGATGGTCTCAAGATCCGGGATCAGGAAACAAAAGCAGGGAGAATCGAAAGCGCGAAAACGATTCAGATAGAATTCGTATTCTTCGCTCCGACCAATTCCACCAAGCAAGAGTTTGAGAGTGTCTTCGAGTATCATCGATTGAGAAAATCCGGATTAAAAAGCGAATCGTCTGGACTGACGCTCGGGTCAAAGCTAAAAAATTCAATCCGCGAGATCCGGCCTGTTTCTAGATCAAGGACGTCCAGGAGTACCGGAGAGATCAGATACTCTTTCTTGCGTTGTCGCGGATTGTAGAGTGGAAGGTCATAACCGAGCTTCAGAGTCTTTACAAGAACCTTATCCTTGCCGTGAAAATCCATGCGAATGGGTCGCTTTTTGACCGCGTCCATCTGCACTACGATTTCAGTGTAACCGGATTCGCTGACTGGTTTTATCTTCAGTATCACGGTTCCCTGTCCCGGCTTCAGCGAGATTGGATCGTACCCGCTTTCATACGAAAGTCCGGAGAGATCCGCGTATGCAAAGCCACTGCCCAGAATTGATTCAAACTTTTCCAGATCACGTTTCTTGAACAGAGAAGCGCGCAGGCGGTCCCAAATCCAACAGATCTCGCCCGCTCGTTTGTAAAGGAGCTTAAGTTCCAGATCCCGGCTGCGGCTCGAGAAGAGGTACAGGATGTCCGTTCCTTTCTTGTAGGTATTGAAATCCCAGATCAAAGACCGGCCGCTTTTGGAAACGACCGTTAGTCGCCCGGTCATGAGACCCGAAGGTGCATTCAGCGAACGATCCAGGTCTGCAAGCCAGTCCTGTGCAGGCGTCTGACCCTGGACATGAGTCACGCAAATCAGGTAAGCAACGATAGGTAACAGTGAACGAAGAGCACAACGCGCCAGAGGAGTCTGCGGAGCGGACATGGTCCCAGGATGATAACATGTACGCGACTGTCGAATTCAAAAAACCCGGGTCACCGGAAATGCGACGGCACCAAAACGGTTTTGTGATGGAAAAAGGCGAGGACGGAGGAAACCTGGGTCATACTAATTAACGAAGACACAATAACAAGAAACTCTTCGGAGGGATCATGCTACGTAAAATAATTCTACTGTTGGTTTGCACATTTGTTGCAACGCCAGTCTTTGCAGACAAGGTTCGCCTGAATCTTGGGTTCTGGCCAGGACAACTGGATCCGGAACTCGAACCGCGATTCTTCAAAGATGACCTGCTGACAGGTACAAGCTTTGGCCGTCTGGACCTGGAATGGGTGGACAAAGACACTTACACAATCTATCCACTGGGCGCCCAGTACATGAAAGATGGAATCGGCCCGGGAACTTTGATCATTTCCGGAAACTACAGCCGCTATCAGCCAGACTACAAGTTCAATGGCATAACCAACAATCCATCGCTGGCCGTTTCAATCGTTTCGCTTGATGATTTCAAAGTCTCTGATTGGGATCTGGATGCCGGTTATCAACTGCCAATCATTGACAAAACACTTTTTGTTACGCCAAAATTTGGAGCCAGATGGCATTTCCAGGAATTCAACTACAATGAATTGACCCTGGGAAGTGGAACAATCTCAAAAAGCCTGGATAGTCCGTTTGAAGCAAACGCAAAAGGGACCTACGTGGGCCTTGGTCTTCAGTACTACGTAACACCTCAGATTTCGCTCATGACTGAGTACGTGACGACTGCACCGGGAATAGGTCATGTAGCGGGTAGAATGACGGATAAGCGGACAGTGCTCGGCGCAGCCGCAAACACTCCATTCCTTCGCCTGGACAATGCTACTGCTGGCTACACGGTTGACATGAACCGCTGGATGATCGGTGCGCAATATGATGTTACAGCAGACCTTCATGTAATGGCTGGAGTCCGCCAGGAAACAACTCAATCCAAATACAAAGGATACTTCAATATCCCAATCGTACTTGTTGCCGGAACAAACGCAATCAATGCGACCCTTGAAGAAATTATCACGGATAAACTTTTCTGGGAAGCAAAGGAAAAGCAGACCAAGGGTTTCATTTTCATGGGCGTTTCTTACGACATCAATCTCTAACACCAATGCGGGCCTTCGGGCCCGCTCCTTTCATGGCATTCTACATTTTTTCAACGGGCACAGAACTATCGAGCGGCAGATCGCGCGATACAAACGGTCCGGATATCGCTCGCGCGCTGTCAGAAGCGGGGCTTGAAGTTGCGGCAATCACTCTCTTACCGGATGACCCGGAAGCAATCCTCTCAGAACTAAATCGAATCAAGGCCCTGCCTGATGCGCAGGGAATCATCATGACGGGCGGACTTGGACCAACGGCTGACGATTTCACCGTGGATGTACTTGCTCGCTTCACAGGGAAAAACATCACCGAAGACGAATATGCAATGCGAAAGCTCGAAATCGCAGCAAAACGCTCCGCGAGAATCAAGCTGGAATCAGCACGCAGACAGGCGCGTGTCCTCGAAGACTGTCATGTACTGAGAAACGAAAAAGGAATGGCACCTGGAATGATTACCATGGTGGAGGGCACCAACACTTTGCTCGTTGCTGCTATGCCTGGCGTCCCTTCGGAAATGAAGGCCATGTTTGAGAACGAACTGTTCCCGGAGATCAAGCGTCGTTTCATAGCACACGATCGTTCTAGGCTTGTATTTCTAATTTATGGTGTTGGCGAGAGCCAGGTTCAGGCAACGTTATTTGGCGATGATACACAGGCCGGACTGGTAACGGACCTGCCATCCGATTTTCGCTGGGGTGTTACAGCTCAGGCTGGTTTCATCAAGCTGTTCTTTGAGTCTTCTGACAAAGCACTGCTTGAGAAGATTAATGCTCTTGCAACCCAGGCGTATCCCGGCATCAAACTGGATAAACCGGTGGAAGAAAAACTGCACGATCTTTGCATTGAACGTCAATTCAAACTGGGCCTCGCTGAATCGTGCACGGGAGGCCTCATTGCAAGGATCATTACAGACCGCCCCGGCTCCTCGCAGTACTTTCAGGGCTCTTGCGTTGTCTATGCAAATCAGGCAAAGACCAAATTACTCGGTGTGACAGACGATTTACTGGCAGCGCATGGCGCGGTGAGCGAAGAAAGCGCAATTGCAATGGCAAATGGTGCCCTGAATGCGTTGGGTGCCGATATTTCACTTTCAATCACAGGAATCGCCGGGCCAGATGGTGGGACAAAGGATAAGCCGGTGGGCACAGTCTACTGCGCGGCTATGCAACGCGGTCGCGAAGCCCAGGCAGTAAAATGGTTCATGCCATTTGATCGCGAACGAATCCGTGAGTACTCCGGACGCATGGCTTTGCTGCATCTCTACAATTATCTAGTTTCAGGCATCTGACTATCTGGCCTGGTCGACCAATTGTCCCGCAAGCCAGTCGCTATATTTTTTTGCGCCGCAATAGTTCAAATGCGTCCAGTCATGAAACAGACCCGAATATTCTGAACGCGCGGGCATTGGAACAATTCGCGCTCCGAGTGTTTCCAAACGTTGCATAGCCTGATGCACTCGACCCTCAGTGCCCGGAGCGGCCAATCCAGCCCATACGTCTGAAAGCGGAATAAATACCAGGGTTACCTTGATGCTTTGCTGTTTAAAATTCAAAATGAGACGTTCGTAGCCTGGAACGGATTCCGGCCTTTCTGGATACTTAAGCGAAGCCAGCGGAGGGACACTTTCAATTGTCGCATTGCATTTGAAAGAATCTTTGCTCTGCCAGACCCAGTAACCCTTCTGTGAATCCAATACGTTGCCAACTTCGCGATTCCGGCGCGCCCTCTCTGCGGCGAACTCGAACGGTGTGGCGTGGGCGATCAACGGTGCCAGGCGGTCCCGAAATTTGAAAATTGGGAGTACGTGCAAGCCCCGGTAGATCATGTCACCGGCGTTTTTTCCGGACAACGGAACCCGTGTCGGTGAAACGTCGATTAGTCCTGGATCGTATGTTTCCTTGTAGTAGTTGAGGAACGCAGGCCAGACCTCACTCTTGAAAAGAGTGAATGGGCTAATGTTCACAACGACACTACGAACAGCCGGATACCGTTGCTCGATTTCACGCGCCGTGTATTCCATTCCTTCCGGCTGTTGCGATGGAACAGCCAGGTTGTAAGCAACGATGCCATGTCGCGCCAGGGCTTCTGGCAAAATCCCACTCATTGCCTGGCTATCGCCGATGATGAGAGTATCTATTTGAAGTGCATTGGATTCAAACGACCGCTTCTTCTCTGCCCATACGAACAAATCAGTATCCAGATACACATTGGACGCGGGCAAGGCCAGCAGGAGAATGAAATTCATTCCAATGAACACCAGAACAGAAGCTATTACAATCTTCACGCGCACAATCATTCCAGGCCCGTTGGGCTGTCCGTTTCTAATTGGACTACACCTGGAAGGGTGTCAACCCATTGGTTTGTTCTTGTCCCATCGATTCGTCACTTCACATTTGGCCCATGCGTATTTGCCGTGGCCTCACTACCTTCGCTCTGTGCCTTTTCCTTATCCTGCCCTTGCTGACCTGCGCCGCGCGCAAAATCGACAATACCCTACCTTTACATATGATCTTTGACGCTGGTTCATCAGGTACACGCGTTTGTCTCTTCACTGTAAGTCGAACGGATCGCTGCCGTGCGAGCGACTCTGAATTTGGATGCAAGGACATTAAGGCTGACAACGGCCTGGCTGATCTCGGACCTGCTGGCGCTGAACAGGTGGTTCGGCGCGGCCTTGCAATGCTAGACGAATCCTCGCGCAAACGTATTACAGGAGCGGCGCTCCTTGGAACGGGAGGATTCCGTCGCGTTTCAGTTCCAGCGCAGCAAGCAGTTCTGCAACAAACCGGTACGGTTTTCCTGGCCCAGTCCTATCCCGCTGTAATGCGCGTAATCACAGGTGATGAAGAAGGTCGATTAGCCTGGCTTTCCGTGCGTGAAAGACTGAGTTCAAATGCACACACAATCGTTGAGATTGGAGGAGCCACAGTACAGATCGCCACGGGCAAAGACAAACAGATCCGTTCTATCTCCACGCCAGATGGAATGAACGATGCCGCTAAGAAGCTCAAGGCTGATTCTGCATGCTTCAAGCCCGGCAATCTGGAAGGGTGTAGAAAAGAAATCGTCCAGGCCGTTTTCGCCGGTTCAGCGCTGCGGGCTTTTGCTGCCGGCATGACCGCGGAAGAGAAAAGCCGACCGCTTTATGGACTGGGTGCCCCGTGGAATGCAATTTTCAAGACTGCCGGAAAGACTGAAATTTCTACCGATGTTCTTCTTGCGCAGGCTCAAAGCACCTGCAACAAATCCGTTGCGGAGTTGAGCCGTGACATGCCAGAAGCCCATGCGAAGCGCGCCTGCTATTTACACGCGTACGCAGCGGAACTTCTGGCCGTCACCGGACAAAGCAAAATCTCGCAGGGCTATGAGTCGTGGCCACGGGGTGCCGCTGTGGCCGGCGAATACTTTGATGATTGTAAGTAAGAGCGCCATAGGCCCCGGGCTGCACGGGGATCAAGCTCGCGCCGATCTCCGCGCAGACAATCGCACGGTTTGTCCTTGAGACAGGATCGCCTCAGGGGCATGGCAGGTTGGCGCCTAACGGGAGATGTGAAGCTTATCCACGAAGCGGAAAGTCTGTTGCAAACGCGCTTCAAGCGCCAGGCTTGCCGAGCATTTTGAACATTGTCTTTTTGTAAGCTTCTACGCCAGGTTGATCAAAAGGATTCACGCCGAGCATGATTCCCGAAACCGCACATGCATATTCAAAAAAGTAGAGCAATCCGCCGAGATGAAACTCGTTCATTTCTGGAAGGAGGATGCGCATGGATGGTACCTGGCCTTCCTGGTGTGCATCCTGCACCGCTGCAATTGCAATGCGGTTGATATCGTGAAGTGACCGTCCAGCGAGATACTCAAGGCCATCATCCACCTTAGAAGAAGGTACTTTGATGTCTGTAGAAGGTTTTTCCACATCGATCACAGTTTCGAATAACGTTCTTTCCGCTTCCTGAATCCATTGGCCCATTGAGTGCAGATCGCTTGAAAAATCGACCGATGCAGGGAAGATCCCCTTGCCTTCTTTGCCCTCTGATTCGCCGTACAATTGCTTCCACCATTCAGCAATGAAATGCAGCCCGGGTTGATAGTTCAGGAACAGCTCAATCTTCTTGCCCGACGCATAGGCCGCGTTCCGATAGCAAGCGTACTGCAATGCCAGGTTATTTGCAGAAGTGTCTTTGCGAATCGAATCCGCCATTGACTTGGCGCCCTCCAGCAGCTTGCGGATGTCCTTGCCAGCCGCAGCAATTGGCAATAGTCCCACGGGAGTCAGAACACTGAACCGGCCGCCAACATCGTCAGGGATGATGAAACTGGTCCAATTGCGACTCTTAACGAGAGGTCGCAGACTACCTTTACTTGCGTCCGTTGTCACAAAGACAAGTTTTGCAATTTCATCGGCAGAGTGATTCGCCTCGAGGTGTGAAAGCAAAATCCTGAACGCCAGTCCGGGTTCAGTTGTTGTGCCACTTTTTGAGATTACGTTGATTGCATACTTTTTTCCGCGAATCGTTGAGAGCACAGCCTGATGGTAAACAGAATCCATATTCTGTCCGGCGAATATCACCGGAAAACCGGACGTATCCTGAGGAAGGCCGGACGAGAGGGCTTCAATCACTGCACGCGCACCAAGGTAGGAGCCCCCGATTCCCACTACAATCAGGCCATGGTTTTTCCGAATCTCGCGCGCTGCTTCTTCCACGGGAGCCACGGCGGCCAGAGCCTTTTCCGGGAGATCCAGCCAGCCCAAGAATTCCGCTCCCTTACACGATTTCCCCTCGAGTAACGCCTGCGCCTCCTGCGCCCGTGGCAGCAGTGAGAGTCCGGGATTGGCGTGTTTGAAATCCAGTTTCATTCTTTGTACCTCTTGAGAAAGCCTTGCAGAAACATACACATTACGCGATACTGGGTGTACTCGTCAATAACACATGCAAACTATGAAATCGTGCATTATTTCAATTCTAATTCTGGCGTCCGCGCACTTGCATGCACTGGGCACCTACTCTGAGGGTTGGGCAATTATAGTCCCTACAAAACTGGAGCAGTCGGGAATTCTGTTCAACTCTTACGAGGGAATGTTAGACATAGTTCATTATGATAGAAATGAATCCTGCGATGAGGCCAACGATGCCTGCTACACACCAAAATCGAAAAGCATCCCATTCAGCATCGATGATACAAGCACCAAACTTATTAACTTTGTCCAGAAGAACCTGAATCGCGAAATGATCATTAACTACCGGATTCACCGGGTAAAAGCAATGGACCTGTCATCTGACTTTGAAATTACTCAGGCCTTTGCGCTCGCGCAAGCAGTCCCTGAAAACTTTCAGCGTCAAGTCACCGTTGACAAAACTGGAAAGAAGCGAAGCTTCTCAGTCTTTGGAAAGATACTCATGCTTGAATATCGCGGGCGGGCTGTGGGCAGCTGGGAAGGAATCTACTACGACAAGCAAAAGGATCGGGTACATCCATTTTCCATCACAAATGAAACTATCGCCAAACAGGTACTTGAAGTGATGAAGATCAAGAATCCCTACTATTTTGGGGTTACGGTCGCGTATGTGACAGGGATTCGGGATTCTGCCTACGATATCTTTGAAATAAACCTTGATGGGCCGGCCGGTGCTCCAAAACCAAGCGGCGAACCTGACAAGACCGTGCCTGCAAAAGCGGAACCGACCGATGCGGATAAACCCAAAACGGACCAGAAGACGGAACCAATAAAAGAAACCCCTAAGGAACCGTCAAAGAGCGAACCGGCAAAAGAACAAAAGGCGTAAAAACAATAGTCAGCGTCACTTTTCCCTGTTTTTTTCTTCCACGAGCGTTTTCTATTTGCGCGATCAAAATTGCGCTCTCATAGTGTCTGAGATGGAATCGGCAATTCTGAAGATACGCCAGCTGCCTGTGCTCCCGCAGATTGCCACACATATCTTGAACCTGAACGATGATATGAGCTTCACTGAACTGGAGCGCATGGTGAAATCGGATCAGGCCATCAGCGCACTCATCCTCAAAGCAGCAAATTCCACCTTTTACGCGCGAAACGGAAATGTGAAAACCATTCCGCAGGCGGGCACGCTCATGGGAATCAAGATGATTCGTTCACTGATTCTCCTGGCTGCCAGTAAATCCATGTTCAAAGGGAACAATGCGCGATTCAAAGAACTCGTATGGAAACACTCGCTGGCCACGGCAGCACTGGCAAGGAAAGTTGCCCTTGAGTTAAAGAAGAATGATATGGCGGAGGAGGCTTTCATGGCCGGACTTTTCCATGACATTGGAAAGGCCGTTCTCTCTGAGAACGACAGACAGAAATTCGTAGAAGTCATCAACATCGTTGTTACCAGGTCTGTACCTTTCGAAGTGGCAGAGCTTGAGGTATTCGGGGTAACGCATATGGATGCGGGCGTTTATGCGGTGAAGGCCTGGAATCTGCCGGAAGTGTTTGGCGCCGCCGCGCGGTCCACAGATCAGATTCCAGATGATATTTCCTTGCGCGAAGCCGGTATTGTCCGATTGATACGTTATGCGAACTTCCTTTCAAAGGCCAGCGGAAACGGGCATAAAACACAGGGTATGGACGAATCCATCGCGCCCGTCCGCCAGGAACTCGGAATCAGTGATGAGGCACATGCACAATGGATAAAGAAAACTCCAGCAATCCTCAGCAGCGATGAGTTCTTCCAGTTTGCAGCGTCGCTCGAATAAAAGCAAGCTCCGGCCAAGCACGGAGGTCGCGATTGTCTACGATCTTCATGGCGGAGTACAGAACGACATTAAAGCCATGGTCGATCGTCTCTGTGCGGACATTGACAGACCCGATTTAACCGGACCACTCTTCATTGTGACCTTTGAGCTGGCCCTCAATGCGCTGAAAGCGGTCTACAAGAATCTCTATTTTGAACACTTTGTAAAGGAACTTGGTCTCGATAACGTTTCTTACGAAGCATGGCTGGGCCTCTTCAAAACAGAAATTGAAACCCACAAAGGCAGGTTCTTTTCAGACCTGGCGCGCGAAAAGCGACTGGGCGTGAAAGTCTATCTACAAAGACGCGAGTCTTCGGCCACCATCATGGTTGTGAATCAGGGCAGTCCTTCTGACCTGGAATACGAACGCATAATGCGTTCAATCAAGAGTGCAAGACAATTGAAACAGCTTTCCGTCCTCCTGGAGGACGACACGCGTGATCGCCACGGCGAGGGCGCTGGCCTTGGGATTCCGCTCATTGTGATGACCTTGCGCGGGATGGGACTGACTCCGGATAACCTGAAGTTCCACGTAAAGAATGACAAAACAATTGTTTCGTTCACCATCCCTCTGTCTGGAAAGAAAGATAATACTCTTACGGAGGTCCTGCCGGAAGTCATCAACGATGCAGTTCTGGCACAGGAATACTTCCAGAAGATGGATCTCTGCGTACTTCAATTCGACGCACACGGTAGTTTACGCGCTGTTTCCCCGGCCTTTCTGCGAAAGATGGGGCTCGACACCAATGACGTGGATAAGTGCAGCGGGCTCATTCCGCAAAAGTTCCTGGACGATGTATTTCGAGGACCGCGTAGCATCCGTTTGATTGAAAGATTTGAGAACTACCATCTGCAACTGGCTTCTGCGGACGGAAAAAGTGACCTTGTATTCAATGTCAGCGGATTCATGGATTCACAGATGCGTGTCTTCACGTTCTGGAGTACTGTATTTGCCCATCGCGACACGCCCCGATCCGAAAGTAACCTTGTCGAAAATATTCAGGTAAACAATATCACGCGGCAGTACATACCCGCAATCGTTCTGCAAAAGGCAGAGGAAAACGTTCGGCTCGGGCGCAAGGAAATTGTAAGTGAAGTGCGCGAAGCCACAATTCTCTTCACTGACATTGTAGATTTTACCAGGATATCCAAACATTCAAAACCAGAAGAGGTTGTGGATTTACTTAACACCGCCCTTACAATCGCGACGCGGCTTGTGCTAAAGCACGGCGGCTACGTCGACAAGTTCATGGGGGATTCGATCTTTGCAATTTTTGAGAATCCGCTACCTGCTGTAGTTGCAGCAATTGAAATTCAGAATGCATTCCAGGAAATGAATGATGTGCGCGCCATTGACGAAAAGCAGGCTGTGCATCTACGCATAGGTGTTCACACTGGAACCGTCATCCTTGGAAACGTTGGAACCAGAGAACGCATGGACTGGACGGCGATTGGGGATGTGGTCAATCAAACCGCTCGAATCGCGCGTGCCTGTAAGCCGGGCCAGGTGGTAATTTCTGCGGACACCTACGATCGGATCAGCGCACACATCTCCTATACGAATACTACAGAACTCAAGGCCCGCAACCGAATGACTGAGAAGCTCTATTTTGTCCGGTCCGTCACATTCACTCACCAGGATGCAAAGCTAACATTATCCCTGCGCGAAAAGAATCCCGTTGCCGAATAGCTACCGTAATCATATGCTATTGTCACTGACGCGCAGTCATTGGAGCAGGCGCAATTATTCCCGGTTTGACCTTAAAGCACAGGCACAGTAATCGCCCACAAAAGAATTTGGGGGCCCGGGGTGGCAATGCCAGAAATCAATGGTCCCGGGCAAAAAATATCGCAAAAAATCAGGGTCCAGCTTTTTATCTCCAGATGAGAAAAGACTGGCAAACTTGGACCGTGGCTTTTGGCTTACCCAATTACGTGATCGGATAACAACCTTGGACCTGGTAATAGAAGAAAAGAGCGGGCTAAAAATTGTCCGGATTAAGCTCGATACGATCTCGCTTTTTGAGTCTCGAAATCTCCAGAATGAGATTGAATCCATGACTGCCGACAGCAGGGTCGTGGCGCTTGATTTGAGCGCCGTTGACTACATGGATTCCTCAGCCCTCATCCTCTTTCTCAAGCTTTCTGAGAACCTTAACCTGAAGGGTGGTTTCCTGGTCCTCTTCGGCATCAGGGAAAGTGTTCAGTCCATGATGACAATGACCTACCTGGATCATATCGTTGAAATTGTGCGGACGGAAGAAGACGCAGTCAAGCTGGCCGGGTCCGCAGCTCTGGAAAAACGCGAATTCATCTCAAACCTCAGACAGGCAGTCATTTTCCGCGGGGAATCCCGGTACCATGTAATCCCCTACGCAGATATCATCCACCTCTCATCTCAGGGGCGTACCACAACAGTTCATGCAACTACTGGATCCTACAAGACCAACAAACTACTGAAAGAAATGGAAAGCCGGCTTACTTCGACTCAGTTTCTGCGAATTCACAAGAGTTACGTGGTGAATATGGATTTTGTGAACGGAATGCAATACTCGGTGGGTGGAATGTATACCCTGTTCCTGAAAGACAAGGCTCAGACATCGCTCCCGGTTGGCCGGATTTTTGTCCCGCGCCTCAAAGCGGCTCTGGGCATGGGCGGCGAGGTTCCTACGTAGCCCTGCCCTTTTTTGATTTGACCCTACCCCCCATGGAGGGATTTCTAGTTCAAACAGTGGCGGGCGTAGTGTAATGGTAGCACGGTAGCCTTCCAAGCTCCCTGAGAGGGTTCAAATCCCTTCGCCCGCTCCACTAATGTAACAAAGCAAACCTGCCAGAGTTACCGCATCGTAATCATATTGTAACATTTCCGGTCTTATACTAAGTAAGCATGGAAGATCAGAACATCAAAGGCTTTCGCCTGCTCATTGTTGAGGATGAGGACGATATTGCGCAACTGATGCGCTTCAACCTTGAGGAAGAGGGATTCCTCGTTACAGTCTCCAACAATGGAATGGAAGCACTGGGAAAGATCGAAAGAAACATACCTGACGCAATGATCCTGGATCTGATGCTTCCGGGCTTGAATGGACTTGAGATTCTAAAAAAGATACGCGCTAAGTACGATTTCCCTGTCGTGATGGTAACGGCGCGCTCAGCCGAAACGGACGCTGTGCTCGGACTGGAACTTGGCGCGGACGACTATATCCGTAAACCCTTCAGCCCGCGGGAGCTCGTGGCGCGCGTGAAGGCAGTATTCAGAAGAAAGGCACCACCAAGAGAGACTGCACAAGGGACTATCTCGCGCGGTCAGATTGAAATGGATCTTTCAGCGCATCGAGTTAAGATCAAGGGTCAGGAAGCAGATCTCACAATGATCGAGTACAAATTGCTGCAACTGCTGATGGAGAATACGGACATTGCCTTCTCGCGCGATAAGCTGCTCGACAGAGTCTGGGGGCGAGAAGTGTATGTGTCCGACCGGGCGGTGGACGTGAACATCAAACGTCTGAGATCAAAACTTGGAATTGAAAAGGAAAGACTTGAAACAGTGCGCGGCGTGGGCTACAGATTCCGGGGCTAAGCCCTGATGAATATTGTAGTTCGCCTACTTTCCGTATCGCTTCCGTTCCTGATCCTGCTACCATTTGGAATTGGTCTCTGGCTCAAGAACCAACCGGATCGAAACGACTTTCACTATTTCTTCTATGGCTACCTGTCGGCACTCGCCCTTTCGTTCTACTTTGCAATGCGAGCTACGCGTGATATAGTTCGACCGCTCCGCAGTCTGTTAGGTAGAATTCGAACGTTCCCCAGGGAAGTCCAGAATTCCGATGGTACCTCGCCGGTCCCTGAAATCGCCCAGGTTGTCCGCAGTACAGATGATTTCATGGAAAGGCTGCGCACCCAGGTCACGGATCTAACCGTGGAAAAAGATCTCCTGGGTTCTATGTTGAACGGACTCCATGAGGGAGTAATCTGCCTCGATCGTGAAGGAACCATTGTTTTCCAGAACCAGACCATGCAAACGGATATCGTTGAACCAGCTGCGGTGGGAAAACCCTACTTCAAGGTTGTGAAGAGCTCGGAACTACTTGAGTACATCCGTGAATCGCTCAAGCGAGATC
Source organism: Leptospirales bacterium (assembly GCA_016788865.1). Taxonomy (GTDB): domain Bacteria; phylum Spirochaetota; class Leptospiria; order Leptospirales; family Leptonemataceae; genus JAEUSB01. Next base: position 42,496 of record JAEUSB010000094.1, read on the forward strand.
CCCTGCAGCCGAACCCCGAACCCTTTGAGTTTTCACGCCCGGGCGCGCATTTGACTGCAACATTTTCCTCTGTGGTGTTCCAGGGTATGCCGCAATTGTTCCTGGTAATTGTGCATGACGACACGCAGGAATTCAATACGCGTAGACTTCGCGAAGACTTTCTACAAAACGCCAGCCATGAGCTGAAAACACCAATTACGAGCATTCGCGGCTATGCCGAAACTCTTCTCTACAGAACCGAGGATCCGCAAAAAGCAGGGTTTCTGTCGGCTGTTCTTCGCAATGTTGAGCGCATGGAACGCCTCATCGAAGACATGCTGACCATATCTAAGATCGAATCCCGCAGTTTTCCTTTCCAACCAGAGAAACTCAATCTGCACGAGTATATGCATCGCATAGCCGACCTGGTGAATGGCTTTTTGCGCCGCAAGGAACAGACGCTCAATGTCAAAATTGCCCCTGACGTGCAGTACCTGGTTGCAGATCCCCTCTTACTCGAACATCTCTTGATCAACTTGCTCGATAATGCTTCGCGCTATTCACCGGAGGGCGGTGCTGTAACAGTTCAATTCTATTCGGAAGGAAAGCGCATCAGAATCGATGTCATCGACGAGGGCCCCGGCGTTCCGCGTGAATTCCGCGAGAAAGTATTCGAGCGATTCTTTCGTGCCGACAGGAATCGCTCCCGCGCGGAAGGGGGGTCCGGTCTGGGCCTGAGCATTGTGCGGCAGATTACGCGGATTCATGGGGGCACCGTTTCCGTTCTGGAAGGACCGGACTCGGGCGCCCGATTCAGCGTCAGCCTGCCGGGCTAATCGCTTTCTACTTGACCCGAGGCCTTAACTCGCTGCAATTCCCTTGATGCTCCGGATTCAAACCCTCGTTTTACTTTCCATTGTATTCATCTTTGCATGCGGAAAGCCGCAGTCAAAAGGAACCAGCTATTGCGCTGCCGGCGGGGAGGAGCTGAGCGTTGCCATGGACGCCTGGTCTGCAGCGTATGCCGGGAAAGCCAGACCGCCACAATACGAAGGGCGGGGCAATCGCACCGCTACCATCGCTCTCAAAGAGGGAGTCTGTGAAATGGGCGCCAGTTCTGAAGTCCTCCCGGATGAAGACATCCATGCGATTGTTTCTGCTGGAAAGAAAGCTGTTGCTATCCCGATCGCAATCGAAGCAATCGCATTCATTGTCTCAAGTGATATTCCAGCCACGTCCATTAGCCACCAACAAGTGGTCCAAATTTTTGCACGTGGAGAACAGGACGGGGCTAGTCTGGGTATGACTGGAAAGATTCAAGCCTACGGAATAAACTCGGCGACAGATCGCTACCACTGGATCCGGAAGGATATTCTGGGGGCCCCGTTCTCCGATCATGTTCGCGAAATGTCAGGCCCTCTTGCCCTTGCAGATCGCATATCGCAAACGTCAGGCGGAATTGGGTACGCAAGACCCCGTGAGGCCGGTTCAGCCAGAATACTATCTGTTGGGACGCAGAAGGGTGTCGTTCCCGCTTCGCTCGAAAACATCAGGAGCGGAGCGTATCCTTTCACGCGTCGCTACTTTATGTATCTGGTAAATCCATCACAGGAAACGCGTGCCTTTGTTCGATTTATCCTTTCAGACGAAGCCCAAAAGCAACTTCTCCCCATCGGCCTCTATCCGCTCGACGAGACTGGTCGCAGGGAGTCACTCAAGTTGCTGGATCAAATTCCTTGAGCCCTGGCACGCGCCCTGCCGATTCAATTCGACCAATGAGATACCTGCAATTCTTCCTCTTGCTAGCCTGTGTGCTCATCAGTCTCCCACGCCTCGCTCTTCAAGCAAACCCGATTGTTGCCATCCCGGATTCTTTCACAGAGATTCGGATTGGCGCCCAGGACGTACTGTTCCTTGAGGATGCTGAAAACAAACTGTCTATTGAGCAGATAAAAGCAAGTCAGGATTTCAAGGCCACAGGAAGCCTGGACCTGTTGGAAACGGGCAAAACCTACTGGCTGCGATTGGAGTTTTCAGGCTCCAGGCCAGGCGAGTATATACTGGAAGCCATTTCTGACCTGGTGGATAGAATTCAGGTCTACTATCCAGCCGGGGACCAATACCTTACCAAAGAAAGCGGGGTCGCTTTTCCGTTTGCGCACAGGGAAATAGCAAATCGATATTCTGCGTTCCGAATACCGGTTACCCCAAACGCGCCCATATATCTGAAGCTTCATTTCAATATCAAACAGCATTTTTCCCTGAAGCTTTGGGATCGGGAGGCTTTCGCACGGAAGAACCGCCGCGAGCATATGGTGTTTGGACTCTACTATGGTGCCCTCATCATAATGGTCCTGTACAATCTCTTTCTGGCCATCTCCCTGAGGTCGCTCAACTATCTGTACTATGTACTGTACATCTTATCTTTTGGATTCTACCAAACCACATTAAACGGAATATCTTTTGAGTATTTCTGGCCACAACTCTCTGGTCTGGACGTGAAGGCCTCATTCATTTCTGCGGGACTGTCCATATTCTTTTCCGGATTGTTTGCCAGACAGTTTTTGGGAATAACCAAACGCTCGCCTTTCTTCAATCGGCTCCTGTTGGCCCTCTCCGGAACCGCAGCGGTGTGGATCTTACTTAGCCAGTTCATCCCTTACCAGGCCTCAAACCTCATTGGACGTATTCTCGGTAGCATTGCCGTTCCTACCATCCTGGCCGCATCTATCTGGGCCTGGCGCGATGGATACCGCCCTGCCCGGTTCTTTTTTCTTGCATGGTCTCTGTTTCTCATTGGCGTCTTGATGTTCACTTTGACCGGCCTCGGCATCATTCCGTGGACTCCGGCCTCCAGGTGGAGCATGCAAATTGGTTCGGCCATTGAAGTACTGCTCCTGGCACTGGCACTGGGTGACCGAATCAATACACTGCGCGATGAGAAAGAACGTGCAGTAGCCCGTGGCCGAACCATGGCCAAGGAACTGCAGATTGCAAAGCGAATTCAAACTTCGATCCTTCCGGAGAAGCCTGCGACCTTTCCTGGCCTCAATATTGAGTGTCGCTATCTACCTGCACGAGAGGTGGGCGGGGATTTCTACGATTTCTGCACAACGGATGAAGGTCTTGGGCTACTGGTTGTGGACGTCTGCGGGCATGGAGTTCCGGCGGCTTTGATCGCATCCATGGTGAAGGTTTCTTTCGCAAGCCATATGGACCTTGCACGGCGACCGGAGGAGTTAATCCTGGCAATGAACGACGAGCTGGCCCCTCGCGTTGCAAACCAGTTTATCACAGCAATCTATCTGTACCTGGATTCTGCCAGAGGGCGCCTCACGGTCGCGTCCGCTGGACACCCACCAATATTGATCTGGCGCAGACGTGATAACAGGCTCATTGAAGTAGCGGCCCATGGTCCCGTAATTGGCTGGCCAGGGGAGCGGGAAAGCTTCGCAGTCAGTGAGCCCATTGAAACAGGAGATCGCATCATCGCTTATACTGATGGAATTTTTGAACAACGTGGAACAGGGAAAGAACTTTTCAGTTTCCAACGCTTTCATGGTGCAATCAAGGCAGGAAGCGGAGAATCGGCCGCAGCCCTGGCCGATCGCATCATTCGAGATGTTAAGTCATGGGCAGGCCGGGACCGTCTCGACGATGACGTAACGTTAGCCGTAATAGATGTGGTTCAATTGGACAAACGCATGCGCCTGGATCAACCGAAACGGCCTGTAATATAGTCTTCGGTTAGCTTCTGACCCGGGTTTGTGTAAATCTTGAAAGTAGAATCGTACTCGATTAGTTTTCCCTGGTAGAAGAAGGCGGTGAAATCTCCAATCCGAGCCGCCTGTTGCATATTGTGCGTCACAATAATGATCGAGTAGCTTGACTTCAGCTCAAGAATCAGTTCCTCAATCTTCTTGGTAGCATTTGGATCCAGTGAAGCTGTTGGCTCATCCATCAGCAGCACTTCCGGCTGCATTGCAATTGCTCGCGCGATACAGAGACGCTGTTGCTGACCGCCAGAAAGAGAATACGCGCTTTGCTGGAGCTTGTCTTTTACCTCGTCCCAGAGATATGATTTTCTTAACGCTTCTTCAACCAGTTCCGAAATGTTTCCTTTGTAGCCGTTGATCCGGGGTCCTAATGCAATATTATCAAAAATTGACTTTGGAAAAGGATTTGGGCTTTGAAATACCATTCCAACTCGAAGGCGGATCTCTACCGGATCCACTTCCGGGCTGTAGATGTCTTCACCGTCGAGTAGAAGCTTACCCGAGATCTTAAATGTATCAATGAAATCATTCATACGGTTCAGGCTGCGGAGAAATGTACTCTTACCGCAACCCGACGGACCAATGAGTGCTGTGATGCGGTTCTTGGGCAAGTCGATAGTCATATCATGGATTGCCTGAAACTTTCCATAATGGATATTTACATTCTCGCAGGTAAATACAGGCTCACCGTTGCTCACTTCAGAACCCGGAGCAATAATTCTTTGTTCAATCTGCATATAGACTTATCCCGTGCTTAACTTCTTCCGGTAGTACTGGCGCAAATAAATCGCAGCCGAATTGAGCGTAACAAGTATGACCAACAACACAATGATTGCGGCGGCGGATAGATCGTGGAATGCTTTCTGCGGTTGATCGATCCAGTTGTAGATCTGCACCGAAAGTACAGTAAATCCATCCATTGGGCTAATTGGCATGTATGCCGAGTACGCCGTTGCACCCACCAGAAGCAATGGCGCTGATTCACCGACAGCACGCGACAGTGCAAGAATGATTCCGGTCATTATCCCTGGCAGCGCCGACGGAAACACCTGGTAGCGCACAACCTGCCACCGAGTCATGCCAATGCCAAATCCCGCAAGTCTGAGCGAATTGGGAACCGCGCGCAATGCTTCTTGCGTTGCAATTGTGATAACGGGTAGAATGAGGAGCGCCATAGTCAATGCGCCGGCCAGAATGCTTCTGCCCAGTCCCATTCCGCGCACAATCAACGTCAATCCCAGCATACCGTAGATGATAGAGGGGACTCCGGCAAGATTCTGAATGTTTAGACGAACGAGCCGAATCAGCCTTCCGGGCTTTGCGTATTCTTCCAGATAAATAGCAGCGCCAATTCCCAGCGGAATGCTGACGACTGCAGTCAGCGCCATCATCCAGAGGGTACCGGCAATTGCGGCGACGATTCCAGCTTTCTCCGGGAAGCGCGATGGATAAGAGGACAATAACGTCCAATTCAAGGAACCAGCGCCTTGAAAAATTACCGAACCGAGCAAATAGACCAGGAATACAATTGCAAGGGCGTTGGTCGAGAAGCAGAACCCCTGAAAAATCGCTCCGTATATTTTGTAACGAAGGCGCAGATTCATTGATACACATCCCTGAATCGGCGAATGATTGCGGTGGCTGCAAAATTAAATGCGAATGTGAGCAGAAAGAGCGTAATTCCAATAGCGTAAATAGTATAGTATTCTATACTACCTGCGGCCGTATCTCCCATGCTAATCTGAACAATGAACGCCGTCATAGTCTGGACGCTTTTCAGGTAATCCCATGCCAGGCTCGGTGTCGAGCCCGCAGCAATTGTAACGGCCATAGTTTCCCCAACGGCCCGCGCGAACGCCAGCAGGAATGAGGCAACGATGCCGGAGAAGGCCGCGGGGACCATGATCCGCGTGACTACGTGAAACTTGGACATTCCGAGCGCGTACCCTGCATTGCTGATGGCTTTTGGAACCACCTGCAATGCGTCCGCAGAAAGCGAAGCGACCATTGGAAGAATCGCAATGCCGACAACAATTGCTGCCGAAAGCGCATTAAAGACTTCAATGCTCGGGAAAACGACCCGAAGTAAAGGAGTTAGCGTTGTCAGCGCAAAGAAACCGTATACGACTGTGGGAATCCCACCAAGGATTTCCAGGATTGGCCCCATGATGCGCTGGAAACGTTTGGATGTATATTGTGTGAGGAAAACGGCACTGCCAAGCCCAAGCGGAATAGCCACAAGGGAAGCACCAAAAGCAATCATGATTGTGCCTGAGATAAGGGGTAATACTCCGAGCTTCTTTGGCTCTCCAAACGGAAGCCATTCCCTTTCCGTGAAGAAGCGCAGTATGCTCACGCGCGCAAAAAACTCTGATGCATCAACGAGCAGTATAATGATAATAGCAACGGTAACAAACACAGTGAAATATGCGAAGGTCCTCAAACTGTAACGGATAGCACGTTCCGTGACAGAGTAAGACGGCCTTTGCCCATATCGCGCAAAAACGTCTTTCCGATTTGTGCGAATAGCCTGTGTTAGTAGATCACTCATAACGTTTGAAACAAAAGGCGGACTCCATTACTGGAGTCCGCCTTACCAGGTTCAATTAGAAAACTTGTTCCAGAGTTTTTCCTTCGTGACCGGCCATCTGGAAAACGGAGCCAGTTTGCTTCTCAGCAAAACGGGTCTTGCCTTTTGCGTAGACCGCGTCAGGGAGTGAAATATACCCAACTTGAGCGCTGAGTTTAGCGCCGTTGCTCAAGTAGAAATCAATATAGGATTTCACTTCTTCTTTTGCAGCAGCCTTTGTGCTCACATAGATGAACAGCGGACGCGACAATGGAGAGTACGCTCCGTTCTTCACGGACTCAACAGAAGGTGCAACAGGAGCTTTGGTTTTTGGGTTAACTATTGGAACAAGCTTCAGTTTTTCCTTGTTGTTCTCGTAGTACGCATAGCCAAAGAAGCCAATTGAATTCTTCTCTCCGGAGATTCCGGTGACCAGGACGTTATCGGATTCGCTGAAAGAAGCATCTGGACGGATTTGTTTTTTCTTACCGAGCACTTCCTCAACAAAGTAGTCGTGCGTACCGGAGTCTTTTCCAGGAGCATAAAGCTTGATTGCTTCTGCTGGCCAGGTTGGATTCACGTCTTTCCATGTTTTGGCAGGATTCTCAGATGTGAAAATCTTCTTCAGATCGTCGATGGTGAGTTGTTTTACCCAATCATTTTGTGGGCTAACAAGAACAGCAAGTCCGTCATACGCTACAGGAAGTTCGACGTATTCAACACCCTTCGCAGCACAGGCGTCGATTTCCTCTTTCTTGATTGGACGCGAGGCATCTGCGATATCAATCTCGCCGTTACAGAACTTTTTGAAACCACCACCGGTTCCGGAAATTCCTACTGTAACTTTTGTGCCTGAATTTGCGTGCTGAAAATCTTCAGCAACTGCCATTGAGATGGGACCAACAGTACTGGACCCGTCAATTGCTATGATTTTTCGTTCTTTGCATGCGCCGCCAAGAAGTAGAGCGGCAGCCAGCGGCAGAACCGCATAAGTGGCTTTTCTCATTTTCATTCCTCCGGGAATCATTTCCCCGTTGTTAATCTTGGGACCAATTTGTCCTGGAAATGTTACAATTCAATGACGACAGAAATACGGTATAGGTAATTTTGGGGCCTGAATCATAGAAACGTTTGACTTTGCAATAAATACATTGTGCCTGAGTCAAGCATCCAGGTATAATTGTTAGAGGAATTTTATGCTCTTAGACACGAAACTCAAGGAACTCAAGGAAGAAGTGGCAGTTATGGCCCGCCGCGCAGAGGGCATGGTTGGCCGCGCGCTAGCCGTTCTCGACAGCCGGAGCGAGGACGGAATTGAAGAGATTCTGAGGATGGATGCCCAGCTCAATGAACTTGAAATCAAGATGGATGAACTCTGCATGCGGATCCTCGCCTTGCAGGAGCCTTATGGAAACGACTTTAGATTTGTGTTTTCCCTGATCAAAACGACGCGCGATCTGGAACGAATTGGAGATGAATCAAAAACCATAGCCAAATGGACGCGGCGGATACAAGGCCCCACACCGCCAGACTTAATCGAACTGGGGAAAAAGGCCAATGAGACGTTGAATGCGGCCATTCACTGCCTGATCAACGGGGATGTAAGTCTCGCCGGAACGGTGATGGAGCTGGAATTTGTGACGGATGAGATCGAAGACCGTATCATCAATGAGAATCCTGGCCTGGCCGTCGCTTTCATTGCAAAAGCTCTGGAGCGGATTGGTGACCTTGCCGCAAATATTGCGGAGAATGTCGTCTTTTCAGTTAAGGCGCAGGAAATTCGCCATCAGGCCTGATTCTAGTTTTGTTCGGGCTGCTGAGTCTTAATGATTTCAAGAGTCCGCTCAAGATTGTGATCACGTTCTTCAAGTAGCTTGATTTTCTCTAACAATTCGCGGGTGTCTCGCTCCAGGTATGTTTCTTCTTTCATAGGGGTGCTCGCAAAGTCAATTTGGTTCGTTTGTGGTCCTATTTCTTGTATAGCTAGATTATCGTTTCAAACCGATTACGGCAACATAAAGAACTGTGGCATTACTCCTCGTTTTGCAACACAATCGACACAAACCATTGCCATACTGATACAATGTGCATTTTTCATACCAGGCGAGTTTCCCGAACCAGGGCCTGGCCGCGCTTTGCGGCGGTTCTAGTAGCATTGATTTTCCTGGCAGGCTGCAAGAGCCATGCTACTCCGCGATTGCTCGTAGTTATTTCCATTGATCAGTTTCGCGCTGACTATCTGCGGCGATTCGAAGATCTATTTCTTCCGGCGCGCAGCTTGTCCGGTTCAGGTGGATTTCGCTACTTGATGGAGCAAGGCGCCTATTTTGAAGACGCGCACCAGGATCACCTGCCCCTTTACACAGCCCCCGGTCACTCTGTAATTCTTACGGGAGCTTCTCCGTATAAGAGCGGAATCGTGGGAAATGATTGGTATGATCGTAAACTGGGCCGAAGGCGCTACGCGGTCGAGGATTGTACCAAGAAGTTGGTCGGTACTCCCTGGCAAACTTGCGATAGCAAGGACTCTCGCTTCAATCCCGGAATTTCTCCAGCAGCCCTCCGAGTCAGTACACTCGGAGATCAAATGAAACTGCACTACGGTCGCAGGGCAAAGGTCTGGGGCCTGGCACTGAAAGACAGAGCGGCAGTACTCATGGCAGGACATACAGCCGACGGCGTCATCTGGTTCGACGACAATACCGGATTCTGGATTTCAAGCACAGCCTATTTTCCCGAAGACAGACTCCCGGACTGGCTGAGCAAATGGAACGCAAAGCGCACCGTTGACTCTTACTTTGGAAAGAAGTGGGAACTTTCCGTTCCCCCTGCCTCGCTCGACCGATTGTGGAAAACCGTATTTGACCACGCAAACAGTAAACTTTCGCTCGGGACGCGCTTTCCCCATCACATAACAGCCGGTTTGGTGGAACCGGATAAGAATTTCTATACCGCTTTCACTATCTCGCCCTTTGGAAACGAGTATGTATTCCAGACCGCTCGAGAAATCATCGAACAGGAATCGCTTGGAAAAGACGGAGTCCCTGACCTTTTAACAATGAGTCTTTCGAGCAATGATCACGCCGGGCACCAGTACGGGCCGGATAGCCCGGAAGTATTGGACGTCACGGTTCGCACCGACCGACTTCTTGCTGAGTTTTTTCGCTTCCTCGATTCCAGGGTTGGATTGTCCAACGTAATCATAGTGGTCACGGCTGACCATGGCGTTTCCAGCAACTCCAAGCTTCTGCGCGAAATGGGTATGCCAGCCGGAATCTACAGTACTGAATCCATCTGCAATTCAGCGCGCGAAGCGCTTCAGAGACAATTGGGGCCCGGGGAATGGATTTACGGAAAGGCCGGAGCGGGTGAAAGCAAGAATCTGGCCAATGGCTGTGTCGAAGAAACCATATACCTGAACCGAGAGCTGCTGAGTCGCAGAAATATCCCTGCCGAACGCGCTGAGCAGATCGTACGTGAGGCAATTGAAGAGACGCCTGGAATTTACACTGTATTCACGCGTTCTCAAATTCTAAAAGGCCAGGTTCCCAGGACAAATATCGGCGAACGAATCCTGCGGAGTTATCATCCCTCGGTCAGCGCGGATGTAATCTACCTGGGCGAATCTTTCTGGACACCGTCTGAATACACTCTTGGCGCGACACATGGCTCGGCGTATAACTATGACACAACCGTGCCGTTGCTGATTGCCGGCCAAGGCGTCGAAGCACGAATCCACACAGAACGCGTGTCAATTATGGATCTCGCTCCCACTCTTGCTTCGCGATTGCATACGCTGCAACCTTCTGGTGCGGACGGCAAAATCCTGGACCTGAATAAAAGGGAACCTTGATTTTAACGCGATCGTAACCTCGCGGTAATGGAAATCCATTTAGCTGGTCCTATGCAATTTTTTCAGGAATCGCTTCCAGTGGACATGAACCGTCGCAAAACAGAACGTCCAATCTTTTCTGCCTTTGAACTGGGCAGAATCTGCAACAATGAACAAAGTCTGGCCCGAATAACGTCCGGTAAGCTGGAAGCAATTGCGGAAGAAACCCCGGTTACGCAAGTCCATGATCTTTACAAAGCTCACCCTGCCCTTGACTTCATTCCTGTGATGTCCGAAAAGGAAATCATCGGATATCTACGCAAGCAAATGTTCTTTGCTCAGCTGAGCGAAACCAGGTTCTCTCGGGAGTTGCTCCTCAGAACAGATGTTACGGCCGCAAGTATGATGGATCCTCGGGTAACGGTTCTCGATTCACGAATGAACCTTTCCGAGGCTTCTGAAATCCTGATGAGTCGCGAAGAGCGCATTCGATTCGATCCATTTGTAATTACCCATGAAGGCGCACTCCTTGGAACATCAACGGTTCAAAGGGTTCTCGAAGGATTGAATCATTTTCTAAAGCAGGATTTTCAATCGTGCGACCTTACACAACGCAAGCTCATGGTGCCCATGGTTCGCGGTGTGGAGCATACCGTCGACTATCATCAAATCGTTCAACCACTCCTGGCACCGGGTGGCGACTACGTTGATGTAATTGAACTGAGCGAACGCTATACGCTGGCCTTACTCTTCGACGTATGCGGGAAAGGGCTGAAGGCATCCACAATGGTTAACTCAATTGCCTCAACTGTGAAAACCCTGGTCTACAAGTTGGATCATGAAGGAGTAGATCTGCCCGGGATTCTTCTAGCAATGCATTCTTTGAATCAGATTCTCTACCATATCACCTGTGAAGAAATGTACGCAACTGGCGTCGCTCTCATCATAGACAAAACGAAGTCCGTGCTAACAGTGCTGGACTACGGGCATGGCCTTCTCTGGCTCAAACGCAATCGGAGTATCCATCGACTCTGCGCTCACATTAAAAATAACACGGCCGTGCCTTTCCTTGGGATTCATGAAAACCTTGATATTCAGGCCGGCCATTTCCGTTTTCAACCGGGCGATTTGCTGTTTGCTTGTTCCGATGGCCTGACCGAAGCCCGCAACCCGCTCAAAGAAGAATATGGCGGTGAAAGGATTAAAAGCATGCTGCGGTTTGGACCCGTCATAAGCCCGCTGACCACGAACGAAGCGATCTTACGCGACCTTGACGCGTTTCGCGCCGGCGCCCGTAGAACCGACGACGTTTCGCTCCTTTCAATCCATTTCTGATTAGACATTTTTGGCTTGATGGAGACCGGCGTCGAACTACAAAGCATAGTGGACGAACTCAAGAAACCGGCCGAGAAGAAACGAAGCCCCCGCCATAAACTGAAGCTGCGAGGATTGCAGCTCTCTGATTTTGAAGACGTTCGGGAGATCATGAATCTAGTTTACGCCGATTTTGGGGGAACCTGGACCCGCGAGGAATTCCAGCAGCAGCTTGAGCGATTCCCGGAAGGGCAAATCTGCGTAGAAAACAAAGGCAAGGCTGTCGCGGTTGCACTGTCCGTTATCGTGGATTATTCCAAATACGGTGACTCGCACAACTACAACCAGATTACCGGAAACGGAACGCTAACAACTCATGATCCAAAGGGACGCACGTTATACGCCGTGGACGTCTTTGTTCATCCTCAATATCAGGGTCTGCGGCTTGGTCGCAGGCTATACGATGCGCGCAAAGAATTGGCCCGCCGATTGAACTTGAGACGCATCATCGCAGGTGGCTGGCTACCCGGTTACAAACAGTTCATCCAGAAAATGAGTCCAACTGCTTACATTGACCTGGTCAAAAAAAAGGAACTTTATGATCCGGTTCTTAGTTTCCAGTTATCAAACGATTTCCATGTCCGCAAGGTCATGGAGAATTACTGGCCAGAAAACAAAGGTGGCTACAACTCCATGGCCACACTCCTGGAATGGATAAACATTGATTATGCAGAACCTGAGAAAGTCCCCTTGTTTGCGGAAAAGAAATCCGTTGTGCGAGTTGGCGTAGTTCAATGGCAGATGCGAAAAGTGGAATCACTCCATGAATTGTTACAGAATGTTGAATTCTTTGTGGATGCTGTGAGCGGTTACAAGGCGGATTTTGTGGTGTTTCCAGAATTCTTTAACGCAGCTCTCATGGCTCCCTTCAACAAACTGATGCCCGGAGATGCAATGCGTCAGCTCTCTACCTTCACGGAACAGATTAGAAACGAGCTACAGCAGATGGCAGTTTCTTATAACGTTAACATCGTTAGCGGCAGCATGCCAGAGTACAGAGACCACAATCTGTATAACGTGAGCTATCTCTTGCGCAGAGACGGAAGCTTTGAAGAGCAATACAAACTCCACATCACCCCTGATGAGTTCAATTATTGGGGTGTGCAGGGTGGCAACCGGCTGAAAGTCCTTGATACGGATATTGGAAAAGTAGGAATCCTCATCTGCTATGATGTGGAGTTTCCGGAACTACCACGACTACTGGCTGACCAGGGTATGGAGATCTTGTTCGTCCCTTTCTCCACGGATACCAAGAATGCGTATCTGCGAGTGCGCCATTGCGCGCAAGCTCGAGCGATAGAGAACGAATGCTATGTTGTGATTTCTGGAAACGTCGGCAACCTGCCTAACGTAGAGAACATGGATATTCAGTATGCCCAGTCAGGTGTCTTCACGCCTTCAGATTTTCTTTTCGCTCAGGATGCTATTGCCGCAGAAGCCGTTCCCAACACTGAATCAACTCTGGTGGTCGACCTCAACCTGGACTTGCTCAAGCAGGTAAGAACATCTGGCTCGGTTCGCAATATGGCAAATCGTCGGCGAGACCTATATCAGTTGCTCTGGTCCCGGAACGACGAACCGGAACTCCCGGCAGAACCTTAGGTCAGCATGCTGAACGGCGCGGCAGCTGGCCCGCTTCCCGATTCCGTGTTCGCATCATTGATCCAGGAGAATCGATGGGGCTATCAAACGGATGTTCAAAGGCCCTTCATTTGCGCGCCTGAGGCGAATTTGCGCATCAAGATAGCGCCGGTCAATGAAGGGGATCCCGGAATTCGAGTCATAATAGTAACGCATGAATTTCACAGCCCATTCTCCGGAGCCGGTATCACAATAGAAGACCCCAGGGGCCGTTGAGGCACGGGTAATAGTAACGAGGTCAAGTTCGTATTTTTGCAACGTATCATTGGGTCTCAAGGTTCGACGAGAAACAGACGAAAACCACGATGCATCCGACTTCTCCGCAAGAATTTTTGGATCCACCACATGCACGACGTTTGAGCGCGTCAGGGACCGGGGGCGCACAGCGATATCTTCCATGCTGAACACGCGCTCGTCCCAGGCGCGGTCACTTGCTTCCGTTGATTCTGAGGTTCGCTGCCCTTGCAAAGAAATCTCAAAATTGGATGCAAAGTCCGCTTTTATCGGCACCGGCGGTCGCCGAACAAAATCCCGAAGTGCAGGAACCACAAAAATCCTATCGCCAGGTTCAACAAAAATCGGCGCCAGCAACAAGTTCGAAGGCAAATACAGGTACGCGACCTGGTTCAGTTTGGTATTCACCATTCCCCTGAATGCTCTTGCCAGGTCACGATCCGCACCACGCTCCCGAGCATGAACGGAACGGATAATGCCAGAACGCAGCTCTCGCACAGTCTGATCCCATTGATCATAATTTACTTTTCCATTCTGAATCCGAATGCGGTGAACGGTATTCTCAGCGTCCACAATGCCTACGAAAGTCTGCCCTCGGGGAAGAGACTTGGTCAGTTGCTCTGTTACATTAACGAATCTCACAGCTCCACGACCATGCTCTGCATCGCTTTGAAGAGCAGAAACGTCCAATCCCAGCGTGTAATTCTTCTCCGCAATTGCTCTCGATTTCAGTGCCTCCAGGCCCAGAACAAAAAAGGGTCGAGCAGCCGGATCTGCCTTCACGATCTGAAAGGAAGTGGTCAAGAAAGCCTGGATTGCTTCCTGCGAATTTGAAGTCGGAAAGGCCGCCCGAATCTTTGTAAGCGAACTCTCAGGCAGCGTTTTTGCAATGTCTGCGGCATCTGAGAAAGACACCGAGCCGCGAAAGAATGAAAGGGCCAGAGCCAGTTCCGCTTCGTGCCGCTTGCGAGTAGGATCCGGAATGGCCTTTTCCCCTAGCTCCCGGGCCAGAGTATAGAACCGGCCTGCGACCGAAATGTCACCGAATGCCAGATAACGTTGGCCGGCCAGAATGGCCAGGTTTGCTGCGCGCTCCGGCGATCGCTTTGCTTCCGAATCAATCACTTCGCGAATGAGCCTTGCCGTAACATAGCCCGGATCCGCATCAGACGCTTCCAGATAGAGATGCAGTAACAATGAATTCAGTAACGGGTGCAACTGCTCAGGATTGAGATCCTCGCGCAACTCCGGGGCAGAGAGGATCTCGCCGCGTTTGAGCCGCGCTACATACCCGCCCAGCGTGCGAACATCAAACTCGTACTCGCCGCCGAAGAAATCAAACGAATCGTCAGGGGTATGTCCGTTTGCAAGGGCTTCGCTTGCGCGTACTCGACGCTGCAGTACTGTTCGCTGCGGTTGTGGCTGCACTGCAGCAATGCTCATTGCCTCCTCATGGAAGCCACGGCGCAAAAGCAAACCAACCACGCTCTCACCGATCTCTGCGTCCTGAAGATCAGACTTAAGAGCCGCGAATTCTTCCTGGAAGAGATTGCCCTGAAAGTGATCGCCTGCTTTATCGCCTTCAAGATGCTTCAAGAAAGTGACAAGCCTAACTCGTCTCTTGACTTCAGTTTCTCGGCCGGGCAATTCCGAGGCCCAGGATTTCGCCGTCGCCTCTGCCTCAGCATATTTGCCAAGGCGAAACTGGGCCCGAAAATATTCCTGATATACAGTGGCGCGGGATTCCGATGCCATCTTGCGCTCAAGCAGAGCAGCGAACATCTCCTCGCCAGCGGTTGAATTATCCAGCATCCTCACACCTGCTGATCGAATCCGGGCGTCAAGGTAGCCTGGCTCGTCACCCAGCGTGGCCGACAGCGACGAGGCCAAACGGTATGATTCGGCAGCGCCGTTGTAATCGCGCAATCGCTCTTTTCTCCTGGCCTCCCCAAGAGCCGTGACACGTCGCTGCTTGACCGCATTCTGAACAGACGTTATGCGATATCCGGACGAACCAAACACGCGATAGCCTCTACTCGTCAGTCGCGCTTCACCGGGCCGGGGTAAGTTTTCATTCGCCGAAGGTAGCGGAACCATAAAAGCGCTAACTGCACCGGCTCGGAATCCTTCATAGGCAATCATGTCCTTAAAGGCGCGAGCGCTTGCGGGTTGGTCGACTGTTACGGCCAGTGCCACGTTTCTTGGAGCACGCAAGAATGCCCGGGCGTCAAACCGACCTTTCTCCACTGCAAAGAAGTCATCCGCGAAATCCCCTTCCAGACGCAGAACATCCGTGGGCAAGAGGGGGCCCACGTCCGATGCATTGAATTGATTCAGCACGGGATCTACCTCTGAGTAACCGATCAATCGATCAGCCAGGCGCGTCACGAAAACCGGAGCCGGAACATCCGGACGGATTGCAGTCATTATGGATTCAATCTGAGTTTCATACATGGTCGCATCAACAATGACAAAGAAGTCAGTTACCGAATAACGCGGGAGTTTTTGCAGAAGTTTTGCGAGCGCCTCTGCAGGTGTTCCAGGTTCCCGCAGGAATTGAAACTGCGGTGTAAATGCAAAAGCATTCAAGTAGCCATTGCTATAGAACAAACGGACCACCCACTGACCCGGCTTAAGCCGTGGTACGGTTGTGTAGCTTCCGGCGAACGCTTCGTGGAGGGGAACATTGCTCACAAGGTTTTCTCTGACGCTTTCGAGGGTCTGCAATGCTCGCAGGCGCTCAGCTCGAGTGGCGCTTGAATCCACCCGAGAAAACCGCTGCGATTGTTCCCGCTCAAGAAGCATCTTGACATTCATATTCGCGTTTCTGAACTTTTCAAAAGCTTCTAACTGCGCTTCGTTTTGAAATGCTATAGGATACTTAAGATATTGGTCCTCGAGCTGCGCCGCCCACCCCGCTTCAAGTATTTCAAGAGCCTGAATTGGATTGCCTTGACTGGCGAAAAAGTCTGCAGCTGTGGCGTAGAAATCACTAACGGAAGCTATTCCGCGCCTAACAGTCGGGTTAGCTTTTAACAATTGCGCTGCCTCAAGGAACTGTGTGCGCGCCAGAACCAGGTCCCCCGGCGAACCACGTTCGCGATAATGCTCCAGTGCGGTCTTTGCGTACATGAAGCGCGCAAACCACTCCTCATGTAATAGCGAAAACTCTTCTAGCTCATCCACCAGAAGGCCCAGGATCGAAATGACCTGATCTGTCTTTCCAAGTCGTGACAATACTACAACGCGATTCAAGCGGGCGCGAAAGTACCCGCGACCGGCCGGCTCGCCACCCTGACTGGCAATGATGCTGTCATAGAGGGATAGCGCCTTTTGCAAATCCGCGCGCGCACTTTCCAGGTCGCTGTCAGTCCTGGCCGTCCGGTCCAGATAATCCCCACGATAGAAATACAAATTTGCTTCTATCGTGACAAAGTCCTGGAGACGCCGATTCAACTGGGATTGCAATATCGGCTCATCGGTTGCTTCATCGTAGGTAAACGCTGGATCCTCTGTTTGCTTCTGGGCAATGTATTCGTCGCGCGCGGCATCGCGATAAACAGATCTGAATTCATCAAGACGCGCCAGCCCCTCAGCAACCCGGGCCATCGGGCTCTTTTCCGGATTATGCTCAAAGAGAGCAAAGGTCGCATGGTACCGATTCATGACATTCCGTCTCGCCTGATCAAGGAAACCGCGTGAGCGCGCGTTCTCAGCAGCCTCGGCGAATAACGTTTCTGCTTTATCAAAATGGCCGGAATTAAATTCTTCAAAGGCCATTTGATTATCTGCGGTAACCAGCCCCATTCTCCCCAGCTTGACGTCCCCGTCTTTACCCGAGAAAATGCTTCGGCGTTCTTCCAGGAGGGCCAGCGCTGCACTCCGATCTCCGGCAAGGATACGATTTTCGAGGAGTATACCCAGCGAGAGCTCGTATTGCCTGAGCGGAGCCAGACCGAATGGATTTCTACCGTCACCGATCACGGAAAAGTCCTCACCGTACGGAAGCAGGCAGCCCAGCAAACGGCCGCCCAGCGACTGAGGTTGATAGCGATCATCTGCTCGGCCAAGACCCAGGTCCTGACTCATTTTTGCAGCTGTTCTTGCATTCCTGTCAGAGCCCTCAATGCGGCTCTGGTTTTGTCGCGCCAGCGCCAGAAAATTCAATATTCCAATCCGCAGCGGCGAGTCAACTTCCGTCATCTTTTCCACGGTTTGGTCTGCAAGTTCGTAAGCCCGGGAGGCTTCCGCATAACGTCCCGATTCCGCCAATGACAGTCCATACAGACCGGCGATCACAGAAACCTTCAGCCGTGCTGCGTCGAGGGCCTCCTGGGCCTGTTCCACCTGCACACGAAGGCGACCAACGCTTTCGGGCCGTTCATTCCCGTCCGCCAGCCGAAACTTCAAGCTCTCAACCCGGGCCTCGGAAGGCTTCAGCTCAAACGTTAGATACATATCCATGGCACGCCGGAGATCCCTTGAGGCATTGCCAGTCTGACCTTCGTAGTAGTATGCCCTTCCACGATTGAAATAGAAAAGGCCTTCGCGTGTCCTATCCGGAGATACAGGGTTGGCGCCCCTGAGATCTTCGTACTGGTTGTAGTGATCAATTGCCTTCTTAAAGTTAAGCAACTGGAAATAGTTGTTCGCAAGATTCAGGTTCAGATCAGGAAGCGCGAGTTCTTTAGGCTTAGTCGCTGATATGAGCTGAATCGCCTGGCGATACAGTTCCACATTTGATTCGTAAAGACGATCCGGAAAGTATGCGCGGTAAATATCGATGAAATACTGGCCATCTGTTGACCTGGCGGCCGGTGTTCTAGTGGCGAAGTTTACAATCTGCTCCAGTAGACTCTCGGGGCGCGCAATTGTGCGTGCCCGCCGATCGTCAATGAATTGATACAGCCAACCCAGCAGGAGATAGGCATCTGCATTCTCTGGCTCAACATATAGAATGTATTGCAGCAAGTATTCCGCGGTTTTCAGATCGCGCAGAGTATCCTGCTTTTTCTCTCGCCGAAGATCCTCGG
Organism: Leptospirales bacterium; assembly: GCA_016788865.1. Lineage (GTDB taxonomy): Bacteria > Spirochaetota > Leptospiria > Leptospirales > Leptonemataceae > JAEUSB01. The sequence continues at coordinate 60,934 of JAEUSB010000094.1, forward strand.
CTACCGTGACACCCTCTTCCATGATTCTTGTATAGAAGGCCTCTCTCTCCACCGATTTCTGCGTCAGCGCGTACGCGTATCCATACACAAAGCTGAGCTCTCCGGCCCGCCGGGCTTCTGTCGCCGCAAACTTATAGCCGTGCACAACTTCGTTGAAAGCCGTGGCGTCGAAAGGATCGCCTTCCTGAAAGAGATTGATTACGTTCTTGGGATCAAGGAGGGCAAACTTTCTTCTGTCCCCTTCAATCCTTGTACGGTTTCTCTCCATGGCTATGTCGATTTTCAATCGATGGTACTCTACAGATTTCTCTGCATGGAAACTCTCGAAGAGATTTACCCGCTTCATGTTATAGAATAGAATGTTTAGAATATTTACATTCGCGTAAGCAACCACATACAACAGGTCAGCCGCATCCCTGGCGTCGTCGAGGGGCATACCGTCGCTATTTTCGCCCACGAAATATCCAGCGTTTCGTTTACAGAACGATGCATAACTGGCCAGGTACTCGGGTTTTCCCAGACTCGCTATCAAGGAGCCTGCGCGACTGCCCTGCTGACAAAAATCGTGCAACACTTCGAGATCTGAGGCATTCAGAAATACGGGCTTCTGGCGCGCATTCAAGATCAATTGCGCGGGGGTTCCTTCAAGCGTTCGGGTGAGCAAGTTGCGAGAGATGATTGCGTCTGCCTCTTCCACTAGATGCGCTATCGATCTTGCAGATCGCAGTGAGCGCTGGATAGACTTGTCCGATTGATCCAGGATCTCTCGGTATTCTTCGAGTCCTACTTTCACACCCGAGCCAGGACGATAGGCGCCACCGTAACGCAGTCGCGCGTCGTACGCGCCTTCGTAATCCCGCTTCCGCTCCAGGATATAAGCGAGGAGCTGCAAATTTCTGACGTACATGCCCGAATCTTGCGGGAATGTTCCCTGCAATGAATTCACGATCGTAAGCGCTTCAGAGTCCTGACCCTTTGTAAAAAGCGCATGCGCCTTAAGAAATTGCAGCGTTCCCCGAATCATGTCAGGGAGGTCGTTGCGAGCCAGCTGGGACTCTAGCATCGACATGCGCTCGCTCTCCTCAACAAGCTCGTAATAGTCTACAATCTCCGCCAGCAGCTTGTCGCGTCGCTCAATTGAAGGTTTATTTGCAAGTTCCTCCAGAAACACTTTTGGGACTTCGCCCGACGTCTCAAGAGCAATCACACCTTCGCGAAACCGGGTCCGTTGCCGACGAAAATAGTCCGGGAACTCGGAATTCAAAGTTGTCAGAGTTTCAAGCGCCTCTTCCTCTTTGCCTTCTGCTTCAAGCGCATTGCTCAGCTCTTCAAGCGCACCCGCACGGAACAGATCCTTTTCAGGCGAGGTCTTCTTCTCAAGGCTCTCAAGAAATTTCTCGATGAATTCTGGCTTGTTCTTTCGCGTGGGTTCGGCCAGCTTCCACAGGAAGTCTACAAACTCATTGCGCCTCCTGGCCTCATCAATCTCTCGCTCTACGGCTGGCCTTTCCGATTGCGAACTTACCGTCAGGCGCTCTTGCAGAGAGCGACCCTCAATCAGTAGATATTCACGTGTATTGCCAAAGAATCGAGTCAAAGCATCAAGCGACAGTAGCTTCTTGCCCCGGTTGCTTCCAAATTTTGCAGCGTAGTCAAGTTGTTCATCAATCGTGCTCTGAAGCGGTATGATGCCTTCGGGTTTCAGAAAATAGATGTTAATATTTTGAAATGATTCAGATGAGTACAGCACCGAACCACCTAGAAACACCGAGAAAGAGAGTCCGTGCAACGCAGCACTGGCATCGAGCAAACGCGCTTCACGACTATTGGGCAGAACTGAAACGGAATACACGCCAGAGTAATCACGCGCATCGAGCTGACCGTTTGCATTTGTATCTTCGCGTATGCTCTGATAGTAGACGATTGTACCATCCGGAGACAGGGCCGGATACTGCAGCATTCCCATTTGCGGATGAGGTTTGATTTCTGTTTCTTGCATGGTCCGGAGGTCCAGCACCATGAGTCGGGATTCCTGCTGATTGCCGTTGAACGAATAGCCCACGTACACAAGCTTAGACTGATCGAGAGACAGAGCCGGTTGCGCGGCACCGTTTCGCGTCAGGATCTGCAGATCGTCTTTTGCTTTGATACCTTGAAGACGAACCCGCCAGACATTGAAGGCACCTCTGGTACAACGATCAGAAACAAAGTAGAGGTAGGAGCCATCGGTTGAAAACACCGGATCAGTTTCTGCGAATTTGCCCTGGCAGATGGCCGGCATCTTTGACGCCAGTTCGGCGATTTCTTCGGATAGGTTCGCGGAGTCGTCCCAGAGATTCGGAGGATTGACTCCCGTGAGGCTCGCCTTGATGATATCGTTTGGCTTGATTGCAACAATACGCAGATTTCCGCTGGGCCCAACGTCATGGGACACGTACGCAAGCTTATCGCCCGCAAGCGGAATGGCGGGCTTTTCTTGTTCGGCTGGATGTCGCACTATTGGAAATGCTACGGTGGTTTTTAAGTCCCGCAGCCAGATATCCGACGACCCGTCCCGACTGGACTGGAAGAACAGAATGCTGTCTCTAGACGCCACCGGATGAAGGTTTGCGCCCCGCTGAATTGTCAGAGGAATGCTTCGACCAGGTGTTAACGTGGCCAGCCGTGCAAGGTTCGCGTAGTCAAACTCCGGAGGATCGACGGTTGGAATCCCCTTACAGTAGAAGGTTGAGGCCAAAGCCAGGATAAGAGCGGACTGTTTTCTCATCGCTGTCTGGTCCAGCTCCCTGCAAGAATCCATTCACCGGGCTTTACCTGCTTTAGATAGGATGCCTTCAACGTACGCTCAACAGAACTAACGTCTCCGCCCTTCTCCTTCTCTTTCTTCATGAAATACTGCAGAAGGTAAGCGCGAGACCGGTTGATCTCTTCCCCTACGCGGCGTGCCGCTTCCACTTCATCCGGGCTGCGAAAACGACCGGTGCGTGGAGAGTAGATTTCCGGAACTACCGTTACGCGGCCTTCATCTACTATTTCCCCAAGAACTCCTGCACGTGCGTATTCCCGAAGCGGCTCCGCATAGAATTCGAGGATTGCCTGCTCGCGATACACGCGACGTGAGTCTTGCAAAGAGACACTGTCGTTTGTGCGACTTGTGCTTCTTGTTGAGGCCAGAAGCCATCCGTCCTTCTCTATCTCGCGATCTTCTCCAATGAGCTGCCGCTCGGCCGATGTCCTCTGCGGGGTCAGTGTAATTGGAGGAATGTCAATTGAAATGCAGGACCCGCGGCGGCCGAAGTTTGTCAGCGGATCCTTGATATTCTTCTGGATGAATGCGCAATTCAACAGCAGGACTGAACAAGAAAGAAACAGAAAAAGCAATCTCATGGTTTGGACTCCTCTACTTTGACGCCCACCGCGGCCTCGGACTTTGCGCGCTCCAGGAATTGGGCAAGCGGGATTCTTTCCTGGCGGATTTCCTCACCGGTCGGCTTGATAATGACGCTCAGGAAACTCGAAAAGCTACGAACGTCTTTTCGGGCAATTCCAACTGTACTGTATACCAATCCATTCTGTAGCTCAAGCGTAATTGAAGGAATTTCGAGTGCGCTTTTCACCAGGAAACCCGCCACCTGATTTGGCATGATTATACGCGTTGCGAAACCACTGAACTCACGGCTGAGGCGATATACGGAAAGTCTGACATCAGAATTGTACAACGCATTGCCCAGATCGTGTCCCCTGAACGCAAGACTGGCGCTTATAACACCATCGTAATTGCTGCGTGATGCAGGCAGATACGGTTCAAGATCAATGTTCTGCAACTCGAACTTGCCGCCAAACTCCATGTTTTGCGGGGCCAGGTCGGCGAGATTAAAGAACACATCGCGCCCGGTAATATCGCCATCCGGGACCCAGAGCTCATTTCCAGTTCTGGCCTTTGGCCGGAAAATCGAATACTTCAACCATTTGAAGTAAAGCACATTCTTCCGGTATTCAAGTAGAGCAGAGACACCAGGATCCCGGCCTGGCAGAATTGTTCCTCCATAGAAGTATCCCTCTTTAACGAGTTCTCCCCTGGGGTTGTGACTGGAAGCAATGAATTGCAACGTAAGGTTTGGCTGGCCACGAAACGCCGTGGCATCAAAGGTCTGACCTACCGGCGAATCGGTCAGGATCGCGGGCGATCTTAGATTCAGATCGTGAAATACTGGCAGCGCCAGATTCATTTTCTCGAGGCGAAACTTCTTACATGCAACACCCAGGTCACAATCCGTATAGATCTCAAGGCTTAGATCTTTGGCCTCTACATTACCACGGACTGCTTCCTTCTGAATGACAAAATCCATCTGAAGGCCACCCTGCAAAGCCAGGTTCTTATGAATGCCGAATAACGTCTTACTGGAGAGATTCAGATTGGCAACCAGATCGGGAGTCACCCCTTTTCTGGTGTTATTTAGAACGCCCTTAACCAGAACCTGCAATGCTCCCTTCAGACCCGTGATCTTGACTGCGTCAAGACTTGTCCTGTCCTTTGAAATCCCAATTCCCGAAACTATCCGAAGGTCGTTGACATGAATGCCTGGCATAGCCACAGTCAAATCGGTGCTCAGCGCAGAAGCGGCCGCGGAAGTAAAACCGACTGCACCGGCCACCGACAGTCCACCATCGAGATATGTACGATACGGGGACAAAGAATACCGAAGGGTTCCCGGCAACGTGGCGTGCAGTTCTGCGTAGTTGACCCTCAGTTCTTGCAATCGGAAATCAAACTTCTGCGCTACCCCGAACGACATATCACCGGTTGTCTTCATCTGGATTACGTTAATTCCCTGCGGGTTGTACGCAGAGAATTGCAGCCTCGGAAGTCCAACCGTCGTGAGTTCATGCAATCCAATCTGGCCTTCTGCCGCGAGACTCAGCTCAATGGGATTGGATCGACTTTCGCCCATGCGATATCGTGCCTGCGCGATATGAAGCTCCGTTTTTACATTCAGGTCTTTGAAACTTTCCGGTGATTGCAGGTGCACCTGGCCGGACGCAATTCCGTCAAAGGCAGGCGCACTGAATGGCGCCAGCCGAAAACCGGAGAGAACAACATTGGCCTGAACCCCTTCCCCCGGCAAAATCCTCGCATCACCGCGCAAAGTTGCCTCGTTATAATTCACCAACAATTGCGAAACAATCAGCTTCTCAAAGAGGCCAAAGGCCAGGTCGCGCTCCTTCTTTTCTGGTAGCGGAAAGAATCTATGAATATCCAGGATTGCATCCAGGTCCAATTTGAAAACTGACACCTGATGTCGCAGGCCTCCGGTCTTGAGCGCCAGGCCTTGCCCCGCTATCTTTGTAGAAAGATTCAACTTATTCAACGGGCCTTCAATCTTCAAAGGATACAGGGATGCAGAACCGCGCAAATCAACGTTTGTCCCAAGAAACAGGAGTATGCGGTCAATTGCACCAAGCTCGATTCTGGACTGCAGCACTTCCAGCTGCGCCGAAGGCATTGGAGACGTTATACGATCAATCCCACCCGTCACGTCTAACCATGGATCACCACTGGCCTCAACAAGAAGCCGGTGTAAACGCAGGCGATCCGCTGGCGCGTCGTAACTCAGGTTGTAGTAGACGCGCGCTTCTGGAACGAGTGAGCGACCTTTGTCGCGCATAACAAGGTTGTTTGTCTGCAAATGAAAACGGGTTGTGAATTCCGGAGCACCTTTTGTAGCCTCGCGATACAAGAAGAACGGCATTGAAACGCTCCCTTCGACGTCCCCACTTCCCTTATAGCGAAGCGCCACAGGCTGATTGGGCGCAATTCCAACAATGAGCGTATCAAATATGTTTATGACGTCGAGTGAAAGTGGAATCTCTTGCAGTGTCCGAGTGACGAAAGCCACGTGAATACTTAAATGATCAATATCCACGAACTCCTTTTCTTCTGCATCGTCGATGTCGAGCGTGAAGTGCGCGTCCTGGATAACCGCCTTCGCATAGAGCTTTAACCAGACAAAAGTAAAAATGCGGTCCAGAGGTTTC
>JAEUSB010000005.1 GCA_016788865.1 Leptospirales bacterium
GGCCCATGGATCGGCTCATCTGCGGCGATGTGGGGTACGGAAAAACAGAGGTGGCGATTCGAGCCGCATTTAAGGCTGTAATGGCAGGCAAACAGGTCGCCTTCATTTGCCCAACGACAGTACTTGCGCTCCAGCATTTCAAAACAATTGCACAGAGATTTGCCGAATATCCGATTCGCGTGGACTGGATCTCTCGCTTTCGCACGGCAAAAGAGATTTCCACAGCAAAGCAAAAGTGCGCCCAGGGCGAGCTTGATGTCCTCGTTGGAACGCATGCGTTATTGGCCCAGGATTTGAAATTCAAGAACCTGGGACTCCTGATCATTGACGAAGAGCAGCGATTCGGTGTGGCGCACAAGGAATCGCTAAAGAAGATGAAGGTGCTTGTGGACGTGCTGACATTGAGCGCCACGCCAATCCCGCGAACGTTGCATATGTCACTCGCCGGGATTCGAGATCTTTCCATTATCCAAACACCGCCGCGAAATCGAATGCCAGTCATGACGCATGTAACCGAGGATTCGGATACCCTGTTCAAAGAAGCAATCATGCGCGAGCTCGAACGTGGGGGCCAGGTCTTCTATTTACATAATCGCATCGATTCGATTGAGCGCGCTGCAGCGCGCGTTCGTTCGCTCATTCCCGATGTCCACGTAGGCGTACTGCATGGCCAAATGGACGATGAGGACATAGAGAACCTGCTGTTGGACTTCCTTGATCGCAAGTATCACGTTATGGTCACAACCTCGATCATTGAGAATGGAATCGATATGCCTAACGTCAACACGCTGATAGTGGACGATGCAGATCACTTTGGCCTTTCACAGCTCTACCAATTGCGCGGGCGCGTTGGGCGTTCCGACCGCCAGGCATACGCCTACTTCTTCTTTCGCGAGAAACGCGCACTCACTGAAACGGCGATGAAGCGGCTCAATACGATTCTTGAGTACCAGGAGCTTGGAAGTGGTTTCAAAGTGGCCATGCGCGATCTTGAGATTCGCGGAGCGGGAAACATTCTTGGGAAAGAACAGTCCGGGGACATCATGGACGTTGGCTTTGAGATGTATATCAAGCTTCTCGAAGATGCCGTATCCAGGCTGCGCGGGGAAACCCATAAGATTGACGTTCATACCAGCATAAATCTCAACCAGGATCTCTACTTGCCCGAGGACTTTATCGCCGATACAAGGCAGCGAATTGAGTTCTACAAGCGGTTCGAAGCAGCTGAAACCGAAGAAGAGATAGATCTCCTTGTTACCGAGCTTACGGATCGATTCGGGGAACCAACTGAGAAAGTCCGGACGTTTGCTTCTATTGAAAGAATCCGTGTTCTCGCCAGCGCCTGCGGGTTTGAATCGATATACCAGGATGATTCGGGCAGGGTGCAGCTCAAGGCCTCGCCCCATTTCCGTGTCAAGCCAAAGGACCTGATGAGCGCTCTGCAGTCAAAATCGGGCTTTTCCATCCAGCCGGGGAATCCTAATGCACTTTATTACAGCACTGCGTCAAATTTCCTGGAAAGCTTTGTTAGCTCGCTGCGGCTAATTGCTCCGGCAAAACCGGCAGCCTGAATCGTTTCAGAGTTGCGCACACGTGTCCCGTGCACAATTTGCCCGGGTCGGCCGGGCCGACAGGAGATTTCGTTCATGAGAAGCACTCGCTTTATCTTTCTTCTACTTCTCGCGTTGCCACTGGCATGTAAAGACGGGGATACAATCGAAGACATTGGAAGTTATACTATTACCACTAAAGACTTCGAGAATCACTACTCTACGTACCTCGATAAGATTGCCAGGATGGCGAATGCAGAAAAAAGCACACTGGCTCGTCTGATGTGTAATCCGGAGCAGACCCCGGAAAACCCGATGTGGCGCGATGTTGTGCGCAACCTGGAACCCAAGGAATACTATGAAAGCTACCGCGACCTGCGCATCGTTGAGCAAGCAGCCAGAAAAGACAATTTCCTGGACGATCCGCAGATCAAACGCATCATTGAGCAGGTCACTCTAGAAGCAATTGCACAGCTTTATATCCAGAAGAAAATGGAAGAGCGAATCAAGATCACAGAAGAAGAAAAAAGTTCCAAGTGCGTTGAGATGCGTCAGAAGTTTCCACAGGAATTTGGCCCGCTTTCACTTGATGAGTGCTTGAAGTACGCAGAAGGATTCTTGAAGCGCGATCGCATGCAGCAGGAGTTTCCAAGGCTCCGCGATGAAATCAAAGAAAGCATCACCATCAACAAGAACCAGAAGTTTGACAAAACTGACTTCCTGGCCAACAAGATTGAAGCGTATCGCGTGATGAAGAAGACAGGTGGTTGTGAGGCGACTTCCTCAACTCCAGCGACAAACAATAAACCACTCCCGCTTCCGGCACCCAATACCGGAATCCGTCCTCAGTAAATCACAGTGATTACAAACTGGCCTCGTAAGAGGCCAGGAATCCTTCTAGAAACGTCCCCACATCCGCTTCCGTTGTAAAGAGTCCCGTACTGATGCGTATAGCGCGCATGGATAATTCCTTGGAGTAACCCATGCTCATCAACAACCTTGATGGCTGGCGTGTTCTTGATTTGCATGAACTTCCAGTTGAAACCACAATATGTTTTTGATCGAGCCCCATGAACAGGAAATCCATGTTCTCCATCTCGGGAAACAGCAGATAACTGGTGTTAGGTGACCTAACGGAATCGTTGGCAATCACTACAGTAGTAACCCGACTACTGATGGTCGTTTCGATTTGTGATTGAAAGGCACTGAGTCTTTTGTTCTTCTTTAGCAGTTCATCGCATTGAAGCTGCAACGCATCTGCTGTATTCAGGATTGCTGGAAGGTTCTCCGTGCCAGCCCGTCTTTCATCTTCCTGCAAACCTCCACGAAATACCGGAAGAGCTGGCTTACCGCGAAGGCCCAGTACGGCCGCCCCAAAGCCCGCGCCAAACTTATGGCCATTGATTACAAACCCGTCAAACAGCGCGTAATCGAGCTGAATCTTGCCCGCCGCCTGAACGCAATCCGACAGGAATGGAATTCCCGCCTGACGCGTGATGCGCGAAAGCTCGGCCGAATCTTGAATGACACCGGTTTCATTTGAAACGGCAATAACACTTACAAACGCAAAGTCGACCTGGCTGGATAAACGTTCGGACAGGTCAGTGGGATCCACAGCGCCGCCTGGTCCGGCCCGCAAATATTCGATCCTGCAACCGGCATCCTCGCAGGCCGCAATCATGGCGTCATGCTCGTACGGGGATAGAAGAACAGGCGCTCCTGGAACGGCGAACGATCGCACGAGCTGATAGATTCCCTCGGTGCCCGTGGAAACAAAATGCAACGACTGCGGTTTGACGGGACTGGATGAAGTGGAGCTCAGTGTCGCCGCGATTTTTGCGCGCGCCGTTTCAATGTTCGCCTGATTCTTCTGGGACAACGCAGAGATGCCGCTTGGATTGGCTGGATTGCCAGCATACGCAAGTAGATTCTTTTCCAGGATTTCTATGATAGGTGGGTGTGTTGCATTGTAATCAAAGTAGAGAAGCTTCATTTTAGATTTACATTTTCACAATGACTGCGTCCGCCCACGGGCAAGTCCGAGAGGTCGGCGTAGCAGTCGGCATCCTTCAAGCGACCGATCTTTGTCAGCACCAGTCTTGCCAGCTCGCGAAACTCAACGTCAGTCCTTCCCTTGTCCTGGAACAACAGGGAAAGTTGCTGCAGCTGTTCAAAAGCAAGATCGTTGCGACCCAGTCCAAGATAAGCACGAATCATTCCGGCCCGGCCTTCTTTTTCTGTGCCATGGTCAAAGGTTGCCCCCGAAAAATAGTTCGCGCTGCGTCTAAAATGATCATCGCTATCTTTGAGCAAGTGCAGTCTACCCAGGGAAAGAAATATCTGAGGGAGTTCCGCCGAAGGAGCAATGTAAGTTAGCTTCCGTAGTGCGTCCTGGGCGTCGGGGAACGAGATACAGGCCAGTCTGTAGTCGCGGCCCTTGCAGGCTTTGCGGGATTCGGGAATTGCGCCTCCGCCAAATCGGCGAAGTGCGTCCGAGTAATTCCCGTTTGTCTTGAGGAATTCAAGGATGAATAGATCCTGATCGATTTTAGCCGGATACTCCAGCTCGAAGTTCTTGTTTGCGGCTATGATCTTGTTTCTGGCATTCGCCTCTAGATATTCAAGGTAATCCCCGTACACAAGCATGGGAATTGAATCCAGGCAGGCGGCGCGCGCGTACTTTTCCACAAGGTGTGCCACAATGATGGTTTCTTTTCGCGAGCTATTGCCGGGGAAAATCTCAAATGCATACACTGTGGCGTCGATTGAGTCCTTCAGCGCTGCTATGACGGCTGCGCGATTCTCGCGCCAGTACTGAGACGGTTCCACGACATCTTCCGGGCCTGGCGGAATCTCCGGGTTTGTTTGCAGATTCCAGTCTTTGTATCTCTCCAACCAATGCGGTCGGAGGAGCTCCGCATCCCCGCGGTATTTCAACGGAAGGCTACTGCAGGCCTTTTGCATGAGATCGAGTCGCACTTCTTTGACATCCTGCTCGTGTCTGTGGAGGATTTCGTAGGCCTTGTCCTCATTCTGCTCGCCCACTCCGGGTGGCGAAATGGATGCACGAGCGAGCGTCGTGAGGATGCTGTTCTTGTTCTTAGCAATCCAGATTCCACCTACGATCCAGAGGATCAGGATGGGCAGGAGACCCTTCCAGTGGCGGAGAATCTGTCGGAAAACGAGTTTAAGCAACGGGTCCTCTTGAAAAAGTGATTGGAAGCTGACTCGTTGGTAAAATCTTTAACTGCAATGGCAAACTCAAAACGAACAAACGTGAACAAAAAACACCGCAAGAAGATCAGGGTGATGAAAGCCAAGCGCGCTGAGTCCCTGAAGAAGAAGAAAAAAGGCTGATTTGATCGTTCGCCTGCTACTTTGCTGTCTGCTGTTTTTGCCGACAGCCGTCCACCTGGAGGAAGCTCCGCAAATTCCTCCGCAGCCAGATATTACGCTGCGGCAGGCATTTGATGCGGAGATTCTCGACAACAAAACGGAAGCACTCGCACTCTATAAGCGGTACCTTGAGCAGGGTGAGGAAAGTGCCTTCGTGCGCGGACAGCAGGCCCGGCTGCTTTCCGGACTAAAACGTGGTGACCTGGCACTGGCAGAGGCGAAACGGGCCCTTGAGATCTCACCCAATCGCAAAGAATACCATATCCTCTATTCAGAACTCCTTCGTCAGGCCAACCAGAAAGAAGCAGCCTACAATCTACTCCTCGAAGCTGCGAATCGCTTCCCGGATGACGGTGAAATTGAATTCTTTCTGGCGGAGGTTTGTAGTGAAACAGGCCGCAACGCCGAGGCTGTCGTAAACTACAGACAACTCCTGTTTCATTCCGCAACGGCGGGATCGCGCTTTCCATTGTTTCGAAGCGTCGCACTGCTGCGGCTGGCAATGCAGAAGCTGCGGCTTGGAGATCGCGCTGCGGCCGGAAAATTCCTGGTGCAGTACTTGCGCTACAATCCAGAGCGACTCTTCCCCCGCTATTTGCTGGGCTACGAAGTATACACGGAGCTCGGCGATTATGAGGCGGCAGTTCGGGAACTCGAAATCATAGCACTTGCAGATCCTGGACAAGCCATGGAAGCGGGCGTCGACATGCGCCGCACCTATGGCGCGCTTGGGCTGATGCTCTATGTCCTGAATGATGCAGGTTGCGAGAAGTATTTAGGCTATCTGGCGGAGCGCGATCCACGCGGTCTGTTCGCCGGCGTGCTTGCAGCACATCGCGGTGACGACACGAGGGCGCTGCGAATTCTATTGCCGCTTCTAAAACAGAATGCCCTCCAATACTTTGCAAGAGTAGCTCTGTTTCGCGTAATTTCTAAGACATCGACACCCAAAGAACTAATCAAAGAGCGCCTGGCACTCGCCAGTTTGTCTTTTCAAAGTCGGCGATACCGATCAGGAATTGATCTACTGTTTCTAGCCGAGCAGAGTGTCAAGAGCAAGGAGGCAGAACACTCGCTTGCTACCATCCAATATCAAATTGCTCTAGGTTACATTCAGCTCGATCAACCTTTCCGGGCTATTGCATATTTGCGTGAGGCAATTGCTTCCGCTGAAAGCGCCAAGGAAACCGATGTTGGTTCAGCCGCAAAGTTACTGCTGGCACGTCAATTAGCCAGCAAGCCACAGAATCGCGATAGCGAGGCGCTGGAACTACTAAATCCTCTGATAGCTTTGGGCGACAACGCTGCACTGGGTGAACGCGCATTGTTGCATCAAACCAACAATGACTGCAAGCAGGCTTTGCCGGACTGGAATCATGTCATCGAGAAGGATGCCCAGAATGTCACGGCGCTGTTCTTTCGCGCCGCATGCCTGGAAACGGAACTAAACTATCCTGCGGCTGAAGCGGACGTGAAACAGGTTCTCCGGCTCAGACCCTCCTTTGCGGAAGCAAAGAACTTTCTTTCATACATGAACGCGTTGCAAAACAAGGAGCTCGACGAAGCAAAAAGCCTGAGCATGACGGCTATTGAGGTTCAGCCGGATAATCCAGCGTATCAGGATACCCTGGGGTGGATTTTCTTTCAATCCGGTCAGCCGGCCAGGGCACGCTATCACATTCAATTCGCGGCCCGGCTAATGGAGCAGGGCGAAGAGCGGCACGCAGAAATCTATGATCATCTTGGGGACGTGTATCTGAAGCTCGAGGACAAACAACGCGCTTTATACAATTACGACCTGGGGCTGCGCGCGATTGCCCAAAAATCGCAACTTTCGGAAGCCGATCTACGACTGAAGAATAGTCTACAACAGAAAATTCAGGGAAATGGTCTGAAATGAATCGATTCTTGTCTCTTGTCTTACTTTTTGCGCTGGGTTGTGAAACCACCACTGTAAAAGAGAACCTTCCGCCGGAGCAGCTCAACCTGAAGCAACGTCTGGAGCGCATCCGGGCAACATACAAACCGGCGGATTGCTTTTCCGCTGCGTTCGGTATTGAATCAAGACAGGCAGGTCAATCCGCGCAGAACGCAGACGGTAGTATGCGCGTGGACAATGTGAACAAACGGGTGCGCTTGTATTTCGTTGAACCAATCTTTGGAATCACGCTAAGCCACGTTACGATCCGCGACGGGTTTGTCTACCTGGGCAGTCCCCGTGATGCAATTGTCCAAATTCCGTTGGATCGATTTGTGCTGAGTGGCCTGGGGAACAATTCGATTCGGCTTCCCTTTCGCCTGTTTCAGGATTTGATGTACGGCCGGATTCCTGAAGAAGTATTCTCGCCGCAGGCACGTTACACTGAAAAAGGAAATCGTTTGCTTGTGGATTATGAGGACGCCGTTTCTCGCGTCTCATATGAGTTTGAGAACGATCGTCTGCGACTTGTGAACTACTTTCACAAAGCGGATCGAGCGAGTGCCCGCGCAGATCTGACTGGTGCTTTCAGGAATACGCCGTTCCCGCAAACCGTGGAGCTTGCGGGGTGGATCGATGGTCCGCCAGAAAAGATGATCGCTCGCTTTACAGGCGTTGATATGCAAGCCGTCTGCAAAGAAGTGCAGTTTCCCATTACTCAGTAATTCGGTCCAGCCGCGAAGCAAAGCCCGAAAGCGCCCAGAAGATAATGACGACCTCGTCGTCCTGAAAGTAGCACTGAGCGACTCCGGCAACGAAAAACGCAATCAATCCGAGGGCCAGGATGGAAGGATCCCGGCTTTTACCGGGCAGGCATGCCATGACTGCAATGAAGTAAAGGCCGGCGGGGAATCCGCCCACTGCAAGCAAGTGGAGCAAATCATTGTGCGCATGTCCGGAGGGAGTGGAAAGCAAATAGTACCAGATGGTTGGATGTTCAAGGGCAAAGGTCTCTCGCCAGGCCAGCGTAGCTGCTTTGAATTCACCAGGCCCGGTTCCGACAATCCAGTTCTTTAGAAATATCTGAAAGGAACCAGTCCACAGAATAGGCCGTTGAAAGTCCGTTTGCCTTCCCGCCAGCAGTTCCGGATTGCCATAAAGGCCCAGCAGTAAGCCGATGCTGACAATTGCAATGAAGACTACCGCGATTCTTCGGCTGTAAGACTTGAGGAGCTGGTAAGCGCCAGCGCACGATGCAAAGCCCAGGCCCAGAATGGCCGACCGGGTGCCGTTCAGGAACAAGACGAGGCAGCCTGTAGCAAACACAAAAACCCAAAAGAAGCGCAAACGATTCGGTTTCAGGCATTGTAGAAACACAAACGGCAATATCAGAATGAGTTGCCCAGCATACGTTAGGCGAGTATTGAGCAGGCCAATTGGTCTATAGATTGGAAGGTCAAAGATCACTGCAAACAAATGCTGAGCACGTGTCTCTGAATAGGAGAGGAAGCCTTTTCCGTAGATGAATCGAGCCAATCGATGTTCTGTAAATGCTGAGATAGCGCCGCTAAGGATTACAACTACGGCAAATGTGAGGAATCCCCGATGGATAATGCGCTGATTTTCTTTGTCTTGCGTAATGTAGAAGACACACAATCCAAAAACAAGCAGGAAGATGTCGCCGGTCTCTCCGCGTACAAGGTTGCGCAAACTGGATGTTGCAAAAGCAAAGTGGAAAGCCCACGAGAAAATGAGCCACGCAAACAGAGCGAGCCCTGCAATAAAGATATCAGGGACTTCTGATCTCGAAGCCTCCTGGACGCGCCCCTTACGAGTCCACCAGCCTTCCAACAGGAAGAACAAAATACTCAATCCAAGAAAGGACTGGGCGTAGCTTATGGAAAACGCTGAACAGAAAATCGCCGCAGCCGCAGTGCGAGCAGCCGGTCTGAGGCTGAAAAACCGTTCCATTGGCGATTAAATCTGGATTGGAGTTGCTTCCTGATTCTTACGTGGTTCAGCCGGAAGGATTCGAATTTCAGACTTCATTTTGGTTTGGAGCTCTGCCATTGCCTCGCGCAGCAATCTGGTTGTCGTTTGGTTCAAGATCTTTCGGTAGTGCGTCTTGAATTGGTCAAGCGGCATGTCCCGATCGTACGGAAGTGCATCGGATGTTGTGGTTGTTTGGCGCGTGTAAATGAGCCCTTCCTTCCTATGGAAGATCTGAATCTGTGCGGTAGCCGTGACACTGGAAGGCCTCAGTAGAACCTTCGAAGTTGAATGGTCCAATAACAATACAATGAAATAATCGGCACCGATGATCGGTGCAGTCCTGAGCATGAGCTCTTGCTCCTTTGTGTCGCGCACAATCGGATTTTCATCCGGGCTGAGGTAGAATTCCTCTGTGAAAGGGAATCGCCCCGCGCGCACCAGATCATGCTCGCGAACGGCTTTGTCCGGAATCATTTGAAATTGAATTGTTTCGCGAAGTAGTTTTGTAGCGTCAGCCTTAAGGCTCCGTGCATCTTCTTCGCTCAACTGAATGTACCACGGAATTCCTTGCGAGCGGGCCACAGAGACTTCGCGGACCAGGCAGGTAAACAGTACCGCTGGAGAATCTGCGGGAATTTGTGGGGTTCCTTTTCCCGCCGGCTGGCCAGGAGCGATTGGTGAACTCTGGCAGGAGAGTATGAGTGCCGCAAGCGACATGGCAAGGAACCGCATCGACTCAGTTTCAGAATTGCCATTGTCTCGTCTATCGACTTATGTTTGACGATCGAGGAGTTCTGCTGCTATTTGCTCCGTATGATTGTGAATGGGAAAGCCATTGCCCTGGAAGTGGATACCCTCACCGAACTCCTTGAGAAGTTGGAAATCAAGCCTGCCACAGTCGCAATCGAGATCAATGGAGAAATTCCGCGCAGAGAGACGTGGGGTTCGTTCAAAGTAAACGCGGCCGATCGCATTGAGATAATTAAGTTCGTTGGGGGAGGTTAGTGTTCGGTCCCATCTATCCCATTCTCGATCGCCAGACGTTTGAAAGGGCGCATCAGGATCCGCATCAACTCATTCGCACCTGGTTGGCCCTGGGCCTCACCGCGTTTCAAATTCGCGATAAGCGGGCCACGGAAGTGAGCTACCTTGAATTCGCCCTCGAAGTGAAAAAATCCTTCCCGGAGGCTCACATCATCGCAAACGATTTTGCGGGTCTGGCGTTGGACAACCGTTCCGTGTTTTCTGCCCTTCACCTTGGTCAGGAGGATTGGGTCGGCCTTGATGCGTATTTGCGGGAAAAGGTGCTGCGCGCCTGTCACACCGGCTTTGCCCTGGGTCTTTCCACGCACAGCTTGAGTCAGTTTCTTTCCGCGGCGGACTTGAAACTGGCTTACACGGCCGTTGGACCGGTCCAGGCTACGTCGTCCAAACCGACGGGCACTGACCCTGTAATTTCCGCAGGCGAACTGGAGCAAATTCTCCGGGCAGGGGCCTCGGCAAAGCGCCAGATCGTGGTAATCGGGGGGCTGAATGCCGGAAATCTTGAAAAAGTCCTTTCCCCGGATCGTCGGAGCTGGTTCTCTGAAAGGCGGCCTGTCCCGGCAGTGATTCAGGCGGCACTGAGCAGGGCCGAGCTCGAGGCCATGCTTCGGATATTGAATGTTTGAGGAAAGATCATTGACTGCATGCGAGGGTGACATAATCTGCACGGATGACTATGGCTGCAACTGAGCCGGAAACATATTCCTCGGCCCGAGAAGATCGGGACTACCTGCTCGAGTACAAATCGGTTGATTTGCATTCGCTCCGGCGCGAAAGCATTCTCGATGTCCCGGTAGACAACGTATCACGCGATGAAGCTGTTGCCGTGATCCTTGATCTCGTCGAGAAGAAGCGCGGGCCGCACGCTGTACTGTTTGCCGATCCGGTAAAGTTGTCATCCATGCGCCCGGGACTCAAGCTGCACTGGATTGCAGAACTGGCGCGCGTTATCTTACCTGACGGCGCTGGCCTGGGTTGGGCATCGCGAATGCTCCATCGTCCGCTGAAAGAACGTATTCCAATGATTGCCTTTCTCATGGACATCGTTCGGCTCTCACTTAAGAAGGAATTCACTATCTTCCTCCTGGGATCCAAACTGGAAACAGTTGAGAAAGTGTATCATAACCTGAACAAGAGCTTTCCTGGTGTTCGCATCATAGGACGGCATGGCGGTCACTTTGATACGCAGCGCGCAGAGCTTGTCAGGCAGGCACTTAAGAAGTCCGCTCCAGATATTATCTTCCTTGGCATGGGATTTCCAACGCAGGAGAAATGGTTCCGCGACAATACAGAGTATCTCAGCCGCGCCGTTGTGATCTGTGTGGATGGTGCGTTTGACGTCCTTTCAGGAAATGAAAAAAAAGCACCCGACTGGGCACAGGTCCACGGCCTCGCCTGGTTCTGGCGCACAATCACACGGCCGTATCGGATTGTCAGATTCCTTCGTATGATTCGATTCTATCTGTCTGTGATCTTCAGAAACCTGAAAATGCGAAGCCGCAAAAGCACCTGACGTTTAAACACCCCGGTCATCTCGAAGCCGGGGACGTTGGTTCGTTCATCGTTTTATTTCTTTTTGTCGTTAAGCGTGGAAAGCATTGGTGAAATCCAATCGTCGAGAATTGGATCTTTCTTTCGCATTCCTGGTCTGAAGGCCAACTGCAGGTTGGCGCGTGCAATTTCATTGTCTTCATCGACTTTGCGCGCCGATTCGATTGCCTTCCAGTAGTATTTCAGCGAGTTCTTTTCCAGTTCCTGTAAAGAGCGTCGTGACGCGCCGCGTTGCGTTCCCTCGTTAAATTCCTTTTCATAGACTGCGCCCAGGTTGTTGTAAAGGGCTGCCAGGGTCAAAAAGAGCTTTTGATGTTCCGGGTCTTCTGGAACTGCATGATCGAGCATTGCAAGCTTGCGCTCCAGGTCATCCTGAATCTTCAAGTAGTCCCCGAGTGCAGAACGGGTTTGGTCCGTGTAGTAGTACGAGTTTGCCCTCGCCATTAGAAGCACTGGATCCGAATAATTGCCCGGGAAAACGTCTTGCAGATCTTCCCATTGCTGAAGCGCGCTTTCAAAATCAGCCGAAGCGTAGTCGATCCAACCGCTCCAGTAGATTGATTCGATCTTCGCGCGAGAATCACGCACCTTTTGTTTGAGCGCCTCATCAAAGTAATCACGGGCCTGGGTTAGAAGCTCGCGGCGTTTCTGTGTTTCCGATGTTTCTGTGGCCGTGCCGCGGTCTGGATAGATCCGCGTGTCCGCAAAGGCCTCTTTGTTTTCGCGCGGTGCACCGGCGTATCGCAAGAAGAGGAGGGACCCTAGATCATAGTACATGAGTCCCACATCACCCGCAATTAGAGTTTCGTCTTCCGGTCTTGCACCGTATTCGTCTTTGAACTGATTGTAGAGTTCGAGCGATTTCTTAAAGTACTCTTCTGCCTTATTGAAGTCCAGGTTGCCGCGGTAGTATGCACCCATTTCGCGCACAGCCAGATAGTGGCGCGGATCATACTGATGGGCATTCTGGAACTGGCGTAAAGCGCGCAGGCTTTCCTTCTGGCGCATGAGGAATCGACCACGCTGGTAGAAACCTTCCCCGTAGTTGGCACCTTCGATTACTTCGCCATCGCGTTCTTCCGTTTTATTGAATACGACTTCGAGCAGGTGTGTCGCATTGTCGTCGATTGTCATCCCATTGACAGCGTTGACCGGATCTACCTGGTAGCGGATTCGCAGATCATCTTCATTCAGGTCAATGTAGAACCCTGAAAGTTTGGTCAACAGATAGATTGGCAGGTCCTTTTCGATTCCCAGCGTCTGGATGAGGCGATGACGTCCAATTACATAGCGCGGATCTTCATTTGCACGCCATACCTCAATGTAGGTGTTGAGAAGTCCTGCATGACCTTTGATGTCGGCCGGGAATTTCTCAAGGATCTTGTTGTATTCGCGAGCTGCGTCCGTGAATTCCTTCTTATTATAGTAAACGTCGCCAATGCCAGCGCGTGCGTCGATGTCGTCTGGCATTTCCATCAGGGTCAGAATCAGGCGATAATAGTCGATTCCCAGTTCATCATTCTTATACTTCTGTCCTTCTGCGCGCTTTGTGAAGCTCTGCGCTCCGTGCGAATGAAACTTCCCGAGGGAGAGAATGGTTTGCTTGTCCAGTTTTCCGTCACGAAGCCGCGAAACCGTATATGCTCCCGGGATTTCGAGGCGACGGCGCGTATTCTCGCGATCCAGAAAATCCACAGTGGCACCCTTTGCAAATTCAGCAGGTGAGGGGAACTTTGCTCCGTCGCGAAGACGAATGAGAGGGGCCCTGGTGCCGGGATCAGACCAGTCGTAGGCTGGATCCACTTTGCCAAACAGTTTGACGAATGCATCGTCGTAGAATCCCGCGCGAAGCATTGCCAGGCCATACCGGTTCATCATGTCTGTATCAAATTTGCCAGAATCAGAAAGGGCTTTCTGATAGAAGATTTCAGCGCGCTTTCTGTGTTCTTCCTTCTCGTTTCCAGCTGTGATTGCAGCCAGGGCAAGTTCCTTTAACCCCTCTTTATACGTTCCGGCGATAGAGAAGCGCTTGTATAATAGCAATGTCCCAAACAGCAGCGATGCGCCCACAAGTCCGCCAAGAACAGCGAATAACGTGAAGCGGGCTTTCTTGCGGCGACCGGCGAGCTCTTCCGGGCTCATACCGTCGGCGTAGATGATCTGGATGCCGTCTTTTCTGAATTGCGGCGGTGTCAGATCCGGACGATAGCCGATCCTTGGTTCCAGGAAATCTGCAATTGCCTCAGGGCTGGCCTGATCGATCAGCATGTGCATGAGCAGTTGCTGGTCAGGTCTTGAGATTTTCTCTTCTACAATTGCGTTGACAATTGCTTTCTTCAGCGCCGGTGGAATGTCATCGAGCGCTGTTCTGATTTTGGCCAGGTCTTCGTCGCTGAAATCATCGCCAATCCCCTGTGCGAGGTTGGCCTGCTTTGTCATGTCTGCGAGTTCGCTTGAATCCAGGAGGTCTGCGGTTGCAGAACTGGCCGACGAGTCCGGTGAAGACGAGAAGTCGTCTTGCAGGCCGCTCAGATCATTTGAGAAATCCCCAAAGTCTGCTGGCGCACTATCCGTCGCTGTCGCAGTTGCGTCTGGCATATCTGCCGTAGGAGTTGTCCCAAAATCTGCGTCGCTTAGCCCCGTGTCGCCCAGGCCTGCATCGCCAAAGTCACTCGTGGCCGGGGCCAGGTCCGCAAAGCCGCCACCAGAATCATCGCCAAAGTCCGCAGCCTCAGCGACCGGTGTTGAATCGCTCAGGCCAATTGCATCTTCAAATGCCGCATCTGTGTTTGCAAAGTCATCGCCCGCGGCGAATTGGTCCCCTGTGCTGAGCGAATCGCCGCCAAAGTCTGTGGCAGGTGTATCGAAGTCCATCCCATCGGTTGACGTAGAATCTGAGGACGTATCAAAATCGAACCCATCTCCAGCTGCGGGAGCGGAGTCAGTTGACATGTCCATGTCGAGTGAGGGCTCTGAGGACGCGGAGGCGAAAGGATCGGTTTCAAGCGAAAGTCCATCGTCCGGTGCGCCAAAATCTTCGGTCGGGGTTTCTGTGGTTTCAAAAGATGAGTCGGCAAAGTTGTCCGTTGGAAAGTCAACGTCTGTGGAGGTTGTTTCTGGAAAGTCTGTCGAAGGGGCTGTTTCGGTCAGAGTGGGTTCTTCAAACGTCGTCGCGGGGGGCGTGTCATCAAAAGCGAAATCGTCGCCGCCGGCCGGGGTGGCAAACGGGTCCGCCTCTGTTGCTGTCTCGGCACCCAGATCCATGTCCGGTGGGGGGTCCGAATCGAATGCGAAATCGGAAGCAGCGCCCGAATCCGAAACTCCGGTGTCCGCTGTCGGGGGAATCTCTGTGCTGTCGCCTGTTTCCGTAGGTGCTTCTGTACCGGCCTCCGGATCTTCGTCCGTGGCCAGTATCTTTTCCACCTCTTGCATATCAGATTTGAACTGATCTGCCATTGGAAAGAATGCAGGGCTACCCTGGGCGAGCGGTTCGAGCAAGCTCTGGACTTGCGCCGTCTCTTCAGGAGTCAGTTCGATCTTTTCTTCAGCCACAGTGATACGCTACAGGAATATGCTTAAGGGTTTGCAGTTTCATTATCGACACATTATGGTAGATGATCCTCAAAGCATTTTCCGTTGTTGCCACCCTGATCCTTTTTTCCGGGGCACTTTTTTCTGAAGATTGGGTGGGTTCATACGATTCGGCAGCCATTGAAGAGCATCAGGGCGACGTGCCCGTGTATCCACTTTCACGCATCGAGAACCTCAGAAAACCAATTTCTCCCCGTTATGTCCGGGTTCTGGACTGGAAAACCTACGGCGAGGGCGGAAAGCTGCTCCAGAAAGGCATACTTTTCACCTACCAGGCCCTCCGCTCGTCGGATGTGGCTCTTGCAGGGGACTTTAGCGGCTGGCAGGGCAGGCCAATGAAGCGCAATAAGAACGGCATTTTTTACTATATTCTGCCAGTCCGCGAAACAGAAGAGGGGAATCGCATCCTGACCTACCGGTACAAGTTTCTGTCCGGAGGCATCTGGTTCCCCGATCCATCCAATCGTGTGCGTACCGATGACGGTCTCGGTGGATCGGTTTCCGTTTACGAACTGCCACAAGAGGATATAGACCGCCAGGTTACTCTTCGCACGCTTCGCGAGAAGAAGCCTGGGCGCGAGCGCTTGATCGAGTTTGCAGTTCACGAGGGAGCTCTCGCGCGGGCTCTTAGAAAATCCAGCGTGAAGAACGTTTCCATCGTTGGGGATTTCAATTCCTGGAATCCGGATCATGACTGGATGAACAAGGGCGAAGATGGTATCTACCGCCTTCGCATGCGACTCTCACCTGGCGAATACTCCTACCGACTTGTCGTGGACGGGAACTGGATCCTTGATCCATTCAATCCGGAAACAAGAAAACATCTGAAGCTCGAAGATCTAGTATCGTATGCTGTGATTCGTTGATATGCGAGCCGCTATCGATCGATTGTGGATTCTCGGGCTAACCATCGCACTTCTATTCTGTATGTTCGTCGCCGGCACCGGTGCTGATCCGGTCGCTCCCGGCATGCAAAGGCCGCTTGCGATTCCATTCAGGGTTTCCGGAAGCTTTGGCGAATACAGACCTGCCAGCCGATTTCATCACGGTGTGGACGTAAAGACATACGAGCAAAATGGAATTCCAGTTTACGCACCGTTAGACGGCTATGTCTCAAAGATCCATACCTCTGAGTACGGCTACGGCAATGGGCTCTTTGTTCGCAGCGGTGAGTATGAATTCACGTTTGGTCACCTCAACGATTTCAGAGGAGTCAGGCCCGATCTTGAATTGTATCGGCTGTCGCTTAGAATCTTACAACCCGATCACATTGCGGCCGTTGTGGTTCCTCCGTGGTTTAGATTCAACAAAGGCGAACAAATTGCACGTACCGGAGAAAGCGGGCTGGGGTCTCCGCATTTGCATTTTGAAGTCCGTCAGAACGGCATTTACATGAATCCGCTTGCCTTCCCGGGAATCGCAATCAAGGATACGACGCAGCCTGAGATTATAGACGTTATCGTAGAAACACCAGATGCCCGGTACCAGATTCCGGCTAGAAAAGAAGGCGCGGGTTACGTGCTGACGAGCGATCTTCCGGTTCAAAAGCAGAGACTGCTCATTGGCTGTTTTGATACGCAGAGCGCGCTCAATCGCAATGGCGTGGCCACGTTGAAATACGAATGGAATGGCAAGACAATTTACGAAAGAAATACAGACACGATTCGGCCCGAGGATCTACTTGCATCAGATCGGCTGTATCATGCCGGCCTGACGGTAATAGGTAAGGTATACTATTACTATCTCTATGATATGACGACAGCGGGCAGCTACAATGGCGAGGCGGGCACCGGCTCTATATTGCTTGGTGATGTAAGCGGCAATCAGGTAAAATTGCAATTCAATGTGAAACCAGAAGCATCGATCGAAAAATTCAGGATGCCTGGAAATGTTCCACTCAACCCGGCTGCGCGAGGTGCTGTGGCGCGCGCCTCGTTTGGTTCCGCGTCGATTGCGGTAGCATTTGTCGGCACTGGTTCGGGCGGTGTTGCACCGTCGTCTATTCCCGAGGGAAGTCTGAAGCCTGGCCTGACTGCTGCCGGTCCCGCGTTCTATGTTACTCAGCGGGATATGATTCTAAATGAGCCAATGCGGCTTAGCTATACAATGCCCCCTGCAAACGTGTCGCTGTACGTGATCCATCCGATCACGAAGGGGGTGAGTCTCCTTGGGCCCGGACGCGTAATTGGCGGCCGAACTGTGTTTGATATCATGTTTCGCGGGGAAGGCTGGGTCATTCCTCTAAACGATGGAATTCCACCACGCGTGGAACGTGTCCTCTTGTTTGGCGATTTGCGTGGCGACGCACGTCAGGATAGGGATCCGGACACAGGCGAGTGGTTCCGCGAGTATTACTTTTCTGATTCAGGTAGTGGGATTCGTCCAGAGACGATCCAGGTTCTATTCAACGGCAATCCTGTGCCGTTCGTCTGGAAGGCCGATCGCAGCGTGGCAGCCGTATCCATTCCCGATGAGTTAATTCCAGCAGAGGGCGCAATTCTGAGTTTGCGAGCTGAGGACATGCAAGGAAATCGGTCGGATTGGATGCTCGACACAGTAGTCAAATGAAGAAGCCCTATCCGTGGGGCTCCATCCTCTCCGGGATTGGATTGCACTATCTGGCATACATGTTCATGCAGACGCTCTGTTTGCTTGCAGAAACTCGTCGCGGCCCCATGCTCAGCGATCGCATGCATGAGTGGATTCCGGCACATCGTGAGTACTCCGTCTTCAACGCCACAATCTGGCTGCCAGGAGTCATTGCCTTTATTCTGCTCCTTTCAATTTTGAGGCCGGAGAAGTGCGTGAATTATTTGAGAGTTGGCGCTGCGGTAAGCTTTTGCCGCGGGATCTTCATTTACATGACAAGCCTCGGCCCACCCCAGGCCATGCTGATCGACACACCGCCGGCAATGCTGAGCCTCACCATGAACGATATTACGTGGCCTTTGCTTCTGAGGCAGTGGTTTCCGTTTGACGTGTTCTACGGCGGCAGTGGACTTTCGGCAGCCTACTTAACGCAGGACCTTTTCTTTTCCGGCCACACCGCAACAACCGTGCTCTTTCTTTTTGTGCTGGGGACTCGCGACGTATGGTTCTGGCCAGCACTGGTATTTCATTTGTTTACCGTTGGGCTCCTCTTTCTGACCCACGAGCACTATACGATTGATATACTCGGAGCCTATTTCATCACGTATGCACTGTACGTGTTTTTCGAAAAACGTCGCTTACTTTTTCCCTTGAATCCGGCTGATAATTAGAATCACCAGAACCGCTGAACTGGCTGAAAAACGCTAGATTCCCTGTGTTTCGCCGGGAACTTGGCAGACTATGTTTGCAAAGGTCCTGACCCTGGTTTTTGGCTCAAAGCATGAGCGTGATATTAGAAAAATCCTACCGGTAATCGATCGGATCAATGCGCTTGAGGAAGACTTTCGCAAACTGTCGTATCCAGAGTTAACTGCCAAAACAGCTGAATTCAAAGCGCGCCTCAAGAAAGGCGAAACACTCGATGACATCCTTCCTGAGGCCTTTGCTGCAGTTCGTGAGGCCTCTGTTCGTACGCTTGGTCTGCGACACTTCGACGTGCAGCTCATTGGTGGCATGGTGCTCCATCAGGGGAAAATTTCTGAGATGAAGACCGGTGAGGGCAAGACCCTCACTGCGACCACAGCCCTTTATCTGAACAGTCTTTCCGGCGAAGGTGTGCACGTTGTAACCGTGAACGACTATCTGGCCAAGCGGGATGCAATGTGGATGAAGCCCATCTACGATTTGCTCGGCGTGAGCGTTGGAATCATTCAACACAATCTGTCAACCGAAGATCGCAAAGCCGCATACGCTGCTGACATTACATACGGAACCAACAACGAATACGGGTTTGACTACCTGCGTGATAACATGGTTTCGGAAGCGGACCAGCGCGTTCAACGCGTTTACAATTTTGCAATTGTGGATGAGGTCGATTCAATTCTAATCGATGAGGCCCGTACTCCGCTGATTATATCAGGCCCTACCGATGAGAACACGGAGAAATATGGAATCGTAGACAAAGCAATCCGCAAGCTTGTCAATGAAGAAGCAAAAGCTCCACCTCCACCACCGCGTGAAGTTGAACCAGGTAAAGAAGAACCACACGTTACCTTTGGCTTTTACTACGACGTGGATGAAAAGTCGCGTAACGTCACCCTAACAGAAGCCGGCGTCCAAAAAATGGAAGAAATTCTTCAGGTAGATAACCTGTACGCGCCAGAGAATGTCGAGCTCGTAGCGCATACCACGCAATCGATGCGCGCGCACCTTGTGTACAAGCATGAGGTAGACTACTGGGTTCGCGAAGGCGAAGTTCTCATTGTCGATGAGCATACGGGCCGCTTGATGGAAGGTCGTCGGTATTCTGACGGGTTACACCAGGCCATTGAGGCAAAGGAAGGTGTTGAGATCCGCCAGGAAACGCAGACCCTTGCATCTATTACATTCCAGAACTTTTTCCGTATTTACAAGAAACTGTCCGGGATGACTGGAACCGCGGACACGGAAGCAGAAGAATTCAAGAAGATCTACAAACTCGACGTGGTAGTAATTCCGACTAACGTTAAAGTCCAGCGGATTGATCACCCGGATCGTGTTTACCGCAGTGAGCGCGAAAAGTACAATGCAATTGCTCAGGAAATCAAAGAACTACACGAAAAGGGTCAGCCGGTTCTCGTTGGTACCATTTCGATTGAGAAATCAGAAGTACTCTCGGCCCTACTCAAGAAGAATGGTATTCCCCATAGCGTTTTGAACGCCAAGCATCATGAAAAAGAAGCGGAGATTGTGGAGAATGCTGGTGTGCCTGGTGCTGTAACCGTTGCAACCAACATGGCCGGCCGCGGAACGGACATTGTCCTGGGTGGTGCGGCCCGCTACATGAAGACTCTGGAAGAGCTTGAAGAAACCGATGAGGCTTCAAGAAAGTTCAGGTCCGCAATTCTGAAGAAAGATTTTGCAGGCGCGCGATCATTGATCGATACGCTGGACACGGCTGCGCGTAAGGACCTGGCGAAGACAATCGTCGATCGCGCAGAGATCTGGATCAAGAATCATGAAGAAGTAAAGCGGCTCGGCGGTTTGCATATCCTTGGAACTGAACGGCACGAAGCGCGACGCATTGACAATCAGCTGCGCGGGCGTTCCGGACGTCAGGGCGACCCGGGTTCCAGCCGTTTCTATTTGAGCCTGGAAGATCAGCTCATGCGCCTGTTTGGCGGCCAGCGCCTCATGAATATCATGGAACGCCTGGGGATGACGGAAGGGCAGGAGCTTGAGGCCCGCATGGTTGACCGGGCCATTCAACGCGCTCAGAAACGCGTCGAAAACCACAACTTCGACATGCGGAAGCATCTGCTCGAGTATGACGATGTAATGAATCGCCAGCGCGAATTCGTATATGCGGAACGCAACAAGCTCATGATGGGCGAAGATGTTCGGGCCCATTTGGAAGAATGGATGGAAGAAGTTATTGAAGGGAAGGTCCTTGAGTTTTGCGACTCAAGTGATCCGTCTCGTTGGGACCTCGACTCACTGAACGAGTGGTTGCGCACCGTCCTTGGGATTAACATTGGAATCAAGGCAGAGACTTACCGTCGCGAGAAAACGCCCCTTGAAACAATGTTCAATCACATCCTTGAGGCCGCCTGGAAGCATTACCAGGAAAAGGCAGAGGGAATTGGTATTGAGAACTTCAACTACCTGGAGCGTCGCATAGCCCTGGATTTAATCGACGCGCGCTGGAAAGATCACCTGTATTCAATGGATCATTTGCGTGAAGGTATATGGGCCATCTCGTACTCTGAGAAGAACCCGCTTGTAGAATACAAGATCCAGGGCTTTCGCCTCTTCGACGGCATGGTGCAGATGATCAAAGAGCAGATCACTGAGTTCTTATTCCGCGTGGAAGTGGAAGGGCCCGTTGTCCAGACATCAAAGCGTAGGCCGGTTATCAGCTCCGAGTCACATCAGTCGCTTGATAGTTTTGGCAGCATGGGAGCCACACCTGGAAACATGCCTGGCATGACCGGTGGAGAGAATCATACAAGGGCTCCTGATATTGCGGTTTCAGGTGGAGGCGCGTCCAAGCGCAAACATTCGCGCAAACGGCGTCGGTAGGATCTAAGTTCCTTCCGATCGTGGCCTGGGGCCCGCTAGTTCAAACCCGGATCAGGATCCGTGTCTGCAAATACGCGATAGATTCCGCCCTTCTCGCGAAGGGCGTTTTTCCAGCCTTCTTCCGGAGATTCGTGAAATACAATCTTAGCGGACGCAGGATGCGTGATCCAGCTGCCGCGTTCCATCTCCCGTTCCAACTGGCCTGGTGCCCAACCTGAATATCCCAGGAATAGATGCAAACGCGGTCTATCGTCGGCCGGGATCTTATTCCATTCCTCTTCCTGAAAGTAGCGTTCGAGCTTGCGAAAGGCAGGCTCGAAGTAGACGCCGGGGACCGGTGAACTGCGGTGTTCCGATTCCTGCATGACAGGCAATTCGGAGTGCAACACAAACAAGTATTCCTGCTGCACGGGACCGCCCACATAGATGGGTGACAGGGCTCCCCGCTCATTTGTGAAGCCTGGGAGAATATCTGCTAACGTTAACTTGGATCTGCGATTGACGACGATTCCAAACGCTCCTTCTTCGTTATGCTCCACCATCAGCACAACGGTCTGAAAGAAGTTTGGATCGGACATGTTTGCTTCCGAAATGAGGAATTTTCCTTTAAGCGATTCCGGGCCGGCCATCAATCTTCCTGGGGTGGATGATCATAAATTGGAATTTCCGGATTGGTCTGGGCAAAGTTGCGCATGCGGTATTCGCTCTTGAATAGCACAACCATTCGTCCCATTTCATCCTTTACGATTTTATCGTACGAGCTAAATTTTGCTGAATCCTGAGACCTGATCCAGCGGGAGCATTCAAAGGGCATGCTTTCAAGTCTGCAGGGGGCTCCATATTCATCTTCCATGCGAAAGCGAAAGACTTCAAATTGCAGGGTTCCTGCAGCGCCGATTACAGTCGTTCCATCGAGTCCCTGGAAAATCTGGACCACACCTTCTTCCGCCAGTTCCTGGATCCCCTTTCGGAATTGTTTCATTTTGTTTGTGTCGGTTGGGATGAGACCCGCAAACATTTCTGGAGCAAACCTGGGGAGTGGCGGAAACGCAGGCGGTTTGCCAGAGCAAAGTATGTCTCCCACACGATACAGACCGGGATTGATCAATCCAATGATATCTCCCGGGTAGGCGTCGTCAATTGTCGCGCGTTCCTGTCCAAAGAATGCCACAGGATTTGCAAGATGCACCTGCTTATCCAGACGGGGAACGAATACACTCATGCCGCGCTCAAACTTTCCGCTGGTAATGCGGAGGAATGCGACGCGATCGCGGTGATTGCGATTCATATTTGCCTGCAGCTTAAAGACAAATGCAGTAAATGCTTTTTGTGCAGGATCCAATTCTGTTCCATCGGTCAGGTGCGTGGCGGGCGGTGCCGGAGCTAACGTCAGGAATCGATCGAGAAAGAGTTGAACACCAAAGTTGGTAACAGCACTTCCAAAGAACACCGGCGTGATCTTGCCAGCCAGAAAGTCTTCAATTGTGAAAGTTGGCAGAAGGGTTTGCACAAGCTCCGCACCTTCGCGAAAGACTTTTGCTGTATGCTCGTCCATGAGTTCATCGAGTGCTGGATCTTCAAGACCCGTGACAGTTACTGGAACCTGCTTTGCTCCACCGGTCACGCGCTCATAGCGGTGCACTTGTTGTTCGACGAGATCGTACACACCGTGAAAATCCTTGCCGGAACCAAGCGGCCAGAAGAGTGGCACAGCAGCAATGCCCAGGGTTTTTTCCACTTCATCGAGCAAACCAAATGGATCTTTGGCGGGCAGATCCATCTTATTCATAAAAGTGATAATTGGAATCCCACGTTCACGGCAGACACGGAATAACTTAATGGTCTGCGGCTCCACACCCTTGGAACCATCGAGCAACATGATAGCACAGTCCGCCGCCATAAGCGTGCGATACGTATCTTCCGAGAAATCCTCGTGTCCAGGAGTATCGAGGAGGTTTAAGCGAAAGCCGCCGTATTCAAATTGCAGCGCAGCCGTCGTGATTGAGATCCCGCGATCCTGCTCCATGGTCATCCAGTCGGATCGCGTCTTGCGCCTGTCTTTCCGGGCGCGAACATGCCCCGCTAATTGAATTGCCCCTCCGTACAGAAGTAGCTTTTCTGTAAGCGTGGTTTTCCCTGCATCGGGATGCGCAATGATGGCAAAGGTTCGCCTGCGCGAAATCTCCCTTTCCAGCGGGCTATTTGCTTTTTCTGTGGACACAGTGTCCATGCAGGACAAAATTTCCGGGCCAGGGGAGGGCACAAATGAAATCCTGGGAACCTGATCAGGAGTTTGAACGTTCCGATTTTCCGCGTGGTAAGAAGCCGGCCCCCCCGCCAAAGCCAGCAACGGAAACGGTTCAGAAAAAGGTTACATCCTGGCGTCCTCCGTCCGTTGAAACAGCGGGCAAACCGGGCCAGACCAAACAACCTGACGCCAGGAGCGAGGTTTTGCCCGTCATAAAACCCCAGGAAGCTCCTCGAATCATCACCGGAAAGCCTGCAGGTGATTCCGGCGATGCGTCCACAATGCGCGCCGGTCCATCGGCTAAGATGCTTGGCGATGTAATTCTTGAGAATCTTGAAAACGCGGCCACGCTACTGCGGCGATTGTACTGGGATAAGAAGACAGAAGCGGTCTCATCCAAAAGAAAGATCAAAGTCATCCTGAGTTTTGCCGGAACACAGGCGATTAAGGCGCTGACGGCCGTCCTGACACCCATGGAACGCAAGCAGTTCCTTGAGCTCACACAGATGGAAGCTCCGTGCGATGCGCAAACGGCCGAGGGCATTTGCCGCGAGTTCATTAGTAAGCTGGCGAAATTGTGATTCTCTGGTTGGGTTACCTGGCACTTTCTGCTGCTCTCTCTGCCGATACGTTTGCTGTTTCTGCGTCTGTAGGCAGCCAATCGAAGGGCTTTCGGTTCTTGCCGGCTTTCCGATTGGCTATCATCATGGCTATTGTTCAGGGAGCGTTCGCGTTAGGCGGCGTTGTGGCCGGGAACCGGGTCTCGACAACAGTGGAACAATTCGATCACTGGATTGCCTTTGGACTGCTGTTTGCTGTTGGCGGTAAAATGCTCTATGATTCCTTTTTCGGCGAGGAAGAAGAAGCCAGGGACGTCCTAACAATTCCAATGATGCTCATGATGGCCGTTGCAACAAGCATCGATTCGATCATGGCCTGTGCTGGACTCGGGCTCATGGATCCGTTGCTTATATACGCCGTGCCCTTGATCGCAATCGTTACACTTGGTGCTTCCATTGCTGGCTATTTTCTTGGATCCAGGGTTGGTCCGCTTCTGGGTTCGCGCGCGGGGATTCTCGGTGGTGTGATCCTGATTCTTTTGGGCGCGCGCATACTTTATGAGCATCTACGGTGACCGGCCGAGGACGGAAGATATTTCACTCTGAAGCAGGAAACCGGGCCGTTTGCCTGATCAATAGATCATAGTCGAATAAACCGCAAGACCGTTGGGTGAGGTGCCGGAAGGAACTGTGCCAAGCAACGTTAGTTGGCCACTAACGGGGTTGATTGAAAACGCCGCAATATTTGCGCTTCCAGTGTTTGCAACATAAAGAAATCTGCCCGTCGCTTCGGCTGCGGTCGCGTTGGCTGTGGATCCTCCGGTCAGTAGTGTTGGCGTTGCAAGCGGTGTGAGGGCTCCGTTCGATCCAATGCCATACATGTTTATCTGCGATGGAGACTGCCCCACAGCGTAAAGAAAGTTGCCCGACAGATCGGATGCGAGTTGGCAACAGGGTGTCGTCCCTGTAGAAACGGCGGTTGTGATTGTTGTGAGAGCTCCCGTTTGATCCCGGCGAAACATTTCTACGGTTCCTGCATTGTTTCCTGCATAGACAAATCTTTGGGTTGGATCGACATACACATCGTTGGGAGCCGGACTGGTCGCACTTGATGGAGAGCTGAGGAACCCTGTGTTCTGGTCTATGATATAGCGCACAACAGCTGACGCTCCCAGATAGAGGTTTGTGTTTGTGGGATCGACGGTTAAGTGAGTTGGGGTCGTTGTTGTTGTCTGTCCTCTCTGAGTTAACTGGCCCGTGGTCTGGTTTATTTCGAAAACAGAAATACCAATGGTCGCCACCTGCGTTCCTACATAGATAAATCGTCCACTTCGATCGGCGGTTATTCCCAGCGGGTTGTTCCCACCGGCTGCGACAGTTGCGGGAGACAGGGCAGTCAAAACTCCCGTCGTCTGGTCAATGCGGAACATGGCCACAACGTTATTAGGAGAATCGGTGGCATACGCGAATCGTCCCATGGGTTCAACTACGATTCCATTGAGCGCACCGCCTGCGGGGGAAGGCACGCTGCCGATCGAGTCGGGGATTCCAGTGGTCATGTTTACGCGATACATGGAAACACTGGCAGCCTGGTTGTTCGAGTACACAAACCGCGAAATGGGAACCTTCGTGTAGAGCAGCGTTGCGAGAATTCCGCACGAAAGATCTCCGCCGCTGCAAGGGGACTTTACCCTGCATGCTGTGGTCTGCGCAAGGTTTGCGAAGAGATAGAGGAGTATGCTCCACCTGACGAAGTTCAGTCTCAAGATTTTGCCCGGGGCGGCGGCGACTTTACCACCTTATTTCTTCTGCTCTGTGCGGGCGGGTGGTCGAGCCTTTGACGGATCTGTAATTTCCATGAAAGCCTCCGCCATTCGTTCCCCGGCCTTTAAGTACGACTGCGTGGATAAATGGACTTTGTCCTGAAGGCCCAGGTCTGCCGTTTCAATCATCTTCACGCGCGGCATAGAAACTGACTTCTGACTTTCCTGCACTTCCTTCCAATAAACATAGCGTGAGGAGTCTTCATTCTGTCCAATCTGCGCAAAGACCACTGGGAGACCAGGGCTTTCAAGATCGTGTCTTACCGAGTCCACATAGTCGGAAAACATTTCCGCCCACTGCTTGTGGGAAGCCCGATTGAAGGAGTAGGGGCCTTTCAGTGTTTGTTGATTGTACGTTATGCGACTTCCCGGAAGTTTGTTGGGCATGACGTAATTCTGAGCCAATGGTGCATCCGACTTTGAATCGTCGATAGCATCCCACTCTCCCTGAAAGAAGAGAAGGCCTTCTACTTTTCCCAGCGCCTTTGCTGCACCAATTCGCTTCAAGCAGGAGCCGTACAGCGAATCGTCACCGAGTCTGCGTTCCCATTCAAACATGGTTGTGGCTCCTCGCGCACACGTGATGAGTCCAATGACTTTTCCTGGGTATGCGGCAGCGAGCCTCGACGCAAATGCAAGGCCAGGGCCGCTCCCTGCATTCTTGTCCAGGGACACTTCATCGATTTGACCCTCTGGATCATCCAACGGCTCCCTTGCTTGCTTCCAGTGATAATCGTTAGCAAAAAGGAAAATTCGATCCGTATGCGGGAGAGATACTGCAGCCCCGCGCCCGGACATGTTGGACTGGCCAGCAAGGACAAAGAGCGATAGACGGCCGTGCCATTGAGCCGGAACTGCTTGTGCCGGCAATTTGCCCGGTGGTAGATCCACCACTTCGCGTTCGCGGCGAAAGAATTGCGCGGCCAGGATGCCGAGTCCAAAAATTGCGATGCCTATTCCGATGAGCAGGATGTTTCTTTTCACTTTTGGTTCCGAAAGTTTTTGCGCAGCCACTCGGCAATGAGCAAGCTTTTTTCCAGTCCGCCCAGGTTCGCCGGATGGCCTTCGTTGTCCATCGCGAAGCTCCGATCCTCTGGATGCATTTCGCCGAGATCGAGCAATTCGACATCATCCTTGTAGAGGGTTGCATAGATGGCTCGTTGAATTGCGTAACTGCGATGTTCGGAATAGAACGAGATAATGAATGCCTTTCTGCCGGACAGTTTGCGCAGAGCGTCCGCATTCAGGCGATGGTCCGCGGTCGGTCGGAAGCCCGGGTCCGGGGGGACGGTAGATCGAATGGAGCGAATGGAGAAAGGACCAGTGGCGGTGAGCGTCTGGTTGTCCCAGCGAATGAACTGGAACCCACCGAGCGAGATCCGTTCTTTGTAGTCTCCAAACTCATTTGAGTCTGGATCCGTTTCCTTTGGCTGTTCCTTATCGATTGCATTGGCGGGCTTCTCGCCAGTCCCGGGAGCCGGGGCCAGTTTTTCCGTATACCAGGATGGATGAATCATCTGTCGGAAATCCCGCGCGAGCGTTGTCTCGCGCAATCGCCCGATTGACTTTCGCAGGTCTTTTCGCAAGATTCCAAGCTCATTTGAATAGGCCTCAAAGGCCGCGCGCGAGAATGTTCTGGGCTCGGGGACCTCTTCTGGTTCCGGCGGAACGTTACACGACGATCTGCGCTCCCGGACAAATCGGAGAAATTCATCGTCGGAAAGCTGATTGAACTTTCGAAGCTCACCCCTCCTGACTACGCCCGGATCCTGCAGCTGTGTCCAGATAGCAAAACCAAAGAGTGTCATCCCACCAGGCTTCAAATAGTATTTTTGAAGGCGCTCTGTTGTTCGCATGG
Organism: Leptospirales bacterium; assembly: GCA_016788865.1. Taxonomy (GTDB): domain Bacteria; phylum Spirochaetota; class Leptospiria; order Leptospirales; family Leptonemataceae; genus JAEUSB01. The sequence continues at coordinate 27,682 of JAEUSB010000005.1, forward strand.
ATGTTTCATTCAAATACATTGAACGCATCGCAAACATGCCGACACGCAGACCGGATCGCTGCTCGATTACGGATGGGATCACCCCCCAGGCCATCGTGCTGTCTCCAATCAGCAGCACATCCAGAGATTTCTCCTTCTCGCAGAACAGTTCGAGTTCCAGCGAATCGCGATGTAGACGCCGGTCGTACGGAACCATGGCGCGAACCACTCCCGTGAATTCCATATCTACGTTATACTCTTTGCCGATCCGCGTATATTCTGTGAAGAGTGGGTTGTTTACTTTTCTCTGATTGATTTTCGCTTTTGTTTCTGGCGCTGCGGTTGTCTCTGAAACTACAGGCGACAAAAAGAAGTCAGGTAGTTCTGACTCCGGGAAAATGAATATAAGAACACTTGTGGAAAAACTTAGAGCCAACAGGATCCATTGAATGACTTCGTTTCTCATTTTTATCAGAATTGAAAGTAGATAAAGGGCAAGTCTTTCCCGAAGAGCAGAATCGCCAGGGGCAGGAGTGCGCTCACGGCCGTCATTCCCAGGGGCCTGGCCGCAAGTTCCGGAAAGCCTTCAGTATTCACGCGATAGGGACGCAATGCGTGATCGAGAACCAGAAGTGAGGCGAAGATCCAGATCGGAAACTGAATGTATGGCGCCTGAGTTACAAGTGAAAATGTGGAAAACGCGAAAAGCCGTTCGATCAATAGCGCTGCTTGATCCGCCGGTAGCCGAAAGAAAGACCAGAGAAGCAGTACAGCAAAGACAGTGATGCACCATCGGATGAAGGCCGGCACCCGCATGTAAGGCTTATAGAAGATTTTCTCGAGCGCGAGCAGCGTTCCATGTGCCGCACCCCAGAGGATGAATCCAACTCCAGCGCCGTGCCAGACTCCAGAAAGCAAGAATACGATCAGGATGCTCAGGCATGCACGTAAAAGGCCATGGCGATTTCCGCCCAGGGGATAATACACGTAATCTCGAAACCAGGTTGAAAGACTGATGTGCCAGCGCCGCCAGAAGTCGGTGATGCTGGTTGCGAGGTAGGGATAGTTGAAGTTAGCCGGAAGCCTGAATCCAAGCAGAAGCGCAAAGCCAATTGCCATGTCACTGTACCCACTGAAGTCCGCGTAAATCTGCGCCGCAAATCCAATGAGGACACTCCAGGCATCGAGGATACGTAGATTAGCCACTCCGTAATCGATATTCCAGTTCACGTAAGACCCGATATTGTCAGCGAGCAGCAATTTCTTAACAAGGCCGGACGCAATGAGCATCAGGGAAAGTTGGAAATTCGCAACTGTCAACGGTTCTGGTGTATCCGCATATGTGAGAATGTTCCTGGACCTGAGAATGGGCCCCGCAGCCAGGTGGGGCCAGAATGCGATGAGTAACAAAGCGGAACTAAAAGTAGGAGGGGGAGGCGATTCGCCACGTAGCACATCGACGTAGCATCCAATGGCGGTGAATGTATAGAAAGAAATCCCAACTGGCAGGATAACATCGATGACCATACCGGGACGAAAGAAAGATGCTGCGAAAAAGTTGAAATATTTGAAAAAGAATAGAACAGCGAGGCTTAAGATTATCAAACTCAGCACCAGTGCTTTCGCAATCCTGAGGCGACCGGCCGTTCTGGCCCGCGCAATCCAATAGCTTCCCTGCCAGACCAGTATGGTATAGTATAGTAGTAGCCCCAGGGCCGGCGGATACCAGACCGCATAGAACGCGGCCGAACACCAGGCGATGAATCCACATAGTACCCAGCGAGGATATCCTGAACCCTGAAGTGCAAAGTAAAGGACGAAGAATCCGCTGGCGAAGAGAACGAATAGAATGTCTGTAAATTCCAGGCGAGTCCCTCTGCGCGGCTATGTCAGGCAAGCAATCGTGTGGCGCAATTCATTATCGGCCGGTGGCCCTCCACGACTCAAATGTCGGGGCGGCGGTCTAGCCGAGTAACGGGGCTGCAGACGCCCGAGGCTCTGCAGGGACTAGTAGACGTCTACAGACTTGAAGCTGATCATCTCACCGAGTTTCCGCCTGGATAGCTTCTGATTTACAGCCAGCCCTTCGAGAATGAATTCAATGCCACAGGCGAGCATTGAATCATCCTTATCCCAGCCGCGATCGCGCACAAAATCGAACAGAGCAGGAACGTCTTTCAGGATTGTACGGTAGGCCTGGGCCGGAGTCCCGTCGGAAATCTCAAGCCCTTTTGCTGCAAAAATCTCTTTGGCCACCTGGTCCATACTCGTCTCGTATTTCTTGAGTGGAAAATATTCCAGGAAGACCTCGCGAATTGCCTCATCGATGATCTTTTGAATTACCTGGAATTCCGTGACGGCCTCATCCCGGTAAGGATCGAGTTCAATCTTTCCCGAACTTGAAGCAAAGAGATTTCCTAGATCCGTTAATCGAACTGTTCCCGGATTTTCGCCCAGGAGGAGAGCCCGGCGTCTGGCCGATGCAACAGCCGTTTCATAGTTCGCAATCGAGAGTCGTGCCGATACACCGGATTTTTGGTTCACCACGGGACTGAGTCGCGCCTGAATCGTGACTTCCTCAATGATATTTTCGAGAAAATCGGGAACCACCACGCGCGGATCGTTGAGAAGCGATTCCACTTCCTGGCGGGTAATCGAAAGGCCAGTGGCGCGTGACTTTGGATAGTGCGTACGAATCTCTGCACCAATGCGATCCTTAAGCTGTGTTATAATTTTTCCAGAACGAGAGTAGTCAGCGGGATTTGCGGTGAAGCAAACAAAAACATCGAGCGGGATGCGAAGTGGAAGACCGCGAATTTGAATGTCTGATTCTTCCAGTATATTGAAGAGCGCAACCTGGACCAGATAATCGAGATCCGGAAGCTCGTTGATTGCAAAGATCCCGTGATTCATCCGCGGCAGTAGACCAAAGTGCAAAGCATCTTCGCTGCCTAGTGACTCTCCGCCTATGACTCTCGACGGATCAAGGTCTCCAATGATATCTGCTATTCGACTTCCCGGTGCGAGCCTTTCGCCGTACCTTTCATCGCGCGAGAGCCAGCGAATTTCCGCGCTGTCTCCCTTCGCAGCCTCTGCGCGGCCCTTGCCTGTAATTGGATGGAAGGGGCTTTCCGGAATCTCTGTATGCTTCAGTACCGGGAAGCCCTCGTCAAGGAGGGTAGTGAGCGACCGCATAATGCGCGACTTGGCCTGACCCTTCTCTCCGAGAATGGCAATATTGTGCCCCGAAAGAATCGCATGCGTGAGTTGCGGTACAA
>JAEUSB010000042.1 GCA_016788865.1 Leptospirales bacterium
ATGACTGCCATTTGGCAGGATCTTCCAGCAGCTTCTCGTGGTCGAGTATCCACTCGTACGTAGTCCGCCCCATGCAGAAGGCCCCAATGTTACCAAAAAACGAAGCAAAGTCCTCATGGCCGGAACCTTCTTCATTCCCTGAAGCAAAAAGCCAGTCCAGTGAATTGTTTGAGTCTGCGATGAATCCGTCGAGGCTGGTGGCCGTATAATACTGGGTCTTCGGCATGGATGAAAAAAAATCAGAAACCTACCTGCGTCCATTCTTTTCGAGAATTCGCAAGACGGTAGACGTCTTTCCCGGAGCGAGTCTAGTCGAAGTTCTGCCGAACTGCAAATTTCACCAGTTCGGCCGCCCCTTTTGGCTCAAGCTTCTCAATGATGCGAGTGCGGTGAGCCTCAACGGTGCGGATTGATATCTGCACGGAATCTCCAATCTCCCGATTGAGCATTCCTCGACCGACCACGTCAGAACCTCGCGCTCCCTGGCCGTCAGCACGCTCATCTCGTTTTGATTTGGTGAGGCTTGCGGTGCCCGACTATTCTCTGGATATACCAGCCTGCCCTCTGCCACAGCGCGCAAGCCGGCCACCAGGGCGTCAGGCTCTGAATCTTTGAGAAGGTAGCCCCGCGCACCGCGCTCTCGGGCATGGTCCAAATAGGACCAAGCTGCATGCTCAGAACAACGATCTTAACGTCCGGCTTAAGCGAGAGCAATTCTGGAATGACGGCTAGACCGGTGCTTCACCCAGTCCAATGTCGAGGATCACGAGTTCTGCGACTATGAGACGCAATTGAGCGAGCGCGGTTTTCCCACTCCCAGATTCTCCGACAACGCGAAAGTCGCCCTCGGCTTCCAGGAGGCTGCGCAAACCAGCGCGAAAGGTCGGGTTGGCCTTCCAATTGTCCGCCGAATAGCCCATGCACACGGCGGAGAGATCATCGTAGAAAACATTCCTGAAGGAGGCGTGAGATTCACGCTTCTGCTTCCCCGATGACTCTCTATTTAACGTTAGGCGATTAGTAGACGAAGAAGAGCATGTGTTAAGTATCTTGTCCGCGCCCGCCCGCTGGCGAACTGGCCCTCAATCAATAGAGTGGCAATTCCATGCAACATGGACCAGGCTGCCAGAGCATGGACGTGCCTGTCCCTATGAACCGGAATGATCCCCTTAACCCTGCATTCTTCTACGATTGCTACGAGCTGTCCGAAGGACTCATCTGCAGCTTTAGCCAGCTCCGGGTGAGCTTTCCTGTCTCGAATCACTCCACTGAACATAATGCGAAATTGCTCAGGGTTATCCATTGCGAACTCGACATAGGCCCGCCCGGACTCGAGGTATTGCTTTCGGAGGTTTGAACCCGCGCGCTTCTGATACGTATCCACCCGCTTTACCAGCCCCAGAAATCCCTGTTCCGCAATGGATGCGAGCAGATCCTCTTTGCCGGCAAAGTGGCGATAGACTGCTGTATGCGTCACGCCGGCCCTTGCGGCTACCTCTCGCAGGCGGAGTCCGCTTACTCCATCCTTTGCAAGAGCGGCAATTCCGGCTGAAACCAGCTCCTCCTTAAGATTCCCGTGATGGTAGGGTTTTTTCATTAGCCAGGTTACATCAAAATCCACCCCCGCGACATCAATCAGAATTCGAAAATAAAGTTGCCAATGGTCACATCAATGTTTCCATTGGTTACATCGAACGCGAGATGACAGGTCTGGAGGTTCAGTTATGACTTTTGTGGGAACTAAATACAAATCAGAAGAAATTACCGGGAATTACGATGCAATCATAGTCGGCTCCGGCATGGGTAGCCTTTCCACGGCCGCACTGTTGTCAAAGGCAGGCAAGAGGGTCCTGGTGCTCGAAAAGCACTACACCGCCGGTGGATTTACGCACAGCTATAGCAGGCACGGCTACGAATGGGATGTGGGAGTTCACTATATTGGTGAAGTCCACAAGAAGCTCTCTCCCCTCCGTGTTCTATTCGATATTGTGACGGATGGAAAATTGGAATGGTCCTATATGGAGGAGACGTATGACAGGATCTTCTTTGGTGACGAGGGTTATGATTTTGTAGCCGGTGAAGAAAATTTCCTGGCCAACCTTTTGAAGCACTTTCCCAATGAAAGGGATGCTCTCAAGAACTACATTAAGCTGATCAAAGCCGCAAACAAACTGGCTATCCCATTCCTGGTCAGTAGCAAGGTATTTCCTCAGGCAATGGGCAAGCTTACCTCGCCCCTTTCTGATTCCATTCTAGCAAAATACGTCAGGCGAACAACTGCTGACGTCCTGGCCAGCCTGACCACCGATAAGAAACTCAGGGGTGTTCTGGCCGGACAATGGGGGGACTATGGCCTGCCGCCGGCACAGTCGAGCTTTGTGATTCACGCCGCGGTCGCACATCACTACCTGGATGGTGGAAACTTTCCCGTGGGCGGAGCGTCGCAAATTGCGCGCACGATAGAGAAGGTGATACAAAAATCTGGGGGGAAGATCTTAGTGAACGCCGGCGTAGATGAAATTCTGGTCAGGAATGGACAGGCAATCGGTGTGCGCCTTGAAAATGGGCAGGAAATCCTGTCGGACCGCATCATCAGCGGCGCTGGATATTTTAATACGTTTGGAAAGCTGCTTTCGCCTGAGAATGGCAATCTCGTTTCTGCTCCGGAACATTTGCAAACAATCGCTCCATCGATTGGTCACATCTGTCTTTACACAGGGATGAAGCATACGGCACGGGAACTTCAATTGCCCACGGGAAATATTTGGATCTATGGCGATTACGATCACGACGCAAGCATGAAGCGATTCCTGGCATCGCCTAACATAGATTTTCCCCTCGTTTATATTTCCTTTCCTTCTGCAAAAGATCCCGACTGGGAGAAAACACATCCAGGTAGATCCACAATTGACGTAATAGCCCCCGCCCCATATGCATGGTTTGAAAAATGGAAAGGGACGCCGTGGAGAAAACGCGGCGCTGGCTATGAAGAATACAAAGAGGAACTCTCGCAAAGATTACTCGAAGACGTATACCGGCATGTGCCGCAGACTCGCGGCAAGATAGATTACTATGAACTTTCCACGCCTCTTTCAACCGAGCATTTCGGGAACTATTCCGGAGGCCAGTTATACGGCATTGATCACACCGTGCAACGTTTCTCCCAGGATTGGATGCGTCCCCAAACACCCATTAAGAATCTGTACGTTACCGGACAGGATCTGCTCTTCTGCGGCGTGGCCAGTGCGCTCAGTTCTGGAGTCATGACGGCAGCAAGCATCCTGGGTGGTGACATCGCAGAGATAATTCCGGGATTTGGAAGTCAACTGCGACAGGCCAGCTAGAACCTGCGTAGCTGCAGGCGAGTAGTTGACGAAATTGGAGAACCCGGTCAGGGTGAGCGATGCCTCGTTGGCTGATCCTCTTGACACTCGTCCTGTACGCTGGTTGTTTCTCACCGGCGACAAATAGCCTACCGGAATGGGCGCTGTTTGGCGCCCTCCGAGGACGAATTTTCATTCCGACCGATGGGCGGGTAAAGTCGTTTCAAGCGATCAACGGTCTCACAGGGGGGCTGACCGGTGGACTGGAAGATGCCGGTTTCTTTGGCCGCGGCTCAATCGATCTCGGTGACCTGGACGGAGACGGTATCATGGACCTCGCCGTCAGCGCCTGGGCAGATGACGATGGAGGCATCGACAGAGGTGCCGTCTGGATCCTCTTTATGAATCGCGATGGGACTGTTCGATCGCAGCAAATCATCAGTGAGCTTTTTGGAAATTTCTCGGGCTTGCTTGCGGACGGGGATTATTTTGGCTACTCGCTGGCGCGATTGGGAGATCTCGACGGCGACGGAATCCCGGATCTAGCAGTGGGCGCCCCAAAAGCGAATGATGGCGGGACATTTCGAGGAGCGACCTGGATTCTTTTTCTAAACAGAAGCGGAACTGTAAAGTCGTATCAAAAGATCAGCTCGATTGCAGGCGGATTTGGCGTCGGCATTGTCAATAATGATCAGTTCGGGACAAACCTGAATTCTCCCGGTGACCTTGACCGGGATGGTGTCACAGATTTGATCGCAAGTGTACCATTCAGCGACGACGGCGGAGCAGATCGCGGTGGGTTCTGGGTGCTCTTTTTGAATTCCAACGGAACTGTCAAATCCAAACAAAAGGTCAGCAACATAAGCGGCGGCTTTTCGGGCACCCTACAAAACACAGACTATTTTGGTGGCGATGTTGCAACGATAGGCGATCTTGACGGGGACGGCGTACAGGACCTTGCAGTTGGAGCAGGCGGATCGGATGACGGGGGGACGGATCGCGGTGCGGTCTGGATTCTCTTCATGAACACAAACGGAACGGTCAAATCGGCACAGAAGATCAGTTCCACAAGCGGCGGATTCACAGGAACGTTAAGCGATTCTGACCAAATGGGTGCCCTTGGAATGATTGGGCCTGACGACCTCAATGGCGACGGAATCAAGGATGTGGTCGTGGGCGCAGTTGGGTCTGACGACGGCGGGACAGACCGCGGTTCCGCGTGGGTTATTTTCTTAAACACCAATGGAACGGTAAAGAGCCTCCAAAAGATATCAAACACCCAGGGACAATTTGCAGGAATTCTCAGCAATAGCGCGCTGTTTGGCGGCGGCATAGGTTTCCTGGGTGATCTGGACGGAGACCTTGTCCCCGATCTGGTTGTTGGGGCATCCAACGCGGCCGCCGGGGGAACAGGACGCGGAACTGCATTTGTGCTTTTCCTGGCGCCGGCCCCCTGATTTAAAATTTATTGAAGTATGCTGAGCGCGTCACTTGAGGACAGTAGCTTCCGTTGGACTTAGGATCGATTTCTAGCGGCTGCTGAACATTGCCGCTGCCGGTAAGTGGGAATGCATAGATTCTGCCATTGTAGGCCAGG
>JAEUSB010000045.1 GCA_016788865.1 Leptospirales bacterium
AAGCCGATTGTATACAAGCTGGAGCCCACTGTCATCACGCTTGGGGAACCACCGGAAGAAACATTCTGGCAGAAGAGAGTCACCGCCGCTGGAGGTGAGCCGTCGCTGGCTTTTGCAGCAAAAAAGCCATCATCGCGAATGGCAATGGCCCTCATTATGCCACCGTTTGTTTCAAGATATGCGCCGCAAGTAAGGCTACCACCGAAAATCCCACGATCCAACCAAGAACCCGGCTTTGCCGTACCGGGATTCGTGCCCTCGTACCGCAACCAGCGCCCGATGACTATTGTATCTGTCGTAAGCGCATCTCCTTGGCGTAGGTTGGCGCTTGAAACGCACGCCGTCATGGTCAATGTTAGAAGGATGAGTAGTCTCATTTTGGTAGACACCTTTTGGGACTAGAGTTTTTCAAGCAATTTTTGCCAGGCAATTTCAAGAGGCGGAGATTTCGCATAACGTAAGCTAGGGAGAGTTATGCGATGCGGAGCACTTTTAAGGATTGGCGCTGCGGCGAATCCAGCAAGGATAGAAGAATAACTTGGAAAGCCATACTTAGTTACAGCCCGCCATGATCGAGAAGATAGTCGCTACAGCTTCAGAAGCGAGACTTCTCTGCGCCTGTCCCGTGGGAGCCCGAAGTCGACGACATAAGTAAGAATAGCGCATAACGGTAATGGTCAGAATGTCTGACGGGCGATGCGTGGGATTCGTCTCCCCGACTACGGGGACCCCTACCTAAAGGCGGCTAGGCGAAACATCCCCTAACGTAACAGCGGCTAGATACGGTAGCGTCGCAAAGGCATTAAAGTTTCTCGGAGCGTGATTGTTTTTCTTGTGCTGACATTCTTAGAAGCTTGACGAGTCCAGTGTTCCAGTATGAACAGGTTTCATATGCGAAGAATAGTTTGCAGCCTGTTTGCGGTCCTCGCGTTGAGTTGCAATCCAAGCTTGCCGTCTTATAAGTTTGATGAGCCACCCTTGAAAGAAAAAGGCCCATTCAAAATGACGGTCAGGATTGGTGAGAAGGTGATCTCTGTGGCATTTCGTGGCGCAGACTTTCGGATATACGGGAAAACAAGAGATGGTCTTGTTCGCCTGTCAGACCAAGACAGGGATGCCATAGCAAGAATGATGGATCAAAGCGCTTCAGATAATTCCATCGAAGGCAAGACTGCCAATGGAGTCTTGGGTCTATTGCGATCCTGGCCGTCAAATCTGCCGCTGGCAATGGAACGGGACGGGGCAAGCCTCCGGATGATTCACCCGGATAAGAATTTGCCGATTGAACTCACCTTACAGGATAGCGGTACGATGGGAGTCTTGACTCAGGAACCCCGTGAACTGCCTCCCCAGTTCGCCTTTACGTCTTCTTTTCCAACTGGTGTCGGGGTTCAGAGTGTTCAGGGTGCACTGCATTCCGCAAGCATTTGCGATAAGCAATGGAAGATGCATACAGGATACTACCCTGTAGGGAAGACTTTTACCCACATTGTGCATGACGCAAAATGCTTTGGACGTTGTGGTATGGGGTGCGAAACGATACCAAACAATGCATACACACAAGCCTGTTTCAATCATGACGGATGCGTTGATGCCTTGAGTTACCTCCACCCCAACTGTGATTTTATCTTTGGAGCGACTGTGCCGGATTATATCCTGGCTCCGGGATGTTAATTTCCAGATTCCCGAGAGACCGAGAGAAGCCCATTGAGGCGTTGAAACAGGAAGTTGGAGTATTTGTCTCGAGTTCCCGAAAGCTAACAAATCATTGAGCGGACTGAAACCGTATGAAGATGCGCTCGACGCCATCGTGTGCGCCTGGGGCGGGGACCAGGTTTCTTCACGGGCAGGCAACTCCGTACGGAGACGCCGACAGTGTGATCTGGAATCCGCGCAATGATGAGGTCAGGTTAGAACTTGATGCTCCGAACGCGCAAAGGACAACTTCGATATGTCCAGGGGCCCTGGTAAGCCTGGGGAGGGGCTGCGAGTCGGATGGCATAGCTCCGCCAGGGTGAGTCCCGTTTTCTTCAGAAGAAAGGTGTCAGAGCGACCACCGGTAGCGAAACCAAGTGCAGCGAAGGCGCGCAGCGCATATTCCGCTGTTATGCGAGGTTCTGTGGCGGAGTCCGCAGTGGGGCTTAGTTTAGAACCAGGCTTCCGTTCCGCCTGCATAGACCTAGTGTCCCCTGTGTCCGGGATAGCCTAGAGTTGGTAAGTTGTAAGGGTTGTCTTTTCCAGGATCCCCGAATACAGCTCCCGTGGTAATCGTGAACATAGCCGGAAAACCGGAAGGGATCGACGCATTCTGAGCTGGATTTGCACCCCGGTGTCGCGTTGCATTGATTAACACAGGCGGCAAGCAATACCACTATTGTAGTATAAAATCGGTTACAGTCTGCAGCGATCCGGTGATAGTTGTGCGTGCCCACAAGGTTATCCGATTTGTCGCAACGGCTGGCTAGAAGGGAAAGCGCTATGATGACTATCGGGGCGCGATACGCGGTTCTGAATGTGTGAATCATGCTCGAGCCCAGGGACTTGAACAATGCACGAGGACAGCCATGAATGAGCGACATGCGACAGGCTGTGGTTTTTCCCCCGCCACAGAATTTCGCATAACGTGTTACTTTGTTGTTATGCGAAGGCTATGCGCCTGCTTCGAGGGACCAGTGAGTGATTGCTCTATCGATAAGCGACTTTTGGCGCTTTTCGGCTTCCTGGACTGTCCAATCTTGAAGCTCCGTTACCTCTTTTGTCAAATCGAAGGCTACCTTGCCGAGCTTCTTATTGTAGTATATGACTTTCGCCGGAAAGGGACTGTTGGACACGCCAGAATTCTTTTTGCCGCTTAGAAGGGTCAAGTTGCCGATTCTATGAACCCATTGTTTGTGCTGCTCTTTCGTGAACCGTGATGTCCAGTAGCTGTCCGTAATTGTTTGCGGTAAGATGTGCTCGATGGTGTTGCGAGCGGCGAAGGTTTTGATAACGCTTCCGTCTTGAGCTTCCTCTTCAAGCCGCAACAGGATAGGCATTGCATAGCTTTGTCCGTAAACATCGCTATTCAGCGCGTCCCGAAGCAGTGAGGAGGGGAAGGTTTTCGCGAGGGTTGTGGCAATGTCCCTGAGCGGCACGCCCTTCTTCACGCTGTCAACAATCGTGTAATAGTGAGTGTTGCGCCGGGCGCGAGAGTATCCAAGTATCCACATGGTATAGGTTACGTTTTCCAACAATTGCGCGAATATTTGTAAGTCGGAGTCGGCGGAATTCGACCTTAGAAAAGCCAAGGCTGGCGGTAACCAATCATCATGGGGAACCCGTGAGAGGGCGACAAAAGCTTTCCGTGTCGTCAGGTTTTTGTGATCTGGATCAAGCAGGGACGCATAATGCTCGGCCTGCGTTTTTAATCGCAAGGCAAACTGTGATGCAGAGTCTGTAGCTTTTTCAAGGAGGGCTGAGTACTCTTCAAAGAGATTGCGGTCAGTTTTGGCCGCCTTTTCTGAGGTGCGGTAATGCGAGAGGAAATTGTCCAAGCGATCCGTTGGAATCAGGTCCTCAATGTCTGACCAATAGTCCTCTACCAAATCTAGTTCCGTGGCGTCATTCGCACATAGATCAAAAAGTTTGTTTTTCAGCAAATCGCCGTTCGAGAGAGGTTTCCCGCGAGCGTTCAGTACATTGAACAAGCGATACGCGGAGGTGAAATCATTGGCTTTCACAAAAACAGCATAAACCATGGTTAGAAGGAAGTTGGTATAGAGGCCTAAGTGCGGATTTCTCTCGCCGTCGTGAAGCCAAGTTTGAATTCTCCTCATATTGTTGTGGAGCCTGCGTTGGCTTTCTGAAATTTCAAGTGGTGGTTCCTGTGGATCGCTGCGCAATATGTACTCTTGAAAGAACGCTCTGTCCTGATTGCGCACAATTAACCGCGGGGATTCGGCTGCACCGGTAAAGACGTTCTTCGGCATTAACCTCTTCTGTAGCTCGGTCTTCTGGCTCTCCGTTGGTAGGAGATTGCGAAGCGCGGTGAAAATCAGGGTCAGAGTCGTCAGACGTTGCTGCCCATCAACAATTTCAAAACGCTCGTTCGGTTGCTTTTCGATCGTGATGAGCGCGCCAATGAAGTATTCGCGATTCGGACTGTCCTTAAAGGCATCCCAGGTATCTTGCAACAGGGCCATAGCATTCTCTTCGTCCCAAGCGTAGGGTCTTTGGTACCGAGGAATTTCATAGATTTTTGCGTCAGTGATAATCTCGGTAATGGGTTTCTCTTCGGCTTTCATCTTTATACCTCAACTTTGTGTTTCTGTTTTCTGGATAAGGACGAACGATGTTAATTCTGCAGACGCATAGCTTTCGCATAACGTGTAGACACTGCTGTTATCTGCAGTTGCGGAATCGACAAGGTAGCTCCCGGACAGGAGGTCCGGGAGCCCATAACATCTTCATTTTTTCTTTCGCTTTCGAGACTGAGGGTTCAAAGCAACTTTTACGGAAGCTTCATAAATTTGGTCTGATTGCATGCTTTTCACGAAATCATCCTCTAAGTACTTGATAATTAGATCCGCATCGGCCGTATTTTCGATTAACAGTTTCCCTTTCTTGACCTTGAGATTGTGCTTGAGGGCTTTGGCAACCCGCACCATGGCTTTCAGGCGCTGGGGGGAGATATCCGTTAGATCAGGAGTATCAACGAGGCGGGCGAGGTGTTTCATAGCGCTGACACTTGTTTCGCTACGAGCTTTGAGAATATCCAACCCATCGATAACCTCTTTCTGCTCAAGCTTCTGGAATAGGTTGAGAGTTCGCTCCCTGAACTCGTCCTCGAGCATCAAGATACTTTCAAATTGACTTTTGTTCATAATGAGAATCTGATCTCCTACTGCGACAAAGTCGAAAGCTCGATCAAAGGTAACACATGATTCCTTCGTTACATCTAGTGTCTCATCAGCGACATTAAAGTAGGCCCAGACTTTCTTTGGTAGATAGCTGTTGGAGCGAGTGGACACGTGGGAGCCTGACGTTTTCCGGAAGAAGTCCAAGCGCTTGCCTTTTTTTACGATCGAAACGCAGTATGCCCAAATCGACTTATCGATTTCATCGGTTTTCTTAATTCGATTATCGTCGCTGCCTCGGGTAATTTGTGTTTTTAATTCGGAGAATATCGGAGAAGCCGTGGAGGATGCATCATATGTGTACAGCTTAGGATCATCGGCGGCGATCACGCTATATTTTTGCAGAGCCAAATCCTTCGACAATGCATGCTCCACAATGCTATTTGCGACTTCAACGAACGCCTCTTGCAAGTCCGTGGAAGTATTAATCCTGCGAGCCACAAGGGTATGCTTCGGAAGGCCAGGCTGTTCCTCCGATTTTGCGCGCTTTTGTTTGAAGACGAGGAACACAGCTATTGTCGCTGCTTCAGAACTATCGAGAGTTTTCTTGATTTCTTTGATCATGCCGCTTTATCCTCTGTTCGCCGTATAAAATAGAGCTTATGCCCGATGCGATAGATTTTGACCACGTTACCTTCCTCTAGGGAACCGGGAAACAGCGCTAGGCCGCTGCGCTGAACGTTAGACCCGTGGTCCATGAACTCAACTTCGAAAATATGATATTTGATGTTTACAAATGGATTCACCAACATAAGAGATGATTTGATGTAGATTCTGTAGATCACATATAAGAGAAAGACAAAGGAGATTATGTTCTTTACCGAACTAAAATCCTCGAACAGGAACGGTAAGATATAAGTCCCAATGTAACTTATGGATTCACTATTTTTGTTGTTCATCGATTTTATAGTCGCGATGTCCCCGTTGCTGAGAGTCAGAGTTTCCAGGTTTCGCAATGTGAGAAACGTACTGACAGAGCCGAAGCAAATTAAGAGCAACAAAAACGCAGGCATTGCGAATGGGATTGCCCATGTCATGGGATCTGCGCACATTGAAAAAGTGCTCAATGCAAGTGCTGTCTGCTTGACGATAACAAGAATAAATAGCGGCGCATAAGACACGATGAAGAGGCTTACGCGAACGATTCGATCGAAGTTAGGTGATTGATTGTCCATGGATTATTGTATCTCTTAGGTGTGACAAATCTAGTGCTTGCACCGGCCGGCCACGGATGGCCGGCGCCGAGGAAATGGAGCTTTCGCAATTGCAGATAACGTGATAAACTGTTGTTGTGCGCCGTTGCGGAACCATGAGTACTAAATGCATTCCGAGAGATAGGATCGCATTCTTTGAAGTTCCGGTGGAATCACTTTGGGAAGTCCTGTAGTGAAGCGGCTAGAAATTGTTTTCTCAATAGCTTGGCCTTTCAGGATGCAATCAACAGCGGTTATCACACTTTGAATGGAAGCCTTGCGTTTTTCCACGAACTGCTGTGAATGCTGAAAGAAATTCAATTCTGTGATATCTGGCAAACCTTGGGCCGGAATTCCCTCCGGAACTGGTAGACGAGTCCAGATGCGGTCAACGAGGGGTTTGAAGCGGGCCGGTACTTCTACATTGCGGTAAATCTTTGAAGCGAGAGCTTGCAAGTAAATCTGCGTGAAAGAGCCCTCGCGATCGGTTAGTTTGGAGACTTGCGCGGGAAGCCATACAAGGTTTGGAAGAAATGAATAGGTTTCTGGTAAGCGGCTCGCCAGGACGGGCTTGTCACCGGGAACCGTCGTGGTGCGCCAAACATGAGAAGCAACGAATCCGTTTCCGAGGGTTTCGCCGGAATAGATGTCGCTGAGAGGGCTTATGATCGGCAAAGTACGCGGGAGATTCTTTACGAGGCTATTGTCGTCACGGAAGTAACCAAATGAGTTAGGACTTCCCCATTCTTCAACACCGTTTGGGTTGTTACTCTTTCGAGCCTTCGCATCGCGAATTGCGAAAGGGATTAGGACAGGCGTAGCTGCGTAAGTGTCCGGATGAAACCATATCCCAAGCGCCGCCACAAGCTTTGCGGCTAGCATTTGGAATAACCAAATATCATTATTATACAAGTCCTTCTGCAAATAATGATAGAGAATGTTGCTTCCGTCAATGGTGGACATTTGTCATGGTTCCGTAATGTCGCATAACGTGTTACTTGTTGTTATGCGACGTTTTGCGCCCCGAGCTACTCAGGAAGCCTCTTGTTCAGTTCGCCTCCGATCTTCCGAAGGCGCCTGTTCAAACCTTCCGAATAGACTGCTCTTGATTTCCAAATAATTGGACGGAGTTGTGAGTACAAGGGTGCTGCTTTGACGATATCTGGGTCGTCCAACGGCGCGAGTAGTGCCGGAATGAGGTAACGAGGTGATTGTCCGAAAGCCGGAAGTAAGGCCTTACGGTAGATGTGACTTGAAGCGAGAAAGCGCACGAATGTCACTGCGTCCGCGAGCTTTTGTCCCTCCAATCTCTGATCGATTGCCAGGGAGTCGATCCATGCGATCGGGTGAGAGCCGGTTGCGGACATTGGCCATTCGGCTACTTGTATCTCCTCTTCGGTAAGGCATTTTTCGTTGATTTCACATTCGTAAGACCTTGCCTTGTGAACAAAGTGCAACGACTCTGAGTATCCGACAAAGGCTCTGCCTTGGCGCCGAGCGAACTGGCGTGCGTAGAAGCCAGTGGAGTCGTGGTAGCGCTGATTTCGGCCAAAGCGGGGCACCGTCAACTTCTGGACTCTATGAAATAGGGTAAGAGTGGATGCGTCGGGCTCATTACCTACCCTTGCGAGGGCTTCCTCTTCGTCACCGAATTGATCCATCAGCGAGTCGAGGTATAGTTCGCCAAGGGTTGATCTTCCCTTCAGGTCAATGATCAGGCCATGCGAGCGCTCCGGTTTTAGCAGACCCTCAAGCTCGCTCAGGGTTCTTACTGGCTTATGTTGTTGCCCGGCCACAGAGCCTATGAAAAGAAAGTTGGAGCATGCCCAGTGTGGGTATCCATACCAAATCTTGTTCCGCACGATCACCGAAGCAGGCGGCACAAAGTCTTTGGAATCCAGGTTGTCAATTAGACCGGTAAGTGGGCGTGCCTTACCTTTCTTGATCATGTCTGGCATCAGGACCGAATCAATTTCATAAACATCGGCCACCTCGTTAAGAATTCCTTTCTCCTCATCGTAGTAATCGTCGTTCAAAGTGATGGTAAGTCGAATTTCGGGATATTTGGCCTGAAACTCCTTTTGTACACTCCAATAGAAAGCTTCCCGATCTGGGATGATTGGG
This sequence comes from Leptospirales bacterium, assembly GCA_016788865.1. Classification (GTDB taxonomy): domain Bacteria; phylum Spirochaetota; class Leptospiria; order Leptospirales; family Leptonemataceae; genus JAEUSB01. The sequence continues at coordinate 8,213 of JAEUSB010000045.1, forward strand.
TAAAGTGTCGCCGTCAGGCTACGTTCTGCGTAGGCAACCTGAAAGGAAAGGACCAGGGTGAGGGCTAAAGCTATCCTGTTCATAATGATACTCCTTAAATTGGGCGGAAAATTTCGCATAACGTGTTACTTGTTGTTATGCGAAGTCGCGTTCACGGCTTCGGCGCTAACCGATCCATTACTTGAACTGCCGGACTAAAACTCAATTCGCTTCCCGAGGGCTCACTGAGATAGCCTGTCCGGGGATCAGTGAATATATATTTTGCGATCTCTAGTCGCAAATGGTTTTTGGCTTCGTTATCCTGGGCAATTGAGTTTTCAAAATCCCTGTATTGCTGGAGAACCGCAACTCTGTGTTGATAGATTATTGTCAGGTTGGCCTCAGCATTGTATTTCGAGAGACAGACTCGAAATAGCAGAGTGAACGCGGCCAGTAGGATAATCTTTGAGGCGATTGGCCCCCAAGAATCGGGGGCCTTCGTAAAACCGAAAAACTCAAATGCGAAAACGACCGCGAAAACAAGAAGGCCCGCCATAACAACGGCACAAGCGACAAACCACTTCCCTGCGGCGGCGGAATGGTTTGTGGCTAGATTTGAGAACGCCGCAGTTGAATCCGCAAGCAATTTTTGGTTAGCGGATGTCCGCAGGTTCAAGAGAATTTGATCTACTTGGCCCTGTGTTGCGGTAATGGCCGCAAGTGATTCGGAGGCCTTGTTCTGCATTTCCGATAAGGGAACACTTCCGAGTTGAGCTTGCAGAGTAAGTAGATCGAGGCTCTGGCGGCACGGTAAGAAAGCTATTCGCGTCCTCAAATTGAGACCCACAATGTTATCCACTTGGGCTTTCCGGTTGTTTGGAAAATCGCTGCTGTTGGTCTGCTGCGCGATCTTTTGAATCTCGTCGCGAATACGCGCAATTTGTTCTACTACCGCAAAAATTTGACGTCCCCATTCATCATATAGAATGGGATTGATCCATTGATTTGCCTTCAACAGGTCCGCGCAGAGTCCAATCAGAAAATCGCACAGAGCATTCTTTTGGTCCTCAGCGGGAGCGAAGTCCGCAGCAATCCCAAGCTGACGGTGAGACATGTCAAAGTTTCGGAGATTCTCTAGAGAATTTGTTGATGTTTGTGGACTCATTCCTTGTTCCTTCCGTGAACGAGATTTCGCATAACGTGCGTTACTTGTTGTATTGCGGAGTTGCCCGAGGCGTGGAAATGAAGTCTAAGAGACGACGCGACAGCAAGCACAAACAAAGGGCCGAGACACCGCAGGCGGGTGTCACCGACAATTGCTCGCATTTAGCAATGGGATTGCGGCGGATTCCTCAACCGTTCGTGTGCATTTCCGAAAGGAAAAATTGGTCAGAGACTTTCTCCCGCCGGAGGTGTCCCACGACAGGGCAATTTCGCATAACGATAAACTGTTGTTATGCGCCGTGGTCCGCGCCTTTTTTAGTCCGTGATTTCCTCATGAACTTCCAGTATTAGGGGAACTTTCGCATTTGTATTTACTGTCACGAGATATCGGTGATCTGGTCTGAGTGAGATATTCCGATTGCTGTAGATAATATCCAGCGCGCCGACAAACGGACTCTCCGGAGTCATAACTTCGTATTTGTACTTATGCATACGTTGAAGACTCATATAGTGACTGGTGACTATGCGAACCACGAAGGTTTGACCCTGCATCTCCACGCTCCCAGTGCGAGATTGTTGCTTGGAAACCTTCCGACGCACGTCCACAACTTGGAGCGGTGGGTTAAGGGGATTCCGTGCGGATTCCTTTGCTAATTTGTCGGCGAGCTTATTGTACGGATGCTTAGCTGTATGTCCCTTTTCCCATTTAAATTCAATACGTTTGCGTAGGCGGGCCTTGATGCGAAGTAAGCGGAGCCACAGTTCGGGGTGATCGACGGGGCGTCCGTCACGATTGAGCCATTTGTTCGCACGCCAGAAGGGTGCACTTAAATAGCCGCGCGTAGCGTATTGCGAATCAGAATGCACAACGATTTTAGCTATCAATGGTAGCTCAGGTAGGCGTTCCGCCTCCTCAAGTGCCATCACGCACGCGAGCAACTCCATCTGATTGTTAGACGCACCCTTGTAGCCCGGAGGGCAGAGGTTGAAGTTGAGAAATTCTTGACCTTCAGCATTTACACCGATGAAGACCATCCCAATGCCACCGACGCGTGGATTTTGGAACGAGGAACCATCCGTGTATATATTGAGGGCATTGTCAACCAGCATGATCTCAGGCGCGGACGATGGCGCATAACGTGATAATCTGTTGTTATGCGAAGTAGGGCGCAGAAACTACGCAAGCAATGTTGGCAGTAGATCAGCAAAATGGTCCGCGTGAATAACCTTGGTCGGATGATTGGTTAAAGCTACTGCCGCCGCCGCGCGTTTCACAAAGCGACCGTCTCGAGAGACGATAGCTCGACAATGCATTGCGTGACGCAAGTGGAAACAATCTGCCAGAAACGATCTCTGATTCTTTTCCGGAAAGTAGCCAAAGATCTTGAAAATGATAAACGCAGCTAGCGTATCATTCAACTTGGCCTGAGAATTAGTCTGAGTCGATGAAACAAGAACTTGGATGATCTGGCGAAGGGTTCCGCCTTGCGACATTTGCGGCTGTTGGGCGAATGCGGAATCGAGGGAGTGACATATGGAGCTGCGAAAAGCCGCGATAAAATCGCTTAACAGTTGGGTGAACTCTTCTGGGAAAGAAGCTCCTTTTGATAATTCCTTGAGAGCATTTTCGAGATGGCCAACCAGCGCTTCGACAAATGAACGAGAGTTCTCGCGTATTTCCTTAAATAAGTCCGCATGTGCCTCGAGTAGGGCGTTCGGATCCTTTTGACATTCCAGTAAAAACGCATCGAATTGCTTCTCGAATTCATCTGGCGACATGTTGTTTGTACGAATCGAGCTGAGATCAAACGTTGCTAAGATTTGCTGCAAGTATTTATCCCAATCTCCAGGACCAAATCCGAGTTCGGGAACAGAGCCGCTTGTAAGTCTTGAAAACCATTCCTTGATCGGCATTGTGTGTATTGAAACAAGATCGCGCTCGGGCAGATAGTTTATGAAACGATTGCGCGAGAAGGCTTCAATGGCCGTGATATGGTTCTGGATTACTTCTGGTGGCAAGGGCTCGGTTTCTTGTATGTGAATGCGTGAATAGGGCGTGAGGAGGCGCGGAGTCTTTAAGATCAAATCGAGAATTGGATGCGACTTGGAATCTCGCAGCGCATCAGCCATTTCACTGACTAGGTTCTGATCGACATATAGTAAGACTATTTGATTCAATTCCAACGTTTCTGCGTCCTATTTCGCATAACCGCTTATACACGCACTTTCTTCCCACCGCGCGCGACACAGCTGCCTCCGGATACAGCTTCGCCACATGAGTCCCAGGGGCATCTTCCTAAACACGGGAGACTCTTTGTCAATCCTTGTCGTAGCGAAGATCGATATTATTTAGATCGCCGGAACTGGTGAGTATTCAGGTAAGGATCGAATGTGATCCTGTCAGAATCGGGGGCAGAATTCTACAGACTCAAATGAAGTGGGTAAGCTTGGCATCTAGTCCCATCAGGGTCTTCTCCATTCTGGATATCTCTTTCCGAAGGTGTCCCTGCTTCTCAAAGGCCTCTCTAGCCCGTTTGATGAATTCCCTCTCAAACCGAGGGACCTTAATGTTCCGTAGGGTTTTCACGGGAAGAACCCACGCTGCACCGAGCTTGTTTGCGCTCTCTCTGAGGAGCTTACGCGTCTCTGGTCTCCTGAAGTAATAGTAAAGCGGCAGGATCTCGTCCATATTCTCGCGGGGTAGATTCACTCGGAGTATTGCAAATGTGGGGGGAGCAATCCACCGTGCATCTAGATCCGGTGTGACCAGCCCGACACGGCCAATTTCATTCCCAATGATCTGCATTACTATATCCAGGGGTTGGATGGCCTGTTGCGCCACATTTGTATTGGTGGATGAGAATCTCCGAGTACGTGCTGTACTCAGGTAGTGATCGTCTCCACGGTCGAGAGAAAAGCCATAATCCTCCAGGAATTCCGGTCTCAACTGAAAGTACTCCTCGGCCTGACGTCCCGTATCATCTGTCACGGGGAATGCCCTTCTAATACTACTTACAGCCTCGCACAAAAGAATACTCATGAGCCTATGAAACTGATCCGGAGAAATTGTCAAGCCAGATTCAATATTCTGCTATGTATTTAAATACATAGCTATGCATTTAAATGTATTGACAGCCAGGATTAATACAGGGATTGTGGTTATGTGTGGAGTGGTTACAAGCGGGATTGTGGTGTATGGTCCAGATATACTAGTAATAGTAATCCGTCTTGTACCTCTTTTCGGCTACTCCCACTAACTAATATCCAAAGGAGGTTCCCATGACCCAATCTGTATCGATCCCAATAGACACTGACTATCCACAACATGGGATAGGTATAGACACCTTGAGGCTGAGGAAGGTAGGGGTATTGGCCATACATGAACGGCATTCCCTCGACTTTAATCCAAGACCTCCCGTCAACGGTATACCCCTGTGTTCCCTCGGTGGAAACGATGTCCTTTCTCGTTCTGCCAGATATCGTAGTCAGCTCTTCTCGATTGTTATATATCGTGGTGTAGGGGGTCTTCAGGCTCAGATCACGATCCCCTCACTGGCACGCCTTATCTATCCTGTGAACACCAGAGTACTCAATCGGGAGGAAGTGAAGAAGGCTATCAGCCGACTTTCCGAACTAGTCGTAGGGATTGGGGTCAGTATAGACGATCTCATGGATGCCGAGGTCTCCCGTATTGATCTATTCAGGGACCAGGCTTTGGATCACCCCTGGCAAGCATATGCCGGTATAGCACCTGTTCTGGCCTTTCCACACACACGCTTTTGGAGACATGAGAACACGTGTTACTGGTCGAATAAACAAACATCCATAGCATTTTATGATAAAGAGAGACAGTTGAAGGACTCCGGTACCGCAGTCGACACAGGGAACCTTGCCCGCCTTGAAATCCGTTTGCTAACCCATGATAAGATAATTAAAACCTTTGGTTATACCCTTACCCCCTTGATCCTGGCGGAGTTCCCAAAGCAGGTAATTGAATCCTATTCCTCCACTCTCCGCAAATTCTTTGATCTCAGCTCGAAAAGGAAATCAAAGCAGTTGGATCTCAAGGCAGCCACATCGCGTGGAGGCCAGGCGGCTCTAACAGACTACCTGTTATATAAGGGTCTGGAAAGCCACGCGGGTCACGATGCTGATCCAGTCGGGAGTCTTGGGGCTGACCTCAAGTCGATTGGGTATCGGAGGCAGAATGCCTACAAGTTTAAGCAGCGACTAAGAAAGATATTTCGTGAATACAAGCTGGCAGAGGAAGCTCAACCCGGGGTAATGAACGCTGACCTTGTCGCAGATATAGCCATGAAGTTCGCTGATATCTCATTGGTACCCGTGATCCGAGGTCAGTCCCTGAACCTTCAATCTGTAAGACGGAAACGTACTCGGCGGGAGAGGCGTTTGGCCGCATTCCGGTCTGTTCTGCCCTTCAAGCCATCAGGAATCCCTGAAGACCTCGGAGAACCTCCTCTGGATCGTAGTGAAGACGGCCGGGCACTGTACCTTACGCCCAAGGGTGGCTGGGTGCACTGGGTTTCAACTTCTACAGTTCAGGACTTGCAATCCTCTCTGGCTGGAATCATAGGTGTTAGCGCCACACGATTGTTTGACTCCTTTCGTGTCGATGAGGTCGCTTTACGTTGGGATCGCTGGAGCTTTGAATCATTCAAGACATGGACGCGCATTCTTCTGAAAGGCATAAACTATGAAATAGAGCATGTGGACGGCGACACAAGCTACCGCGAGACTGTTCGCTACCTCTGGGACTATCCGGAACTATACGCGGAGTGGGAGCACGGCCCTACCGGATACCTCGGGGACATCATGCTGATGCGGGATATCTTTGAATATGATCATGTCCCCAGAGTCGCATGGATTATGATGAAAGCGGTTAAAGCTTCTCTCCTGAAGCGTATCGCATCAATTTGAAATCCGCCTGGCATAGAGCACCTGTGAGTATCCTGAGACTGTAAGATTCAGACTCCCACCGCTGCTCTGATATGCTCTGAGCTTGATGTAATCCCCGCGAACAAACCTGTAGACTGTCTGTGCTTCGAGTACGGACTCTTCTCCCGCACTCGACGCCGGTGATACCACGGTTGCAATCAGGCTTCCCGTAGCTCCAGCCGCGTCAGTATTTGCATATAGCAAGATTTTTCTACTCCCGCTCGCATTAGGTTGGTAAGCAAGCCATCCCTGAACGAAGTAGACCCCGTCCATGGGAATCGTGAGTCGATCTGAGGCCGCTGTATTGAAAAAGTTTCCTGTGTCGTAGCTCACCGTGTTGTATGTTACAAACACCGATGCCCCGTTTGCCAGGGGCGTTACAGTGTTGTTATACACGAATGCTGCTGGATACGACTCACTATGGGAGAGCAGGGAAGCAGCCAGGGCCAGGTTTGAGTTTCGCAGCGCTTCTTCACTCTTATCAGATTTGTTGAGGAAGGCCGGTGTGCAGCTCCACACCAGTAGAACAGTAAGTATTGCTCTAATTGCTTTCATCTCTATCTCCTTGTTAATTCGATCACTACGGGTTCCGGACGCTCTGTACGTTCTTCAGCACGAGCTACAATTCAATCATTATAGCATGATCTCGACATCGATGTCGGATCAAATCGTTCTGGTTGCGATATAAACCTTTGCCAGACTCGGAATACAAGATTCCATCCCGATGAACACACGGTGGCTATAATGAGTCCGTGGAAAAATGGAAAGAACTGGTTCGACGCAAAGAGGAATACCTCCGTATCTTACGCTTACTGGTGGAGTTTGATGAAAGAACAGGAAGGCATCTAAAGTATGGCGATCCGGAAACACACTATGTCCGACGATCTATTTGCATTGCTGATCCCTCGCGCACCCGCATACTGATTCCGGATCTTGGAAACTTCGTGTACTCGGTTGTATGTGAGACCAGGACGGCTTCTGCTCTCGCCGTCATAGCATATGTCCACGAGGATGGAATCCGAATCGAGAGGGATCGCTACGAACCAGATCATCCCACTCACTCCATCACTTGTTTGACCGACCTCTTTGAGAACGATTCGGAATCTTTTGATCCGATCAGCTTGAATCCGTTCTGTATTGGATTGATGGAGCAAGGCACATGAGATCCGAGCGACCCCAGGTACTGGAATGGTCTGGAAAGGATATTTGTCTGGATAGCAGGTAACACGACTCGGTCTTGCGTAGCAAATCGTCATGATCCCTGGCTTCAATAATCTCGAAATGGAAATGATCGAGATTCCGTAGTGCTACAAATGTGCAGCCCTGGTATTCGTACTTCCTGAAACGATGGTGGTGTCCATGAATGAACAATCGAGGCCGCACGAGTTGAAACAGTTCTTCCAATCTAGCTCGATTTCTATCTGACTCGCCACCGCGGAGGACTTGAAACGCGCCGTCCGTTGTTTCATGACACACCATTGTGTGGATCGATCCCACATGCGATGCTATCTGGGCGCGGGCCCTGGTCATGTCATCATCAGAGATGTTCTCCTCGGGAAACCAATCGATACCTTGTGTGGTGAACTCACGATCAAAGGATGTTGCGCCACCCATATACAGGACTCCATCTGCGCAGTATCCGCGAGGAATGTGAAGAGCATCAAAGCATAGACTCTTGCGTGCTGGAACCGCAATCGATCCGTGATCAAGCGCGGCGTGGTCGTCATGGTTGCCATCGAGAAACAAAACGGGGATTGGTAACTTGGACTTCTGATACCAATAGTCCTGATGCGTATCAGGAAAGAATCCGAAATCACCGACTACGACTACGCGCTCGACATCAAGACGGGAGAGAGCGGCGAAGACCAGACGTTCCAGAGCCAGAAAATCCGAATGAATATCGCCGACATAGAGAGTGAGAGCCAATTAAGATATACGTTCTACGGCTCGATTCAACTCCAGCACTCGCGCTCGTGCTTGATCAAGACGAGTGCCAGGCGTGATGGATTTAACGTAGGGAAGCACCGCAAGCAAAGCAGAGTCCACAGCCTCTGAGGAGCCCTGGATTGTGATCCTCGCAGTTTCTGAATCCTGAAAGTCGAGAGTAGTTAAGTCCGCGATCGAACTAAGACATTGTGATAGCTTCGATCTCGGCACTTCGCATACGAATCGATCGCTCATTGAGGCAATGAGTGCGCGAACACGGTCCATGTTTACAGGCTCTTTTTCCTCCCTGCTGATAAAGGCCCGTTGCAGGTCTGATTCGATCCCGGCAACCTTGTTGAGTTCGACTATCTTGTAGTCCTTTGCATCACGAATCACCAGCGAGACGTGACTCCCGTTACAGAACAAAGCCACGGGAGTGATCTCAAGGAAATTCTTGGAATCGGATGCACCCAGGACAACGATCCTTAACTTCAAGCGATACTGAATCGCATAACTGATTACAACGAGCTGATGGATTGCCTTTGTGTAGTCAGGTCTGCCATGGCGTGTCTGCAGAGTACCTACGGCGTAAACATACATTTGGAGCGCGGTATCGTTTTGATACGCGGGAATGCCGTTTTCAAGATTCTCCGCTACGAAAGTTCGAAAGTAGTGGGAACAAAGTCTGACCTGAGAAGCGGGCAGAGTATAATCCGAGATGTACCCACCCTGGAAGTTCACTTCGATGTTTGGAACTACATCAGTCAGATAGCGAGTATACTTGCGAAGGATGCGTTCGGCAGAGCCGAGTTCACGATTCTCCGTTCCCTGCAGGTGTCGGACAAACTCTGCGAGAGTTGCTGCAGTCCAGGAACCGTCCTGGGGTTTCGCTTTGCTATCATCAATCCTGGCTACATGCGTTCGTCTCCTGCTTCTGGGTTGTTCTTCGCGGGGTCTGAGGAGGTATTCATACGCCATGGCGGCGTATTCGATGGCTGCTTGTATCTGGGCTTCGCGGGTAAGGTGGCCTTTCATCCCGCTACTATAGCATTATGCACGATTTGTCAAGCGCGAAAGTAAATGGTTTCGTATCGCCGTCAGCGGTTAGGAACCAATTCTATCGAAACGATTTTCGATACGAGAATCCCGCTTGTCACACCCATGGGTTATACTGTGTTCTGGTCACCCCATGAAGCCAGAGGAAAGAGCTAGGCAGACGATCGACGAGCAACTCTCGCAGGCGGGTTGGATAGTTCAGGATTTCAAGGACATCGACCTGAGCGCCGGGTCTGGCATCGCGATTCGCGAGTTTCCGCTTACAACAGGCTTTGCCGACTATATGCTCTTCGTGGATCGGAAGGCGGTAGGCGTCGTAGAGGCAAAACCCGTCGGCGTGAAACTGACCGAAGTTGCTGAACAAACAGAGAAATATGTTCAGGGGTTGCCGGATAACTTTCCGGCTTACGTTCACAAACTCCTCCCATTTGCCTATGAGTCGACCAGCGTGGAAACGCACTTTCGCGATCTGCGTGATCCGGCTCCGCGATCAAGAAGGGTCTTTCATTTTCACAGGCCGGAGACTCTGCTCGAGTGGGCGAAGCAGAAGGAAACTCTTCGCGCACGCATGCGGAAGTTGCCTGTACTAAACATTGGAAATCTGCGGGATTGCCAGGTAGAGGCAATCAACGGTTTGGAGAAGGCTTTCGCATCGGATCGACAGCGCTCGCTCATCCAAATGGCGACGGGTGCTGGCAAGAGTTTCACCGCAGTCAGCTTTGTATATCGCCTCATCAAGTTCGCCAATGCAAAGCGAATTCTCTTCCTGGTAGATCGGAGCAATCTGGCGAAGCAGGCGTTCAAAGAATTCCAGACCTACACTACACCGGACGATGGCCGCAAGTTCACAGAACTGTACAATGTGCAGCGCCTCCAGTCGAACACGATTGATCCCGTAAACAAAGTAGTTATTACAACTATTCAGCGACTCTTCTCAATGCTAAAGGGTGACTCGGACTTTGAGGCGGAGAACGAAGAGCGCTCAGGCTTCGAGATCATGCCTGAGGCAAAGGAGCACATCGTCGGTTACAATCCTAAGATGCCGATCGAAACATTTGATTTCATCATTACGGATGAAGCTCATCGTAGTATTTACAATCTCTGGCGGCAGGTCCTCGAGTATTTTGATTCGTTTCTGATTGGTCTTACGGCCACGCCATCGAAGCAGACCATTGGATTCTTCCATAACAACCTGGTGAGCAACTATTCGCACGAAGCTGCGGTTGCGGATGGGGTGAATGTGGGATTCGAAGTCTATAGAATTCGCACAAACATTACAGAGAAAGGCAGCAAGATCGAGGCGGGTAGCTTTGTCACGCTCCGGAGTCGAATGACTCGAAAGACTCTGTGGCAAGAACTCGATGATGATTTTCAGTACACCGCGAACCAGCTCGACCGCGACGTTGTTGCAAAAGATCAGATCAGACTCGTTGTGCGAACATTCAGAGATCGTCTATTCACCGAAATATTTCCGGGAAGAACCGAAGTTCCTAAGACTCTGGTGTTTGCTAAAGACGACAATCATGCAGAAGAGATCGTCGGGATCATCCGGGAGGAATTCGGTAAAGGGAACAACTTCTGCAAAAAGATCACATATCGCACCACCGATGAGAAACCGGATGAGTTGGTGACCGCATTTCGCACGAGTTACGATCCACGGATTGCCGTGACAGTTGACATGATCTCCACCGGGACCGACATTAAACCGCTCGAGTGTCTCCTATTCATGCGAGATGTGCGCTCGCGAAACTACTTTGAGCAGATGAAAGGACGCGGGACTCGCGTGATCGATCCAACGGACCTGCAGGCCGTCACGCCGGATGCAAAAGTGAAGACGCACTTTATGATAGTGGATGCGGTCGGGGTCTGTGAGAATGAGAAAACAGATTCACGACCTCTGGAGCGGAAGAAGACCACGCCGTTCGATAAACTTCTGCATTCCGTCGCTCTCGACATCCGGGACGAAGATACGGTTTCGAGTCTTGCGGGTCGCCTGGCCAGGCTGGATCGTGCGATCGGCCCTGCTGATCGAAAAGAGATCGAGAGCAAGGCAGGTCAGACCATTAAGCAAATCGTTCATCGACTACTCGATGCTGTTGATCCGGACAAGCAAGAGGTGCGTGCGCAGGAAAAGTTTGGCGTCGAAGCGCCCAGTGATGAACAGATTCAGACCGCATACAAAGAAATGGCGGATGATGCGTGCAAGATTTTTGATAATGCAACTCTACGAAACCTGATCATCGACATCAAGAAACGAAACGATATTGTCATCGACGAAGTTTCAACGGACACGCTCGCGGAAGCTGGTTTCAGCGCGGACGCGAAAGAGAAAGCCAAAACGGTTGTGAGCACGTTTCAGAGGTTTATTGATGAAAACAAAGACGAGCTACTTGCCCTTCAGATTCTTTACAGTCAGCCGTATGGGAAACGGCATCTAACATATGCTCATGTGCAGGAGCTTGCAGAACGGATTCAGAAACCTCCGTATGCACTCACCCCAGAAGCCGTATGGAATGCTTATGAGCGACTAGAAGCGGCGAAGGTGAAGAAGGCCGGGGCGAAGCGGCTTCTCACAGATATTGTTTCTCTCGTGCGATACGCCTCAGGGAAGATGAAGATTCTCGAACCCCACACAGAATTTGTGGATCATCGTTTTGAGGAATGGCTGGCCGATCAGAAGAAAAGCGGTGTGACGTTCTCGGGTGAGCAGATGGAATGGCTGAACATGATTAAGGATCATATAGCAACCAGCGTTTCTGTAGGGATAGACGATTTCGAATTTGCTCCCTTTCAGCAGAAGGGTGGTGCCGTGCACGTTTATGAAGTCTTCGGTGAGAAGCTGGAACAGATTCTGGATGAACTAAATGAAAGGCTAGTGGCTTGAGCATCAGTCAAATGTCCGGCTGGCGTTCTACTAACCTTGGGAATCTCGGAACACTCGTAAGAGGAATTTCCTTTCCAAAGGAAGCCCGTGGTACCGAGCCAAAGAAAGGCTTCATTGCCTGCCTTCGGACAACAAACGTACAAAAGGAAGTGGACTGGGATGACCTTGTGTTTGTTCCAGAGCAGTACTTGCGGGACGATGAGAAACTTATCCGCGCAGGAGATATCCTCATTTCCAACGCAAATAGCCTGGAACTCGTTGGTAAGTCGTCCTATGTAGCGCAGGTTCCCGTACGAGCGACGCTGGGCACATTTATCAGCGCTTTTCGATGCGATGATTCAGTCGATAGCAAGTTTGTTTACTTTCAATTGTGTGCCCCGGATGTTCGCTCTGCAATACGGAATGTTGCCTCGACCACAACAAATATCTCGAACGTTTCCGGAGAGAAATTAGGAAATGTAGAGTTGCGGGTTCCCTCGCTCCCCGAACAACGCCGCATCGTAGCCAAGATTGAAGAGCTGTTCACGCAGGTCGATGCTGGTGTCCAAGCACTCGAACGAGCGAAAGTGTTGCTGAAGCAATACCGTCAGTCGCTATTGAAGAGTGCGTTCAGCGGAAAGCTAACAGAGAAATGGCGGCAAGAGAATCGGGATAAGATCGAGCCGGCATCCGTGCTTTTGGAACGCATTCGAGAAGAACGTAAGAAGAAGCTGGGGAAGAAATACAAGGAACTACCGCCGCTGGATACGAGTGATCTTCCGGAGTTGCCGGAAGGTTGGGCATGGGTCAGGCTCCAAGATGTCGCTTCCAAGGTCACTGATGGTGAACACTTCCGGCCGAAGACTATCGACAGCGGAGTACTTTTCCTGTCCGCCAAGGATGTAACGGATTCGGGAATCGATCTCTCCGATCCGCTATTCATGGACCCAACGGATGCTGTGCGGTCAAGATTGCGGTGTGATCCAGAAAGGGGGGACATCCTGGTCGTGAGCCGAGGCGCTGGAATCGGACGCTCGTGCATCGTCAACATTGATAAGACATTCTGCCTTCTGGGCAGCGTTATCTTGATAAAACCCGTGGACATGGTGTTGAACCGGCTGATTCTTCTTATGCTCAAATCACCGTTTCTCAATCGGCGGCTCACATCTCTTTCAGGTTCCACGGCACAGCAAGCAATCTACTTGCGTGACATCACCGTCCTACCTCTGCCTTTGCCTCCGATAGAAGAGCAGCATCAACTCGTGCAAACGGTTGATGATCTACTCTCCAAAGTAGACTATGTTGAGCATTCAATAGAGCATCTCGAATCGTTATCGCACCAAGGGCGACAGTCGGTACTCAACCAAGCATTTTCAGGAGCACTCCTGCAATCGGAGATTAGTTAACCTATGGCGCAAGAATCCGCCGCAATCGTTCAAAAACTCTGGAACTACTGCAACGTCCTGCGTGACGACGGTGTCTCCTATGGAGACTACGTTGAGCAGTTAACGTATCTATTGTTCCTGAAAATGGCTGACGAACAAACGCGCCCGCCTTTCAAGAAAGAATCAATCATTCCAAAGAAATACGACTGGCAGAGCCTCGTTCCAAAGAGTGGGGACGAACTGGAAGTTCACTATCGTCACTTGTTGGAATCCCTCGGCAAAGAAAAGGGCACGCTGGGAATTATCTTCCGCAAATCGCAGAACAAGATTCAAGACCCGGCAAAGCTGGAACGACTGATCCGCTTGATCGATGAGGAAACGTGGTCAGGTCTCGATATCGACGTGAAGGGCGATATATACGAAGGGCTTTTGCAGAAGAATGCGGAAGACGTTAAGTCCGGAGCGGGTCAATACTTCACGCCAAGGCAGCTCATCAAGGCCCTCGTGGAAGTCATGCGACCGCAGCCGGGACAAACGATCGCCGACCCGGCCTGTGGAACGGGAGGGTTTTTTCTTTCTGCGCACGACTACATTGCACAAACTTTCAAATTGGATAAGAGCCAGAAGGAATTCCTGAAATACGAGACGTTCAAAGGCTGGGAGATTGTTGATAGTACTGCGCGTCTTTGCGTGATGAACCTTCATCTTCATGGAATTGGCGGTGAGGAAAGCCCGGTCGTCGTTGCCGATGCACTGCTTGCCGATCCTGGAGATCGCTTCGATCTCATCATGAGTAATCCGCCGTTTGGTAAGAAATCATCAGTCACGATCATCAACGATGAAGGCAAAGCAGATAAAGAAAGCCTTCAATACACACGGGAAGACTTCTGGACTACGACCTCGAACAAGCAGCTCAATTTCGTGCAACACATGAAGACGCTGCTCAAGATCAACGGCCGCGCTGCGGTCGTAGTGCCGGATAACGTTCTATTTGAGGGCGGTGCCGGCGAAACGTTGCGGAAGCGGCTTCTCGCCGAATTGGACGTTCACACGCTGCTTCGTCTGCCCACGGGTATCTTTTATGCACAGGGAGTGAAGGCTAACGTTATCTTCTTCGATCGCAAGCCCGCAAGCGAGAAGCCGTGGACAGAGAAAGTCTGGATTTACGATCTGCGAACGAACATGCACTTTACTCTGAAAGAGAATACTCTCAAGTATTCCGATCTCGAAGACTTCATCAAGTGTTTCAATCCGGATAATCGTCGCAAGCGGAAGGAAACCGAACGCTTCCACGCATTCGCCTACGAAGACCTGATTCAGAGAGACAAGACGAGCCTGGATATTTTCTGGCTGAAGGATGAATCGCTTGAAGACGCGGAGAACCTGCCGGAGCCGGAGATCATCGCACAGGAAATCATTGAGAACCTGGAAGCAGCCCTGGAACAATTCAGGGGAGTGTATGAGAGCCTGGGTCGGAAGTAACTATGGTTGATTTCAGAAAGAAGATCGGCGCAGAAGCGGCAAAGAAACCCGCAAATCCAATAGAACTCTACGAAACCCTCGATCGAGCCAGTGACAAGGGGCCCCTGCGGCCAGCGCAGAAAGAGGTATTGGAGTCATGGTGGTCGACATTCCAGAAGCAAAAGGACATTATATTGAAACTTCCGACCGGCGAGGGAAAGACCTTGGTTGGACTGCTAATTTTGCAGTCAGCGTTGCATCAGGCTTCCGACCCCGTTGTGTATCTCTGCCCGAATCGGTACCTCGTTGAGCAAACGTGTCAGCAAGCGCAGCAGTTCGGCATCAAGGTAGCAAAGGCTGGTCAGAGCGAGGACTTGCCGGCCGAGTTCTTGAATGGTCAGCGAATTCTTGTTACCACCGTCCAGAAGATGTTTAACGGTTACACTAAGTTTGGAATCGGCAATAAGTCGATCCGAGTCGGAACAGTGGTCGTGGATGATGCGCATGCTTGCTTGGAAGCGATCAGGGACTCGGTGCAATTCAGGATCAAGAAAGGCACGAACTCTTTCGGTCAATTGATGAGCCTCTTCAAGGCAGATTTGGCGGCTCAGGGTAAAGGCACATTGCTGGACATCCAGTCAGGGGACTATGAAGCCTTGCTCCCCGTGCCATACTGGGCATGGCAGGACAAGCTCGATGAGGTCACAGCAATTCTCCACAGGGCTAAAGACGAGGATGACAGTAATGGGTTCGTGTGGCCGCTACTAAAAGATCGCTTGAAGCACTGCCAGGCGTTCGTGTCGGGGCAGTCGATTGAGGTAAGTCCTTTCAAGGTACCCATACATGAATTCGGCGCATTTCACGATGCAAACCATCGCGTCTTCATGTCCGCAACGCTTGCAAATGACTCAGTACTTGTAAAGGACTTGGACGTTTCAGTTGAAGCTATTAAGAAGCCCCTGACGACCTCTCAAGAAAAATGGTCAGGGGAGAAAATGATCCTGATTCCGAGCTTCATCAGTGAGGGCGATCTTGATCGAACCTCTATCATCGCTGCTTTTGCAAAGCCGAACAAGAAGAGAAAATACGGAGTTGTGGGCCTCTGCGCAAGCTCTGAAAAAGCGAAAGTATGGGAGGCAAACGGCGCTGAGCTTGTTGACACAAGAAATATCTCGGCGGCAATCGATCGACTGAAATCACAGAGCTACGAAACAACTTTCGTCCTCCTCAACCGTTACGACGGCATTGATCTTGCTGACGATACATGTAGAGTCCTCATTCTGGATTCGCGGCCCTATGCGAGACTACTTGCAGATGCGTACGAAGAGCAATGCATCCCATCATCGGAACTTACGGCGCTTAAGACGGCGCAACGGATCGAGCAAGGCTTTGGTCGCAGTGTGAGAGGAGAAAAAGACTATAGCGTGCTCATTCTCTTGGGAAGTGACCTCGTTCGAGAAGTCCGCTCCAACGCAACCCAGAAGCACCTGTCGCCTTTCACGCGTAAGCAAATTGAAATTTCAATGTTTATTGCAGAGGATGCAAGTCGAGAGCTAACACCCGACGAGCCTGCAATCACCGTGCTACACAATTTGATTGGTCAGGTTATTAAGCGAGACGAGGCTTGGAAAGAATACTACCATCAAGAAATGAAGTCTGTTCGACCGACGGAAGAGACAAATCCTCGACTCGAATCGTATCGGAATGAGGCGATTGCTGAACGCTTCCTTCAAGATGGCGATCCAACGAAAGCCAGCAGCCTCTTCCAAGACCTTGCAAATGCAGTTCAGAATGAAGCTGAGAAGGGCTGGTACCTTCAAATGCTTGCGAGATCAGAATATGAGCACAGCAAAGTTGATTCCGCCGAACATCAGAGAACAGCTTACTCGAAAAACCGTTACTTGCTGCGCCCAGTGAATGGCGTAAACATAACGCCAGTCAAGGCTATCAACCACGTAAGGGCCGAACGAATCATCGAGCTTTGCCGGAAGCAGAAAACCTACTCGGAATTAAAGATTCTTGCAGATGACATTCTTTCGAGGCTTGCGTTTGGAATTCATCATGACAAGTTTGAGAGGGCGCTGGATGATCTGGCAACGATGATAGGCATTGCCCGGGAGCGACCAGACAAGGAATGGAAAGAAGGCCCAGACAATGTCTGGGCCATCACCGAGCAGGACGTGATTGCATTCGAATGCAAAAGCGAAGTGGACATTGATAGAAAGGAAATATTCAAGGATGAAGCTGAACAGATCGACCAAGCGGTTGGATGGACGAAGAAGCATTACACCGCCAGCAATCTTATTGGAATCCTGATCATTCCGACCCGGCGAGTCCCAAGGAAGCTGTCCTTAGCACCCGAAGTACGCATAATGCGAGAAAGTGGACTTAACAAAATGCGTAAGGCGTTTGGCGGTTATGTGAGTGAGTTTCAGAACTGCGATTTTGATGGGCTAACGGCAGCAAAAATCAATGCGTTTCTTTCCGCTCATAAGCTTCTGAAAGAAAATCTGATGAAGGACTATTGCGAATTACCACACGAGGTACCGTAAACAATGCAACGGGGCCCAGGTAGAACCCATGTCGCGGGAGCGCTTTTGAAACCCATGCGGACTCTGGCCACAATGCCCCCGAAGGTAACTCAAGTCGCGATCGCTGTACCAGACATCGCACATCATTGCCATATAGTGGACCCAATTCTGCCACTGATCCGGCGGCTTGGTATCAGCGTGTTCTACGTAGATGATCAAAAGAAAGTTCGATGGGTTCAATGACGATGGGAAAGTACTACTACAATCTCTGGTCGCCGGAAACCTATGAGGTCTTTTCAAGGTCGGACCGTACAGTCAGCGGTTTTCCACTTCGGCAGCAGAAGATTGCTCAGCGCGTCATGCCTGGCGACACGTTTATCTGCTACGTGACCAAGGTTTCGCGCTTTGTGGGCATTCTCGAAGTTGCTAGTCCTGCTTACGTGGATGAAACTCCGCTCTATTCACAAACAAATGAAAAGTACGTTGTGCGATTTAGGATTAAGCCTCTCGTCTGGTTGGAGAAGGAGCATGGTATTCCGATTCGCGAGGAAATCATCTGGAATCACCTGACATTCACGAAAGACCTCGCAAAGACGTCCACCGTGTGGACTGGCCGCCTTCGCCAGAGTCTCAACGAAGTGGAAAGTGCTGACGCCGCCCTCCTCACTAAAGCACTGCTTGAGCAGAAGGAACAGAAGCGCATTTTCTCAATGTCTGACAGGGATAAGGCGCTTTTTGAGCTGCACCAAGCTCGGACAGACGGTAAGGTCATTTCTGTCTCAGTACCGGAGAAGACAGACGATGAGGAACCAGTCTCCGTACCGACCGTGCGGGAATCCCACAAGATTCAGGCTCTGCTTTGCCAGATCGGAGAATCGATGGGTATGAAGATCTGGTTACCACGCGGTGATCGTGCTAATGTGTTGAAGGCATGGAATGCTAAGAATGAAGTCCTGCTCGAAGAACTTCCGTTGAGCTACGATGGAACCACAATCAAAACCATAGAGCAGATCGATGTCCTTTGGATGAAAGGCAGGTCTATCGTTAGAGCGTTTGAAGTGGAGCATACTACAGCGGTGTATTCAGGTATACTCCGTATGGCGGATCTGCTCGCGCTCGTCCCAAATCTCGACATCAGGCTACACATCGTCGCGCCGGAAGATCGCCGCGACAAAGTCCTTGAGCAAATCAAACGCCCCGTATTTTCTCTTCTGGATAAACCCTTACGCGAAACCTGCACGTTTATTGGTTATGGGGATGTCGAGGAAATCTCCCGGCTCGAGCATCTCCCCCGTATTTCGCACGAAGTGCTGGATGACTATGCAGAGGAGGCGTGAGGGATTGTTTCCAGAGGTCAGGCAGTTGTTGCGTGAATTTGTGAAATAGTCCGAGTCCAAAAATTGAGGGCAAACACATGATACCGTATCGCAACGCTGTTTTCATTCACGAGTGCCTAGGCCGACATCACGATTGTCGACGCGGTGTGGAGTCCCGATAGGCCGAGCCTACACCTACGAAAAACAAGAACACATGCTGGGGCTGCGCGACCGTGTAATCGAGTGGCCCCAATCACCCGTTCTACTTCAGCAGGCAGTTAGGTGTAACTCTGAAGTATACGATCCCGTTGGTTGTTGGATGATCTCCACTGTAAGCAGAACCCATCCAATATTTGGCCGTGCCATCAGGCAAACCCGGGACCGAGATGGGAATGACCTTCATTGTCCATGGAAGGGCGTGATTGGTTCCCGCGCCTGGTGTTGAAACCTCTCCGGTGTTATAAAACACGGGGTTACCAAATTGTATCAATGCTTCCACGAAGGCATCGGTGGTCGGGCCCGGACAGAGAGCGCCGGCCACTGGAACGATCGCAAGATTGGAGGAATAGACCTGTTCGTGATTCGTGTTGATGAAGCTTGCGAAGTTCTCGCCGTCGCTTTCGATATGTCTCACGATTGCTGAGTGAGGTGGCTTGCACCTAAGATGGCTTCGAGGAGTGATCGTCGTGTTAAGTTCCTGGTTACTACAAACGCGCGGCAATATGTTACTGGCCTGTACCGTCGGTCGCAGGCGGAATTGGTTTGGAATAAACATATTCTTAACGCTGGTTTCGATGGCCAGGTCTTTTGTGAAGCGCTTGTTGATCTCTAGCGCGATATCCGCGCTAGCGTCCACTATGATTTGACCTTTAGGAACACCGGACACGCTGGCGTTTAAGTCTGCGAGTAGGGCTTGCTCTTTGACGATGACCGATGAGATAGTGAGGTCCTTGACGAACCATCCCGAAATTCCGTTGATTACATGAAACAGGGAGCCTCGTGTTCCGCTGGCGCAGGTCGAAAGAGCTTCGGTCAAAGTTGGGTCGCCCGCGTCAAACCAGTTGTTCGGTGATGGGTCGGTGATGGTTACGTAGGTGAGTCTGGCGTTCGTATCATTCGTTACCTTTTCAAAAACTGAGCCGGAAACCTTTGATTTGAGAGCAGCCGCTTCGGTATTCGTGATTTTATTCTCCTTAAGGGCCGCTTCGATCCGAGAGTTGACTTTTACTATTATCTCCTGCTTTATGTGAACTGAGGCTTTGGTAGTCTCGGGGGTTACAGTTAAGGGGGCTGTGCTAGGTAATCGTTCAAACGGTACTTTGTGGCAACGTAATAGCTCCATATCCTTTGTTCCGGGCCTCTTAACAAACTGACCTATGTAATTGATGGCTACAATATGTGCAACGTTGGCGTCCGTTGCGATATCTCCGTACCAGATCGCGTCAGCGATAGCTTCCCCTTGCACCCAACCTGTCTGAGCAATTGCTGAAGATTTGGGCGGTGCGTTGCTGCGAAGGAATTCGCGTAGAGGGATTTGATTTTCCTTACCGCCGCATGTCGTTAGCAATATCAAAAAGGATATTATGAGGGGCATCTTGTGATGTGTCATAACCATATGTAGTACATACGGTTATTCGAGTCGTCAAATAGAAATTGTGAAAATTAGAAAAACAATACGATTGCGTTGTCCATGCGCACAACATGCATCATACCTCGATTAGGCGACAACGGGTTCGTATTCGACAGACGGCACTCCCCGGTAAAGGCGATGCCGGTTCTTTCGCATGAGAAGCGCATAACGGGATAATTGTTGCCATTGGATGAGCTGGCAGGAGACGACATCGGCACTCCAGCAGAACGGCTCTCTGAATATCCAGGTCTTCCAGGTTTGTCAGAGGGAATTGGAATTGCGGGAGCAAGGCACACGGCGCTCATGGGAGAGTGAAGAGACTGTACGGACACTTGTTTGGTTGGCTTACCTGGCAACCTCCACCACAAACGGTCGAACGACGGACTGACCTCTCCGCCGAAGAACGGAGAGAGGAAGCTCTGATGTATCTTGGTGAGACTATCTCGGCCAACAGAGCTTTGAAGGAATGGATGCTACGGAACACATATTATGCCGTAGTAGCGCAGGGTGCCGTTTACGCGCTTTTTGAAAAGAATAAGGGGAGAGACATCGCCTATTGGCTTGCCGGCTTTCTGATACTTGCGATCTGGATGGTTTCTTCAGACATACTGAAGCGGAACCGTGACAGCATTAACAACCTGCGGAATCGAGAGCGCAGCTTGATCAAAGAGTTCTTTCCAGTTGTGGAAACAAATTGGGCCGGAGGCAATCTAGAAAACAAGATAGCCGACAATCACTTTCTCTGGATATACCTGGGGTTCATTTTTCTGACAGGGATTGTGCTTCTCATTGCGATGCGTATCTGATAGTCCCTGGTGTCCGAGAATCGACAAACTCGGACTCCTGTATCCCCGCGGAACGGGTTATTCCACTCACGTCTGTTTCCTGACTATTCCATTTGACGCGCCCCTTCCACACGCTACCCTCAAGCGATGGGAACACTACACGCAATCGATTTCAAATCTAAAAAACACCGAACCGCTTCCCGACGCACCGAAACATCCGGACCCGACGTCCTCCATCGGGCCCCGGTGAACCTTCACGCAATCCAAACTCTCCGCAAAACCCTGGCAAAACGACGCGATGAAGATGGAACGCGGTCCTATGCGATGCTTCTGATTCTCCTCACCACCGGCATGCGAGCAAGCGAACTCGTTCGCCTGACCCGAACCGATTTCCGCCGGGATGATCGTGGACCCTTGATTTCATTCTATCGCCCAAAGCGCAGGGATCGCCACTCCATCCGACTTTCAGAAAAGACATTCCGAAAGCTCACCCGGGCCATCCATAGCTATCACAGAGTGGCGAACATTCAAGGCGCACATGCCAATCACATTTTCTGGTCCCGCCAGGTGCGCAGAGCGGGGCAGGGAACGTTTGTCTTCCATACAAAGCTCGTGACACGATCCGTTCAGAGAATTGTGAATTCCTGGGGCCTGCTCGACGGGCTTGGTCGGATTGTGGCAACACATGCCCTGCGACATCACGTGGGACGCATGGCCGCGCGAAAGGGTGATTTCATTTATGCGCAGAAGCTTCTCGGACACAAAGATCCACGCACCACTTCTGAATTCTATACAGAGGCGTTTGTCCAGGCGATGGAGTTGTGATGGGCGTGACTCGGAATTATCCGAGCAGCGTGCGTCTGTCGGATAATCCGTAGCTTCAATGACCTCCTGACTCACAAATGATTCCCTGTTTAATCAGAATGACGAGTCGATCTGTTTCTGAATAGACGCGGTAATCCCGCAGGGACTTCAGCGTTTCGGCACGGTCCAAATGGTCCGGTGAATAACGCAGGCGATCTGTGATCAGGACCAGGTCTGCGTTGGATACGTTGGGGAGGACGAAGCGTCGCAAAGAGTTGGGAACGAGGGTTATGCCGTAGTAGTCGCCGGAGATGGAATCAACCTTGCAAATCTTGCGTATTCGGCTGATCGCGTCAAAAGTCGGTTGAAAGAGGTCTCCCTGAGCACGGAAGGCACTTAGCCATGGCCTGTCCTGAACCGTCGGTCTTATTAATAGAAGGCACACCGCTGCTGTGAAAAGAGTTTGCAAACCATTTAGACGTGACGGCGACATTCGTGGCAATGCGAGAGTGAGGATCAGCCCCCCTCTTATTGCGCCAAACACTGCAACGAGCATTGCCGGCAGGATCATTGCAGAATTGTAAAGGAGCAGCAGACGTTTCGCCATATACTCGTCGGGACGGGCCAGATACATTGGTAGTGCCGAAAGATTCGCAAGCCATCCCGCCGGATGAACCAGGGGTAACCAACCGAAGCTCTTGTTTAGATCGAGGAAGGCGGAGTCTTTCAATGTTGCCTGGATCTGCCCTGGATGGGTCAGCACGTAGACGATCAGATCAGTCGGTGTTTCACCCATGTGTTTCCAGAACCTTAGACCGGCAGCATCAGGCGACAGGTAAGGCGTACCTCCCGAGGCGGCCATCACGGTTGCTGCGATCGCGATCGCGAGTGGTAGCCATACGCGTTCGAGCATTACCTTCGCCGGAACGGGAATAACCGATGCTGATGCTATTAGAAGAAACACAAGGTAGAATCCCGCGTCCTGACGGAGCCCGCATGCGAAAAGGGCAATCGGTACGGAAAGAATGCGAAACATTCTTCCGTTTCTGTTCATGAAAAGAAGCAAGAGGCCACCGGGCAGAGTGAAGATGACTTCAAAATGTGGATACATGAGGACATATCGGGTAAAGCGGTTCTCCGTGATGCAAAGGATGAGCGTGACCATGAGCAAACTTAGCATTAGAGGGGGGACCAGAAGCTCAAAAATTCTTTGCATTTCGCGCAGAATCAGGAATGTGCCCGTGTAAAAGCAAACGATCGTTAGGATCACGAGGACAAACTGGTTGTCCCAGAACCACAGCGGAGTAAACAACAAGAGCGAAGGAGTAAAGTTATACGTTAAGTGATTGAACTGTGTGTTCGTCACAAAAAAGGGATTTCCGCGCAGCGCATTTGTCATCCAGTCATTGATCAAGCCAATGTCATAAAAACCAAAATCACCAGCCCGGTAGATCGTCCAGAGTGAAAAGAGCTGGAGGCACCCGATTGTTGCCAGGATAGCAAAAGGTATTACACGGAGAAATTTTATCATTGGCGCGGTCCTGGCAGAAATCCAGAACTGATATCCCCAGAGTTTCGCAGTCTCACCGAGACT
Source organism: Leptospirales bacterium (assembly GCA_016788865.1). Classification (GTDB taxonomy): domain Bacteria; phylum Spirochaetota; class Leptospiria; order Leptospirales; family Leptonemataceae; genus JAEUSB01. The sequence continues at coordinate 31,663 of JAEUSB010000045.1, forward strand.
ACGCGTGGCGCGCACGGCAGAGCGGCGTTTCCGCATTGATCTCCCTGAACGGGAACGAAATATTCAAATCCTTCCGCAGTATGGACTTTGTTTACCTCCGCACTCGTCTCTCGACGAAGCCGAGTGAGACTGACGCCTGATTCCTCGGCGCGCGGGAGGATAGCATTCAGCTTCCACAGCCAAAGAATCATGAATGCCAGAATTGCGAACTGAAAGGCGCTCGTTGTGAGACGAAGGTTCCCCAGCAGCAAGAGGAATGATGCAACAAGGAGAATCCAGATAAAGAATCCTGCGAATCGAAAATCAGGTGCAACTGAAAGCGCGTAAACGGTCCCGGCGATTCCCAGTGCCAGCAACCTGACACGGTTGGACTGAACTCTCCAACGAAGGCGATGGATCACCAGGGAAGCAATCAAGCAGATCACAATGATGCATAGCATGAAAACTTCGGGTTCAGATCGTCGTTGTTCTATCCACGGTACGATCCACCCAACCAGGGATCGCGAGGATCCGGGTTGATAAGCTGGACCCGATTGCGCCCAACCACGAATCCATTCAATCGTTTCTACGACGACAGGCGCCGGGACTGACCAGGGCAAATGCAGATTCCCAATGGGAAATGGGAAGAGAATCCAGCCGGAAAGGATGATATTGCGAACGATGAAACCAGAGAGAATGAGAAGAGGCAGAATCAGGATGCGGAGCTTGAACTTACCCTTGATGAGCCACCATTGGGAGCCCAGGATCAAAGCACAGCCGATTGCCAGGGGTACGGTCGTGAGCTTGAAGGTCAGAGCCAGGCTGCAAAGCCCGGCACCCAGAATCTGATGAGACAGAGTAAGGCGTTCACAAAGATATAGGATGGCGACGAGCATAATGCAGTTTGCACTCAGATCTGTCGAAAGCGATGCGGACTCCGGGGAATATGCTCGCGCTAGAAGATAGGGAAGGAACAGAACGGATAAGATTGTTGATATTCCGCGCCTGGAC
>JAEUSB010000049.1 GCA_016788865.1 Leptospirales bacterium
ATGACGCGTGAGAAACCAATTGGCGGAATCAAAAGAGTTCCCGCTGCCAGCGAAACAGCGGCAGGCTATCATCTGGCCTACAAGAGCCTGGAAAATCGCCCGGAACTTATCCGTACGCACGCGGTCTATCAGCGTATTTTCGAAATCGAAAAGCAAAGCGAGAATGCGCTAGCCTTTCTCGCGCGCATGGCGGAGGAGAACCTCTTTGCCCTGATGAGCTCTGTTCAGATGGACGAAGAGATGGAAACGGTGCGCAAAGGGGGCGAAGTCTCCGCGCAGCCGCATGTACGCGAATACAGCAAAGCCATGAAGGAAGCCCTCAAGAAGGCCGAATCGACAACCTATATAGAGTTGACCGGCGAACAACTGGGCCTTGTCCACATGTTCAACGGCAATTTTGACAACGGATACTTACAAATCACTTCTAGAATTCTTGGGGCGATCTCTGACTGGGATACAACAAGAAAGGAAGAGGAGCGGGCGATCGCGGAACACGTGTATCGCACCGCGGCGGAATTCTACGGAGTTGACTTTGACCGGGCAGTACGGCTTCCACGGAACGATGAGTTTCTGAGGAAAACTATGTTTGCGAAACTGGACCGCGCGAATCTCGCGCAGAAAGGGATTCATTCTTACGAGGACTGGATTGGGTCGTTTCGCAAAATGCTGTTTCAGGAAATTTTAAAAGGAAAACCGGAGGTAGTTCCGGTTAAGGAAAACGGCAAGGTACGTCACCTTGGCCGGGAGATCGTAATAGAAGACATTCCAGCGGACTACAGCCGCTTCCCATTTGGCCTCGGAGATGCATGATGGATTTTGATTTATCAAACGAAGACCAGGAGTTCGTGACTCAGTTCCGACGCTTCTGCGACAAAGAGATTGGTCCGGCAGCGGCCGAGGCGGATTTGAAGGAAGAAATTCCCCGCGATCACTATAAGAAGCTCGGAGCGGTTGGTTACAACGGCCTGCTACATAAGCGAGAATTTGGTGGCCAGGAGGCGACTTATTTCCAGGCAACACTGGCGCAGATCGTCTTGTCTGAATATTGTGGATCAACGTTCTTTTCTGTGGGAGCTTCTTGTGGGCTATTCGGTGGCCCGGTTGCGCGCTACGCAAATCCCGCGCTGGCGCGCAACATCCTGCCCGGCCTCTTGCGCGGAGAGACAATCGGTTGTCTGGCTGTGACGGAGCCAGACACCGGATCGGATGTGAGTGCCATCAGGTGCAAGGCAACGCGCTCAGGTGACGGATATGTACTGAATGGTCAAAAGACGTATATTACCAACGCTCCCATTTGCGATTTCGCGCTTGTACTCGCGCGACTTGAAACTGGTGAAGGGGCCGGATCACTTACTTGTTTTGTTGTGGATACATCACGACCCGGAGTAGTTCACGGTAAGCCCATGAAAAAGATGGGCTTGCGAGCCTCGCCGACGGGCGAATTATTTTTTGAGAATTGCAAGCTCGATCCGGAAGCGATCGTGGGTCGTCCTGGTCAGGGATTCCGGATGGTAATGGAGACTTTCCAGCAGGAACGTCTGGCGCTTTCTGCGTATTGTACCGGAGTTATGCAGGCATGCTTTGACCATTCCAGGCGCTACTCAAAAGAGCGCAAGGCGTTCGGCCGACCAATCGCCAAACACCAGAGCGTTGCTTTCATGCTGGCTGACATGAAGACTAAACTGGAGGCCTCATACCTACTGCTTATGGAAACGGCGTGGCTAATGGATCGGCAGAGAGAGCTGAGTTCGGGAGGCAAGCTCAAGGCAAAACTCATGCACAATGGCTGCGACATCGACGTGGCAGCCCGCGCTTCTGAAGCCAAGTTGCTCTCTTCAACATACGCCCGAGAGGTCGCGAATCTTGCAGTTCAACTTCACGGAGGCGCCGGCTTTATGGAGGAGTTCCCCGTTGCGCGTTTGTATCGAGACGTGAAAATTGCTGAGATAGGTGGTGGCACTTCTGAAATACAGAAGCAGATAGTTGCTCATGCGGAAATAAAAAGAGTACGCGATTGAAACATTGCTTAGCCCTGGCCGTAGTTCTCCCGTCCCTGCCGTTGCAGGCTGTTGAATTTTCCTCCAGCCTTGGATTCTATCGCGCCTGGAATCAGGGCAATACTATTTTTGAAATTGGTTCCAGGCAACCTGATATTACCGGAGTGGCAGGTGGAAGTCGCATAACGTACCCTAGAAATTTTGCTTACACCGGTGCTTCGCTTTCGGTGTACGCAAGCTCGCTGGCGTTGGATCTTGAGTTAGCTGGAACTGGTCCGCACGTGCGCTCTGGGACCGGTCGAGACGAAGACTTCTTTCTCAATTCGTTTTCACGGGAAGAGGGGGCAAAGATTTCGCTGCGCGAGGGAAAGTTCAGTGACCGGGCATATGTGTTTTCTGGAGGTCGCAACTGGGCGGATTCGTACGGCAAAACCGATCTGTACGAGTACAGGGCTCGGCTCGCCGCTAAGTTCTATCGGACTGGAATGGCGGATCCCTTCTTAAGAGACGGAGGGCTTTATTTATCGACTGCTTTTGCATATTCTTACTCCAAGTATACGATTTATGATGTGATTCAGTACAATCAGGTTTCACTCATTCGCCCAAGTCCGCTTTCGTTCTCCATACTTCCCATTGGAACCGGTCTTACTTTTACAAACGTGGCAAACGAACTTTCAGTCGGGCTGGGCTATATGACGTATATGTCGGAGAGCCTGGGACTTGATCTGGGATTCGCACCGCTGGTCGGAGTGGAGAAGAGCAGAGACCATCATGTCTTGAGAGGACTTACATTTATTATGGAAAACGGAGGCGCTGGCTTCCTGTACAACGCGGACTTGTTGTTTCTCGTGCGCGAGGGAATGCTTATTCGGACAGGATTGACCGGACATAGGCTCTATGCGCGCGGAAATATCCGCGCTTACGGGCTGGACCTCGTTTACAATTTTCTCCCTAAGCAGAGGATGTACCTCAACACCAAAGAATGGGGAGCCCGACTGAGCGCAGAATTTCGCCTTTAGTTCGTGTAAGACTTGGAGAGGTCGAAGGTCATGTCTTTAATGCTGGAAGGCTTTCCATCAACAAGATATTGTACGCTGGTACAGCCAGTCTTTGCAGAAAATATAGAAGCGGTTAATGACTGAAAGTAGGCGTCCATGTAGAATGCCTGAGGCTTTCGATCTTTGACATCCCGGTTCTTGAGAAAGGCCTCTGTCTCTGATTGAAGAGTGGAGCTACGCAGATCAATGATGCATCCTCCTTCCTTGAGGACCCAAACACGTTTCAGACTAAAGCCGTAGTCCGGCATATTTTCGACCGCCGCAGAGGTTTCCTGGATGCCCGCGGTCTCCGAGAGAGCGATCGCGATTCGCATAACGTTGCGATCCGGCGTACCGTCTGTGGGCAATCTGCGGTTTACCGTTTGGAGTGTTTTGGATTCAAAGGAATAAGCCTTTAATTGAACAGGCAATCTTGAATCCCGCACAGGCAAATGAATCCCGAGGATTGGGATTATCGATTGGAACGGATTTACCTTCCCCAGAACGCAGACAGATACGAAGACGAGGACAATTGACCACAGTACCGTCATCATCCGCATTTTTCCGTTCTCAGGTTGGGCCAGCGCATCAAAGAATGAGCGGATGGTCGCTGGAATGGAGCGGAGGAAATCAGGAAGTCTCTTGAGCAAGTCCTTCAGGCGAGGGCCCGTCGATTTGGCGAAAGCTGTGATTGAAGCCGGCGAGTTCCGTAGCGCATTGAGAAGCTTCGCTTTGATTTCGGGGAGATCCTGTTTCTTGGGAAGATTGGAAAGGATCCGCTGTGGCAAATCTCTAAGATTCATTGACCTTCTGTAAACTTTATTGTCGGCCTTCCTGCGTCGATCAAATTGCGCCTGTGAAAACGGAAAAACAGAATGAAGTGAAAAGCATGGCGTGGCTCGTTGTTCTATCCGGGCTGCTCACACTCATCACAGCAGTGGGGATGAGTCTGTACGGAGGTGGAATGAAACCGCGCCCGGGGTCTCAATTTCAAAATCCAATCGTAGAATTCGAACTAGCGCTTTCGGCACAGGAAGTTTTCGACGTTCTCCTTGATCCAGGCTCCGCAGAGGGAAAAACTTTGCGGGCACAAATGGACAGAGTCAATTACGCAGATTATGTCTTCATGCTCTGTTACAGTGCCTTCAATGCCTGCATGTTTCTTTTTCTAGGGGCGCTAAATCGGGCAAGGTCCCGTCCGTTCTTTGCCTCCAATCGCTTCATGAACCTGGGGTTGGCCCTTGCAATTGTGATGCTTCTAGGCGATGCTATTGAAAATGTTCAGCTGCTCAAACTTACGAACTACCAGACGCTGCAGGAAATCCCGGGCAGTTTGCTCAATCTGCTGATCGTATTTACTAGAATCAAATGGGTGGCGCTGTTCGGAAGTGCCATTCTGCTGGGCATGGCCTATGCCGCGTATCTTGGCCGCTCCGCGGGTGTAGTCGTAACTTTTCTCTATTGTATTGGTGGTGCTATGGGCCTCGTTTCCATGGCAGTGCCAATGGCGCGTCCACTTGCAGAGGTTGGCACATCCCTGATGGCGATTGGATGGATTGTCACGCTTGTCCATGCAGCGATCGGCGCGTGGAGGAAGTGACCCTGCATTCTGTTTTGCCTTGACCCGAGACGGTCATGCAAATCCATTGGTGCGAACGCTGCCTTAGCTCAGCTGGTAGAGCAGCTGATTTGTAATCAGCAGGTCGTGGGTTCGAGGCCTACAGGCAGCAGTTTTTCTTCGGGGCAGATTCCCGAGTGGCTAAAGGGACCAGACTGTAAATCTGGCGGCATTCGCCTTCGGAGGTTCGAATCCTCCTCTGCCCAGATTTTCAGTCGGATTTTTCCGACCCGGAATATAAACGATTTACCTTTCCCGTGGGCAGGTATCAGATTGCTGCTACTATGCTGGGAATCCGATACATCAAAATCAAGCCAACAGAATACCTGATGCTCTACCGCGGAGGTAGATTACGCAAGCATGGGGCCGGGCTGGCTTTCTTCTATTACGCGCCTGCGTCAAGTCTCGTAATTGTCCCCAATGAGAGCCGGGACGCGCCCTTCATATTCAATGAGGTCACGATTGATTTCCAGGAAGTAACAATTCAAGGACAGGCGACCTATCGTGTGACTTCTCCAGAGAAGTTGGCTGGTCTGTTGGATTTCTCAGTTGATGCTCAAGGTAAACGCGTGGGCGACGGTGAAGAGAAACTCGGCATTAGAATTACCAACGCTGTACAGATTGCAATTCGCGAGAAGTTCAAGGGTCTCAGCATTCGCGACGCACTCGCCGGCGCAACAGGACTCGTTCAGCATGCAATGGAGCGACTCAAGACTTCTGAACTCTTGACGACGCTTGGCATTTCAATTCTAGATCTTTCAATCCTGAAGATTGCGCCCACTCCAGATATGGCGCGTGCCCTGGAGGCGGCCGCCCGTGAGCAACTGTATAAAGAGGCGGACGATGCCATCTATCAACGCCGCAACTCTGCAGTTGAACAAGAACGGAGAATCAAGGAGAACGAGCTTCAAACCCAGATTTCAATTGAAGAGAAGAACAGAAAGATTCGCGAAGAGCAAATGAATGCAGAGATCGCCGTGCAGGAAAAGCAAAGGGCGGTCGAAGAAGAGAAAATGCGCACCCAGGAAGTTGTCGCGCAGAAACGCAATGAAATTGAGGAGCAAACTCTGATTGCTCGCACTGTGTTTGAAGAAAAGAAACGCAAACTGGTTGATCTCGAATCGGCGAACAAGGTCCAATACGCGAAAGCCAGGGCCGAGGCCATGCGAATGGAAACTGAAGTGATCGCTAAACTCCCACCTGACGTCCTGGAGGCTCTCCTGGCAAATCAGATGGATTCGCGTAAGTTGATTAGCCGCGCCATCCGCGATCTCGCTGGAAACGCCCAAAAAATTGGATCGTTGAATATCAGCCCGGATCTGCTCGAGAGCTTGCTCAAGGACGGTGAGTAAGACATTCGCGCATTGCAAGAGTAGCCAGAATGAGCTATGAAAAAGTTATCCTGGTCACGCGGCCGACCCGCCTTCAGGATACCGTTAAGCGCTATAACACAAAGGCGCAGGCCGCGTTCTATATCGAGAGACGCGGCCAATCGTTCGCGGACTATGAGCTTGAGGATGAAACATACGCAAGGGCGCGAGACAGCCTGCTGCATCTCATTCCTTCTGATCTGAAAATTCAGATTATCGACCGTAGCTTTTTGCCCAATTTCCTTTTTGCTCCCAATGACGTGGTGGTGTGTTTGGGCCAGGACGGACTCGTTGTGAACACCGCCAAATACCTGAACGGTCAGCCCGTCGTTGCAGTGAATCCGGATCCGGATCGATTCGATGGAATTCTGCTGCCATTTCAGGTCGGAAATGCCCATTCAGCCTTCGATGCCCTGCTGAAGGGGAAACAACAAACGCGCAAGATCACAATGGCTCGTGTGGATTTGAACGATGGCCAGCACCTGTATGCTTTCAATGATTTGTTTCTTGGACCCAAGTCGCATATCAGCGCACGCTACACAATTCGCATTGGAGACAAATCGGAACGCCAGATGTCCAGCGGTATACTCGTCTCGACACCAGCGGGAAGTACTGGCTGGTTCAGTTCGCTTATGAATCAGACACGTGGGCTTTCCCGCTTTGGAGGAGTCGCGGCCAACGTTTCAGCAAAGGCACGCAAGTGGGAGGAGCGTGAGTTAACTTTCGCCGTGCGTGAGCCTTTTGCGAGCAAATGGAGCGGGGTTGAAATTGTCGCAGGACTCATCCGCGAAAGGGATTCCTTGATTGTAGAAAGCCACATGGCCGAGGCCGGCGTAATATTCTCGGATGGAATGGAGCAGGATTTTCTGGCCTTCAATTCAGGAGCAACGGCAACGGTTCGGATAGCGGAGAAAATCACGGAGCTCGTTGTTCAGACCTGAGACTCGGCCGGGGACCAAATAGAAAATCAATCCTGAGGTAGATCGGTCTTGGCCCTTTCGATTGCTTCTTTGCGGTCATCGATGGCTTGCGTTTCCATTCTGGAGCGCGCGGCTGCGTCCCCCAGGCGGTAATTTATGTACGTGCACAGCAACGACTTGCCGGACAACTGACAAGAGGTCTTCGTCGCGTTCGAATCGAGATCCAAAAGCAACGTGTATGCTCCATCAAATCGGTGCATTTGCTTTTCCAGAGAACGGTCAAACATCTCGACCAACGCCCCAACATTTGCACTCGTTGAAATTGTGTAATTCGTGCTGGAACTTCCCGGAGCTGCCACGATAGAGACTGTATGGCTCCCCGTTGGGCAGTCCAGTACAGTGAGATTGCGCGGCAGGTCTGATGTTGATTTGCACCCCGATCCAGAAATTCGGACCCAGGGGAAATCCAACGATACCAACGTTAGGCGAGTATCCGTCTGAAATGTATCAGTCATGTCCTGATCGCGGAAGGAAACGCTGTCGCGAACCAGTAAGCCAGGTCTTAGTTGTGTGGGTGCGGTAAGGTCATTTCCAGATTTCAAATCTGGAAAGAAGGGACCAACATCAATCGAGAACTCATCTTCTCCGTTCTCGAATTTCTTGATCCCCGGGGTTGGATCGAGCGGAAAGGTCTGAACAATATCATCCGAGAGAATATCCTTCTCAATCAACGTCAGGCTCATTTCCTTACTTTTCGGAAGGAAATAATCGCCGTAAAGATCCCCCCGCATGAATACCTGCTGGTTTGAAGTTACACGCCATCCAAATTCAGGCTCTGTGAAAACATCGCGATTGGCTTCAAAGGTTGCTCGGCTAATAAACGCCTTCTTGATCGTGACCTTGACCCATTCTTCTGCAGCAATTGACGTGACTGTGAGGAGCAGGGCCAGCGGTCCAATTGTCCTGAAGGCCAAAGTTTTCATGAATACGTTCTTCCAGATCTACCGAGGTTTCGCAATCGTTCTTTGAGGCGAGCCTCATGGCCTTGATCGGTTGGCTCATAGAACTGCTGATTGATCCCCGCAGGCATGTAATCTTGATGGACGTAGTGCTCGGCAAAATCGTGCGGATACTTGTAGCCTAATCCTGCGCCCTCCTTACGGTGAGTCACCGTCGGTGCATTTCGTAAATGATTTGGGATTGCAATTTGTTTTTCGTTCACAAAATTCAGCGCCGCATCGATGGCCCTGTACGCAGCGTTGCTCTTGGGGCTGCTGGCTAGAAATGTTGCGGCCTGGGCAAGAACGATTCTTCCTTCCGGCATTCCAATTCGTTCCAACGCCTGAAACGCTGCCACAGCAACCTGCAAGGCCTGCGGCACTGCGTTCCCAATATCCTCAGATGCGAAGATTATCATTCTTCGCGCGATGAAGAGCGGATCCTCTCCCGCATCGATCATACATGCCATGTAGAGTAGTGCAGCATCTGGATCCGATCCACGCAGACTTTTGATAAAGGCACTGATGAAGTCGTAGTGATTGTCTCCGGCTCGATCGTAGCGCCTTGCAAATTCTGACGTGATCTCAGCGAGCGCCTCGCGCGTGATTTCGCTTGTATTATCGTTTGCAACGAGCTCCAGGACTTGCAGCATTTTACGGGCATCGCCGGCGGAGAACTCTATCAGAGCATTCCGGATCTCGGACGTTAGCCGGACATTCTGCAACTTTGGCTCCGTACTCAGGGCACGGTCGAGTATATGCGCCAGATCTTGTGGGCTCAACGGCTGAAGCCGATAGACCTGGCATCTTGAAAGAAGAGCACCAATTACTTCGAATGAAGGGTTCTCCGTCGTTGCGCCAATAAGAACAATCCAGCCGGACTCAACGGCGTGCAGCATGGCGTCCTGCTGGGCCTTGCTGAAGCGGTGGATTTCATCAATAAACAAAAGTATTCGGCCAAGCTTCTTCCCCTGGTCAATGGCGTCGCGAACCTCTTTGACGCCCGAGGATACGGCCGACAGAGCGACAAAGGTCAACCCGCTACGCTCGGCGATCAGAGTCGCAAGGGTTGTCTTACCGCAGCCGGGAGGGCCGTAGAGGATCATCGAATGAATTGGGCCGTTAAGCAATCGTCCGAGAAGTTTGGAATTACCGAAGAATTCCTCGGGGCGCGAGGGACGGAGCCGGTGGGGCAGAGGCGCTTCGCGCGCAAACAATGAGTCTTGCATTTTAGAAAACCCTCACTAGCATACATTTAGATGAAGGGCATCCCCGGATCCGGGCAATCGTAAAATATGCGAAATCACGGCAATTTTTTTGCAGACCAATTTCCTAAACGCACGATTATGCTATCATGGTCGAAACAGCCTTGGAGCTGGCCCGGTCACTTGATCGCATTAGCCAGAAAAAGCTGAAATATGACGTTGTGCGCCACTGGTTCCAGGGGAGCGAACCGTACTTTGATTTCTTTGCAAACACGCTTCACGACGAATTGACCTGGTTTCAATTCACCTTTCGGGGGAGATCTATTTGCTGGAGCAAGCAGGATCCCATTGTTCGCACCGGTGTTACCACGGATCTTGCGACAAACGATTTGGCAGTTTATTCAGCAAGTAAGACAGTTCAGCTCGATGATGAGATCAACCAGGAATTCTTTCGCTTCGCAAGGGAAATCTTCGCATATCGCAAAGCAGAAGGACTTTTTGCTGCGGCACTGCATGTGCTCACGGATGTAGAAATTACACCAACGCTTTAGCTGTGCTCGACGGGCACAGGTTGCGCAGAACGCATTCACCACAATTTCGTTTCCTGGCCGTGCAGCTGGATCGCCCAAGGAAGATCATATAGAGCGACCAGTCCATCCAATACGATCGTGGGACTTTCTCGATCAAGTTCCGCTCGATCTTAACAGCGTCGGAATGCTTTGTGAGACCCAGAAGGTTTGATAGTCGAGCAACATGGGTATCGACTACGATGCCGTCAGCGATGCCATAAAGCTCTTGCATTACGACGTTAGCCGTCTTTCGACCGATGCCAGGCATTGCGATGAGATCCGGAATATTGTTGGGAACAAAGCCATCATGCTGTGTCACCAGCTGGCGGCAGAAACCCTGGATGCTTCTGGCTTTGTTGTGATAGAAGCCGGTCGAATGGATCAGTTTTTCGATTTCCCCAATTTCTGCGCAGGCGAAATCAGCCGGCGTTTTGAAGCGACTAAATAGTGCAGGAGTTACCGTGTTGACACGCGCGTCCGTACATTGAGCGCTCAGGATCACAGCAATGCAAAGTTCATGGGGAGCCGCGTATGTAAGCGGGCAATGGACTTTTCCGAAATGTGCCCGAAGAGCCGTATAGACCTTGTGGATATCGGCAACTTTTGTGACGCGTTCGCGTGGCTTCTGTTTAGATTTCAATTTCGATAACAACCGATTTGCTCCTCCCCATCGGTAAACTTCTTTCGAGCAAGTCGCTGCAATATCTTCATAATCCACAGCGGGATCAACAAGACAGAAGGAGCTTCTTCAAGGTTTGCCAGGCAGGCCCGGGTTGGCCGGAACTACGCCCATTTGTTGCAATACCCCGAGCCGATCCATTTGGACCCGCGCCCTCACTATTTTTCCCTCATTGAAATGATACACGGCCATCCCGTCGTTGTGTATGGATTTGTTTGTGGGTTCATAGCCTCCGAATGCTTTGCCCTGATGGGTCCCTTCCCAGGTCCAATGGACCATGACAACGTCTGCCTCCGCAACAATCTCTTGTATCTGAAACTGGATGTCGGGGAAGCCTTTGCGCAGTCCCTGGACAGTGCCGGCGAAACCTATCGGTCCCTCCTCCCCTTGCGGTCCAACAAATTCAGGCGCAATTATCTCCTCGAGAATCTCCATTGCGCCGCGGTTAATGCACAACTCGTAAAATCGCTTTATGTGGTTCTTATTCCGTTCCGTTTCTTGATTCATCCACGTATCCTCGCTCGATGGTGATGCGCCCGGCGGACGCTTTCTGTATCCATTATATTAAATATAGCCAGCTACAGTGAATATGGGCAAGCAGAAAAAGTCACTAAAGACAACTATAGCGAATACTGGCTTATCGGCCATTCCGGTCTGCAGGTGGTTTAATGCATGGAACTGTTAAAAATTCCGCCTCGACCTGGAATTCCAGAGCGTGCTACTCGACAATACGCAATGGGTGCTTCGAAGAAGAAGAAGAGATCTTACGATTCTGCCTCTCGCCGTGAAAAGGCAGCCGAGACGCAGAAGCGGATTATGAACGCTGCACGAAAGCTGTTCTCAAAAAGGTCTGTTGACCAGGTAACAATAGATGAGCTCGCCACGGAGGCAAACGTCTCCGCCCCAACGGTATTCGCATTGTACCGATCCAAGCTTGGAGTACTGAGAGCCTTAATTCACGGATCGCATTTTGGGGAGGAATACCCTTTGCTGCTAGAAAAGGTGCGCAGTTTGAAGGATCCTCGAGCAAGGCTACTTATGGCTTCCGAAATTGCGCGTAACATTTATGATCGGGAACGTTCGGAAATGGGCTTGATTCGCGCTGCATCGGCCCTGTCTCCTGAACTCAAGGAACTGGAGCGCGAATCGGAGTCCGCGCGTTTTGAGAGACAGGCCGAGACGATTCGCCTTCTTTTTGAGGCAGGGCTCCAGGCACCGGGATTGAAGAGGAAGAAGGCGCACGACATTTTCTGGACTCTGACAGGAAGAGACATCTATCGAATGCTGGTGATAGATCGCGGATGGTCTTCGAGCGCTTATCAAGAATGGTTGGGCAGTACTCTCCTCCAATGCTTAACGCGGGACGAGCATGGATAAATATACCGAAGATCTCAAAAAGAAAGCTGATCGGGCCAGAGTGTCGCAAGAGAGAAGGGCTGATCTCTCGCGTCGCTTCAAGTCCTCAGGCAATCGAATACTCAGCGGGTGGAACGAACTTCTGGAACGACAGAACAGCGAAAAGGGAGATCGCATTATTGTCTGGTGGCGGCTTCGAACTGTTGATCCAGTGATCGGCATGTTCGTGCTGTCAGCCATAATCACGCATCTGATCCTGACGTTGACTACTCCGCTGGAAGACTTTCGCAAGTTGCTTCATAGAGGTAGCCTGGCCGATTACCTTTACCTTGCGGTGACGCTTGGAGGCTTTCTTTTCATTGGATGGGCCGCGGTCGACGTGGTGCGCTTCAAGCTCTGGAGAAGGAGTCTCGGATTTCGGCTTGTCGGTTGGGCAGACCTGGTCGACGACGCGCAACTGGAGCTTCGACAATGGCGCGCTTGCTCGATCCGAATCGAGTTAAAAAGCGAAACCAATGACTCGCGAGAGGCAGTAAAGGCGCTGAGCCAGTTGTTCGCCCTGGAAGCCAACAAGTCCTACTACGCGGCGGAATCAGAGTCTGATGCGAGGAGAAGAGAGGCCTGGATTGCCTCCGAGGAAGGCCTGAGTGGTTCTGTTAACCTGAGGGTGGCCTGGAAGGTTTACAAATTTCTAAGTGGACCGGTTAAGAAGTACCAGAAGGCGAGGGGTGCCATCGACACCGTGCGAATTGAATTGAAGGGCGAATCCTTCTACGTTTCTGCACCAAGCGCAGACTGAGGCCCTGGGACTTGCTGGCCTGAAATCGAGGCTCAACCAAAAGCCAAATCCGCCGATCAGTGAAACAATGATACGATGGATTCAAGAAAAATTCGCAAGGAAACGCGAGCCCGATCTTTTTGAATACGCAGCAGGTCAGATGCGACAGGATGAGAGGCAGGAGAAACCTAAGCACAAATGGTTTTTCCTGATTCTCCCCGTGGTTATTCCCGCATCTTTCTTTGGTGGTTATTTTGTTGGGAAGGACAACAGTTGCGAAGAAGAGCGGGCAACGATTGGTGCAATGACCGACTCGGGAAACTCTGGCGAGCCCGCGCCATTTCAATATTTTATCGGTACCTATCGTGTAGACGTTAGTGGACATAAAGGATTACTCTACATTTATTCCCTTCCGGGCGGATCGCCTGGAGCTACGATTCATTTTCAGAATTGGGGGAAGCACGTGCCTGAGCCCCTCGGCAACGTCGTGATTCAAGGCAATAGAATCTATTTTCTGCGAAGCTGCTCTGGTCGTCGGTGCGCAGAAATCGGGGCTACGGCGGCATTTCGCCAGGAGTATACGGGGGAATTATCGCCTGACGGCACTCTGCTCAATGGGCAATACTCAGGAGGTCAGAGCGGCAGTGGGTGGGTCGCGACCCGCGTACGGTAGTGTTGCAAAAACGCATCGACTGGGAGAAAAATCCACAGAGTCAGTGATATTATGTCGCATTAATGACTTTCCGGATTCTGACCGAAATGAGGGCTGCACGCAATAGAATGCCTTGAATCGCCAATTTGACGCATTTCTTCGCATTTCTGAAGTTTGGTACAATCCTTGCTCTGTAGCAGCCAATATGGAACAGTTCGCATCGACCCAGCATCCTGGATTGACCCGCCGCGCCACAGTGCGTGGGATTGTTCATATCCAGGGAATCGGCCTTCACTCTGGCGAAGAGGTTAACCTCTGGATCAAGCCCGCTCCTGCCGGAACTGGCCTGGTATTTCAAAACAAGCATCACAAATCAACTATTGCCGTATCTCCCTTCAATGCCGTAGACACGCGTCAGGCGGTAACTCTAAGCAATCACCGCTGGAGAATCCAGACAGTCGAACACCTTCTCGCGGCTCTGGCTGCTTCAGGCGTTTCAGACGCCATGATGGAGCTCGATTCGCAAGAAGTTCCAATCATGGACGGTTCGGCAAAGATCTTTTATGAAGAAATCATGCGAGTTGGAGTCCGCGATCTTGGCGCAGACCTGCCGCCGATTCGCCTCGCAAGCCCCGTTTGGGTCGTGGATGGGGATCGCTACCTGGTAGCGCTGCCCTCAGAGACATTTAAAGTAACCTGCACAATTGACTTCCCGCATCCTGAATTGCGTGGCCAGACCATTACCATGGACCTGGATAGCCAAACATTCTCCCAGGAGATCCTTTCAGCCCGCACTTTCGGCTTCTTGAAAGATGTGGAAGCCCTTCGCGCTAAGGGTCTGATCAAAGGGGCCAGCACGGAAAACGCAGTTGTCCTAACCGAAGACGGCTACCTGAACGAACTCCGATACGCGGACGAATGTATTCGTCATAAGGTCCTGGACCTGGTTGGGGATCTGTATCTGATGGGCAGACCGCTACTGGCGCACGTAATTGCATGTCGCGGAGGCCATGGCCTGGACGTTGCGATTGCGAAGCTAATTCTGCAACGTGCCGCCCATGATGAGTTGTCGGCCAAGCGTTCGAGCAAGGCTCTCGCAACGGCGATTTAGGCCCATCGCGGGCCTTTTTCGCTTAAAAATACTGTTGACACCCCCCTGTTTGCCGAACTATAAATAGTAGATCGGTCCTCTCATGTCTAGACCGATCAGGGGAGCTGCGTGGAAGCCTTAGATTTCCTGAATCGTCACAACATTTACCTGAACTACTTCGCAATCGGGGCCATCATCACCTTTATCTTCTGCTTGATTTGCGGTGTGTTTCTCCTCTCGCTCCCGCAAAAATCGAAGAGCACGACGCAGATGGGCCTGGCGCTCCTCCTCATGTCGTTCTACGTTTTCGCGTACGTTATTTGCCAATCCTACTACAGCGAGCTCGCGGCATATCACCGCTGGATGACCATTGGCTTTGTCATGCCCGCCATTTTGCATTTCTTACAGTGGCTAATGCGTTTCCCAGAGAACACTCACCCGCGGCTGGCGAGGACAATGTTGATCATTCAGTGGGTTATCGCACTGGCCTGCCTTGGCGCGTTCATGTTCGAAAGTCTCAGGTCTGACCGTAAGTTTCACTTCTCGGCTCACTACTGGGATTTCGACGCAGAGTTTATTAGCAAGATCGTTGGGATTCTCATCTTCGTGTACATCATGCTAATGCCAGTCTTTGGCGCCTGGAAATATTTCACCATCAAGACTAAAGAACGGAATGCAATTCTGTTGATCATCCTTTCGGTCATGGTCGCCGGGATTACACCGGCCGTGCTTAACATTCAAAGTCGTGATGGTGTAGTAGAGCGCGGAACCTTTCTGCTGGCATTTGTGCTAACAGTCGTGGGTGGCTTCTTCTTCATGATCCTAACCTACATGAACACGACCAAGGATCGATCCACGTTCATGGCAAAGATCGTGGGGATTACCCTCGTTACATTTCTCGTGATGATGCAAGGCGTCAGCCTCTTTACAATGCGAGATCGCGAGGACGAGTACGACGCGCTTCGTGTTCAGTATATGCTGCGGGCTTTGGAAGGGTCGGAAAAGCATCCAAGTATTCAATACATCATTTCGTTGAACCCGTCGACAGGCAAAATTGAGGTTCCGTTTGAGTCGGACAGTTACAGAAAGACCCCGCCAGAGCAGCGGATAAATTTTGCGAATGAACTGGATAGTTTGCACAACACACGAATTCACGAACGCATTGTCCTGGCCGCAGAACAGCCGCAGTTCAAAGAAGGCGTCTTGAATATTGTGCGTGATGCACACCCGACGTTCGCCGGCTACAGGGGAGCGATTGAGGCCTACCTGGCCAATACGAATGCGCCGGCGCCAGAGATGTTGGAAGGTCTTGAGACCTTGTTTGCAAAGCTGGACAAGGAAGCATACATTAACACGACCAGGATTTCGGCGCTTCCCAAGGACAAGACTTTCCGAGCAGAGCTGGTTAAGCACTTGAATAAGACAAGCGGAACGTTTGTTCCGTTCCGCGATGCAATGCTCGATTACTTGAAAACACATGAGAATATGCCGCCGGCTGAATTGCGACATGAGGTTTTACGTTTCATAGCCCCGTTTAAAGCGGACAAGACACGGCTTTATCGCAAGAGCGAAAACGGCTTCGGGCACTTTGTGGCATTTGATTCCTACTCGCTTCAAGACGAGATCGTCTATGAGGTTGGCTATTCATACCGGGAGTACAGGGGCTTTGTGCATCCTGCAGCTAAGCGACTCGTCATCATTCTGCTCGTCGTGCTCGTTGTTTTGGTCGTCTTCTACCCGCTATTCTTCCGCGGAAGTCTTGTGAACCCATTGAACTCGCTGTTGCGTGGGGTTACCAAGGTAAACAAGGGAGACCTTGAGGTGGAAGTGCCGGTTAAGGTTCAGGATGAGATCGGGTTCCTGACTACTTCCTTTAACTCGATGGTTGCGTCGATTCGAGATGCGCGCGCGAAATTGCAAGATTATGCAAACAATCTCGAAGAGAAGGTCAAAGAGAGAACCGCCGAGCTCAACAAAACGCTCGAGCAGGTTCATGCCCTCAAGATTCAGCAAGATGGGGATTACTTCCTAACCTCTTTGCTGGCTAAACCGCTTTTCTTCAATGCCAATAAGTCTCGCTCCGTGAAGACGGAGTTTCTGCTGCGTCAGAAAAAGCAGTTCGAGTTTAGAAACAAGCATTCCGAATTGGGCGGGGATATTTGTATCACGGGTAACCTCCGCTTCTCGTCACATCCAGAGCGTCGCTATGTTGTGTCGCTTAACGGTGATGCAATGGGCAAATCCATGCAGGGCGCTGGTGGCTCCCTTGTAATGGGTGTCGTGATGAACTCCATCATGGCACGGTCGGCCAAGAACAACAAAATACTCACGATATCCCCGGAGCAGTGGCTCAAAGAAGTGTATGATGAAGTACACGCCGTCTTCCTGGCCTTCAATGGGTCCATGGTTATCTCGGTGGTTATGTCGATTGTGGATGAAGAAACCGGAGAAATGTGGTACTTCAACGCGGAACATCCATTCCAGATTCTGTATCGTAACGGAAAGGCGTCCTTTATTGAAGAGGACTTGCAGCTGCGCAAAGTAGGCTTGGAATCAGAGATTCCTTTCAAGGTCAGAAAGTTCCAGTTGCAACCCAATGACGTAGTCATCATGGCTTCTGACGGTAGAGATGACATTGACCTTACACCAGACCAGCCGGTCCGAACTATCAACGAAGATGAATTTGAAATTCTTAAGCGAGTTGAGGAAGCCAATGGCGATCTTAACGCACTCCTGGAGCGTCTCTTAGCCCAGGGTGATCTAACAGATGACCTTTCATTCCTCAGGCTGCAATTCATTGGTGCGGCTTCGCAATCTACAGCCCCAATGGTCCAGCAGGTCCCTCAACAACGGGTGATCATTGACATTGATCCGGATGATGAGAACGACATGCAGTTTGATGACGTCGAGGAAATTGGATCATTCGAGGAAACTTTCCAGGAGGGAAGACGCCTCGCAAGGCAGGGTAAGCATGAGCAAGCGCTTGAAGTCTTGCGACAGGCCTACAGTGTGCGGCGCGATGTGCCTGCATTGAATAAAATCCTGGCCGTTCTGACGTTCAAGGATCGTGACTATCCCAAAGCTGTAGAGATTCTTGGAAACTATTTGCAGCATGATCCAAATGTGGCGGACTTCTGGCTGTATCTTTCAATCGCACACAAGCGTATGGGCGATTACACAAAAGCCCTGGACGCGGCGATGCGGGTCTATGAAATCAATCCGAACCGTATTCCAAATCTGATTCACATGGCTGACCTGTATCAAAAACTTGGGGATCAGGCAAAAGCCCAGGAGACACTGGATCGGGCCCTGGGGTTGGATCCGGACAATCGGCAGGCGAAGAGCTTGCTGAGTTTGATATCCTGAGTTCTGGTCTATGGATCAGAAACGCGGTCGGGTCCCGGTTAAGTACAAGTTTCAATTTCGTCTCATTAGGCGCGCCATGTTTCCACTACTGGGACTGGCGGGCGTTTCCCTTGCAGTAATCTGGTATGCGACAGAGGGAAGCCATGAGTACAGCATGACCCAGCTGCGCTGGATGGGTTGGTGCGGCGTTATTGCTTTTTGTCTAACCTCATTGCTTGGAGTCGGATGGAGTTTGATCCTGTACTCAAGGCGTCTCGCCGGGCCTTTGATGCATTTGGAAAAGGTCCTGGCACAAATAGCTAAAGGCGATTTGAGTGTGCGCATTCAGCTTCGCAAGGACGACGAGCTACAGGAACACGCGGCACACCTTAACCTGACATTTCTTTCTTTACAGGACCGAGTTAAACGAATCCATCAGTACTGTCGGTACACGCAGGAAACGCTTGAGAAGCTGGCTGGCCAGGACTCACTTAGCCCGCATGAAAAATCGCAGCTAGAACGCATTCGCGAGCTGATCCGATTGATAGAGGAAGCGGTGGAGGACTTTCGGGTTTGAGCAATGTATTTCGCCTGGAACAACTGATTCAGCGAATCAGATCCCTTGACAAAGACGTTGAAGACCTGCGTCGCATTCGTGCTCGTCTTCCGGCCAATCGCTCCTTCACACCGGGTCTGCAGGTAGCGTTTGATCGGCACATTAACGATATCTTAAATCAAAAGATTTCCCTGGAAGAGCTAGAGGTCGAAAGCTTACCCGAGGATCTCCTGAATGAAATTGCCTCCGTCGACGTTGCAACGGCTTCGCGGATCAGCGTCGATCGGGAGAAGAAGGAATATGACCTATCCGCGGAGGATAAGCGAGTTCTGGAGTTTCTCCGTGCAATGCCCAAAACGGAAGTACATCTGCATATGGAGGCCTGCATTTCCAAGGAGACGTTGGCCGGTATGCTCGCCAGGAACCGGATCGAGTATGATGATGAACAACTGAACAAGTTGTATAAGTTTTCAAATCTCCAGGAGTTTATCAAACTCTTCCTATTCATTATTGATTCTATAAAGACGCCGGACGATTTTGAGCTAGTGTTTCAGAATCTCCGCGATTATATGAACGCGAATAACGTTCGTTACGGTGAAGTATTCCTCGCACCTTCGCGCATGATTCAGAACGGATTGGATTTTTCGGAGATAGCTGAGACCCTCGATCGCCTTTCTCGCGAATGTCGCCTGGCCGGAGGACCGGATATTCGGTACCTGATCGACGTCTCCAGGACCTTTGGACCAGAGAATGCGAGCAAGAACTTGCAGCGGGTTCTCTCGAATGCCAAATCCAGTATTATCGGAATTGGACTCGGTGGGGCGGAGCTGATGGGACCAGCGCGAGACTACAAGGATGTTTTCGCACAAGCGCAAGCAGAGGGCCTGCGCACGGTGGCGCATGCAGGAGAGGATGACGGTCCATGGTCAATTCGTGACACGGTCGAGGTTTTGAAAGCTGAACGCATTGGTCACGGAACTTCGGCAATTCAAGATCCTTCGCTTATGGAGCTGATCAAGAAGAAGAAAATTCCTATTGAAATCTGTCTTACCAGCAATATCTTCACGGGCAAGTACGTTCGTCGAGAAAAGGACCATCCGGTGCGTCGGTACTATGACGATGGCTTGATTTGCACGGTGAACACCGATGATCCGGAAATATTCAATGTAACGTTAACCGACGAATACTTTAAACTCTACAAATCTCTTGATTTTACAATCAGTGAAATCGTTGACCTTTGCCGGCAGGGTGTTTACGCCACCTTTCAGAAGAACCCCGCGGGAATGTGGAACGATTTCAAACCGCAGATTGAAACGCTGCGCAAGAAATACGCAGTGTAGGAGCTACGGGCCGGAGAGCAAGTCCTCGCGCGCCTGACGAATATAGTCGAGTTTTCCAGTTTTCAGAATTTCCAGGAGTGTTGCGCGCTCACCCGCAGAAATCACATGGTCTTCCAGGAGTTGGTTGAGAACTTCCGCAGCAAGTTCCACTTCGATTCCAAATAGTTCAGAGTAAAGTGCTGGAAGGGAAAGTCTGGCGTTGTTCTTGTTATAATAGTCAACCATACTGCCGGTGATTGTGATAACGGTGTTTCTTCGCTTGACCAGCTCCTCCATTCCGCCAAGAATCATTGAGGTCTCTGGATCATCGGCGAACAATTTCAGCATATGATCGTAGATACCGGGGGACAACAGCGGTAAGCTATACAGGTCTCCGCCGAGGCCAATAAAGAGCTCGCGTTCCTCTTGCTCTGATAGGCCGGACAATTCAGGGAATTTTGAAATAATCGAAGGCGGCACGAGGACGATAAATTGCGCGGCTGTCGCCATATCTTTTTCTGTCCGAACGATATACGCAATCAGGTCACAGATCTGATTCACAGGCAGCCGGGCCCAGTAGGCCGTGGTCTTTTGGAGAAAGTAATTT
This sequence comes from Leptospirales bacterium, assembly GCA_016788865.1. Classification (GTDB taxonomy): domain Bacteria; phylum Spirochaetota; class Leptospiria; order Leptospirales; family Leptonemataceae; genus JAEUSB01. Next base: position 20,097 of record JAEUSB010000049.1, read on the forward strand.
CCGCGCATGGCCAGGTCCGGACGCGTCCGCCGCAACTCCTGGAAGTGTTTGAAATCGGCTTTGAAGATCTCGCAGAGAGTCGTGGGCTTTAGTTTGGCTGCGATGTTTCCTGAATCCTCGGGTCTTTGTGTGCCCAGAAAGTAGCGGACCAATTCAAGATGTTCTGGTGTCTCACGGATGAATGATTCCATAAGGCCGGGATCGCATTGAAGAAACGCGCTCTGGGCAACACCAAAAGAGTTCTTGCCGCGTTGAAACTGACGCAACTTTTCCGGGGCAATGCAGGATTCCACTAGTCTCGTTTGCCAACGATTGTCGGAAACGACAGTCTTACAGTTTGAGAGGCACTTCTGATGAAGGCCGGTATCGAGCATGCAGGTTGGTCTTCTGATGCCCGAAGTCATGGTTAATGCCTGAAGTGTCGCATGCCGGTGAAGACCATTGCGATTCCCTGCTCATCACAGGCCTGAATTACTTCTTCGTCGCGGACGGATCCGCCTGGTTGCGCCACCGCCTTTGCTCCGGCCTTTGCCAGCGCGTCCAATCCATCCCGGAAGGGAAAAAATGCGTCGGATGCAACCGCAGAACCTTCTAGACTCAGACCGGCGCGTCTTGCCTTAGAGGCAGCAATCTCCGTCGAATCAAGCCGGCTCATCTGTCCCGCTCCGATTCCCAGGGATGCGCGTTCGTTGGTGAACACAATCGCATTTGATTTTACATGCTTAACCAATCGCCATCCAAGTTGGAGTGCTCGAAGTTCCGCCTCCGTGGGGGCACGTTTTGTTACCACTTTCCAGTCGCGGACTGGCGCGTACTGGTGGTCCATGTCTTCAAACAAAAGCCCGAGTTCGTTCAGACGTAATTCCATCCCCGGAGCGAGGAAAGCCGCGGGACGCGAAACCTCGAGCAGCCGTAGATTCTTCTTGGAGGCAAACCGCTCCAGTGCCTCGGGCGCGTAGCCCGGAGCGATAATCACTTCAGCGAAGTTCTCATTGATGAGATCAGCCGTTTGTGCATCAACCGGCGTTGTCAAAGCAATGACACCACCAAATGCACTCACCGGGTCGCAAGCACGTGCAAGCTTGAAAGCCTCGGCCATGCCTCCTGGTAAGTCTATCCCTGAACCCGATGGTTTCCCGCCGTAGACCCCAAGATCTGGATCAAAGTGAGAAAGTGCAGCCCCACAAGGATTCAAATGCTTAACAATTACGACACCATGACCAGGAAGAGAAAGCGCAGAGATCAATGCAGCATTCGCATCTAACAGGTTGTTATACGATAGTTCCTTGCCCTGGATTTGATGCCAGGGACTACCGTCCCGTTTTTCCTTTTCAAGGTCAGCCACGGGCCGATAGTAAGCCGCTTCCTGATGGGGGTTCTCGCCGTAGCGCATGGTTTGAACCTTGCGAAACGTAACCGTCAAGGATTCTGGAAACTTAACTTTCTCAACCTCATCAAGATATCTTGAGATGAGTGAATCATATTCCGAGGTATGATGGAACACTGCACGAGCCAGGTTCAACGACATCTTTTCCGGGATACCGCCATGGTTTTCGATCTCTTCCCTAATCCGTGCATAATCGGCGGGATCCGTTACAGCCGCACAGAATCTATAGTTCTTGGATGCAGCCCTTAGCATTGCAGGGCCACCGATGTCAATATTCTCAATTGCTTCTTCAAAAGGGGCGTTTCGGGCAATGGTTGCTGCAAACGGGTACAGGTTCACAACCAACAGGTCAATGCCGGAGATTTGCTGATCAGTCATTGCCTGGACGTGAGTGGCGTTGTCGCGCAGTGCGAGCAAACCACCGTGGATTTTTGGATGCAGAGTCTTCACTCGACCGTCCATGATTTCGGGGAAGCCGGTAACGTCTTCGACGCTCCGAGCAGGAATTCCGCCTTCGCGCAGGGCTTTCAACGTACCGCCGGTCGATATGATTTCAACGTTGCGCGCTGCCAGGAAGCGCGCGAACTCATTGAGGCCCGTTTTATCGGAAACGGAAATTAACGCGCGGCGCACTTGAATCATTGAGAACTCCTATTCTTTACTGTGCCGAAAAACCCTTCTCCCGTCTACTGAGATTTGACCATTACAAACGAGATTCACGACATCAATGAGAATACTATGTTCAACCTTACGAATCAGCTGATGCAGCGACTCAGGGGTGCTTCCCTCTGGAATCGGCAGTGACTCCTGTGCTATGATCGGACCCGTATCGACGTTCGAATCTACAAAATGAACCGTAACACCGCTGACTCGGGCACCGTAATCAATTGCCTGCTTTACGGCATGCAGACCGGGAAAGGCCGGAAGAAGAGACGGATGAATATTGATAATGCGGTTTGGGAAAGCCTCCACCAGTGGTTTGGCGAGAACCTTCATGAAACCGAGCGCAAGGATAAGATCCGGCCCGGCTTGAACAACCGATTGGAAAAGCGCAGAATCAAAATCAGATCGAGTTGAAAACGACTTGCTGTCGATCATTTCAACCGGAATCCCTGCACCACTTGCGATGCGCGCCGCGCCTGTTTCCGGTCGGTCGACAATCAGCTTACAAATGGAGCAGTTGGTAATTTTTCCCGCAGAGATACCTGATAGAACAGCCTGAAAATTGGTCCCGGCCCCCGAGGCAAGTACTAGCGTTCGCATCAATCGAGAAACTCAATCGAGGAAACCACTTCAGAAATCAGCATCGCTGTTCCCTGCTGTGGAATCTCGTCTCCGTTGTAGATTACGAACAAAAGTCTGTTGTTCCGCGATATTGCGTTTACCATCCAGAATCGATTGTCCAGGACATACTCGACCGAGACACACTCCAGTCCGGAAGGAAGAACAAAATTCGTCATGCGAGAACGATCGGGTTCAACACCATTCTGATTGAGGTAGCGTTCCATTTCATCGCGTGCATCAAGAATGGGAGCAGGCCTCCGAAACGCAGCGATTTGCAGCACGCCTGAGCCATCCGGATCAAAGAAGGCCGGTATATTCTCTACTATTTCCACTTCCCAGAGTGGCGGAACGCGGACCGTGAAGAAGGGCCCTTGAAATACGCGAGCCTGCGAACTGGAATCATCTGTCATATTTTGGTTGATCGAGGACATTCATCCCGTTTTCTGTAAAGCACCTTGTTTGGCCCAATCAAAAAACGCAAAGATCCGCTAACAATTCTGTTATCGATCATAATTATCCTGGTTGCAGCCTTTCTCGCGGGCACGGCCGCGCTGGTTCTTGCTGGAATTCTGGCAGTGCTGGTTCTTTTTTATCCATTCTTTCTTTACTGGTGGGACAAGCTGTATGGCACGCCCGACATTGCTGATCAGCTCTTCTACGCCCATACTGATGATGGCTGGAATATTGCCATGCATTTCCACATGCCGCGCTATCCAAAGCCCAATGCGTTTCCGGTCATCATGTCACATGGGATTGCGGTGAATAAATTCGGGGTCGATCTGGACGAATCACACAGTCTTCCCTATTATCTCAAACAAAATGGGTATCCGGTGTTTGTGCTCAGCCTCCGAGGAGTTGGGAAGTCATATCACTCTTCCAAAACCCGGTACCGGGACTTTACCTTTGACGACATCGTACTGTATGACGTGCCCGCAGTCATTAGAAGGGTGAAAGAGCTGACGGGTGCGCCCAAGATAAACTGGATTGGTCATAGCATGGGATCTATGATTATGTACGGCTTCCTTGGCAGGGAGCTTCCGGGTTCTGAAGATGTAGCTTCTTTCACAGCCCTTGCGGGTCCCGGAAAGATTGAGCACGCGAAGACTTCCATTTGGGGTTCGATTGCACACATGCCATGGCTTCCCCGCGTGCTGGACATGAAATTTGGAGCGCAAATCATATCTCCCCTGACTGGCCGTTTCCTTACCCCAATCGAAAATATTATTTACGATTCGGAAAATATTTCAAAGGTCACAATCCGTCGCCTTATGAAAAATGGAATTGAGAATATTGGCCTGGGGCTGGTTCGCCAGTTTCTGGATTGGATCAAAAGCGGTGTCGAATATACTCGCGACGGTTCGCACAATTACCGAGACGGTTTCAAGAAGATGAAGGTGCCAACGCTATTCCTCGCAGGATCCCGTGATCACATTGCTCCTGCGGAATCCGTCAAGTTTGCCTTTGACAACTGCGGAAGTTCTATCAAAGAGTACAGGGTTCTCGGCAAGCAAACGGGATATCATTGCGACTATTGTCACACCGGGATTGTACTCGGGGACCGTGCTCGCGATGATGTGTATCCTCTCGTCCGGGACTTCTTGAACCTTTACGGCGGTAAGAAACGCGGAAGGAACTTCATTAAGGCCTTCTTTAAGAGACTCATGAAGAAACGCGTTAAGCGAAAGGCGCGGGGCCTTCGTTTGTATAGCGAGCCAGCAAAGCCGGGGAATCTGATTCGCTCATGAACTCTTTAGTGAAATATTGCCTGTTCTCAGTTTGCTTCTTACTGGCCACGCAATGCCGGACTGCAGATTCAAGGCCGGACACGATTGGCCAGGATTACCTCGATCGCGAATTCAAGTGCACCTACGCACCTCTGGGCGTTGAAGCGGACGTTCGAGTCCAGCTCATGCGAACCGCTTTCCGCGAAACCTGGAAGACAAGTCGGACAAACGCTGATATTGTATTCACCGGCGATTCAACGATGGCCATCTTTGGCGGCGATCGCCTTCAGAAAATGCTGCCTGGCTTTGACATTGTGAATCGAGCCATCGGAGGTGAAACCACAGCGGGCCTCCTTGAAAGATTGGATCAAGACGTTGTTTCTCTCCGACCTCGCGTGGTTGCCATCGTCATAGGAGGCAATGATTTGCTGGGCGGGAGATGCATGCGCATTGCCCTTCAAAACACCGGAATGATATTGCAGAAGCTGAAGACCAGTTTGCCCAACACGAAAGTGATTATGGTGAGCATTCCTCCCGTGGTTTCCTGGAAGGCTAGCAGCATTACTCCGTATTACAATCGAAAACTGGAATACCTGACACGCGATATGGGCATCACGTTTTTGGATCTTTGGCCTGCAATGGGTGATCTAGAAAAACCGGGCCTCAAGCAAGAATATAGATTTATCATGCCCAATGGCAAAGAGGATCAGGTTCACTTCAATGAAGCCGGATACCTGGTCTTTGCGAACTTGCTACGGCCTTTGATCGGGCCGTAGACCAGCTATTACATCTGGAATCGAACTCCAACGTTGGCGCCGTATGCGCGACTTGAGTACATTCCTTCTGCAAAAACCTTAAGCCAGAATAGATTGATATCCAGTCCTAATTTTCCGTAAGCCACATTCTTGGGGACTTTCCCTGAACCGTTAAGCGACATTGTAAGGTACGAGTTGTAGGCGGCTGAGGTCACACTCTGTCCGGCTGCAGCTGCAAGCAGGGCTGCCGAATCACCCGATAGATAGACCGGCCCTACGCGCGTAATATTGAAATCTACTCCCCCTTTGCTGTAGGCCATGCCGCCACCAAAGGTGAAATTCAAGAAATAGAGGAATTGCATTCCAGTCATCAGTTCAACCGGGATGGTCTTGAGTTCGCTACGCATAGTCGCCAGGACGGCGCCGTCCCAGATCATTGTTGCCCCGCTCGCGGCGTTCAACTTGAGCTTCTGACCCTTGGTCTGTGTTGCGTTCAAATCGAGAAGTGCCGTGTGGTAACCGGCGCCCAATGAAACCCCGAGGAAGCGCAGGAGTGGTCCGCCAGCCAGTGGCTTGCCCTCGACCAGGTGATAGCGTACGTCAAACCCTCTGTTTCGAGTATTCACAATGATGTGACCCTGGTCGCCGCTATCAAAGGTGCGTCTGTCTTCTATGAAGGACACATAAACATCGAACTTAGAGGGCGAGAGGAAGAATGGCTGGGATTGGCTGGAATCGGTATCAAAAGGGTCATAAGGATTATTCAACAACCAACCCAGGTTGCACCCAAGAAAGATCCGAGGATTCACGGCGGCGCCCGCCCTGGGCATGTCTTTGATCTCACCGTAGCCGGTGATGGGAACTGTCACCGTTTTCAGTGGAAGATATCCAGCGCCTACACTGGCACCGAGAGTCCAGCCCGATAGGTTCACCGTTCCCGCCGGCGCTCCCGAGGCGTTTGCCAGGGCGGCAGCGACAGCCATGTCATCGAACAACTTATTCATGTATTGGGTCTTGAGGTCATAATACATTTGGTCGAGGGTGGTCTGGCTAATCGGCAGATAGGCGCACCCTGGTCCTGTACAGGTAATCTGAGCTTGCAGCGCCGGGGCCACAGTCAGCATACCTATTAGAAGGAAGATGTATCTAAGTTTCATATTTTTCTTTCCCAACTATTGATCAGACGCCTGGTCCTGTCCACAGTACAACACAGTAGACTCCATTTTTTTCGAACAAAAATCACTTTTTGTGCCATGAGTGAACTTTCTTTTCACTTGTTAGGCGCAGGGTAATTCCCATTCTGGAAATTATGGTATGGATTCGTCGTATTTTATATACCATTGTCTTCTCCGCGTTCTTTCTCATTTTTAGCGGTGTGGCCCGTGATATTCTCGAACGGGTAAACCCGGGGCTCATGGCTGTTCCTGAAATTGTCACCGGGGAATTCCTGCTGAAATGGATCGGCATCTTCACTATTATCGTCCTGATTTCCTTCTGGGGCGCAGGGATGGTGGTATATAAAAATGCAGCGGGCAAAGACCCGGATGATCCGGAGATTCAAATGAACCCAAGGCGCAGGCCATGGCGTGACTGAGACCCTCGTAATTCGCACGGAAACAACAACACCCGATACCACGATGGCGGTATGCGCCGATTTCTTTGCCCGGATCAGACATAATCCCGTGAGCATCGTGCTCCTTATTGGCGAACCGGGGGCTGGCAAGACAACGTTTTGCCGGGGGTTTGCACAAGTTATGGAGATTTCAGATACAATCAATAGTCCAACTTTCAATCTTCACAATCGCTTTGTTGGGCGACTGGGGACGCTGCACCACTATGATCTTTACAGACTAGAATCCAATGACGAGATTGATGCCCTTGGCTTCGCAGAGGAATGGGCTAAGGGCGATGGCGTTTCCACCGTGCACGCAATTGAGTGGGGCCAGCGAGCGTTTCCTTTTCTGCCCCATGACATCCCCGTCTATACGATCAAACTGACCGTCGATGAAAGAGATGACAACAGGAGGCTGATCGAGATTCATACAAGGAGTGGGAAAATCGTACCTGGTCCTTGATGCCAGCAACTCACACATCGTTGTCGGCGTATTTGGCAATGGAATCAGTTACAGTAAAACACGTTTCGCTCCGCGCGAATCGTTTCAATTGATAACACCGGCAATTCAACAAGCACTGAGCGAGACAAACGTATCACGGCCAGACGCAATTGTCTGTGCTGTCGGCCCCGGCTCTTTCACCGGTATTCGAATTGGAGTGAGTGCAGCCAGAAACCTGGCCCAGCTATGGGGGATTCCGGCCATCGGGATAAACAGCCTTTCGTTCTACGCCTTTCAGATCAGAATGCAAGAGACCGAACCATTTGCGATTTGTATTGACGGGAAACAGAAGCGTTATTACACTAAATTCATAGTAGATCGCGCGTCTGATTCAATCGAGCGCGTTGATACGTTTGACCTGGCCAGCGCTGAAATCCAAGAGAGACTCCACCGCCTGCAAATCCATCAGGTTTATTGCAACGATCCAGCCACACTGAGAATCCACAACGTTCAAGTCCGCGAAACGCCCGAACCTGACGCCCATGTGCTGTTCCAGGCAGCAATGACGCTTAACGTATCAGAAGGTTCCTGGTCGGACCTACTACCCCACTATCACAGAAAAGATCCGGCAGAGCAGAAGCATCCGGAAGGAATTAGGAAAATTTGAGTACAGCATCCAGACTCTTTCGTTTTTTAGAGCAGAATCCAGGCAAGAAACTGGTTCGCAAGGAACTTGGTAAGAGATTCAGCACCCTACCATCACGCCGCATCAGCGGCAAATTAAGTCACTTCAATCGCTTTCGCGGCATGAAATATTCCCCCGACCATACTGACGTCGAGGTTCTACTGGCAGAACTGAAACTGCTCAACATGGTCGAATACGACGGCAGTAAAGTGATTCCACGAGATCCCTTCCTTGCCGTCGCAAGAGCTTCCGTTAGCCCCTCGGGTGCTGTCTTCGCTTCCGTTCGAGGAGCAGATCCTGCGGCTCGCGATCTATTTATTGCTGCAGCGCGGAGCATGAATGCCCTCACCGGCGATGAGATACTTGTTCGCCTCACCGACAAGTCACGTGACCGGTTTGAAGGTACCGTAGTTGAAATTCGAAACAAGGCACGCGAGTTGTTTCGGCTTCGCCTTCTCAGCGATCCAGTTCATCGGGTTGCTCCCGGCATTTTGCTCGATGCGAGTACCCGAATTTCTGCGGGTATGACGGTGTCGCGAATGTCAGCAGATCTGACGAAACGCATGAAGCAAGACGTGGTCGTAATCGTAAAGCTGACAGGGCGCAATATCATGCACATGGGCTTGCCACTTTTGGAGGCCGACTTTGTTCGGTTTGAAAAGGACAGCGATATGGATGCCGACTACGCGCGCATCCTAATGAAGTATAACTTCAATCCAATCTATCCTCAGATCGATGGTGTCCCGGAATATGAGTCGGAGCGAACAGAAGTCCAGCCAGAGTCCGTGGTGGACTGGAAAGGCCGTCGTGACCTGCGGAATATTGAAACGGTTACAATAGATGGTCCAGACTCCAAGGACTTTGACGATGCGATTAGCCTCGTGCGGGTGAGCAACAAGGCCTGGAAGCTTTACGTACATATTGCAGACGTTTCGCATTATGTGCTCCCAGGAACGGAGCTCGACAACGAGGCTCAGCGACGTGCTACCTCCGTTTACCTCGCAAATCGAGTCGTGCCAATGCTGCCGCCAGTTCTTTCGGAGAATTTGTGCTCGCTTGTTGCAGACCGAAACCGCCTCGCATTCACAGCGGAGATGGACATTAAACCTGAAACGGGTGAAATAGTTCGATACGAGATCTACAAGTCGATTATTCGAGTAAATCGCCGCCTAACGTATGAGAATGCGGAAGGCGAGCTGGACAAGAAAGACTCGGACCTTTCGCATATCTGGCGAATTGCCCAACTCCAGAAAGAAGCGCGGCTTAAGTCCGGGCGTATTGATCTCGATCTCCGTGAACCTAAAATCAAGTACAACGATAAGGGTGAGGTGGTTGAAGTTACCTATCGCCAGCGACTGAAATCGAGCATGCTGATCGAGGAATGCATGCTTTCTGCAAATATCTGTACGGCGGAATTCCAGCGTAAGAAGGGTGCTGCTACCCTGTATCGCGTGCACGAAAGCATGGAAGAGCGCAAACTGGAATCGCTGAATCACTTCTTGAAGATTGGCGGAATCGATTTCAAACTGAACGATACGGAACCCAGATCGATAAATAAGACCTTGCTAAAGGTTAAGGATTTCGCGGAGAAGGGGAAAGGGACACAGAAGGGTTCACGCGGCAAGCTAGAAGGTGTTTCCCCCGAAAGAATATTTCAAATGCTCCTGTTGAGATCGTTCATGCAAGCCAAGTATGCGGGAGAACCTCTGGGACATTATGGACTGGGATTCGAAGATTACTGCCACTTCACTTCGCCGATTCGGCGTTATCCGGATCTGGTTGTTCATAGGGCGCTTGAATCGATTTTAAGAAAAAAGAAACCCGTCTATAGCAAAGAAGACATTGATGAACTCGGCTTGCACACCAGTGAAATGGAGCGCAAAGCTATGGACGCAGAACGTGACATATGGAAGCTAAAAATGCTCCGGTCCATCGAAAAGAGCGGCCAGAAGAAGTTTCGCGCTTTCATCACCGGATTCAAGACGGATCGCGTATTTCTGGAAATGTTAGACTTCAATGTCGAATGCATTGTTACCGCGAATCACTTAACCAATGATTTCGAGCTCGTTTTACCGGATCCGTTTTCCGTGTTCATTAAGAAGCTTAGTCGACCCGCATTTCTGGGTGAGGTTTGGAATGTGGACCTGGAAAGGCTGGACACGGAAGAAATGAAGCTATTTGTTAAGCCGATATGGTAAAGGTCGGCCTTCTTTGCCTAAGTTTGCTGTTGTTGCTGCCCGGGGTCGTGGCATGCCGAAGCGTTGCGGGCAAAGGTGAATCCAGAACCGGGACAATCGACATTGGAGGACGAAGCCGCACGTATCTAATTTACCAGCCCGTTTCGCGTAAGCCAGTCGCCCTGATCTTTGTTTTGCACGGGGGCAGCGGTCACGCAGATCGAATGGGTCGACTGGCGACGGACCTATTCGTGGTTGCTGATTCGTCCAATGTCGCAATCGTCCTGCCGCAGGGTGTAGACGAATCCTGGAACGACGGACGTCTCGATCCAATTTCCACTGCGCACAAAGCACGCATCGATGATGTTGCATTTCTCAATGCCCTCGCAGACAGGATTGGTGGGGAGCTTTCAATTCCGCGCAGCCGCACCAGTATCATGGGAATCTCGAACGGGGGCATGATGTCCCAACGCGCTGTCTGTGATAGTGATCGTTTTCAGAAAGCTGTCAGTGTTGCTGCAAATTTTCCCGCAGACTACGTTGGGGACTGTAAACCTGCAAAACCAAAATCTGTTCTATATATCGTCGGCACTGAGGATCCGTTGGTACCTTTCAACGGAGGACCAATCAAGCTCTTCAAGAAGACAAGGGGAAATGTCCTTTCCGCCTTCGACTCCGCTGCTTATTGGCGCAATAAGAATCAATGCACCGACAATGTGACGTCTGATAGCCTCGCAGATACTGAAAAGGACGAAACCACGGCGACGCGACAGATCTGGCAATGCCCAGGATCGCGCGTTGGAATCGTTGTAGTGAAAGGCGGTGGCCACACCTGGCCAGGCGGAAAGCAATATTTGCCAGAGATGATTGTAGGCAGAACATCCAGGGATTTCTCTGCTGCGAAACTTGCCATCGATTGGATGCTTGAGGAGTAACCCCATGCTAATAAAGTTTGCGAACGAAAAAGACATCGAAACAGCCAGGTCAGGCGAAACATTACTTCAGATTGCACTTCAGGCCGGCGTACCGCATGCGCATGTTTGCGGGGGCAATGGTCGCTGTTCAACCTGTCGAGTACTGGTAATCGAAGGTGCGGGCAATCTCACGGCCGCAACCCCGGCCGAGCACGCATTGGCGCAACGGAAAGGTTTCACGGAAGAAATTCGCCTTGCATGTCAGGCGCACGTAACTGGTCCAGTGGTCGTTCGACGTCTCGTAATCGATTCGGAGGATGTTCAGCAAATCGTAGGGACATCCGTCCGCACGACAGGTCGCGAGATGAGTCTTGCAATCTTGTTCAGCGACATTCGCGGGTTCACTCCCTTTTCCGAGAATCATTTACCATATGACGTAGTTCACATATTGAATCGATATTTCCGCGCGATCGGAGAAGCCATCTTTCGTAACGGTGGAAGCATCGATAAGTACATGGGAGACGGCATCATGGCTGTCTTTGGCCTGACGTCGAATGACGCCCGTGAGACCTGTCTCTCCGCTGTCCGTGCGGGGCGTGCAATTCAAGACGAATTGATTCAGGTGAATGAATACCTCAAGAAAACTTTTCAGATTGAGTTTAAAATCGGGATCGGGATTCATTTTGGCGATGTGATTGTTGGTGAGCTGGGGCATCCGAAGAAAATGCAGCTCACGGTGCTTGGCGATACTGTGAACATGGCAAGCAGGATCGAATCGGCGACGAAGAAGGCCGGGGCATCCTTTCTGATATCGGAGGATGTGTACAAACTAACCCGTGATCAGGTAACACGTGGTCGGATTTTCAGCATGCCTTTAAAGGGCAAATCTGGCCGCTATAAGTTGTACGAAATCAACGATGTCACGCCCGGCGTTGGTCGAACCACCGAGCTCTATCAGCTACCGTTGCTACACAAAACCAGAATTGCCGACGATACCATGGCCTTCTGGTTTGATACTTCTCTAAATGACTTTCCATTCACGCCGGGTCAGTTTGTCGATATAACCTTGCCAGAGATGGAGAATATTCCCGGTCAAAGTGTACGCACCTTTTCAGTCGCCTCCTCTCCGCTGCGATCCGACTCGATCATCATAGCCAGTCGTATCCGCAATTCTCCTTTCAAGCAGGCCCTGGCGAATCTGCAAGAGGGTGCGCCGGTTTTCATAAGTCCACCGCTTGGACAATTTTCATTGCACGAAGACGCAACGATTCCCGCAGTTTTCATAGCCGGCGGAATGGGAATCACCCCTTTCCGGGCCATGATAGAGTGGTTGCTTGCGGAAAGGCCTACGCAGAAGGTCTATCTCTTCTATTCCAATCGCACGCCTGGTCTCACTGCGTTTCTGGACGAACTAGAACTCTGGGCGAGCGAATCCCCCAACTTCAAGTTGATTGCAACCATTACAGAACGCGACCATAGTGATTGGAAATATGAAACCGGACGAATTGATAAGGTTTTGATCCGCCGAAATATTCCCGAGAACGAGCATCCAATTTACTATGTCGCCGGTCCCTCGCGCATGGTCCACTCAGTCCGCGAGATGCTCCTACAGTTAGGCGTCTTTGATCATGATATAAAGAGTGAAGAATTCCTTGGTTACTAGCAAAAAGGAATGACGAGAACTCTTCGGAGGAGATCATTTTACAGATGGGCGCTGGTCACGATCACACACCAAAGTCAGTAACCCGGGCTTTCGTGCTGGGCATTCTCTTGAACGCATTGTTCGTCATTGCGGAGGTGATCGCGGGCTTCTGGCTGGATTCCCTATCACTCCTGACAGATGCCGGTCACAATCTGGCGGATGTGGGCAGCCTCGTGTTGGGGCTTTTGGCCGTGAGCCTGGCCAGCCGGCGACCATCCGGAAACTTTACCTACGGCCTTCGCAAGAGCACTGTGCTTGCGAGTTTGATTAATTCCGTGACGCTCTTCCTTGCTATTGGAGCACTTTCGTATGCCGCGATTTCCCGTCTTCGCAACCCTGTACTGGTGCACGGAGAGGGCATCGCGGGAGTCGCACTGATTGGAATACTGGTGAATACTGGAAGTGCACTGTTGTTCATGCGCGATAAAAAGAATGATCTGAACGTGCGGAGCGCCTACATGCATTTACTCGCCGACGCAGGAATTTCCGGCGGTGTGGTGGTTGCGGGAATCGTGATTTCGGTGACGGGGTGGGCCTGGTTTGATCCGCTTGTTAGCTTGTTTGTGAGTTTGGCCATTCTGTACGGAGCGTGGGGGCTGTTACGCGAATCGCTTCGCCTTTCATTGGACGGTGTTCCATCAGAGGTGAACATTCAGGAAGTTAGATCCTATCTGACTTCGTTGAAGAACGTGGACGACGTACACGATCTGCACATCTGGGCGCTTAGCACCAATGAAACCGCGCTCACTGCACACCTCGTCATGCCAGAATCATCTGACCCTGTCTTCTTTCACGACGTCAACGAGGAGTTATTCCATAGATTTCGCATATCACATGCCACGCTCCAGATAGAAAATCGGGATGGGCAGATCTGTGGTCAACGTTGCTGATCTGCGAGTTGTATTGCACAACCCGCAGAGTCTCATGTCCTACATGTATTTTCCGTCGAGCACGGCTTCGAATTGTCCGTTCCTGGACTTGCAATCGGTTTCCAGCATCTTAAGCCAGGCCTTGCCTTTGCAAGTATTCATACCAGCGCAGCCATGGTCTTTGGTGGCGCACTCACCTTTGCCCTTGCAAGCGTTGATTCCGTAGCATTTTCCTTCCGCGACCTTTTCGACAGCGGGTTTGCTTTCTTTGCAATTTGCGGAAGCGATTACCAGGCCGGCCAGCGCGGCAGACCAGAGAGTTGTTTTGTTCATGGAGGCATTTCTCAATATCCCGATCGATTTCGTAAAGTTTATTCCGCTGCAAAGATTTGACATTCCGGGCAATCATAAAGCTCTTAGCTGTGGACTCGTCGACAATCTGGATTGGGATATTACCGGTACTCGTCTTCGTGATTCTCGAATCAGTTTCCGGCAAGCGGGTCGCGCTGATTTCTGCAATTGTCCTGGCATTTTTGGAACTCATTTTTTCTCTGATCGTCTATGGAGCAATCGACGAACTAACCATCATTGGGTTTGTCCTTGTCGGCATTGCCGTGTTTCTGTCTTTGAAAACGGACAATGACCTGTACTTCAAGCTGCAGCCGGTGGCGCTTGGCTTGATTTTCGCGGCAATCTTTCTGGTCTTCTACTTTGTTCTGGATAAGCCGCTTCTAATCGTGATGTACGATAAATACATGAGGGGGGCGGTGGGAAATCTCCTGGACGATGATGCCAAGAGATTCGTATTCCTCAAAGCAATGCACATCCTCTCGCGGGATATGGGTTTCTGGTTCATCCTGCACGCTGCCTTGACCTGTTGGGCAGCGCTGAAACTTTCCAAATGGTGGTGGTTTGCCATTCGCGTTCCTGGCCTCTATTTGATCATGATCCTGGCCTGTATTGTCGCCATTCGTTCCGCAATTGCGTCTCTCTAATCATTCTCCAGTCAAGAGCGAACCTCTGACCCGTCGGGGGGAAGGATCTGTCGCAGCCTTGAAGTTTTGCTTTTCCTGGTACTGACTTGCTGCTCGACAAGTTTTGAGAACAGTCGTGAGATGGTCGGACATGGGACGACACACTTTGATGCTCTACATCTGCCTGGCGCTTGCCTTACTCGATCTAGTGGCAATTGGAGTTGGGGCTACGCTTCCGGATTTGTACTTGCGACCCCTTGTCCTGGTTTGTATGAGCTTTACTGTCTTGCTTGGTGGCCGCAGTCGGCCTTCCATTCTACTGGCTGTTGGTCTGTTTGCTGCCGCCTTTCTCGAAATCTTTCAAATGTTGGGTGCGCATCTCAAGCTTGTTGCTCTTGGCACGGCCGCTTACTATCTCACCTATTCGGTGGCTTTTATTATCCGCGGCGGTCCAATTCAACGGCGCGGGCTCGTGGGATTTGCGCTCATTGGTGCCTTTGCCATTGCAATGTTTCTCTGGCTAAATCCATATGGATTTCTCCGCTTTCCCTCGATCGTATACACGCTTGTGTTGATCCTATTTATTGGGCTCGCCGTTAGGCCCTTACTACAATCAGGCCCAACAGAATCGAGTAAGTGGATGGGCATAGCGGCCATTGCTTTGCTCATTTCCGATTCCCTGCGCGCGATCTCCATCTTCAAAAGCCCGGTACCGGAAGTAATTACCCTGGCATTTTACTGGCTCGGTCAATTTTCCCTCGTACGGTCTTCTCATTTTTTTATAGAAAATAAAAATCATACGTAGTTTATAGGTCTTGAATCGGCAGGTTTGCACCTGCGGGGGGATTCAAATGAGAACCGGAAGAAGTATCCAGATTTTAGCTCTGTTCGTGGCCATTGGTTGCGGTGGCGATGATCAAAAGTCCGTTATTCCACCAATTTCTACAGGCGACAGCTCAACCGAAACCGGTGGAACAAATGAGCTGTCGACAGGCGGCGCGTTCAGCGGGACCTGCTTTACAAGTGATCGTTTCAATATAGGTCGCGGCATTTATGACATTACCGGGTCCGCGGCCGAACTCGGCATGATGGGCTATGCTGTTATTGAGCAGAAGACCGCCGGCATTCATATGCGGCTTCGATCGCGAGCATTCGTTGTGGAAAGTCCCTGCAATGGCAAGCGTCTTGTATACGTCACGGCTGACCTGGGACAGGTGTTCCAGTCCGTGAAACAGGGCGTCATGCGGAAGCTTGTTGCCACGTATGGTGCAACGTATTCGGACGAAAATGTAATGATCGCCGCAACTCATACGCACAGCGGCCCGGGGGGCTATTCGCACTACGCTCTTTATAACCTGACTATCCTTGGCTATGATCAGCAAAACTACGAAAGCATCATCGACGGAATCTATCAGTCAATCGTACGGGCGCATAATAACATGCGCTCTTCCACAATTCAGCTCTCAGCCGGTGATGTTCTTGATGCGAGCATGAATCGCTCGCCCGTTGCCTACGCGAAGAATCCCGCGGCCGAACGCGCACGCTATACTTCGGACGTAGACAAGAAAATGACTCTCTTGAAGTTTACAGCGACGGACGGTCGAGAATTGGGTTTGCTGAACTGGTTTGCCGTTCACGCAACTAACATTGGAAACAAGAATCGCTTGATTAGCGGCGACAACAAAGGCTATGCGTCGTATCGTTTTGAAAAACTCAAAGGCACCACGTATTCGTCCGCCGATACATTCGTCGCAGCTTTTTCCAATAGCAATGAAGGCGACGTTTCACCCAACCTCTGGGGAGTGCCTGACAACGTTAACGACTTTGATCGGACCTATACCATTGGCAATCGTCAGTACGACAAAGCCTATGCATTGTACAATAGCGCGGGCCGCGTAGTTTCCGGCGGCGTTGACTTCCGGCATGCGTATGTTGATTATTCCAACCTAAATGTTGCGGCTCAGTGGACTGGCTCCACCACAAAGAAAACATGCAAGGCTGCCATTGGTATGTCGATGATCGCCGGAAGCACCGAGGATGGCCCGGGAGTATCCTTCGTATCAGAAGGGCTGGCGTACGATGGTGTAACCTGGCCGTACTTCACGCTTGTTCCAGAAGATCAGGCATGTCACGATAAGAAAGTTGTGCTATTGCCAACCGGCCGTATGACACCCTATCCCTGGACCCCTGAGGTATTGCCGGTGCATATCATGCGAATTGGGAGCCTGGCAATCGTCGGTGTACCATTTGAATGCACTACCATGTGCGGGCGGCGCCTCCGGGAGACGGTCGGTGCGGAATTGCAGTCAGACGGTGTGACGGATGTGGTGATTGCAGGCCTCGCGAATGCTTATGCAGGTTATGTTTCGACACCAGAGGAGTATTCTGCTCAGCATTATGAAGGAGCGTCCACGCATTTTGGACCCAATCAATTGCCAGGGATGCAACAGGAGTATTCTCGTCTGGCGCGGGCAATGCGCGATGGAACGTCTGTTAGCCCGGGACCAACTCCACGAAACCTGATTAACAATCAATCAAGCCTCATCACCGGGGTCGTGTTCGACGACAAGCCGCTGTTCAAGGAGTTTGGAGATGTCAAAACCGATGCGGCAGCATCTTACCAAAGGGGTACCGTTGCTGCGGTTGTTTTCTGGGGTGCCCATCCCAGGAATAACCTTCGATTGCAATCGACCTTCCTTGAGGTGCAGAGGCTCGTTGGATCTTCATGGGTAACGGTTGCTTCGGACTGGGATCCAGAAACTAAGTACCAGTGGGCCCGCGACGGAGTTGCAAACTCACTTGTGACTATTAAATGGTCCATACCGAGTAACGCAACATCGGGCACGTATCGAATTCGCCACTACGGAAACTGGAAATCCGGATGGACGGGCGCCATAAGCTCGTACTCGGGTACCTCGAGAAGCTTCACGGTGAACTAAGAAGGAAAGGCCGGAGAGTCGCATGCGCGAACGATCCGAAGTATCTCATTCCCAAAGCGCTCCGCCTTGGCCGATCCGAATCCTTTAATAGCAATAAGCTCTTTAAGATCGTTGGGTCGTGATCGCGCGATGCGAACAATGATCGCATTTTGCATGACCATGAATTTCTTCCATTTTAGCTTCCTTGCTTCGCGATCGCGGAAATTCTTCAGATCCCGAATCAACTGAGATTCAGGTGAAACCTCCTTCTGGCTTTTTTCCGTCTTGCGAAGCTTACTCTTGCCGTTCCTCCCCCGGGGGGAATCCGGTGGGAAGTCGGCCAGATAGATTTTAGGATATTTTTGTCCGGCGATCTTGATCTGCTTCTGTTCAATCAATTGTTCCAGGAATTTCACAATGGCTTCTGTAGCAATATGACTAAGTTTGCCATAGAACTCCGAGGAAACCAGCCTGTACTTTAGCAAGTCCTTGGCCTTGCTTCCGTGCAATAATCCAGCAATGATACCTTTGCCAAAAATTGCTGGGTAGCGTTTCAGAGCTCCCCTTACGATCTCTTCTTCAGCGGCAGCAAATGTGTGTGTTGATTTGATTTCCCTTGCTTTCTTCTTTTCAGCCAACGCTACGAGATACTCCGCGGTGTGCGCCGGCTTGCCGTCTTCTCTGCAAACATCGCACTTACCGCAATTCGCTACGACCTCGCCAAAGTAGCCGCAAAGGAATTTCTGTCTGCAAATCGTACTTGTCCCATAGTTGCGCATTATCTGGAGCAGAGCTTCCCCGCCGGACTTGCGGGCCCTCTCTTGCCCCAGGAGGAAGTTTTGGGTCACAAAGTCTCCGTTCATATAAAAGAGAACACACCGGGCAGGATTGCCGTTGCGCCCCGCGCGCCCCGCTTCCTGAAAATATGCCTCGACGGATCCGGGAACCTGGTAGTGGACTATGAGTCGGACATCGGGATCGTCCATTCCCATTCCGAACGCATTAGTAGCTACCAAAATGTTGAGTTTGCCAATTGAGTACGAGTCATGCGTTCTCTCTCGAATCCCGCTCGTTCGACCGGCATGATATTTTCCAGCTCTGAAGTTGTGGTTTCGCAGAAGCTCGGAAACACCGTCGACTTTCGCCCGAGTGGAGCAGTACACGATGCACTTTCCCGGACCTTTACGAAAATCCATCATTTCGAGCAACTCGAGCAGCATTGCCTCCTTTTCACCGTCGTTCTGTGGATACGCAATACTGAATTCCAGATTGGGCCGAAAGAAGCTGCGCCTCACAACTTTCGCATTGGTCATTCGTAAGGATGCAGTTATGTCTTGGATCACCTGGCCGGTCGCCGTCGCCGTCAGTGCACAAATTGGTGGTTTTGCTTTCAGAACTTCGCGCAGCACATGCAACTGGCGAAACTCCGGTCTGAAGTCGTGGCCCCATTTTGATACGCAGTGCGCTTCATCGACCGCTATCAAGCTCACATTCATCCGACTCAGTAATTGAAGAAACGAATGCGAAACCGCTTTCTCAGGTGAAATGAACAATAGCTTGAGTTTGCCAGTAACAGCAGCGCTGAGCACTTTCATTTGTTCAAGCTCATCCTGAGTGGAGTTGCAGTACGCCGCGCGAACTCCGCGGGCAGCAAGCGCGTCCACCTGATCCTTCATAAGGGCAATTAGCGGCGAGATTACGAGCGCAACTCCATCGAGCATGACAGCCGGCAGTTGGTATATCAGCGACTTACCCCCTCCGGTTGGAAGTAGTGCCAACGTATCGCATTTCTCGAAGATTGATGTAATGGCATCGCGTTGGCCCGGAAGAAAATTCTCGATGTCAAACTGGCGGGCCGCTTCTTCTAGAAGGATATCAGTCAAATTTGCTTACGGTCTCCGTGCATTTCAAAAGCCATGAGCTACCCTGGAAATTGTTCACGGAATTGCAATCGTTCCGCTTAGCAGGGCAACTTTTCACAGCCGGCGCCGTCTATTCTACGATGCCACTCCTTGCACGAATTGCTTGCTGCCTTCTGATAGTCACATCTGCCAGTGCCCAACCCCGCCGTCTCGCTGTGTCCTATGTTGTGGCCCATTTCAAACAACTAAACGGCGCGTTTATTGAGATCGAGGGTCCCGGAAACCCGGCAAGTACATACTTGCTTTCCGACGGAATGGTTCAGATGAGTGGACCCATTTGTACGCTGCTGATGTGCGGCGATGCTGCCTGCAATAATTGCGGATCAGACGTGTCGATCCTGGATTCAAACTCTGGCGCCGGAATCAGTTTGAGAGGAAGCTTCAAGGGCGAACCGATTCGTTGCGCGGGAAATGAAGCACTCATGAACTGCAATCCGCCGAGTATGCGAAAAATTCGCACGGCCGGAATCTTGAGAGTCGAGGATGACCACGGTGGTCCTATCAAACTGGTGCTTGAGGTTAAGAAGCTTTTTCTTTTGCCTGAAGGGCCGTGACGATAAACGCGAGGCGGCGCACTTCGTGCGCAATCAATGCGCGCTAAAGGCGCGCACGTTATGTACCCGAAATCAAGTCTCAAAGATCCGGAAGTGTCCAAGTAAAAAGAAGGTTTCACCTGCCTCTTATCTCGTTCCGTCGGGTCTCTCCCGAGCCCCGCAACTCGGGGGTTTGACGCCGTTGCGGAGCCACGGATGGCGGAGCAGTCATGAGGCTCAGACATGGAGGGCTGCGCCTCATGACCGGCGCCTAACCTCTGAGTTGGAGACGGCGGGAGTTGAACCCGCGTCCTACGGTGCGAAGCACTTGCTTCTACGTGCGTAGTCGGCAATTGATAATCCCATGCGATGCCTGCCGACGGGGCCTGCATGAGATTTTCAACCTGTAAGTCTTAGCCAGATTGCAGGTTGAGCCCATCTGACAGTTCCTTTCTATTTTGACACTCGGTCTGCGGCCCAAAAGGAGAGGCTACAGCGAGCGCTGGTTGCTTAAATTAAGCGGCCAGGGCCAGTTCGTTGTTGGCTGTTTAGTTTTTGAGGTTTTTACGAGTTCCTCAACTCGACACGCAACAAGTACCCCGAAAACACAGCAGTCGAAGCCAATTCGTCCCCGGGAAACTTACTTTTACAGTTACGGAAATATAGAGGCTGAAGGCAACCAGAACTTCAAAAATCCTGGTAAAAGAACGCCCTGATTTTTACTTTCCCGGAAACCCGCACAAATTATCCATTCCGGGTGATTCAGCGGGCCCTTTATCCAGCGACTTTCCTCTTTGCTCTGGCAGCGATCGTTTCCCGTCTCTGGGTTACCGAAGACGCTTTCATAACGTTTCGAATGGTGGAGAACATTTTTGCAGGGCATGGCTATCTATTTAACCCGGGAGAGCACGTCGAAGCAAGTACGCATCCAATCTGGTCCGCTGGTCTCATTGTTCTCAGGGCAATCGGAATCCCCCTGGATCTGAGCTCGGTGCTGATGGGACTTCTATTCTCTTTCGTCGCAATTGGAATTTTGATTCGCCGTTCCGCGAAGGTTAAGGCGCTTCCGTTCGCAGTACTCGCACTCTGCAGCATCTCCGGATTCCGCGATTTCGCCACGTCGGGTCTTGAGTTCTCCCTTACGTTCCTTTTGATTGTCCTATTCTATCAAGAACTGGAGCAAGGGGGTCTGCTCAGGTCACCAATGTACGCAGCATTCCTGCTCGTACTGCTCTACCTCAATCGTCCTGAAACCGGACTATTCTACGCCTATTATTCGATCTTCCTTCTCTGGGATTTGTACCGCGCCAGTGAGATGTCAATTGGTCGCAAACTCGCCACTATGATCGCCTGGGGACTTCCCTTGCTTTTACCGATAGCCTACCATGTATTCCGGTGGTTCTACTTTGATGCGCTTTTCCAGAATCCATATTATGCCAAGGCGGGATTAGCGGCTAACGTTGCACAGGGTGCAAAATACATTCTACATTTTGTATTGTTTGCTCCTGTCATATGGATTGCAGCGCTCATCTTGACAGCCACGGTATTTTTTCACAAGGTTAGATCCTCGTTTAAGCCAGTGGAGTTTCAAGCAATGCTCCGCGATATCGGATTGTTGATCATCCTGACGCTTTACGTTATTCGCGTCGGAGGAGACTTCATGGCTTTCCGTCTCTGGTTGCCGGAAGCCGCCATGGTCTGCCTGCTCGCGGATCGATGGTTTCTGAGAAAGCAAGATTGGTTTCCCGGAAAATTGGCGCCCACGACTGCCACAGTCTCTGCCTTCGCAGTGTTCGTATTGTTGAGTCTCCTGCCTGTCCCGGTCGCGAACGGCTACATTGCAGATGAACGCGCTGTGTATGCACAAATGAATGCAGGACAAATCGTCGGGTGGCAGAAGAACCCATGGGCTATCAGAGGTGCTGAGTTTAAGGAGCTCCAGTCGTGTCTTGGATACCGGGATTTTTGGATCGCAAATAGCCAGGCGCATGCCAAATGTTTGCGAGGTGTGGGCCTTGGATATCTTGGCGTGGCGGCCGGCCCGCGCGTGAAAATCCAGGACGAACAAGGGTTAAGTGATCGAAGCATCGCACGCAATCGAGTACTCTTGCGCTTTCGACCCGGCCACGAGCATTATACTAATTTTCAAGAGGTCCTGGATAAGGGAGCTCTGTTTTGCTCCTCTGGTGAGCCAGAGTATGATCGGGTAATGGCAACGTCAGCCGGCATTGTGATTCGCCTGGATCCTGACTTGCTCGCAACTATTCCTGGTATTCGGACTCGTTTGAGCAAATTGATTGAGTTGAAGCATAACGATAGTTCCGTAATCCCCAGACTGGAAACAAGGTATGGAACTACGATTGAAAAGCTGTATGCCGATTCTCTGGACTGGGAAAGGGATTCATTTCTGAAATCGAAAAATCGGTGCTGGGAAGACTTTCATGGTGGGCCCGAAAGCTACTTTTATTAGGGCAACCGAGCAGGAGCGCCACGGCAGTCCGTACCAAAAAAGGTCGACAGCAAGTGAACCAATCGGAACATCGCCACACGCGCCCATAGCTCAGCTGGATAGAGTGCCTGGCTACGAACCAGTAGGTCGGAGGTTCGAATCCTTCTGGGCGCATATTTTTCTCCTTCCGGGAATTGTCACCCAATCTGCCCATTTTTTCATTGCGTGAAAACTCGCTTTCGATCTGTTAGCTTCCTCGACCCGAAATCGGGCGAAAATCAACAATTTTGTTACGGGGTTAGTTCATGAAAAAGATGATATTTCTCGCGTTGATCGCTGCTGGCTTGTTGGCGATGAATTGCGGTAAACCTGCTGCCCAGGCTCAAGTCTGGAAATGCGACTTCAAAGGAAGCTACAAAGGACCAGAAGGTGAAGTTCCATTCAAATGGATGGTAACCTGGTCAGTTATGCCAGACGAAAAAGGAACCATTACCGGTGAATCAACAGAAGAAGGTGCAAAGTCCACCACCACTGGTACTTGCGATGCTAAAACTTGCAAAATCACTGAAACATACACAGCCGGCGCCGACAAAGGCAAAACTTACTACTGGGACGGAGCTTACGCTGATGCAGAAACAGCCAATGAGAACGTTCTCATTACTACGTTCACTGGAACCTATGGCATGAGCGAAACGGACCGTAAAAGCGGTGGAACATGGTCTGCCAAAGCCGATTGCAAACGCTAATCTGATTTCTAGTATTACAATGCGGCAAACACCGCATTGTAATGTATTTCCCACCTCTTTTTAGATTCTCACCCACCCATAGCACCAGAAGACGGTTGGGCTAACTGGCTCAAGGCACGCTACTGATGTTCCCAGCCTCTTCAGCCGGATTGGGGCTATCGTTCACCTGGCGGAGCGTATTCTACTCCCTTGTTGCAGGCCTCCCGCAATGAATCGTATGTATAGATACCCAGATCATGGTTGTCTGACCAGGTAAACTGGAGCGCATAGCGACCCACCTTCTTCCAACTGGCCAGGCTAATGGTCTTGATATGATCGGTGGTTCTTTTCGTTACAATTTCATGTCCGCCCCGGCAATTGGCACAGGGGCAGCTTTTCCTGAGGTTCAGCAGGTCGTACGAGCATTCCTTCCCATCTTTCCATTTAATTCTCAGCAGAGTTTGGTCGTGTTCTATTTTCTCAGGGATCGTATCGAGCATGTCGTCAGTGACCCCGGCTTGCACATTTCGTCAATAATTCGAAGTTGTAGGCGCCTTCCCCAAAAGAATCACAAATCTGCTTGACGCAATTCCAGATCAGGAGTACAAACAGGCGCCTATGGAGCCTGTACTTCTAGCTTCGTACGGGTATGCATGGGCTTCCGGTGCGGCCTTCCTGATCGGGCTATTTGCCGCCTTCATGTCCACAGGTCGGAGTGAAAATGAGCTCTGGCGCCGGTTCTCGCTCCTGTCATTTGTAAACACTGCCTTCTGTCTCGTAAGCGTCTGGCAGAATCAGACGACTGTTGAGAACATCTACGTGGCTAATCGGTGGAACCTTGGCCTGGGCATGTTGTTGGGACCGGCTTTTCTGGATTTTGTTCTCTGCTTCGCAAACTATCGGAACAACAACGTTACAAGTCTGGGCTGGGCTGCCGCGTTTGTGTGGCTTGCAATACTGGCCCTGCAGCCGGAATGGCTACTGACCAGGGAATTGTCCTTTGTTGAAATGCCACTCCACTATTACAAATACACGTCTGTCTATTTTCTTTTTCAGGCAACGTTATTCGGAATGATCACATTTGCCCTCATTACGCTCTACGTACAGGGCCGCAACATGCCTGAGCGAACAGGGTTGATGCGAAGAGTGTTACCGGGTTGTGTCCTCTGGGCCACTTGCGGATTCTGGGATACCACCATCTCGGAATTGTTGAGAATCCCATTGCCGATTAGTTGGGCGGGAGGAGTCACCGTTAACGTAGCCTTCCTGGCATTCGTAACCCGGAGAAGCCAGGACGCATTTCGCATCCAGGAAAAACACAAGTCGGTCATGCGAGATGTTGGTCACGCGCGGGAGATTCAACTTGGTTTGATCACGCATGAATTTCCTCAAATGGGAAATATTCGCATCATAGGCAAATACCTGCCCATGGAAGAATTGGGTGGAGACTTCTACAACGTGCGTAAGCTGGACATGAACCGGTCGAGCATTTTCATAAGCGACGTCACGGGTCATGGAATTGCAAGTGCGTTTATCACGGCGATGATGAAGATCTCACTTGAGAGTCTCCCGGCCGAGACACTGGATCATCCAGGCAAAGTCCTTACGCATCTAAACGAAGCCCTTCTCGACAAGATTATGGATCGATTCATCACAGGGGTCTACGGCATTGTGGATCGGTCTAACCTAACATTCAAATTTTGTTCGGCCGGACATCATCCTCCGCTTCTGCATTACAGAGCCGCGCAGGATGATGTAGTAGAACTAGAAACCCGCGGACGTCTGCTCGGTGCTTTTGAAGATCTTGAGATTCGCGAGGAGTTTGTTCAACTTTCTCCGGGTGATCGCGTGCTGCTGGTGACAGACGGCACATACGAGGCCTTCAATCAAGAAGGGAAGATGTTCGGTATGGAGAGACTTAAGGATATATTTCACAAGCAGATCCTATCATCACTGGACCCGCTTTTCTACGAAGTGCTGCGCTTTTCTCGAGGCTCACGCCAGGCGGACGATATGGCCGGGATATTGATCTGTGTAGAGCCTAGTGCATCAAATCGTCCAGGGATTTCTGATCCTGCGCAATCTGCGGGGATTTGAGAAACTGGCCGAGCAACTGACGATTGTCTGCAATACTGAGATTCTGGACTTCCAGTTGACCAATTCTGTCTCCCGGGCTGAATGCGCTCTCCGTCTTCTCCATGGAAAGTTTTTCCGGGTGGTAAGTGGAGTTTGTAGACTCGGTTCTTCGGATCGTATAGTCATCCCCGCGGCGCAATTCGAGGGTTACTTTTCCCGTTACGGGGTATGAAATCCAACGCGACGCGTCGCGTAGCATCAACGCCTCCGGATCATACCATCGACCTTCGTAGAGCATTCGGCCAAGTTTGCGACCGTTGTTGAAGTAGGCATCCAGTGTGTTTTCATTGTGAATGGACGTTAGTAGGCGTTCATAGCAAATATTGAGCAGCGCCAGACCCGGGGCCTCGTAGATTCCACGACTCTTAGCCTCAATTACACGGTTCTCGATTTGATCGCTCATGCCAAGTCCGTGCTTACCGGCAACCTCATTGGCGAGGAGAATGAGCTCATGATCCGACCTGGGCTTCTGATCATTCACTGCGACGGGCCTTCCGTTCAGAAACTCGACGGTCACCGTCTGAGGTGAAATCGCAACATCGCTACGCCAGAAGGCCTGGCCCATGATTGGCTCAACAATATCCATGCCTCGATCCAGGAACTCCAGATCTTTGGCCTCATGTGTGGCACCGAGCATATTGCAGTCGGTTGAATATGCTTTCTCAATGGAAGAGCGGTACGGCTTTCCGATTTTTTCCAGGTACTCCGACATTTCCTTGCGGCCCCCGAATGCATTAACGAATGCCTGGTCGAGCCATGGCTTGTAAATCTTCAGGTCTGGATTGACCATGATGCCATATCTGTAGAAACGCTGAATGTCGTTGCCGCGATGGGTGCTACCGTCTCCAAATACATGAACGTTGTCCTGTTTCATCGCGTGTACGAGATGTGTCCCCGTGACGGCGCGCCCAAGTGGAGTCGTATTGAAGTATTTTTTACCGCCTGTGTGAATGTGGAATGCGCCACACTGGATAGCAAGCAATCCTTCACGTGCAAGGGGTTCGCGACAGTCGATCAAACGCGCAGTGACTGCGCCGTAGTCAGTAGCGATTTTGGGAATCGCATTGATATCAGTTTCGTCCGGTTGTGCAAGGTCTGCCGTGTAAGCGCAGACTTGCATACCTTGCTCGGTTAACCAGGCGACTGCTGCCCGCGTGTCGAGACCGCCAGAAAACGCGATTCCAATTTTGGTACCTCTGGGTGGCAGTTCACGATAGATCCGACTCATGAGGCCAAACTTCAGGCAATTCCCCGGAAGACAAACGATTCTGGGAATCTGTTACAAGTTAGTGTCCAGCTGGCTATCAAATTGACGCGCAGGCGATACGTCCGCGTGCTGCCACGATGCCATCGGCTGCCAGAATTCACCGTTCGACCAATGGCCCCGTCGAAGTTTTCGGCAACCGGTATTCCTCAGGCCAAACCGTTGCGAATGGAATTGAACTTGGGTGGGGTCATTTTGTCGGATCCGGTATTCCCACGGTCATGGTGCATGGTTTGACTGCTAACCATCTTTGCTTCTTGCACCTGGCCCGGGCGCTGAATTCCGCCGGACTCGATATTCTTGCCTATGACTTGCGAGGTCGTGGCCAGTCCGATAAACCCAGGGGTGTCTACAGTACGCAGGTCCATGCGGCAGATTTGCACTCTTTGCTGAGGAGTAAAAAGTTCTCGAAACGATTCTCAAGGCCTCTCCTGGTTGCACACTCCCTTGGCGCTTATGCTGCGCTCGAATTTCTCAGGTTGAACCCGGATGAAGCCAGAGGACTCGTTCTTCTGGATGGTGGCGCACGCCTGACCCTCGGTGAACAGCTCCGGATCTACATCATGCTGAGGCTGTCCTTTATTCGCCTGGGGAGAAAGTTTAAGGACCCGGAAGCCTATTTGAGTTTGATCCAGAATTCGCCACTGGTTAAGCGATGGTCGCCAGAACTTGAAGCCATGGTCCGCTACGACATGGAAGTAACATCCGATGGCGCCGGTCTGAACATTCCTGTCCACGTTATCGAAAGTGAGTTGAATTCCATTGGCGGGTCACTAAACGTTATGCGCTCTTTACGCAATCTGCTCGGAAATCGGCGGGGCTTCGAGCCTCAGTTTGCATCCATCAAGGTTCCGGTATTGATTGTTCGGGCAGTACAACCAAATCTATTTCCTGGGGATAGCATCCTCACGAAGCGCGGGGTGCAAGAAATGGAGCAGGAGTTCCCCCATGTCACGGTTCGCGAGATTCAGGCAAATCATTACAGTATGATCATGGAGGATCAACCGGAATTGAACGCGATGATTATCGATTTTGCCCGGTCGATAAAAGCAGGGGCCTCAAAACGTAAGGTAGTTCGGAAACGCTAGCCGGGAATCACAGTTACGATCGCTCGTCTGTTCAATTTTCGTCCCCTGGCGGTGCGATTGCTCGAAGCCGGTCTGTTCTCCCCAATTCCACGATATCCAATTCTCTTGGGAGAAATTCCCTGACCTGTCAGGAATTGAAATACCTTCCGGGCTCGCTGCTCGCTCAGGTTCTTGTTGTATTGCCCGGTGCCCAACGAATCGGTATGGGCTTCGATGAACACGCGATTTCTGGGATTGCTCTTCAAATTCAGAACCACCGATTTCAGCACGCCAGGATTCATCATGCGCAATCCGTTTGGATTAAAATAGACGATCTGTGCGACGGGTCGAATATTCTGTTTTCCTGGTTCACGAGCAGGAGTTACTTTGTCTGTCCTGGTGGCGGATGCGGTCTTGATTTCCGGGAGAATCAGTGGGAGCATTTCCCGTTGTTTCGGTTCGCCTTCTGACCTCGCTGCCGTGCTTGTTGGTCCTGGCTTCTTTGCCTCACTGGATTCACTCCTTGCAACCTCAGCAGTTTCCGTTTTCGGAGGCTTGTATTCGGGATCAACCTTCATCGCCACAGGAATTTCAACATCGCGGGACTTGAGTTTCGCCGGAGCTGTATCAATCGGAAATGTTTGCTTGAAGAATCCTTCCTTCTCGATGGCGATATCGTACTTCTTGTTCATAGCAAGCGGAATGAGGTATTCACCAGTGTCAGGTCGACTCCTGGACTGACCCTCTTCCTTGCCTTCGCTGTTCCACTTGACGCTGGCTTCAACCGGATCACCGGACGCAGACTTTACTTTTCCGCGCAGAATGGTAACGTCTTCCTTGGGCTTTGCCTGCGGTGGCAGTGGGGCGACCAGGAAGACATCAGAAGGGCCTTTGGTATCCGACAGAGATCCGGAGATTAATCCTGAGTCTCCGTGTGCCGTTATGCGGAATCCTGAGTCATCTCCGGGTCCGTTGACTGCAGGTCCGAGATTGACAGGTTCTGTCCAGTTTGTCCACGTATCGTCCATTCTAACGGTGCGAAATACATCGTGCCCACCGAGACCGGGGTGGCCTTCTGAAGAGAAATAAAGAGTCTTTCCGTCTGCATGCAGAAACGGGTTTCTCTCCGAGCCCGGTGTATTTACAACAGGTCCTAGATTTCGGGGAAGAGAAAAAGAACCATCGGGCTTTCGGAAACTTACATAGAGGTCTGTATTGCCATTCTTGCCGCCAGCGAAGAATTCCTTCTGACGAGCATGAAACGGATAATAGCCGCCGGCCCGATCGCTAACAAATATTACGGCCTTACCGTCAGGCGAAAACGAAGCGTCCGAGTCAAAGTGAACGGAGTTGATTGGTGGTGGCATGGGCCTGGGGGCACTCCAACCACTTGCAGTTAACTTTGATTCAAATATATCGCCTGCGCCGAGCGATCCCGGATAGTTTCCAAACAGTGACAGAGTCCCACCGTCCGATGAAATCCCGAGGACCGACTCATGAGATTTTGAATTCAGTTGGGAAACGGCGGTGGCGTTCCATGTCCCATCTTTCTGTTTCTCAGCCAGATAAATGTCTTCGCCGGGCGGATCAGACAGCCGTTGGTTCTGATTATAACGCGTGAAGTATATGCGCTTGCCGGAGAGCTCCATGACGGCATCGTACTCTGCCAGATCCGTATTCACGTTTCCTGCCAGATTCGTGAGCTTCGAATTGCCTCGCCCCTGCGCTAGAATCGCAATGATTGCCGAGCTGTGCTTTTCGAGGCCAGGCACTTTGTTGCGAGTCCAAACATCCTGCGCGGCTTTCAGATCACCCCTTTTTACTTCACTTCCCGCCAGGGACTCAATGGCCAGGAAGCGGCGGCTCAGGGGTGCCTTGTCCGATTCTGCGATCTTCGTCAGCGTTTTGATCTGCTCAGCAGTGAGCACCCGATCCTGAAATTCCAGGAACTCATCGTGCATGGCCTGCGTGATGTCGAGGTGAGGATGAAACATCGCGCTGCGCTCACGAGCCACCTTCAATCGGGCTTCGTCGCGGGAAACAGCTTCCGTTAAAGGAGTGTCAGCCGGGACCTGGCTTTCGTGACTTGTGGGACCGCTCCGATTCTGGTTTGTCGCTGGGGCGTTTCTGCTGGAAGCGCAATCGATAAGCAACAAGGCCACAATGGCGAGGGGCAGTCCTGTCAGGCGCATCCCACATCCTTCAGCGATAGAACCGCGTTCGTCCAGTTTTTTTGAACAGGGAGCGGATGCAGAACACAAAAGCTTGACCGGCCCGGGACCGGAGCGAGCATACTGTGTGCCACTCTTCAAATCCGGTCAGGAAATTCAGCTAACCATTCGCGGCGAGAAATTGAAGGGACTGGTCGTGTATGAGAAAAGCAAGGAAGTTGCCGTTAGACTACAGGATCATCCTGTGTTTAAGAATGACTCAATCTGGACCATGCTGAAGAACGAGTTCATTCACGGAGAGTACGAGCAAGGACCATATCACTGTGCGTTTGATGCCCGGATGACTGATCTGGATGCCGACAGGGCGTCCATTGAGAACGATTGGGTGCTCAATTTACAACTGCCGGGAAAGGTTCGGCGAACCAACAAGAACTATTCTGCCTGAACACTATGCCCCCCGACCTTACGCAACTTCGAGAGCAGATTGAACTAGAGGCAGCCAGATTGCGCGGACTACCTGCAGGTACTGAGGTAGTGGAAAACAAGGCTGGTCTACCTCGACAGGACCTGGCCCGGGCTTTCGAAGAAGAACTGGTCTTTGAACCGAGTATCGATTCAAGCGATAGTCCCGTCTGCGACGTACGAGCGATCCTTCGTTTTGACGGGC
Organism: Leptospirales bacterium; assembly: GCA_016788865.1. Lineage (GTDB taxonomy): Bacteria > Spirochaetota > Leptospiria > Leptospirales > Leptonemataceae > JAEUSB01. The sequence continues at coordinate 50,474 of JAEUSB010000049.1, forward strand.
ATGATTTTATTCGCAACTGTTATCGGCAGATTCTGCGACGTGAGGCAGACGGAGACGGACTGTCATACTACTACGATTTATTGAAGCGCGGGAAGAAGAAGTTTGAGATCGTTCTCAGAATGCGCGCCTCGCGCGAAGGACGAATAGCCCGGATACGGCTTGTGCGTTGGTTTTGGCCAGGTCTCTATTTCGTGGTTGTATCGATTCCATTGATCGGATATGTTGCGGAGGTCTTAATCGAGACCTTGCTCTGGCCTCGAACGCTAACAAAACTGGTGCTCAGACAGGAGCTGTTGCGCGAGAAACTGAATCGCCTTTTGCAAAAATGAACCGCGTAGCAATCCTCCTTCCTCGACTTGATCCGGGTGATGCAGTTGGCAACGATGCTCGTGGAATGGTGGAGGCGCTTAAAAGCGTCGGAGTTTCCTGCAAGATTTTCGCCGGGTCCTGGAACAGATCTGAATCGCCAGAACCATTGCGCAAACTACGGCGATATCTCAGCGATCAGGACACGCTGATTTTCCACCATACCGTGCAATGGCCAGAGGGTGAATCCGCGTTCATGGACAGTCCGGCACGAAAGATCCTGAAATATCATAACCTGACGCCGGCTCATTTCTTTGAACCTTACAGTCGTGCCTACGCAGATGCTTGCGCGAATGCTCGTCTCTCCTTGAAACGGATCCTTGAGGCAGGCGTCGAACAAATCCTTTGCGACTCCGCTTTCAACGTTGAGGATATTGTTCGTGAGGGTGCCCGCCGCGAACTTTGCAAAATTGTCCCCCCGTTTCACGGGATCGAGAAAAGAGAGAATATCGATTCGGACCTCTCGCTCATCTATGAGCGGATGCAGGGGCTGACTGATTTCATGATCCTCTCCGTGGGCCGGATTGTTCCAAACAAAGCATATGAACACTTGATTGAATCATTCGCGGTCTACCAGGCTGCATACGGTCGAGGCCAACTCGTGCTCGTTGGTCGGCAGGATCCACTTGTGGAATCTTATACCCGTAAGCTCCAGGGCTTAATAGTCTCTCGCGGATTGCTCAAAAGCGTGCGAATGTTGAATCATGTCTCCGATGCTAAACTGCGTGCACTTTTCCTCACTGCCGATTGCTATGCTGTAACAAGTGAGCATGAGGGATTTTGTGTTCCGGTGATTGAAGCCATGCGCACGAAGATTCCCGTCGTTGCTTCAGGCAGAACAGCAGTACCTGAAACGCTTGGTGGCTGCGGGCTGCACTGGAAAGACGCCGATCCGCATATCCTGGCCGCGGCTTTCCACAAGGTCTCAGTGAACCGTGATGCTGCGCAGGTCATGCGCGACGAAGGATCGCTCTCATTTGAGAAGCGATTTGCCTCCGGGCGGCTTACAGAAATCTTCTTGAGCGCACTTTCAGGAGCTGCAGGCTGATGGATCGCCTTGCGATTGTAATCCAGCGGTATTCAGGGGTGACCGGCGGCTCCGAAGCTCTCGCGCGCTACTACGCGGAGACACTGAGAAGTCATTTCAAAGTTGACGTTTTGACTACTACGGCCGGGAATCTTGACACCTGGGCAGAGCAATTTTCACCGGGTTCTGTGGAAGAATCTGGTTGCAACGTTATGCGATTTAACGTAACCATTGGGAGAAGTAACTACTGGCATGCCCTTAACGCGCTGCTCATGCGCCAGCATTCGCAGAAAACAGGGTTTGTCCCCTGGTCAACTGCCCTGCAGGAAGAGTGGATTCGCAGACAAGGCCCGCATTCGGAATCACTGCTTGAATACTTGCGATTGAATCACCAGAATTACCAGTGCGTTCTATTTTTCACCTATATGTATTCTCATTCATATTTTGGAACAATGCGGGTACCGCGCGTGCGTAGCCGTCTGATACCAACACTGCATGATGAACCAGCAGCGTACCTGGAAGCATTCGCAGAATCGGCCCGGAGGACTGGGGGTATTCTATGGAACACGGAATCCGAGAAGTCTTTCGGCGAAGGACTCTGGGGGCACCCAGGTGGGCAGGTGATCGGGATGGGGATTGATGTGGCGGGAGATGGAAGGCGGGATTCGACCGTCGCTCCGTACATCCTTTACTCTGGCCGCATTGATCCGGGAAAGGGGTGCAACGAGCTATTCGAAATGTTCGCAGGTTTCAGGAAGAAGCATCCGACTCTCAAGCTCAAGCTGACCGGTCAGCTCTATGCGAAGATCCCATCCGGAAATGGAATCGAGTATTTGGGCTTTGTCGCAAACGACAGGAAGCTGGATTTGATGCGCAATGCCGTTTGCTTCTGTATGCCATCTATCAACGAAAGTCTGAGTATCGCGACTCTTGAGGCGATGTCAGTGCGAACACCCGTTCTGGTGAACGGCAAAAATCCGGTACTTCTTGAACATGTAGAACGCAGTCAGGGAGGAATCCAGTATACCGATGCGGCTCAATTTGAGGAAGGCGTGCAAGCATGCTTGCAAAACGCCCGGCTACGGGACACGCTTGGTGAGAACGGCAGGCAATATGTTCTCAAGCATTACGCGCATTCCGCAGTACGCGACCGATTGCTTCACGCTGTCTCAGCTAAACTCTCTGCATGAGTATCTGTGATCCAAACGAGTCTGATTCAGCGACCAATGGCCTGACGCCAGACCCGCAATTGTGCGATTGAAAATAGATTTGTAAGAGCGGGATTTTTCTTTTTGTCGTACACCCATATTTGGAGATGCCCGCAAGTATGAGTGCTGCCAGGTGGTCCCAGGCGTTGCCGAATTGCCTCTGATGGCAGATTGTTCACGATCAAATAGCTGTATTCAGGAGCACCGGTTTCGTCAATGAATCTGTCGAGATTGTTGATCCATGGCCTTGGACCGAGCGAAAGATCAACCTCATTCAACCGGATTTCTCGATTGGAAAGTATGGTGTAGGGCCGGGCAAACCAGTAATCCGCAATTCCGTAGTTGAGATGCTGATCTGTCGCTAACTGCTTCAGACATTGAGTATTCGGGAACAGTGGATGTTCTCTGGGCTCGCCCGCTTTTAGGATTAGAACGAACGTAAACACGATGAGCAGACTCACGCCGGGATATCGGATGAGGAACCAGCGCGATCCCCAGAAGGCTACCAGCACAACTGAAGCAAACAATGCAAAGAAAACATAGCGATCCTGAAGCTTCGCAATACCGACCTGCGGCCCGAAGACGTTCGCTGCCAGCAGAATCGAAAGAATCGCAGCACCAGGTAGAAGGAGGACCACCCGAGTCGGTCTTCGTTTGAAAAGGAGCCCCAATATCAAACAGATCATACCGACGTAGATGGCAAAGAGGTGCCACGGTTCGGCAAAATCAGAGAGGTGCGAGACAGACCAGTGAGTCAATCCCGCAAGGACATCCTTCTCTGGAGCGATCGTTACTATTTGCGCATTCCCCAGGCTATTGAACCAGCGTACGGATGACCTTCCGAGATAGATGCCCGTTCCGATTGCCGTCAGTACCCACACTTTACGAGAACGCTTCACGTCGCTTAGCCCCAGAAACAGGAGACTTCCGGGAACTAGAAGTGCCGCATAGGTAGAATCAGAGAGCATCGTGAGCCAGGAGAGCAAGAATAGAAAGGCCAGGTCAGAGCGGGGGCGATATCGGAATAGGGCGCGCAAGATGAATGCATAGGCTAGAAAGGCGCTTGCACTCGCACCGTGGTGAAACGTTGGGATGATGAGACCGCGAAAAGAAGCGGGCAGAATGTCTTGAATAATTAAGAGCTGCAGGACGCTTCCGGCGAGCGCAACCGAGGGGAATGCATATCGGTTTTCTGGAAAAGCCGTTTTGAGGAAGAACGCCGCACACAGCAGAGAAATTGAAAATTGAATGATTCCAGCTACAAAGGCCGCCAGCGGTTGTTGCAAGAATGCAAGAACGCAGAAATAGATGAGTAGATCGGGGAAGAAGTAAGGAGCCGGTGGTAGGGTCCAACCGCGAGTGGAGAACTTTTCAATGAATAGATCCCGAAACAATGCCGGAGCGTAGAGAGCATCAGAATTGAGATAGTGGTAGAATCCGGAGGTCTCAACGGCAGTATTGGGCTCTGCCCGGGACGAGCTCAGATCGACCCAATTCAGCCAGATACAAAGAAAATAGAGAGCCGCCGAAAGAACGTACGATAGCCTCAATCTTTTCCCCGGAATGGAGCAATCCCTTCTGGTTGCATGGCCCAGATGAGCATAGCTTTACCCGGCGAAAGTGGGAAGCTAATGTTCAATGCCAGGATTGTCCCCGGTGTGACATAGAAAGACGCAGGGGGCAGTCCCAGAAAATACGAAGCGAAAGTTGCTACATCTGGCATGTGAAAGACCCAGAGTGCGGCGCCGGCCCGCGATTTGGTTAAATGGGCAACGGAGTCATCAAGGTCTGCGCCCGGACTTAAAAACGAGGCGCTTTGCGGCGGAACCTTGCAGTTGGGACCCAGGGACTTCGCGAAAAGCTCCGCTGTTTGTTGGGCGCGAGTGATTGGGCTGTGGAGCAATTCATCTATCTGCCAGTTCGCGCCCTGGATCAGCCGAGCCATCTGAGGCACGTCTGCTTCACCCTTCCCGGACAATCTACGATCAGCATCCGGAACGCCGCTCAGGGCATCGGCATGGCGAGCTAAAAGGAGCTTCATCCGCTCTTTCAAACTCGCCCAGGCGGGACGTAAAGCAAGAAAGCATGCCTTGACAAATGCGGATTTTAGTAGCATGGTGTCCGCGATGAGTCAGTCCCTCCAGGAAATTAACGACAATATCGCCGTGGCCGTTCAGAACGGGCAGTACCTTACTCTTAAGACCCATCGCATGACGGAGATGGTTGAGGAGCACCTCAAACACGCAGCAGAGAGCATTCTGGCAAAATCCAACCGAAGCAATCTGATTGATGTAGTCTATACCATCTTGAAGGAATTGGCGATTAACGGATGTAAGGCAAATCAGAAGCGCATTTTTTTTGAGGAGCGCGGTTATAACATTGAGGACCCAAAGCAATACTCTATAGGTAACGAAGAATATAAGAAGATCTTCAGTGAAGAAATGGCGCTTGAGTACGGACTGAAGGCAAAATCCAAGGGACTGTATGTTCTAATTGATTTTCTTTTCGATGCCAACGGGCTGACCCTTGAGATTTCCAACAACACTCCAATCATGCCGCAAGAAGAGGCGAGCATGCGAGAAAAACTCAAGAAGGCAATGAGTTACAACGACATCGCGGAATTCTATATGGATCAGGCTATGGCTGGTGGGGAAACGGAAGGAGCTGGACTCGGGTTGGCCCTTGTAATCATTCTTCTGAAAGGCGAGAACGTGGATCCAAAATACTTTCGTATCATGATTGATAAAGATCGGACGGTTGCCCGTCTGGAGATTCCGTTTTCGGATAAGTTCGTGAGCAAACGAGACGCTTCTGCGCGTGTTGTTCAGGGCTGATTCCTGCAAATGTCAGGTCACAGGCCCGGCCTCACCGCTTGTCTCATTGTCCTGAACGAAGAGGAGCGCCTGCCGCGTTGTCTGGCTGCTCTGGCATTTGCTGACGAGATCGTAATTGTAGACGGCGGCTCAAAAGACAGGACACTGCAAATAAGTCGCAAGCTCGTGCCCTCGCAGAAGCTCAAGTTGTTCAAACGGCCTTTTGACGATTTCGTTCAGCAGAAGAATTTTGCGATCTCAAAGGCCAGGCATGAATGGATTCTTGTTGTGGATGCAGACGAAGTCGTAACCGACGGCTTGCGCATCGAAATAACCCAGTCGCTTCATTCTGCGGAGGGAGACGCGGGCTACAGGGTGCCGAGGATGACCTTTTATCTGGGTAAATGGATCAGGCACTGTGGATGGTACCCTGACTACAACGTTAGACTCTTTAGAAATGGCCTGGCACGATTTGAAGGCGGGACTGTGCATGAGCGTGCTTCGGTCCAGGGATCTGTCGGAACACTCAAGGCTCATCTTGAACATTACTCCTATAGAAACATTAGCGACCATCTGATTCGCATTGATCTCTATTCTACTCTAATCGCCGAAGATAAATTCAAGCGAGGAAACTGGTCGTCTCCATTTCTTGCACTATACAAAAGTGTTAGCAAATTCTTGCTGATCTACATTTGGAAACGTGGATTTCTCGATGGTCGCGCCGGATTTGTTGTGGCCATTCTGGGTGCTTACTATAACTTTCTCAAGTATATCAAACTCTGGGAAATTCTGAAAGGGTTTCGCAAACCCGGAGAGCGGGTGCGGATTCCCAGAGCAACCGACTAGCCATGTCGATCAAGAAAAAGCTCGGAATTTACTCAACAGCAACACAAGAAAGCCAGGCATCGCGAACTGCAGAGTCTCTTGGATTTGGGGATACGCAACTTAGAAGCATTGCCCCCTTCGTCTTTGAACGAATCGTTCAGACGGAAAATCCCCGGGGCGGCGGGCAGAATCTTCAGTATTACTTACCATTCCGCGTCAGCGGAATTTTGGATCTTGCGCTTGTAAAGCACGTGGACGCCATCCATCCGGAGGAACTGCTGTTCCTTGATACCGAGACTACGGGTTTGTCCCGTGGAACCGGGACTTTCCCTTTTCTCGTTGGCCTTGCCTGCTTGCGTGGAAAGACTCTAATTACGCGTCAGTTGTTGCTAACCTCTCCGGCCGGTGAGACTGCGTTTCTTGAGGCCATTCAGCAGGAAATCCGGAGGCATTCGTTCCTCGTTACATACAACGGCAAATCGTTCGATATCCCTTTACTGGCAACTCGGTTGATTCTGCAGCGGGATCGACTGGCCGCCCCTGTGTATCATTTCGATTTATTGCACATCCTGCGTCGACTCTTCCCTCATCGCCGTCTGGCGAGCTACAGGCAGGGAGATCTCGAAAGAGAGCTTTTGAATGTAACGCGTGAGGGAGACCTTTCTGGCGCGCAGATTCCCCAGATCTATTTTGACTATGTAAAGTATGGAACAGACACGGGGATGGAACGCATAATTGAACACAATCACCTGGATTTACTGGGCATGGTCTTCCTTTTTCTGGAAGCCGTTCGCGTGTACACGGAAAAGGATACTTCACGCTCCACTTTACGATCCGGGATAGCACGCCTTCTTGCCCGGAATCATCGCTACGCCGAGGCGCTCGACCTTGCTTCCGAAATTTCGCAAATCAAGAATGATCTAAGCAGAGAAAAAAACTTTTTGTACCGTGACGCTTTGTTCCGCGCATGGCTGGAACGCAAGAATGGCGAATACACCAAGGCCGCCACATCTTTCCTGGAGATTTCTGAGCGCTGTGAATGTCCGTACTCTCGCCTGGCGCTAGTAAGGATTCTAGTGCACAAACTAAAGAAGCCAGACGAGGCATTGGTACACACCAGAATCTTGATGCGCCTGACCAGGAGTGATGAGGAAAGAGAAGAACTGGCGAAACGCGAGCAACGACTCATAAAGAAGTCCCGCTCACTTTGAAAATCAAGTCGGTTGGTCTGCATTAACAATGCTAAATTCGGGCACGATTCTACAGTAACCCGAGAACCGATAAGCCGGATCAGGATCCACCTGGATCGAGAATGCATGATTGATCCAATCGTAGCAAGAACCAGTGTGAATTTCAAACTGATGCAGTGCAGCACTGAAGTTGTAAGCGCCTGGGCCAAAGTTTAGCGGAAATTCGTACGTTGCTCGCTTTATCTGGCCCGCTTTAAAATTGCCAGAATCCAACCTGAGGAGGGCAGAATTGATTCCGAACATATCCTGCCCTGTTCTGTCGCGAAATGAAATTCCAATCGTTGGATTCTCAACATCCTTGATGGCCGTTATCTCTAACTGAACCCGAACTGTCTCTCCTGACCGAAACTGCAACATTGAGTTTCCGTCTCCATTCTCTATCCACACTTTAGTAAATTGGATTTCGCCAGTTCCACTGCGCTCTGAGAAAGACACCTGGGGAGCAGCCGTTTCTCCCGGCAGACCAATCATTCCGGTGTAGATATCGTACACCTGCATTGGCTTGCCCGTGGCAGCGATCCGACCCCGGTCCAGAAGTATTGCGTGATCGCATAACGTGCGAACAATTGAAGCGTCGTGGCTTACAAACAGAAGGCTGATGCCGGAATCCTTAAGCTCCTGCATTCGCCTTATGCATTTTATTTGAAAGGATGCATCACCCACGCTCAATGCTTCATCAACAATCAACACTTCTGGTTGCGAATGGACTTCCGCGGCAAAAGCCAGGCGAACGAACATTCCGCTGGAGTAGGTCTTGACGGGTTGCTCTGCATATTGTCCAATGCCCGCGAAATCCAGGATTGACTCCAACCGCAGTTTCGTCTCCGAACGATTGATCCCTCGGAGTAGCCCGTGGAGAAATACGTTCTCAATTCCCGTCAGTTCCGGATGGAACCCCGCACCCAGTTCAAGAAGTGAAGCCATTCGCCCGTGAACCTGAACAGTCCCGGAAGTAGCGGTCGTGACACCGCAAACGATCTTGAGCAGCGTTGACTTCCCGCTGCCGTTTCTACCTACAATGGCGACACTCTGACCGGCCTTGACGTTCAGGTCGATATCGCGCAGCGCATAAAAGTCTTCATGATAGGACTTGCGCCGGGGATGCAGCAACTCTTTGACTCGATCCAGCTTGCTCGTGTAGAGCGGGTAGATCTTTGAGATGCCTGTGCATTCTACGACAGTCTTCATATGTGATCGGCAAAAATTGGTCGCAACTTTCTAAACACAAATCCACCAGCTAGGAGGAACCCCAGAGTCAATCCCCAGAAGAAGAAGGTCTCGATCGGGTTCTGCCAGAAGGCCTGTCCCTCTACAACGGTCGAGCGATAGCCAGAGACAATGTAGTACAAAGGATTGAGAAACAGCAGGTCCTGAACGGATTGTGGTAGCAGTTGAGGTCTCCAGAAAATGGGAGTGCCCAGGAACGCCAGTTGAAGAATCACCTCAACAGCGCCTGCAAAATCCTTTACGAAGACTGTGATCGCAGCCGTACCACGCGTGATCGCCAGACACAGTACTGCACCCGCAAACCAGTAGTATATCATCTGGATCAGCAAAAAGGAACTTGTCGCCTGAAAAAGCGCGATGAGGACCAGAGCCAGAGCAAAAGGCAAATGCAGCAAAGAAGCGGAAATAATTTTCACAAACGGAAGGAACTCAACTCGAAATGCAAGTTTCCGGACGAGGAATGAATGGTTCACAATGGCGAGAGTACCTCCGCGCAAAGAGTTTGCGAGGAACTGCCAGGGAAACAATCCGGCAGTCAGCCAGAGAAAATATCCCTGGGAATCTCCCCCTCCGCGAAGTCCATGTGAGAAGACAAACCAGAGGATGACGGCCGTCAGTATGGGGTTAGCGAACGCCCAGAGTATACCGAACCACGTGCCCAGATACTCGTGCTTGAAATCGTACAATGCCAGTTCCCAGAGGACAATCCTGTTCCGCCAGAGGTCTAAAAGCAGCCGCACGAAGTGACCTTTTTTGGTTTGGCAACGCGGTCAATCACTGCTGAAGACGTTGCATCTTGATTGCCATTTCCCCGGACAATTGAATTATGTCACGCTGCCATGAATTTGCCACAGTTCGTAGATTTCATAAAGCAGGACCTGCAGTTTGGTCAAAATCTGACAGGGACGTTTACTGTTCCTGAGGCCGAGGCCCGTTACGCTCCCATTCCTGACCGGCTTGATCCGCGGCTCATGAAGGGCCTGGCAGCAAAGGGTCTGGATCGACTGTATACGCATCAAGCAGCCGCCATTTCTTCAGCGCTCAACGGAAACAACACTCTGGTGGTGACGCCAACAGCTTCGGGCAAATCGCTCACCTATATGCTTCCAATTTTTCAGAAGAAGCTCACCTCACCTCAAAGTCGGGCTTTGCTCCTGTTTCCCACAAAGGCGCTGTCTCAGGATCAGCAGGCAGCTATCAATGAATTCAACGCTTCCTGTGAGACAGATTTCAAGATATTTACTTTCGATGGCGATACCTCACCGGAAGCGCGGCGACGAATCATGGAAGCAGGCGATTTCGTAGTTACAAATCCGGATATGCTGCACGCCGGAATTCTCCCCCATCACACACTGTGGATAAAACTTTTTGAGAATCTTGATTTCATAGTAATAGATGAGTTGCATATCTATCGCGGTGTTTTCGGCAGCCATGTCGCGAATCTGCTCAGGAGACTGCTACGCATTGCTGCGTTCTACGGAAAGCATCCTCAGATACTGGCTGCTTCCGCAACAATCGGCAATCCCAAAGAGCATGCAGAGCGACTAACGGGCCAGGGATTCACAGTCGTTGACGAAAATGGGGCACCGCGCGGAGCCAGGCACATACTGTTCTACAATCCGCCAGTTGTAAATCAGCAACTTGGGATTCGAGCATCAGCGCTCAAGGAGACGGCGTCCCTTGGCGCGTACCTGCTGAAGAATCGAATTCGTGTGATCTTCTTTTGTCGTAGTCGTTTGCGTGTTGAGCTGCTCTACACTTACCTGGTTGAGCGATGTCCGGAGCTGAAATCAAAGATCCGCGCCTATCGCGGCGGTTATCTTCCCAATGAGCGGAGAAAGATTGAACGGGAGCTGCGGGAAGGGAGTGTTCTTGCAGTCGTAAGCACCAACGCTCTTGAACTCGGAGTAGACATTGGGATGCTCGACGTGGCTGTCTGTATGGGATATCCGGGCAGCATCAGCTCGCTCATGCAGCAGTTTGGGAGAGCCGGGCGCCGGAGTCAGGAATCGCTTTCAATTCTAGTGGCAACCTCAGATGGAACGGATCAGTATCTGATTCAGCATCCAGCGGATTTTCTTACGCGCAATCCTGAGCAGGCGATGGTGAACCCGGACAATTTGTTGATTGTTGCCGATCATATCAAGTGCGCCACTTTTGAGTTGCCCTTCAAGAAGACAGAAGCGTTTGGAAACTATTCCGCCACGCTTGAAGTGTTGGAGCATCTTGCTGAGAATCATGTAATCCATGGATCGGGTGAATCCTTTCACTGGATGAGCGACGTTTATCCGGCCAACACAATCAGTCTACGGTCAGGTCCCAGGGAGAACTTTGCAATCATAGATGTCACGGAGAAGGGTCGAGAGGAAGTAATCGGGGAGGTGGATTATTATTCCGCACCCACAATGATCCATCAGCATGCCATTTACATTCACCAGGGCAAACAATACTACGTGGATGATCTGCTCTGGGATGAGCGACAGGCTCGGGTTCGTCGAATCGAAGAAGACTATTACACGGATGCCCACGAAAAGGTGAACATTGAAGTCCTGGAGGACCAGGCCAAACGCGTTCACAATTGGTTTGAGCTATCGCGCGGAGAGCTTTCACTCAGGACTAAAGCGGTAATGTTCAAGAAGATCAAGCTCGAGACCCACGAAAATCTTGGATGGGGGGACATTCATACTCCGGAGATCGAAATGCACACCCAGGGGGCATGGATTCTGCTACCAGAGGATCATCCTATTCGATCTGGAATGCGAGAACATGACCTTGGCGCGATGCTGGCCGCTACGGCATTTGCGCTAAGTGTAGTTTCTCCGCTTTTTGTCATGTGCGATCCCAGAGATATGCGTTTTAGATCGGAAGTCAGGTCTGCTGTATTTCACAAACCTGTCATCTATATGTACGATTCCTTTCCGGGGGGTATGGAGTTGAGCTACAGGGTGATTGAAAATCTTCCCGGCCTGGCCATGTCCGCGCGCGATCTCGTGGAAGGTTGCGGTTGTGAGAATGGATGTCCTTCGTGCATTGGGCTTCCGGACGACGAGTCGGCTGTGAAGGCGAATGCAATCAAAATGCTGGAAGCGCTGATGGGTTAACGTTAAAATTCATAAAGAAAAGCAAATAAAGATTGTGCGCCTTTCTGGCCGTGACATCTTCCGGCATGGCAAAAAAAGCAAAGAAATCATCTGCAAAGAAATCTATCAGGAAGTCTGTAAAGAAAGCGGCCAAGAAACCTTCTCGGGCCCTCGCGAAAAAGACCCCTAAGAAATCCGTATCCAGTAAACCAGCTGTTCCAGCACCGCGTCGGGGGGATCTGGCCTGGACCGAATTGAACACATCAAATCCAGGTCAAGCATTGAGTTTCTATAAGAAACTATTTGGTTGGAGTGACAAATCCATGCCAATGGGCCCGGATATGACATACATCATGCTGGCACAAGCCGGGAAGCAATTTGGTGGTATTGCCCCCACGCAAGATCCCTCCGCTCCATCGCAGTGGCTAACCTATTTCTGGGCGGATAACGTCGATAAATCGACTGATTCGGCGCAACAGTTGGGCGCAACAGTTGTGGTCCCACCTATGGACTTGCCGGGAACCGGTCGCATGTCTGTGCTTCGGGATCCTACAGGCGCTTCGTTTGCGCTGTTTCACTCAGACGGACCATTGCCTTAAGTATGTTCGCTAGCCGCTCGTCCATCGGTGCAAGGTGGATGAGCGATCTTACCACGAATCCAAAGAATTCCTGAAAAAACTTCCGGTTTACAACAAGGGGAGAGCTGATGTCTCCGTACCCCAGAATATAGCTGTCCGCGCTGCACTGGATTCCAAAGCTCTGCAAACTCCATTCAGTAGTTTCATCCAGCGCGTGATCTTGATTCAATGCTTCTTCGCCTTTTAGAACCGCTTCTCCGCATTCGGCCAGCTCCGGGACCCACATTACCACGGCCAGCTTGCAAAGCCCATTGAATCGCGTTCGATCTGAATGGATCCAAATCAGACTCTGGGGCCGATCGACAGACTGGCCCGGATAAGCAAAAAAATTCGCCCCAAAAATTCGTGCCGTCTCGATTGCGGGAATCCCTTCATGGGGATTGGGTTGAGGCCTGGCTACCGCATACTTTTCTTCCGCTCGATCCAGAGCGTTCTGCTCAAAATCCGAAAGACTGTCCCACGCATCGGCCATGGCCTCATCGGGGTGCGGGTCCTCCCTAGAGCAAGTTAAAACAACCCGAAAAGGATTGACAAGGAATGGACATGTTTTATATTGAACATTCGTTTTAAATAAAGTTTGCCGGTTCAAGGGATAGCCCTCGAATTTGTGAAACTGTGAAGGAGGTACAGATGCCTAAGATCGTCGATCATGATGCGCTTCGCGCCGATCTGTTAGATCGGAGTTTTGACCTCTTTGCGCGCCGCGGTTTTGAGGGATTGACCATTCGCCAGATTGCAGAGGAGCTTGATGTCTCGACCGGCAGTCTGTACCACTACTTCGAATCGAAGGAAGCAATCTTTTTGCAGATGCTTGAACACGTCGGCCAGCGGGACGTTGGAATGGCTGTTGCAGCCTTACCAGCGAACGCAAATGTTCAGGAGCGAATTGGGGTACTACTCGATTTTGTGGCCAAACGCGAGGCTCACTTCCAGAACTTGTTATTCATCGTCCTGGACTACTTCAGGCATCCAGGTGCGGAGCGCGCCGTTATGCGGCAAACAATACTCTTTTATCGCAGCGCGATCGCGAACAATTTGGGTCTTCAGGATGAAACCCGTGCCGCGACCCTGCTAAGTTTGATTATCGGGCATCTGGTTCAACGCCTTCTTGATCCAGGACTATCATTTGATCGGAAGAGCAAGTTCGGCATAGGAATCATTGAAAAATTTGCAGAGGTGGGAAAATGATAAATTATGTGAAGTATCTGTTTACACCGCTCCTTATGAGCGTTGTTACGATCGGCGTTCTATTGGGTGCCGGTTGGATGTGGCTCGGACTTTCGGCCATATTCCTATTTGTTGTTGGTGGCGACGCAATTTCCGGAGACGATCTCAGCAGGCCGGATTACAAACACAAATGGATTCTGAATTTGAATCTCTACGCGACTTTGCCCGTGCTCCTATTCATGCTTTTCTGTCTTGCCTGGATGTGTGGTAGCCCGCAGAGCGATGCCCTCGGTTTTGGGGCGTTGATTAAAAGTCTAACAGGATACGACATCTTTACCGCCCGTGAAAATACGAAAGTAATTCATCTGATCGGGGCCGTCCTCGGTGTGGGCCTTGCTGTTGCCGGGTATGGTACAAATGTAGCGCATGAGTTGACGCATCGGACTTCAGACCCCATGGCCATGACTATCGGTCGCTGGCTTCTCGCATTGGGTTGTCAGGCTGATTTTTCCATTGAGCATGTATACGGGCATCACTTGCATGTGGCGACTCAGAACGATCCTGCAACAGCACTCCGTGGCGAGACTGTTTATGCTTTCATTGTTCGTTCCACGGTGCGCGGGCATCAGAGCGCCTGGAGGCTGGAAGAAAGTCGCTTGAAGAAGCGGGGCTATTCCACGTTATCATGGCGCAACCGCATGTTGCGGGGCTATGCAATGAGCATGGCCATTGTCATGGCCTTCGCCGCGATTGGTGGAATTACGGGTATTATTGTGTTCCTGGGGCAGGCCCTGGTCTCGAAGGTTGTCCTGGAGATCGTGAATTATATGGAGCACTACGGCCTGGTCCGAGTTCCGGGGCAGCCAGTTAAACCTCGGCATTCATGGAACACAAACAAATGGATGAGTTCGCTCGTGCTCTATTCCCTCACCAGACACTCCGCTCACCACGAGAAGGGAAGCCTGCCATTCTACGAATTAAACCCTTACCCCGAGGCTCCGACCATGCCGTACGGATACTTGACGACTATTGTGATCACGCTTCTGCCGCCGCTCTGGAACCGCGTCATGCAAACCAGGCTTGCGGAGTGGGATGAGAAGTTCGCAAGCGCTGAGGAACGTGCGTTAGCCCAGGGATCCATGGCTATCCGTCACGGAGTTCAACATGCTTGATCTGACGCCAAAGAAAACGGCACTCAGGGTCAGGCTCTTGCCCGCGGGTATCGAGGTGGAATGCAAACCAGGGCAGTCCATTCTTGATGCAGCTCTGGCGTCAGAAATTGCATATCCGCATAACTGCCAGGTCGGGAGCTGCACGACATGCAAGGGTCGTCTGCGCGCGGGCAAGATCAAGGAGCTTTCGGATGTGGCGTACGTCCTTTCGGAAGAAGAGATCGGTGCCGGCACCATTCTGGCCTGCCAGTCCGTTCCGCAAACGGACGTTACCCTTGAGGTGGATCTGGATTAGGTTCAGCACCTGGTCGGGTACTGACTAGCGTCTGAGCGTGTACAAATAGTATTCTGTTCCATGTCGTTCTTTCACAACCTCACGATCATAATATGTTTCGAGGAGGTGTTTCAACTGAGGAAAGGTATCGATCCGGCGGGCCTTTGCCTCACCAGGAAAGCCAACAGAGTAGACGACGATGTCAGGCTTTTCCCGTTCCAGTGATCCGATAAATTCTGCCTTGAAAGACTCGCGGAACGGGGTGTCCGTGAAGAACAGATAGTCGACGGGAAATCGCGTGGCATAGCGCAAGTTGCAACGGATCACTGCCCCAAGTGCAATGGATGCGTCTTCTATCACCTGATAGCGAATCACTTTGTTCGCATTACTCCCGCGAAGCTGCTCCACTCTGTTTGCTACCGCACCCACGATTTCAAACTCAGGAATCCGGGACGTGGCCTTTTTGCTAAGTAGACCAGTGCCCACATACGCATGATACGAATTTGTCTGCCGCACTATCCAGCTTGTGGGAAGGATAAAGAATAGCAGGATGATCGACACCAACTCCAGTTTGGCAGGTACAGTTGGTTTTTCCCCCTGGAACATGCCCGTTAGGCGGCGAAGAAGATCACCGGCTACAATGGCTCCCACCAGATTAAACCCATGCCATAAAGGGTAAACATGATACTGAAAGCCTCTCCGTTGAGCTGCGTACGTGAATAGCCCTGCCAGAAGAAAGAGTAGAATCTGGATCGTATTTCGGTCTCGTCTTAGCCAGACAAACGAAATCAGCAAAAGAATGTGGAATAGCGTTAAGTGGCCCGTGTCGCCAACGTCGCGAATGGGTACGTTGATTGGGAGCATCCATTTGTCAGGTCGAAGCGTGAACAGGTCCCCAATCAGAGGAAGGATTGGTCTGGCCTCCCAGGATGCGTAGGTAGCGTTAAGCGACCACCACGATTGTATTGCCGGGAACAGCTTTCCGGAAAGTGACAGCGGTAAGATCACCATAAAACTGAAAATCAACACGGCGCACACACCGAAGGAGACGCCGCGAATTCGGTCACGTAGGGAGGATCGCTTTAGCGGCTGAATAAACAGTAAGCCAAGAGCGAGCGACGTTGGCTTTATCCAGCATGCAGCGCAGATAGCCAGCGCACCGAGAATCCAGAGAGCCCTGTTTGCGCTTTCCGGTAACGAAGATTCCTGAAGCTTGATGCTGGAAGCAAGTGCAAGGAGCCAGAAGGGGAGCATCAAGGTCTCTCGTTGGAAAGCTCCAAAAGGCGTGGCCTCGGCGACTAACGTGAAAGCGAGAGCCATGCCCGTTAGTGCCGCCGGAAGCGAAAAGCTTCGGAGCGTAAGAAACGTGGTGCTTGCCAGAATCAGCAGCCATGCTCCATCCAGGAGACGGAATCCAAGATCGTCTGCACCAAAGAGAACGAGTCCCAACATATGGATGTAGTGCGTTAAGGGCAGGTTCAAAGACAGTATGTCTGTCCAGGGCATTTGACCCTGCATCCAGGACCAGCTTTCAAAGCGCAATATCGAGGCGTCCAGGCTTATCGACAGCGGCCAGCGGAGGCTCAGGAGGAGCGTGTCGAGACCACGCACGAAAACGACAGAGAGAGCTCCGAACCATACAAAGTATATTAACCGCGTGACGTTAGACGATTTTATCATAAAACAATGGGTAGCTTAAGATGCATGTTGCGGAACCGGATAGATTTGGGCGATTCAATAGGGGGAATTTCTCCGTCCAGCTCCAGCGATATGGGATCAATGGGCTGAATGGAGAGGTCCGAGGATTCAAATTGTGTAAGTCCCGACACACCGTCGAGTTGTCCACCATACACCTTGCGACTATCCAGAACAATGCGTAGTTTACTCGTTTGCTTAATGCATACGACCTGGAAAGATCCATCTTCAATATTGCCGAAAGGCGCCCACTTCATTCCGCCGCCGTTAAAACGGCCGTTGCAAACAAAAAAATTTACAATCTTCTCTTCGAATTCGTGCTGATTCCCCTCCACATCTAAGTAAGAAACGCGCACTCGGGCGGGCCGATATTGAATCAATGTTCTCAGCGTATGATAGAAGAAGGCCGGGGTTCCGTTCTGAAAACGCGAAGCCTTCAGGTTCTTCAGTACAAGTCCTGCGACCCCGGCTGACGCAATGTTCATGAAATATCGCGTAAAGCCCATGGGTTCAATCGTAGTCTCTCCACAATCTACTAGCCGGTAGGCATTGTTGTGCAAAGCAACCGAATAGTCCGGACTCATGGATCTAACAGTTCTGTAAAAGTCGCCGCCCGTTCCAAGATTAATAAAGCCCAATGGAATGTCATCACTCAATGCCTTGCCGTTTTCAAAGTAACCGTTCATTGCTTCGTGGATAGTTCCGTCTCCACCCGCTACCAGGATCTGCTTGAACTCGCGGTCTTTGAGTGCCTCGCGAACAAACTCCGTTGCATCGCCAGGGCCATGCGTAAAGATAAGTTCGTAATCCCCGAGCATTTCTCGGAGGCGCGGCTGAATCGCGTCGAACTGTTTTAATCCCCGTCCATGTCCACTCGTTGGATTGAGAATGAGCAGGCGTCGAGGCCCTGGTTTCTTTCGCAGCCACTTTCTAATTGAAGAGAATATCATACCGTTTGGCCTGCGCGCTCATGTTCTAGAATCTTGATGTAGATAAGATCAATATCAGGCGGGTCAACGCCCGAAATCCGGCCTGCAGTGGCCAGATCGAAGGGTCGGAATCTTTTGAGTTTTTCGCGTGCCTCTTTCTTGATTCCCGGCACCGTTTCATAGTCAAAGTCAGGCGGGATGATGTGATTAGAGGACTTTTCTCGGCGCTGTACTTTATCTTCCTCGCGTTTAACGTAGCCTGCATACTTGATTTCAAGCTCAAGGACGCCCCGGTCTTCGCGTGGAACTTCTGCAAGTTCTGGAATCAGCGGAAGCATATCCTCTATAGCAAACTCGGGACGGCGCAGCAATGAATCCAGGGTTTTCCCAAAGCCCGACTTAGGAAGTTCCACGGAACGTTCTTTGAACATTGCTTCTAGCTCGGGACTCGACTTTATGCCGCGCGTTGCAAATATCTTCTTCAATGCGTTGATACGCTCATATCGCTCAAGCATTCTCTCATATACTGCCGGTTCGAGTGTACCGAGTTCTTTTCCATACTTCATCAGACGATAGTCGGCGTTGTCTTGTCGGAGAAGCAGTCGATGCTCCGCGCGGCTCGTAAACATTCGATACGGATCTTCGACTCCTTTCAGAACGAGATCATCAACCAGTACGCCAATGTAGGCTTCTCCGCGACCGAGGATGAAAGGGCTTTCTCCCCGCGCGGATCTAAGGACGTTCAAGCCAGCCATCAACCCCTGGGCGGCCGCCTCTTCATAGCCGGTGGTTCCATTGATTTGACCAGCGAAGTAAAGGTGCCTTATCTTCCTGGTTTCAAGGCCCTGGGTAAGCTCGCGCGGGTCGACAAAATCATACTCCACCGCGTAACCAGGGCGGATGATTTCTGCGTTTTCCATCCCTCGAATGCTTCTGACAACTTGCCATTGAACTTCTTCTGGCAGGCTGGTGGAAACGCCGTTCAGATAGACCTCTCCTGTTTCGATTCCTTCTGGCTCAATAAAGACTTGATGCCTTTCCTTGTCAGCGAATCGGACAATCTTGTCTTCTATAGAAGGGCAGTACCTGGGGCCGCTACTCTTGATTTGGCCTGAGTACATTGGCGAACGATCGAGATTTGCGCGAATGATTCCGTGCGTCTTCTCGTTTGTGTACGCGATGAAGCAGGAGATTTGCTTCTGGGTGATTGGTTCGCTTGCGTATGAAAAGGCACAGGGAATTTCGTCCGGCTCCTGTTCCTCCATCACAGTTAAGTCAAGCGAGCGTTTCAAAACCCTGGGGGGAGTTCCTGTTTTCAGGCGCCCAAGTGCAAAGCCATACCTGGTCAGACAGTCGGATAGCTTCATAGCCGATTGCTCTGCGATACGTCCCGATTGTGCCTGGTATTCTCCAATGTGAATAAGCGCCTGCAAGAATGTGCCCGTGGTTAGAATAACGTAGTCTGCGAAAAATTCTTGCCCCCTCCCCGTGATGATTCCCCGGACCGTATCATTTTCAATTAGTAAAGAATCACAAGTATCTTGTCGGAAACTCAGGTTGGGTGTTGCCTCAAGGGTCCATTTGACTGTATTTTGATAAGCTTTCTTTTCTGCCTGTGCGCGCGGAGCCCAGACCGCAGGGCCGCGGGAGCGATTGAGCATTTTGAAGTGAATCCCCGTCCGGTCGGTTACTCTCCCCATGATTCCGCCAAGTGCGTCGACTTCGCGTACCATATGTCCCTTTGCGATTCCGCCAATGGCCGGGTTGCAGGACATCTGGCCAATTGTATCGAGGTTCATCGTGAGGAGCAGGGTATGCAGGCCACCGCGTGCACATGCATGAGCCGCTTCCGCGCCGGCGTGCCCGCCACCGACGACGATTACGTTGTACTTGGTAGGCACTGCTTCCACGGAAGTGATCTTTTGCCCGGGGCGCCGTCCGGCAAGTGGTTTATGCGGATGGTTACCTCGTCGAAACCCCGATTGTGGAGCAATACCAGGCTCGATTCGGCTGGACGGGCAGCTTGCATTTTGGGAGTTTCACGCATGCGCTACCCGTTTAAGAATCTCGTCTTTAAAGGCGGTGGCGTTCTGGGAGTCGCATACGCCGGAGTCGTTGAGGTTCTGGCAAGGGAGCGCATTCTCGATGAGGTGGAAAACCTTGCCGGGACATCAGCAGGCGCGATCGCCTCTCTCCTACTTTCACTGCGCTACGATGCGGCAACACTCAGGGAGATCATGCTGGAGTTGGATTTCAAACGTTTTACTGCCAAGGCTGAGCCGTTGCGTTTCCAGGATCGCTACGGTTGGTATTCGAGCGAACCGGTTCGCGAGTGGCTCGAAGAACGGATTCGCAAGGCCCGCGCGCCAGGTGAATTGTCCGGCAAGGAGACATTTCAAGAATTCAAACAACTTGGCTGTCGAAATCTGCTTGTGTTTGCAACCAGTTTGAATACGCGAAGCAGTGTCGAATTCAGTGCCGCAAGAACCCCGGACGTTCGCGTTGTCGACGCCGTACTGGCGTCGCTTTCGATTCCCGGTTTTTTTCAATCGTTTCAATTTCCGGGAAACAATCCAAACAATCATATCTATGTCGACGGCGGGGCGATTATGAACTTCCCAATTACAGCCTTTGATTTGCCGGTCAGAGACAAGCGCAGACCACCCCGGGCTAATCCTGAGACAATTGGATTTCACCTGGAATTGCTTGGAACGGAAGCCCCGGCCAGCGACCTGGGCTTTGGAACGTTCGGAAAATGGGCCCAACTGTTGTATGAGACGGTTAAAGACCTGCAGTCCATGATGTTGCTCACCTATCCCGAACACTTTGAGCGCACCGTCTTCATCGACAACGGGGGGATTTCACCTATAGACTTTGAAATAACGTTGGAGCAGAAGCAATGGCTCATTGAAAGCGGTAAACAAGCCGTTGAGGGGTTTTTGAAGCTTTACAGATACAAGAATAGCTTTCGCTCGCGGGCTCTCCGAATGTTGATACGCTGGGGCAATAAACGCCGAGAATACTTTCCACCCAGGACAAAGTGATTACGCCCTCTGGCCGTTGGCCAGCTCAGGCAATTCCCTGGTCAGCCTGGAAAAAGGTTGAAAATTGCAGCCCGGGCTATCTTATTAGCGCCGGATTTGACCGGAAGCCTCGAGCTTTAATTTGCCGGTCGAATCGGGAAAAGAGGAACTATGAAAAAGAAAATTACGGGCATTCTCCTGGCCACGGCCATGCTTGTCGCCAGCGTGGGATATCTCTCCGCTGAGTCCGAGTATGATTTTTATCTAACCAACGGAACCGGTTACGATATCGATGCAGTCTACATCTCCCCTTCCACCACCGAATCATGGGGCAACGATGTAATGGGCCAGGATATTCTGGGGAATGGACAGTCCGTCAAAATTGTTTTCCACCCATCTGCGCAGGCGGCTTCCTGGGATCTGAAAATCAAGTGGAGAGACCCAGGTTATCCAGGAGTTGTCTGGCACAATCTGGACCTTGCCACGATCAACAAAATCACGTTGAAGTATAATCGCGAGACCGACACTACCTCAATCATCAAAGAATAGACCAAACCGGATCAGGCCCCGCTCCTCGGGGTCTCGATCTTTACCTGCCGCGCAAATAATAGTTTGCGTAACAAATCCCGGTGCAGACCATGCACCATGCCATCTAAAGTAGCCATCACGGGAATCGGACAAACGCGAACGCGCTTGAAGCGAAAGGACGTTAACTTTCCGGAAATGATGGGGGAAGCCGCTCAGCTTGCCCTGGCAGATGCGGAATTAACGCCGGATGACGTTGATCTCGTGCTCTTTGGCAGCGGCCCAGAAATGTTCGAAGGCGTCGGAGAGCCGGATCTCTGGGGCGCAGACAATACGTTTGGTGTCTATAAACCGCACTATCGAATTCAGACAGGCGGAACAGTTGGTGCCTCGACTACGATTGCCGGATGGTATATGGCAGCCTCGGGTTTGTTTGACACCATTCTCGTCGTTGCGGGCAACAAGCTCGGTGAGTCTTCCGTTCAGAAAGGCCTTAGCCTGGTCTACTCTCCCACAATGGGTCGAGACTTTGCGGCTGGCGCCCCGTCTGCGGTTGCAAACCAGACTCGCATCTATATGAACAAATATCCCGTCGCCAAAGAAGAGCACTTCGCGAGAATCGGAACGATGATGCGCAAGAACGCGCTGAATAATCCAAACGCGCAATTGAAGCTTCCACAAATCACCGAAGAACTGATGCTCAACATGTCCTGGTTGTCGACGCCGTTTCGCCTACTCGATTCCTGCCCTACCAGTGATGCTGCCTGTGCAATGGTTCTCCAGTCAGAGAAACTTGCGGACAAAGTGGAACGACCCAAAGCCTGGATCCAGGCGTGCTCTGCTGTTTCGGATGGAGTCAACTATCTCAATCGTGATTGGTCAGAGCCGGTTGCACTGAAGAAAGCGGCGGCCAATTGCTATGATGCTGTCGGTATCACCAAACCCATAGATCAGCTCGATGTTGCGGAAATTTATGACGCATTCACCAGCCAGCACCTGATCTGGTATGAAGGATTGGGATTCTGTGAACCTGGCCGCGCCGGTCCGGACTTGATTGAAACGCGAGCCACGTCCATGACGGGCAAACTTCCGGTGAATCCGAGCGGCGGCGTACTCTCTAACAATGGAATCGGTGCATCCGCAATGATCCGGCAGGCTGAAGTTGCATTGCAACTCATGGGACGGGCCGGAGATCGTCAGGTTCCAGGCGTCGAGGTTGGTCTGGCACAGGGTTGGGGCGGTGCTATTCAATTTCATACAGTGATGATTCTTAGCAAAGAAAAGGACATTCAAGAGTCCTTTAAGAAGAGCGCAGCCAGAAAGGCTCAACGTTAGGCGACAATTAAGATCCATATTGCGGGAGTATTCAGTGGAAGTAAAAATTCTAGATGGCAAGATAGAGAACGACTACAAATGGAATCCTGGTCAATCTGTTGGCCGTTTTCTCACCCAGATTCGCGAAAAGGAATTGATTGCGGTTCGGTGTACCAAGACCTCAAAAGTCTTTCTGCCGCCGCAATCCTGGTCTCCTTATGGCAATATCAAGATGGATCGGTATCTTCCGATTACGGGCGAGCCTACTCTTGGAGCAGGAACAATTGTAAAAAACGCTCCCTGGAATGCTCCAGAGGGCGTCGAGCCTCCTTATATGCTCGCCGGGATTTCCTTTGCCGGCGTGGACAGCGATTTGATTCATCTGGTTGTCGCACCGGAACCAAAATTGAAGGCATTGAAACCCGGGGCAAAGTTGCGCGCCGTATGGAAAGAAGATCGGACCGGAACCATGCGTGACATCCTCTACTTCGAGCCAGCGGAATAATCAAAATGACACTAGATATCGTATCACCCTTCAAAACAATTCCGGCCATGATGTCAGACAGGGCCCAGAAGTTCCCGGAAAAGCCGTACCTGATCTTCGGCGAGAAGACCTATACGTACTCGCAATTTGATCTAGTTACGTCCAAAGCCGCAGGTGCGTTCAAGAAGCTCGGCGTTATGCCGGGAGATCGCATTGCAATCCTTATCCCGAATTCAGACGATTTTCTGTTTTGTTATTTTGGCGCAATGAAAGCGGGATGCGCTGCAGCTACCCTTAACACTTTGCTCAAAGCCGAAGAACTGGAGTTTATCATCAATGATTCCATGGCCACCGTGCTGTGCACAACTCCGCATTACCTGAAGCTCCTTTCTTCTGTTCAAGAAAATCTAACAAACATAAAGCATATCATTCTGACCGAGCCGGCTGAGACCGGTACGTTCCAGATACTTGGCGATGCCATTACCGCGGCAGAACCATTTACGCATAACGTCCAACCTGACGACGATGCCGCAATGATCTACACGTCCGGAACCACCGGGCATCCCAAAGGTGTGGTGCTGACGCACGCAAATATTCTCTACAATAGCTACGTGGCGCCACGGTTCATCGATCTGCAAAAGGACGATGTCTCTCTTTGCATTATGCCACTGTTTCATGTGAATGCGCAGATCGCGTCCATGATGGCTACTATGCAGGCGGGGGCCACGGTGGTACTCGAGGAGATGTTTAAACCTCGGTCGTTCATCAAGACTCTCAAGAAATACAAATGCACGACGTTTAGCGGCGTTCCCACCATTTACAGTTATCTGAATGACATGAAAGAAGCAGAAGGCGAGGATTTGAGTTTCCTCAAAGCCTGCATTTGCGGCGCCGCGCCCATGCCAGTCGAGGTTTTCCAAACTTTTGAGAGAAAGTTTGGCGCTAAGATCATTGAGGGCTATGGCCTTTCCGAAGGAACGTGCGTCTCCTCATTGAATCCGATTAATGGCGTCCGGAAGATTGGATCGATTGGAATCCCCATAGATGGCCAGGAAATGGGAATCTGGGACGACGATGGCAATTCTATGCCCGTTGGCCAGATTGGAGAAATTGTTATCAAAGGTCCTAACGTAATGAAGGGCTATTACAACAATCCGGAGGCCAGCGCAAAGGCGCTCTCCAACGGTTGGCTTCGGACCGGTGACCTCGGGTATCGCGACCAGGATGGATATTATTTCATCTCCGGCCGGAAGAAAGAAATGATCATTCGGGGCGGAGAGAATATCTATCCACGTGAAATCGAAGAAGTTCTGTATGAGATGCCGGACGTTCAGGATTGTGCAGTCGTAGGTTTGCCGGACAAGAAGTACGGCGAAGAAGTAGCCGCATTCATTATTTTGAAGGGTGGCTCAAGCGCAGATGAGAAGGCCATCAAGAACTATCTCAGGACAAAGATCGCCGACTTCAAAAGACCGCGCATCATTGAAATCGTTACGGATCTTCCGCGCACCGCCACAGGCAAGATACAGAAGAACAAGATCGTAGAAGAGCATGTGGGTAACATGCAACTGATCTCCAAGGTCGATGGCAAGGTGCTGATTCCTTACAAGTGGGTCTACGGAAAGACTCTCGCTCGGTTCTACTCGGGGATGAAAGAAGAAGGAAAGTTCTACGGAACTTACCGGAAGGGTTGCACTCGATGTAATGATGCAGTGCAATGTCCGCCCAAGTCTTATTGTGGAATTTGTCATGAGGAATGCAAAGATTGGAAGGAGCTGCCTAACCGGGGCGTTCTCGAGAGTTTTACAACCGTTTACATGGAATTCCCCGGACAACCAACCAAGCCTCCGTATACCTACGGGTATATTAAGCTTGAGGGAGCGTCGACCCATCTCTATCACATGATTCGCGAGATTGAAGAAAAAGATATTCGCGTTGGGATGAAGGTTGAACCGGTCTGGACGGAACAGGAAAAGCGTAAAGGCAACCTTTACGACATCCAGTATTTCCGGCCCCTCAAGAGCTAAGTATGAGGCCTGAACGGCCTCTGCTTTTGCGACGCGTCCCGAAAAGAAGATTTGGTTTTGTTTTACAATTGCAGGCGCGAGACGCTCTTGCTGATTGTGAATAATGTCCTTTTCCGGCCCTGGTATCTTAATTGCGGCCACGACGCTAATCCAGATTGCAATCTTCTCTTCGCCTCTTTTTGATTCAACTATCACTACAACGGAAGTGAAGGGAATGCAGTTCATAGGAACTGTGATTACTGCATGGGCTGCGATCGTAACGGAACGACTAAAGCCAAAGCATCTGTTGGTTGGCATTGGCATCTATCTTGTTGTCATTCTTACAGAAGTGATCGCGGTGTGGTCATGGTTTCGTGGATACTTTCCGTTTCTTCCTCTGGCCCGCAGCTCAATGTCACCAGAAATCTTGCCCGTGCTCTACTCGCAGATTCCAACAGGAATACTATTCCAGCTTGCTTGCGCTGGAATCATAAGCGCGGGGCTCTGGATGAAGGCAAATCGTGCTCCATATATAATAAGGCGGGCGGGCACAAATCGTCAGGAACAGGACCATCTCTTTGACCTTCGCGAACTTGTAGTTTCAGACGGAATGACGAATTTCAAATATGTCAGTCTTCAACGTGTTTGCCCGGGCATTGTTCTTGAATTCAGGGGGGACATTCTTGCCTATCTGCGTTACGTCGTAATCGAGAACTTTTTGGTAGTGTTTGATTTGATCATCTTGCCGGATGCGCGTCGGATACCGCACAGCCAGCATTTGCCGGAACTAATGATCAAGCTGGCGCAACAGCCAGGAATAGAGAAACTCAAGGTAGTCGCAGCACTCCCCGCTCATGACGTCGATGATATCCAGAGGGCGGTCCTGGTTTCCTGCGGTTTTGACACGATCGAGCCCGATCAGGGCCTGGCGCGGAGCTTCCATGGTTTCAAACTGGATGGATTCGAAGATTGGCGGCCGTTTGGTGGCGATTTTCAGTTCTGGCAGCGGACATCCTGACTCCCGTCCTGTCAAAATTTCAGGCCATTCGCAAAAAAACGGGCTTAAACAGCCCAAAGCTAAAAGATCTTACTGGCACGGCCCATGCAATAAGGGGTTCGAACACATGTTCAGGAGGATACAAAATATGAGTACACTAATGAGACTGCCTTCACTTTTCAATCTGGCAGATGACTTTGATCAAGTGTTCCGCAACGAGGTTCAAAGCCATACTCCACCGATTGAGATCAAGAAGGGAGAAAAGGAATATCGCGTCACAGCCTACCTTCCAGGTGTTAAGCGTGAGAATCTGAACGTAACCGTTGAGAATGGAACACTGACCCTGTCAGGCAAGTACGACCGCAAGGAAGAGAAGGACCTGCAAACAGTTCGCTCGGAACTTGTAACGTATGCGGAGTTTAAGCGTGTGCTAAAGATCGATCAAAACAGCTTTGATGCTGACCAGATCGAGGCGCAACTGACCGATGGTGTTCTGGAACTGCGTCTGCCAATCAAAGCAAGCGTACAACCAAAACAAATCGAAGTAAAAGTCAACTAACGTTACTCTTTCAGTATCGCTACTCGACCCAGGCGGCCCCAGTGGCCGCCTTTCTTTTTTTGCGGGGTTAATTCCAGCCGTTGTTGAGAAGCCCCTGTATTGTTTCACGCTTCTTCTGGAGGGCCTGAAGCAGAATTCTATCACGTGCAAGCACCTGCTCTCCCGAGGAATCGATTAGTCGAACGGTATAGGGTTTCTTCATCAGCACAGTGTGGATGTATAGGGCAAAGGTTTCCGCAAAATCCTCATGGGGATCTACACAGGCATACAATGTAGGCAGATCCGTTTTAGCCAGTTTTGCGTAGATGTCTTTTGCAGCGCTCATGGGAAACGGCGGGGGCCTTCGGTAAAACTTTACACGACCTCGCTCCGGAAACTCCGCATCGAACCGTGTCACCACGGGTGTCGTCCAACTGAGTTTCGCAAAGTGTGAATTCAGCGAGAGGTGTTCCTCTGTAAAAGGCGGCATGGTGTGCGATAACTGGCTGGCGACATGGCCCAGCTCATGCAGCAAAATAAACCGCATTCCGGCTGCCGAGGTATTGGAACCGGGTTCTTCTATTTGAATACTGAAAGTTTTGCCGGCTTCAGGCGCAAAGAGCGTCTGCTCCTTGGCTGTGATCCATTCATTCGCGGGCGTCTCAAACATTTCTGTATCAAGAAAGAGAAAGCCGAACTCAGGTTGCATCGAATCATTGTAGGCCACCCCGGCCATCGCAGAGCCACCGAGTTCTCTTGTGGTGAAGATCGCCGCTATGTTCCCCTCAAGAAACTTCTTCACGTATGGAGGTAAGTTTTCCAGTTCTTTGATCAAAGCGGCTCGTCGTTCCGGCGTAAGCTCGGCTGGCTGCGGCTTTTCGTCGAACCCATCGAGCTCATTCCATTTTGCGACGTAGGCAATCCCAATAGGATCAATAGGACGGATTCGTTCTGAAAGCGATGTCTCTCGCCAGGAAGTATCCCAATTTTTGGCCAGTGTCGCTGGAATCTTACCGAACACCTGTGCTCCAGGGTTCGGTGCCTTCGCTGTGCACCAGGCTTGAGTAAGTAGAATCCCTGAGACGGCCAGGGCCATGCTCCAGACCTTGAATGAGAAACGCATGGATGACTTGCGAATTTCCGGATCGAGATTGCAAGAACATAGCAAATCGTCCTCAGACACATTTTTTTTTGTGCATTGCTTCATATTTTCATTGACCGATTCCAGTCAGTGGTGCATACCCGTGCAGGTCGTTGGAGTCGGGGAAGGCTCCAATGCACCAAAAATGGGGGAAAAATGAAAAAGGCTCTTAGCTTAGCTT
Source organism: Leptospirales bacterium (assembly GCA_016788865.1). GTDB lineage: Bacteria > Spirochaetota > Leptospiria > Leptospirales > Leptonemataceae > JAEUSB01. The sequence goes on from JAEUSB010000049.1 coordinate 78,354, forward strand.
TGTTTCTGGTCGCGCTTTCAAGCGTATCGGCTGGAGAATATGTCGTGTTTGTACACGGACGTTCGGGAAATCACTGCGGAACCAGCACAACCGACGTTAACAACTATTGGGGAACTGCAAAAAACATCTCCACAACACTTACAAAATACTTTGTAGGATATGATGGAGCTTCAGATCCACGCACCTGGGGAAGTTGCCGTGCGCAAACCAACCTTTACACAGTACTGGAAGCAACCTGCAAAGGCGCCAACAGTTGCGTGATCATCTGCCACAGCGCGGGATGCTATGCATCTGAGTATTTCCTGTCCAATTCAACTGCGACTTATAACGTTAAACGCATTCTTGCATCTTCCAGCGCTGCTGGCGGATCGGAACTTGCGAACGCTGCCTTCTGGGCATCAAACGATATGGTTTCTGCGCTCAAAACTGGAAACGCACGTGGATCTTATAACCACAACAACATGAAAGGAATTGGCGTTTATGCAATCGCTGGTTTCAAAGGAACTCTGACTGGAGCTTCCGTCATCATGGGCGGCGAGGATGATGGAGCTGTTGCGTTTCACTCTACCTGCGGAATCAACACAACGGGAAGCTACAACAACTGCCTCAGCGGCACACGCTACAGCTACCACTACATCTGGAATGTTGTGGCAAACAACAGCTGGGATTCTGGTAAGAACGGATACTACAGAACACACGTTGGTGACGGCAGCGATGCAATCAACACGGCAACAAAGGGCGAATACACTGATTGCAAAAACGGCGGCTACGCTGGTTGCAAATAATCGTCTAGAGACTTTCTAGCAAGAGAAGCCCTCGGAAGAGGGCTTTTTTTTTCACAACAAAGCGCGCATTAACACAAGGAATATACATGAAACGAAATCATCTCATCATTGCCGGCGTTGTCACAGCCCTTCTCCTTGTCGGAATATTCCTGGTGCTTGGCGGTCCATCCGGTGGGCCAAGAGCTGGCAGAGGCGAAGACCGAGGGATTGGTGATATTTTCTTTCGCGAAGGACGTGAGGGATTTCTAACACCCAACCAAATCGAAAAGATGATGGCGCGCGGGATGAGTCCAAAGGCCGAGCTGGAAATGGCCCGGACTTACTTTCAATATCCGCACGATTCTCGACCTCTGACTGCCTCCATGAAGGATCTGACGGATCCGTGGAAAGTTGAGTTTCTCCCATTGCCTGCCCCGCTGCCCGGCGCCAGCACTGAAAAGGAAATGGAGGAACTGATCGAACAGATGAAATCATCCGGGAAAAGCACCGAGGAAATAGAAAAGGAGATTGCCCACAAGATTGAAAATCAGCCGGCCTATCAGTTCACTTTGAATCGCCACACAATAACTGAAGGCGATACAATGGTGGCCACGCTCAAAGTTACAAAAAATGGGGCGCCCATCCCGTATAATATCTCCAGCGCAGAAATCGAGAGTGATTTGATGTTTGGATCGAAAGGCCTTGGCAGTGCGCCATACAACGATGCCGGTGCCGCGCCGGATTCAAAGGCGTCTGACGGTATTACCACATTCACCTGGAAGGCACCCTCAGGTGATCGACTGAACTGGGGTACACTTACCCTCAAGGTCAAAGCAAGCATCACAGGCCTCAAAGATCCGGTGATACTCCAGCAGAGCTTCTACTCCAGCCCCAAAGCTCCGGCCGAGTTCTCGAACCAGTTTTCCGAACGACTGCAGGATGGTTCATTGGTAATTGATGTTCCGCTTGATGTGCGCAAGGAATGTCGCTACAATCTGCAGGCAAATCTGTATTCTCTGGATGAAGACGAACCAACGCATTGGGTCGTGGTCCAGAAGATCCTCAGCCCAGGTCGGCAAATTGTATCCTTCAATTTCTTTGGAAAGATTTTTAGAGACGGCGGTTACGCCGGTAAGTTCCAGCTGCGAGATCTTCGTGGCACGTGTGAGATCATGCCGTTTCCGCCGAGCTGGCTGGGCGATCCCTCAAAGATGGAGCAAATTACAAACACTCCGCCACTGAACGAGCCTCCCCTGATGTACATCCCATTCAATACCCTAACCTACACCACTCGATCATACAGTGCGACTGATTTCTCTGACAGGCCAAATTCGACAGACGAGGCACGCGAGAAAATCAGGCAGCTCGAAGAAGCGGCAAACCAGCAATGAGGTGCATGGCGCAAGGAATTGTCCGGGGATATCCCCGTTTGCAACTCTGCTGCTTGCTGCTGCTTTCCCTATCAGGCTGCGCCCAGCTCTTCTGGCGTGACGCATCGCTCGGATCCGTAGTGGTCCTTGCGAATCCGACAATGGCAGATGATCCGTCCTTTTCCCTGGAAGTTACCGTTAATTATCAGGAGAAGTATTCCTGGGATCCTACCTTTGGCACCACCTTAAAGCGGGGCTATCAGACGTTACTGAAGAGGAACGGAAAAGCTCCGGCCGAGTATGTGTTCAAAGGGTGGGTCTTGTCGGATTCGGTAACGTGCTCAAAGTCGTGCAGCTTTCTCGCAGGCCATTCTGACGAATACGGAGTGAATCCCGTATGGTTTGAATGGAAAGACGGCGAACCCAGACCAAAATAGAGGGATTCCCGCAAATCGAGAAAAACCACCGGAAACCCGTCTTTTGAGCCGAAATAAGAAGGTCCAGGGGTCAGTCTGAAGGCCTTTCCTGGAAAATAATATTGACGCTCCCTCTTGCGGACGCTTGTGTGCAAGTATGAACAATCCTTACATTCTGGGCGGAGCCCAAACCGATTTTTCGAGGAACTGGAGCAAGGAAGGCAAGACTTTCATGTCGATGATGCGAGAAGTCGTGGAAGATGGTCTGGCTGCAGTCGGACTTGAATATGAAGAAATCAAACGTTTGAATCAAGAAAACAAAGTTGCTGTGTTCGTTGGAAATTTCGATGCAGAGCAGTATACACAGCAGGGTCATCTGGGCGCTTTCTTGACTGAAGTGAACCCGGCCTTCTATGGTGTTCCAGGAGCGCGTTATGAAGCTGCCTGCGCATCGGGCTCAGTTGCCATGGATGCGGCGGCCGCCCGTCTTCGTGGTGGAGACTATGAAGTAGCTGTCGTACTCGGAATCGAGGTCATGAAGACTGTCAGTTCCTCAGTCGGTGGAGATTTCCTGGGAACCGCTGCCTACTATGAGAAAGAAGCCAAAGGCGTTCAGTTCCCATTCCCAAAACTTTTCGGTCGCCTGGCCGACGTGATCGTTGAAAGGGCCCAGGGTGTTGGGGAGCAGCGTGTGATGGACGCTCTCGCAGAAATCTCGCGCATCAACTACGCAAACGCAAAACTCAATCCACTTGCGCAGACCAGAACCTGGTATATGAGTGAAGAGCAGGCAAAGGATCGCGGTAGCAAATACAATGCGGCCGTGGGTGGACGCCTGTGTATTTCAGATTGCTCCCAGGTAACGGATGGTGCTGCAATTCTCGTCATGGCGTCCCCAACCTACGCAAAGCAGTTTGCGCAAAAGAAGGGAGTGCCAATGAATAAACTGGCTATTCTTCGTGGATGGGGTCACCGCGTGGCTCCAATCACTTTTGAATCCAAAGTCGAGGAGTCAAAAGGAAAGGACTACATTCTTCCGTGGACACGTCAGGCTGTTGTTGATGCATACCGCCGTGCTGGCGTGGACATTGATCAGATCGACGTAATCGAAACGCATGATTGCTTTACCTCGAGTGAGTACGCTGCGATCTCTGCCTTTGGTTTGACCAAGCCCGGAGATGAATACCAGGCAATCGAAGATGGAAAGATTGCTCTCGAAGGAGCAAAGAAACCCGGCAAGAAGCCTATCAATCCGTCCGGTGGACTGATTGGAGCCGGACATCCGGTTGGTGCCTCCGGGGTCCGGATGGGGCTTGATCTTTTCAAGCAGGTGACCGGACAGGCAGGCGAGTACCAGGTTCCAGACGCTAAGAATGGAATCATGCTCAACATCGGTGGCTCCGCCACGACGAATATGACGTTCGTCATCGGTCGCGCCGAGTAATAAACAAAAGCAGCGTCTTCCGGTGTTCCGCGCCGGATGACGCCGCGTTATCGTTCCTTTTCCTGCCAAAAAGCTCGACCGTTCCGGGCGCTTTTGCACGTTGAGGTCATGTCGCTCCTGAACATATTAACCACACTAGAATTTGAGCAACCTTTCCAGATAAAATTGCCCGACGGGACCGTTCATACTCACGGCAAAGGGAAGCCGGCATTTGTTGTTCATTTCAAAACGGAAAATGCACTCAATGACGTTATGCGCCAGGCCAGTCTCGGGTTTGGCGAAGCGTACATGCGCGAGGAAATTGATGTTGAAGGTGACATTCATGATGCCGTCCACCTGGGCTACCGAGCTCTGCATGGTGGCCTCAAGCCAACGCTCGCCGAAAAAATCAAGTTCCTGATTGCATACCTTTCACGCCGGAACACCCGCGAAGGCTCACGCAAGAATATCCAGGCACACTATGATCTGGGGAACGACTTCTATTCACTCTGGCTCGACAAGGAAATGCAGTATACCTGCGCCTATTTCAAGAGCCCTGGTGACAGTCTGGAAAAGGCCCAGCTTCAAAAACTTGAGCATGTCTGTCGCAAGGTACGTCTGAAAAAGGGTGACACGGTAGTGGAAGCAGGATGCGGATGGGGAGGATTTGCCCTGTATGCGGCCAGGAAATACGGCGTCAGCATTCGTTCCTACAACATCTCTAAAGAACAAATCGAATTTGCCCGGGCGCGCGCCAAGAAAATGGGAATAAAGAGCTCACAGGTTGAGTACGTTCTGGATGACTATCGAACAATTCCCGATTCGGGTAAGAAGTATGACAAGTTTGTCTCAATCGGGATGCTTGAGCACGTGGGGCTTGAAAATTATCGCACGTTATACGACATCATCCAGCGCTCCACGAAAACAGGAGCAATGGCAATGGTTCACTCCATTGGCCGAATCAAGCCCAAAAAGCCAGATCCGTGGCTTGAGAAGTACATTTTCCCCGGCTGCTACATCCCTTCGCTCGCAGAAATGATCACACCCGTTCAAGAGGTTCCTGGCGAGCTTCACGTTGTTGATGTGGAAAACTTGCGCTATCATTATGCATTGACCCTCGATCATTGGGCCCTGCGTTTGGAGAAGAATGTGAAGAAGATTAGAGATCAATACGGGGAGGCTTTTGTGCGGATGTTCCGGCTGTATTTACGCTCTGCAGCAGCGGGCTTTCGCCATGATGAGCTGCTACTCTTCCAGGTCTTGTTGAGCAACGGAAGAGACAACGAAGCGCCACTTACGCGCCAGGCATGGTACAAATAGCATGACACCTGATTTTGATGCTATCGTTGTTGGTGCCGGGCCAGGTGGTTCAAACGCGGCACGGAAGTTAGTCCGGTCAGGTTGGAAAACTCTGATGTTGGATCGTCAGAGGTTTCCACGTCTGAAGATATGCGCCGGGTGGATAACACCCCCTGCATTGAAATTGCTGGACCTGAAGCCAGGCGACTATCCGCACACGATTCAACCATTTGCCTCCGGTTCGGTCGTGCTTAATGATAAGTACTACGTAACAGATTTTCCCACAACTGCAAGTTATGGTATAATCAGGACAGAATTTGATGCTTTCCTCGCGAAGCGGGCGGAAAGCGAAGGTGCAACGTTCCTCCAGGACGTACGGATCAAGGCGATCGAACGGGTCGACGGGCCCGAGGGATATATAACAGTCCGCGCAGAAAACGGGCAATCATGGACGGCCCGCTTGATCATTGGCGCCGGTGGAACCGGGTGCCCCGTGGCACGCCAATGGGGTGAGAAATCCAAGGAAGAAACGATCATTCAGGCAACGGAATCAGAGACCAGGATCGGCGCTGACGTTCTAAAGAAACTCACACCTTACTATGGAACAACCGAGCTATTTCCGGAACCGGATTTCTATGGTTACGCATGGTACGTAACCAAAGGTGACTGGCTCAATATTGGTATTGGCCGTTTCAGTCACAAGACGCGTCAACTTGACGAGCACCGACAACCCTTCATGGAGCTGCTGCGGAAGCTTGGAAGGCTAAACGGGATTGAGGATCAGCTCGTTGGTTTTGGCAGGCATGCATACAAGCTCTATGATGAAGTACCGCGCAAACTGTTCGGAGATCGTTTCATGCTGATTGGGGACGCTGGTGGGTTTGCTTCCAAATGGGCCGGAGAAGGGATTCGTCCCGCGATTGAAACAGGAGCATTTGCTGCTGCTGTTGCGGATGAAGCTTTGCGCGCAGGTCGATTTGACGCCCAACAGCTCTCCAAATACCGGCAGCTTTGTGATGCAGCTTATGGAGAGCAGAAGCAAACACGGATCGGATCTCTTCTCTCAAACATTCCGGCTTCGCTGCAAAAGTCACTGGGGACCATGGTCTGCAAGTCTGCCGGCCTCAGGAAGAAGTTGATATTTGAGGTGGCCTTCGGATTTGAGCCGGTGACGGAATGACGCCCCGGCTTTGTGATTGAATGCTTCTGAATCTGACCCTATACGAGTCAGATCAGATTCGCGTCAGGGTGCTCTTCTGCGAAGTCAGAATTGAACCCGAACACCAGCATTAGCCCCGAAGACATGCCGACCACTCAGGCCCTCGACAAAAATCTTGAGCGCCCAAAGGTTAATGTCCGCACCGACTTTTGCATACGGCAGGTACCTCGGAACCTTGCCTTTACCTGAGATATTCAGATACAAGTAAGAGTTGAATGCATTTGACAGAAAGTTAACGTTGGAGGCAGACAACGCAGCGCTCGTCAGGTCTCCAATTCCATAGACAGGACCGACCCGCCCCAGGTTGAATTCCGCGTTGCCAGAGTTGCGCGAAACACCGCCACCAACACTGAGATTCAAGAAGTACAGAAGTTGGAGACCGGTTGCAAGTTCCGCCGAGGTCGATCGGATGCGTCCGTCAAAATAGAGATAGTTGTATCCATCCCAGAACACCTGGCTTCCACCGAATGTAGCAATCTTATAGCGTTGGAATTGCTGCGCGCGAATGTCAAACCGAGAGACGTGGTAACTCCAACCGAGCGAGACGCCCAGAAAACGTAGGAGCGGTCCGCCGAGAATTTCCGAACCTTCAACTAGATGATACCTGACGTCGATGCCGCGGTTGTAGAATCCGGAAGCAAGCTTTCCGTTGCCATTGTCAAAATGCGATCTCCTTCTTGCGTCCACGCCCTGAAGGTAGATATCCAGTCGCGCGAGCGAGAGCATCGATGGCGTCGGGCCCCCCTCGGTTGGATCATAAGGCGAGCCAGTAAGATATCCCAGGTTGACTCCGGCAAAAACTCTGGGCATGGCATATGCCCCGCCACTGGGTACATCCTGAAACGTACCTACTCCATTCAATGCAATGTTGCGCTTGGTTACCGGAACGTAGCCTGCGCCCACATCACCGCCAACCGTAAACTTTTGCAGGTTCACAGTGCCGATAGGCGGACCGCTTATGTTGGCCATTGTACCGGCTTTAGCAATTTGCTCAAACAGCTGATTCGTGTACTGATACTGAAATTGAAAGTACAGATTGTTCAGACTATCCTGATTGAACGGAATCACGCTGCACGAACTCCCAATGCAGCCCGCTTGTGCCCAGGTTGAAGGAGCTGTCATTCCCACCAGAACGATTAAGCAAATTTTGAGTTTCAGTTTCATTAATTCCCCCAATTCAAATAGCCGCGATCTACTTCAGTTGAATGACCAATTCAAACGGTTGTTCCTTGTCGCCGTATAGCGCAAAGAGCGGCAGGTCGACCAGGCTTTGTTCGCCGAGCGTCTGAACTTCCAGTTTTCTCTGGGTCTCTCCCTGTCTGACGATAGCACCTGATGGCTTGAGCGTTTTGCCGAGTATTATCTGATATCGAACAGAAGATAGAAATACTTTTCCCAATTGCTGTCCCATTTGGTCCATACTCTCTTCCTTGGGAGGGGATTCTTCCGGGGCATCCGGGGTCTCTCTTTTCTTGGCCTGCCCAGCGTCCGGACTCGGCTCCTCTTTCTTGTCTTTCTTCATTGGCTGAAAGCGAAATACCAATTGCTTCTTCTGGGTGTCCAGGGAAGGAACATAGGGAAAATCCTCCGATTGAAGCTTTGCGGCATCCACCCTGGCAAAGTTTGGCACTGCAAATGATATCTGAATTCCGGAATCAAACTCGGTTTGAATGGCTTCCACCTTCAGATTCTGAACGATGCCATTGAGCTTCTCCGGGATTTCTTTCTTTCCCTTTTCAATACCTTCCGATAGCCCGCCTTTCTTGTCTCCCTTACCCATTTCTTCAAGGGCCTTGGAGAAACGGAAACTCCAGATTACATCCATTGTTCCGTTTTCCTTCAGATCCACGAAGTGCATGATCTGGAAGCAGTTTGATAATAGTCCGCAGG